>JAWKVL010000060.1:0-27991 GCA_041398065.1 Dongiaceae bacterium | reverse complement strand
ATTGCTCGCAGCGCTCTATCAAGCGCGTGCAGCTCTGGGCGCGCGACGGGAAGAAGCGCGATGCCAAAGCGAAGGAACTGGCCGCTCTCGGCCTGCCGGTCGAGCCGGCAGATGATCTTGAAAAGTGTGCGCGCGCGGCCGACCTGATCTCCTGCGCGACCTTGAGCAAGGTGCCGCTGATCCGCGGTGTGTGGCTCAAATCGGGGTCGCATCTCGATCTGGTCGGCGCCTTCACGCCCGAGATGCGCGAAAGCGACGATACCGCGATTGGACGCGCATCCTTGTTCTGCGACACCCGCGCCGGTGCGCTGAAGGAAGGCGGCGATCTGGTGATCCCCTTGAAGGCCGGCCTCATCACCGAGGCCGCGATCAAGGCCGAGCTCGCCGATCTCGCGCGCGGCAAGCACAAGGGCCGCGTGACCGCGGACGAGGTCACGCTCTTCAAGTCCGTCGGCACCGCGATCGAAGACTTTGCCGCCGCGCGCCTGGCCATGGAGCGGCTGAAGGCCCGCTAGGCCGCACAATCAAGCGGCAGGCATCCGGTTGATAACTACTCGGCATTGGTCTGGCGCTCCGCCGGCAGGGCATGCTGCCTGCAAGGCTGCATCCCGCAATTCAAGGATTGCCGATGTACGACATGAAGAATCTGGCTCGCCTGTCAGAGGTCAAGCGGGCCGCGCCCCAGGCGTTTGACGCCTTCAATGCCTTCGCCGATTCGGTGTTCGTCGATGGCGCGATGCCACGCAAGGTCAAGGAGCTGATGGCGGTTGCCGTCGCGCTGACGACGCAATGCCCCTATTGCATCGAGATCCATGCCAAGGATGCACGCGCATTCGGCGCCAGTGATGCGGAGCTGGCCGAAGCCGCCATGGTCTCTGCCACCATCCGCGCCGGCGGTGCCGTCACGCATGCGGTGCATCTGTTTGCCATGGATGAGCCTGTGATGCGGGCGGCAAAATAGGACGTGAGCCGGATGGGCGGGGCGGCTACGCCGCCTCTCCCACCACGTCGTAGCCGGCATCTTCGATGGCGGCCACGATCGTCTGCTTCGTCGTGGCGCCGTCGATTGCGACCTCGCCGGTTTTGAGATCGACGCTGACCTTGGCGCCGGGCGCCGCCGCGGCGACGGCGCGCTCGACCGATTTCACGCATCCGCCACAGGTCATCCCGGCGACTTTCAGCTTCAGCATTGCTTGGCTCCTCGGGTTCGATGGCCCATATATGGACCTTGCCACCATGGGAAGGTCAAGCCGGAGCGCTGCGTCAAATCCGCTCTTGACCTTCCCATGATAGGAAGGTCCATCTAGGAACCATGACAGCATTGGAAGCCGTGCCAGCCGCCGGGGCCGACCGGCAATTCACCGTCGGCGTCACCGGCATGACCTGCGCCGCCTGCGCTGGCCGCATCGAAAAGGTGCTGCGCCGGGTGCCGGGCGTCGCCGCCGCCAACGTGAACCTGGCGACCGAAGTCGCGCAGGTACATGCCGATAGTCGGGTGACGTCCTCCCTGATCGAAGCAGCGATCGCCAAAGCCGGCTATGGCACGCGGTCCGTCGACCATCGCGACACGTCGGAGGATCAAAGCGGGCTCCGCAACGAATTGCTGTCGATCCTGCTCGGCGCGGTGCTCACCCTGCCGCTCGTAGTCCCGATGGCGGGCGCGCTGTTCGACCGACATGTCATGCTGCCGGCCTGGTGGCAGCTGGCACTGGCGATTCCCGTGCAGTTCTGGCTGGGCGCGTCGTTCTATCGCGGGGCATGGAAGGCGCTGCGCGGCGGAACTGCCAACATGGACGTGCTGGTCGCCCTCGGCACCAGCGCGGCCTTCGGCCTCAGCCTCTATCTCATGGTGGGCGGCGAGATCCATCTCTACTTCGAATCCGCGGCGGTCATCATCGTTCTGGTGCGCCTCGGCAAGTGGCTCGAGGCGCGCGCCAAGCGCCGCACCCTGAAGGCGCTGGAGGCGCTCGAATCCCTGCGCCCGACGGAGGCCCTGGTGCGCCGCGATGGCCACGATGAGACGGTGCCGGTTTCGGCGCTTCGCCTCGGTGACCTGTTGACAGTGAAACCGGGCAGCCGGATCGCCGCCGACGGCGTGGTGACGGAAGGGCGTTCTTCGGTCGATCAATCGCTGCTGACCGGAGAGAGCCGGCCGGTGGATGTCGAGAGCGGCGATCATGTGATCGGCGGCGCCGTCAATGGCGACGGGTTGCTGCTGGTGCGCGTGACGGCGATCGGCGCTGAATCGATGCTCAGCCGGATCGTCCGCATGGTGGCGGAGGCGCAGGGCGCCAAGGCGCCGATCCAGCGTCTGGTGGACAAGATCAGTGCGGTGTTCGTGCCGGCCGTACTGGTCATCGCCGCCATCACGGTCGCGGGTTGGCTGATCACCGGGCACGGCTGGGAATCGGCGATCCTGCACGCCGTCGCGGTGCTGGTGATCGCATGCCCGTGCGCGCTGGGCCTCGCCACGCCGACCGCGATCATGGTCGGCACCGGCGTCGGCGCCAAGAACGGTATCCTGATCCGCGATGCGGTCGCTCTGGAGACGGCGGGCGCCACCACCATCATGGCGTTCGACAAGACGGGAACTCTGACGGTCGGCAAGCCGAAGCTGGCGGAGATTGCGACAACGCCGGATCTGCCGCGCGATCATGCCCTTGCGCTCGCCGCCGCCCTGCAGCGGGGCGCGAATCACCCGCTGGCGCATGCGGTGGTGGAGGCGGCACATGATCTGGCTCAGCCACAGGTCTCCGACCTGCGGACCTTGCCCGGGCGTGGTGTTTCCGGGCGGGCGGACGGGCGAGCGTTCCTGCTCGGCAATCAGCGCCTGATGCAGGAGCAGGTAATCGACCTTTCGGCACTGGAGCCTTCGGCCCGATCGCTGCATGGCAAAGGTTATTCCGTCTCGTATCTCGCCGACGCCGAAGCGAAGCGGGCACTGGCCGGGCTGGCTTTCGGCGATGCGCCGAAGCCCGGCGTCAAGCAGGCGCTGGCGGCGCTGCGCGCGCAGGGTGTGCGCACGCTCATGCTGACCGGCGACAATGAAGCGGCGGCGCGGCACCTGGCGAGCGAGATCGGCCTCGATGATGCGCGGGCCGAACTGCTGCCGGCGGACAAGGTCACTGCCGTCGCCGACCTCAAGGGCAAGGGCGAGATCGTCGCCATGGTCGGCGACGGCATCAACGACGCGCCGGCTCTGGCCGCCGCCGATCTCGGCATCGCCATGGCGACCGGCACGGATGTCGCGATCGAAACCGCCGGTATCGCGCTGATGCGCGGCGATCCCTTGCTGGCGCCGGCGGCCATCGATCTGGCGCGCGCCACCAAGCGCAAGATCGTCCAGAATCTCGTCTGGGCGTTCCTGTTCAACGTGCTCGGCATTCCGCTGGCGGCGATGGGCGGGCTGACGCCGATCGTTGCCGGCGCCGCCATGGCGGCGAGCAGCGTCACCGTCGTCACCAACGCGTTGAGTCTCAATCGCTGGCGGTTCCGTCATTCGGGAGATGCGTGATGATACAGGACATGACCATCGGCCAGGCGGCGAAATCCTCCGCCGTCTCCGCCAAGATGATCCGCCACTACGAATCGATCGGTCTGCTGCCCAAAGCGCAGCGCACCGATGCCGGCTACCGGCTCTATGACGAAGCCGACGTGCACACGTTGCGCTTCATCCAGCGCGCACGGTCGCTCGGCTTCCCGCTCGAGACCATCCGCACGCTGCTTGCCCTGTGGCGCAACCGCCGCCGCTCCTCCGCCCAGGTGAAGGATCTGGCTCTGAGCCATGTCGCCGACCTGGAGCGCAAGATCGCGGAGATGCAGGCGATGGTCCGCACGCTGAAGCACCTTGCCCACCATTGCCACGGCGACGACCGGCCGGATTGTCCGATCCTCGATGACCTGGCCGGCTAGCGCCGAATTCCACTGGCGCTGCCGCGGCCACTCCACCTACCTTTGCGCGCGATGAATCCGCGCCTAACCACCGACCTGCCGATCGAGCCTCTCATCCCGGAAATCCTGGATGCGCTGGCCGCCGCGCCAAACCTGGTGCTGGAAGCACCGCCCGGGGCCGGCAAGACCACGCGCGTGCCGCTGGCCTTGCTCGATGCGGCCTGGGCGAAGGATGGAAAGATCATCGTGCTGGAGCCGCGCCGGCTGGCGGCGCGTGGCGCTGCGGCCCGCATGGCGGCGATGCTGGGCGAAGAGGCCGGCGGAACCGTCGGCTACCGCGTGCGCCTGGACCGCAAGGTCGGGCCCAAGACCCGCATCGAAGCCATCACCACCGGCCTGTTCCTGCGCCAGCTGCAGGGCGATCCTGCCCTGCCGGGGATTGCCGCAATCCTGTTCGACGAGTTCCACGAGCGCACCATCGAAGGCGACATGGCGCTGGCATTCGCGCTGGAGGCGCAGGCCGGCCTGCGCGACGATCTTCGACTGATCATCATGTCGGCGACCCTCGACGGCGAAAGCGTGGCGGAGCGCATTCCAGGTGCGCGGCGCCTGCGCAGCGAAGGGCGCGCCTTCCCGGTCGAGACACGGCATCTGGGCGACGATCAAAATGCGCGGCTGGAGGACCGCATGGCAACCGCCATCCGCCGCGCGCTTGGCGAGGAGGACGGCGACGTCCTTGCCTTCCTGCCCGGCACCGCGGAGATCCGCCGCACCCAGGACCGGTTGGCCGGTGAGGATCGTGCGGTTGTGCTGCCGCTTTATGGCGATCTGCCGCTGCCCGAACAGGACAAGGCGATCCGCCGCGATCCGCAAGGCCGTCGCAAGATCATCCTTGCAACCTCCATTGCCGAGACTTCCCTGACCATCGATGGCGTGCGCGTGGTGGTCGATAGCGGTCTCCGACGTACTCCGCGTTTCGATCCCAATAGCGGCATGTCGCGGCTCGTCACCATCAAGGCGTCGCTGGCGGCGACCGCACAGCGCCGCGGCCGCGCGGGCCGCACTGCGCCGGGCGTGTGCTACCGCCTGTGGAGCGAAGCGAGCGAACGAGCTTTGCCGGCTTTCGATGCGCCCGAGATCGAGGCGGCCGATCTGTCGCCGCTCGCCCTTGAGCTAGCGGTCTGGGGTATCGCGGACCCTGCTTCCCTCGCGTTGATGACGCCGCCGCCGGTTGCCGCGCTGGCCCAGGCGCGCGGCCTCTTGCGCCAGCTGGAGGCGATCGACGCCAACAACCTGGCGACGCCGCACGGGCGCCGGATGGCCGAGCTTGGCTTGCATCCGCGCCTCGCCCACATGATGGTGCGGGCAGAGGCGCGCGGGCTCGGCGACCTCGCTTGCGATATCGCGGCGATCCTGAGCGAGCGCGATCTCTTGAAAGGGCGCGAGACCGACGCCGATCTTCGCCACCGCGTGCAATTGCTGCGCGGGGATTCGAGTGATCCGGCGCTAGACCGCAATCAGCGCGCGCGCGTCCGGCAATCGGCGCTGGATTGGCGGCGTCAGCTCGGCGTTGCGAAGGACGCGGATTCATCGACCGCGCGATGCGGCCAAGTGCTGGCGCTCGCCTATCCCGACCGCCTGGCGCAACGGCGCGGCGCTCCGGGCCAATTCCGCTTGAGCAATGGCCGTGGGGCCGTTCTGCCGGCGCATGATCCATTGGCAGCGGAAGCGTTCCTGGCGGTCGGATCGCTCGACGGCGATGCGCGTGACGCCCGCATATTCCTCGCCGCGCCGATCGCGCTCACCGAGATCGAGGAGGACTTCGCCGATGCGATCGAGCAGCGTGACGTGCTCGCCTGGAACGCGCGCGCCGAGATGGTGGAGGCAAAGCGCGAACGGCGGCTGTGGTCGCTGGTTCTGGACGAGAAGGCGCTGAAGACTCCGCCGTCCGATCGAATCGCCGCCGCGATGATCGAAGGCATCCGCGAGATGGGGCTCGACGCGCTGCCCTGGACCGAGAATGCGCGCAATCTGCAGGCGCGCATCGCTTTCCTGCGGCGGATTGGCGATGCGCGGCATGACTGGCCCGACCTTAGCGACGCCACGCTTCTGGAGACTCTGGAAACCTGGCTGGCGCAGTACCTGTCCGGCATGACCCGCCGCGCGCATCTCGCCAATCTCGACCTCATGGACGCGCTCCTGTCGCGGCTCGATTGGAAGCAGCGCCAGACGCTGGACGAGCTGGCACCGACCCATCTGGTCGTGCCGAGCGGCTCGCGCGTACCGCTCGATTACAAATCGGGCGAGGTGCCGGTGCTGGCCGTGCGGCTGCAGGAAATGTTCGGCGCGACCGACACGCCGACCATCGCCGGCGGCAAGGTGCAAGTGCTGCTGCACCTGCTGTCGCCCGCGCGGCGTCCGGTCCAGGTGACGCGTGACCTCAAGAGCTTCTGGGCTAATTCCTATCGTGCGGTGAAGGCGGACCTGAAAGGCCAGTATCCCAAGCACTACTGGCCCGACGACCCGCTGCAGGCCGCGCCGACCGCGCGCGCGAAGCCGCGTCCGCGTTGACTGCAGTCACTCTGACGTCAGGCGGGTCATGAGCTCTTCAAGATCGGCACAAGGCACGACCCCGGTCTGGCGCAGGTCATTCTCGACATCGACCGGCAGGTTGGCATCCGCGTCGCTCATGATCTCGTTGAGCCGGCCGCCGATATAGATGGCGACATCGAGCTTTCGTTTGGCGCACTCCGCCTTCAGGCGCTGAACGTAGGAGAGTGCTACGCCGTTATAAGTCGCAAGCACCAGGATCTTGGCGCCGCTCGCCTGCAGGATGTCGGCGAGATCGTCGGGATCGGTGCTGATGCCGCCATCCACCATGGTGATGCCGGCGCGCCAGCCGATCATGTCCATCAGGCGCTTGCCATAGAAATGCACGTCTGTGGAGGCGGTGCAGATCTTCGTTCCGTTGCGTTGCAGCCGTGTGCGCGCATCCTCGCCAAGCGAGGCGAGCACGCGATCCGCGGTCTCCTCCATGTCGCGCGCGTGGGGGCTGGGCAACACACGCTTGGGCGTTCCAGCGATCTGCTCCAGCCGGTGCGCGCCGAGCCGGCGCAGGGCGAGCATGACCTGGGCCGGATCGCGGATGTCGATGCCCGCGCTGTCGAGCGCATCGAGCGCACGGTTGCGGAACGATTCGGCGCCAGCGAGCAAGGTCGGCACGAGAGCCATTGCCTTCGCTTCGTCGAACAGCGGCAGAAGCTCCGGCACTTTCTCCGCAAGGCGCCGGCCGGCGCGATGGGCCGCCACGACCTCCTCGGGCGCGGGGATGCGTTGCGCCTCGGTCACCGGCACTGGATTGACGGCGTGGCCGCTCGGCCTGGTCGCCTGGCCGATGAGATCGACCAGCAGATAGGATGCGAGCGCGCCGTAATTGGCCGCATCCCCAGCGCCGTAGGATGTCGTGTTGCCATAGAGCATGGAGCCCGGTGTCGGGTTCGCAATGGCCAGGGCGCGCTGGAACGCAAGCCGCGTGACCGGGTCGCCGAACGTATGACCGAAGCAATGGGCGACCTGTCCGCCGACCAGCTCCTCCACCACATAGCGCTCGATCAGCGCGGCGCCGAGTGCTGATGCGAGATCGGAGAACCAAGCTGCGAACCCGTCATCGAGATTGGAATGAACCAGCACGTCGGTCTTCTGCGCCGCGATGAGGCCGAGGGCGCGCACGGTCGCGAGCGTGGTCTCAACGTCGTCGTCCCAATGTGGCAGCCGGAAGGTGAAATACTGACCGAGATTGCCGATAATTGTGGCGCCGGCCTGCAGCGCGGCGGCGGTATTCTCGAGCGCGGCCGGCGTGCCCATGACGAAGTCGCCGAAATGCGGCGCCACCGGCGCCATCTGCGTGAGTGCGCGAAAATCCTTGGCCTTGTCGAGGATCAGGCCGGTCCCGCGCGGCTTGCCGCGGCGCAGGGATGCGGGATACCCCATGCTCCAGTCGAGGCAGATGCCGTAGCGGTCCGGCGCGCAGCCCTGGTGAATCTCCGCCCAAGCGCGCCGGCTCTGCTCCGGATCGCGATAGCCGATCTGGGCGTGGAACATCAGGCGGCCGGATTCCATCGCGCGCCGCTTGAACTCCGCTTCGCTGGCGACGCCATGCAGATCGAGGAACGGACAGCGTTCGACCTGGATGGATTGCGACAGCGCGCGCCCTTCCTCCAAGGCGACGCGACCGTCCGGCAGTCCGTCGGGAAACAGCTCGTCGCGCACGATGGGCGTGGCGCTAGTAGTCACCTGTCTCGCCCGGCGGGTTGGTGTAGGCCGCGAAACTGTCGAGGTGACGGCTTTCCTGGAACTGATGAAGCGCCCAGCGAACGGACGGAAAGGCGATATCATCCCACGGAATCCTGTCGAACTCGAACAGGCCGACTTCCAGGCTTTCCGGTCCCGCGCTGACCGCGTCGGTCACCAGCCGCGCACGGTACATCAGCTGGACCTGGCTGATGCGCGGCACGGCGTAGACCGCGAGCAAGGTCTCGATCTCGATCTGCGCGCGCGCTTCCTCCCAGGCCTCGCGCGCGGCGCCCGCGGTCGTCGTCTCGTGCAGCTCCAGGAATCCCGCAGGCAAGGTCCAATGGCCCTTGCGCGGATTGATGGCGCGTCGGCACATCAAGATCCGGTCGCCCCAATGACAGACCGCGCCGACCACGATCTTGGGGTTCTCGTAGTTGATGAAGCCGCAATCGGCGCACACTTGGCGCGTACGGTTGTCGCCTTCCGGAACGGCGTTGACGAAATTCGTGGTGCGCGTCGGCGTGGGTGCAGCGCTGCTTTTCTCGCTCATCTGGTCAGTCTGGCGAAGCGGGCCATGGCTGGCAAGTCCATGAACGCTTTGTTAAGCGGCCTTCGGGCCTAATCATGACATGCGCCTGACACATTGCCTTCGAATCAGCCTGACTGGGCTTGCCATCGCCATCCCAGCCATAGTTCCGAGTGCAGCACTGGCGGAGATTGCGGTCGGCGCCGCGCGTGTCGTGGTCGCGGACGTCTCGGCTGAGACCGCGTTGGCCAGCCGCAAGCTCGCCGTATCAGATGACGTGCGCTACCGGGAGCTGATTGCCACCGCGCGCGATTCCGCCACCGTCATTCAGTTTGTCGACCAGACCGAGCTTGCCATCGGCGAGCAGGCGCGCGTCAGGCTGGACGACTTCGTGTTCGATCCGGGCACCGCCGGCAAGCTCGACCTCACGCTGGAATTCGGCGCTCTGCGTTTCTCGACCGGAACCATGGCAAAGTCCGCCTACCGGATCGCAACACCGACCGCGAGCCTGGCGGTGCGCGGCACCGAGTTCGACCTTGCCGTGGACGATGACGGTGCGACTTATCTGCTCGTCCGGCACGGTGCGGTGACGATCACTGCCAGGAACGGCGCGAGCAAGCAGGTCGGCGTCGGCCAGTTCGTGACGGTCGACGTTGCCGGCGTTCCGACGGAACCGCGCATTGCGGCAGCCGCGCCGGCGGGCGCGCTGCCGGCGAAGATCGACGCGATGGACACGGCGCTCGCGGGCGCGGTTGCATCCGCCGGCGACGCGGCCGACCTGGGCGATCTGTCGGTACTGGCGAAGGCGCGCGCGTTGCGCTCCGGCACGCGGCCCGAAGCCGGTAAATCCGGAAAACTCGGCAAGGCTGACAAGGACAAGAAGTCCGGTGGACCTGGGCCACTCTAGGTAGCCAAAGCCGCGACGCCCGGCAGCTCCTTGCCTTCGAGCCATTCCAGGAACGCACCGCCGGCGGTGGAGACGTAGGAGAACTGCTCCTCCACACCCGCCGCCGCCAGGGCCGCGACGGTGTCGCCGCCGCCGGCGACGGAGAGCAATACCTTGGCCTTGGTCAAGGCGGCGGCTTCCTTGGCCACCGCCACGGTCGCGCGCTCGAACGGCGGCGTCTCAAAGGCGCCGAGCGGGCCGTTCCACACCAACGTCTTGCAGGTTTTCAATTCGGCGACGACGGCCTCAACCGTCCTCGGGCCAACATCGAGGATCATCTTGTCCTTCGGCACCGCATTGGCCGCGACCGTCTCGACCGGCGGATTGGCCTTGAATTCTGCGGCGACCACTGCATCGACGGGCAGCAGGATCTTGCAGTTACTGACCTGCGCTTTCTTCAGAATTTCGCGCGCCGTGTCGGCCATTTCGCGTTCGGCCAGCGACTTGCCGATCTCGGCTCCTTGCGCGAACAGGAACGTGTTTGCCATGCCGCCGCCGATCACCAGGCAGTCGACCTTGCCGACCAGGTTGCCAAGGAGATCGAGCTTGGTGGAGACCTTGGCGCCGCCGACGATCGCCATCACCGGGCGCTGGGGATTCTCGAGCGCTGCCTGCAGATGATCGAGCTCCGCCTGCATCAGCCGTCCCGCCGCGGCCGGCAGCAGATGCGCGATGCCTTCGGTCGAGGCGTGGGCGCGATGAGCGGCAGAGAACGCATCGTTCACATAGAGATCGCCGAGCGCCGCAAGCTGCCTGGCGAATGTCGTGTCGTTCGCCTCTTCTTCGTTCTGGAAGCGCAGATTCTCCAGCAGCAGAACGTCGCCATCCTTCAGACCCTTGACCGCCTGCTCGGCGGCCGGGCCGATGCAATCCTCGGCGAATGCCACCTTGCGACCGAGCGCCTTCGCCAGCGGTTCGACCAACGGCTTCTGCGAGAATTCCGGCGCGCGCTTGCCCTTCGGCCGCCCGAAATGAGAGAGCACGATGATCCTGGCACCCTTGCCGCTCAGCTCCTTCAGCGTCTCCGCCGAGCGCTCGATGCGGGTGGCATCCGTCACCTTGCCGTCCTTCATCGGGACATTGAGGTCGCAGCGCACCAGCACCCGCTTGCCGGTCACGGAAAGGTCATCGAGGGTGCGGAATCTTGGCATTTCGGATCCTCCACTGCGAAGCCGCCGATGTGTCACAGGACCCGACGGATTGCAATGCGGCGGATGGCGCGGACTCGAGGTCCTGGCCTATCCTGCGCGCGAACGCGAGAGGGGTCGAATGACATATCGTTGCGCCTTGATCACCGGTGCCTCCAGCGGAATCGGCGAGGCCTTCGCCCGCGCCCTGCCGAAAACGACCAGCCTCCTGCTGACCGGCCGCGACCGGGCGCGCCTGTCGCATCTGGCATCCGAACTGGCGAACGCCGACCGGTCGGTGCGCAGCATCGCTGCAGATCTCGCGACGCCGGAGGGACGTCAGACGGTGATCGGGTTCGCGGTGGACCAGCCGGTCGACCTCCTGATCAACAATGCCGGCGTCGGCTGGCTCGGCGCGGTGGCAGAGAATCCGCCCGAACGCGAAAGCGAGATGGCGCAGCTCAACATGGTCGCGCCGGTGGAGATCACCCGCGCCTTGCTGCCCGGCTTGCTGAAGCGCGCCCAGGAGCGTTCCCCGAGCGGCAACCGCGCGGGCCTTATCTTCGTCGCCAGCGCTGCCGCCTTCATGCCAATTCCGTTGTTCGCGACCTATGCCGCCACCAAGGCCTTCCTGCTGCATTATGCGGAAGCGCTGGCGGCGGAGCTGTCGGAGGCACCGATCGATGTGTTGGCGCTGTGCCCCGGTGCGACCCGCACGCGGTTCTTCGAGCGCGCCCATATCGCGCGGGCGAGCCTGCCGCAGATGCATGAGCCCGACCGGGTGGCACGGGAGGGGCTGCAGGCCCTCGGCCACAGGGTTGTCCATATTGTCGGGTCGGGAACCTATCTGGCGACCACCGCCGCCCGTTTTCTGCCCCGCCGGCTGGTTGCCGCCGCGGCCGAACGGGCGATGCGGCGGTGGCAGTGACGGAAATCGGAATCCCGCCCTAAGACACCTCACCAGCTTCTGATTCCCGGCCTCTATTAACCAAACATTTGTTGATTATCTAACAAGATGCGACGATAGCCGCGCCGCGCCGGCCCATGGTGGGCCAGGAGGCTGAATGACCCTCGTTGCGTCCAAACCGGCAGCGCCGTGGCCCTGGCTAAAGTCCTATCCGTCGCGGATCGACTGGCGGACCGAACTCAAGCCTCGCCCGCTCTATCATTTGCTGGACGACGCGGCGGCGCGTTACGGCGCCAGATCCTGCATCGACTTTCTGGACCGGCGCTGGAGCTTTGCCGAGATCAAGGATCTGTCCGACCGGTTCGCCCGCGGCCTCCTTGATCTTGGTCTCAAGCCGGGGGATCGTGTGGGCCTGTTCCTGCCCAATTGCCCCTACTTCGTGATTTCCTATTTCGGGATCCTCAAGGCCGGCGGCGTGGTGGTGAACTTCAACCCGCTTTATGCCGACCGCGAAATCGAACATCAGATCCTGGATTCCGGCACGTCCATCATGGTCACGATGGGATTGGAAGGTTTGGTGGCCAAGCTGCGGCCGCAGTTCGAGCGCACGCCGTTGCGGCGCATCATCATCTGTTCGCTCCCCAAGGCTTTGCCTTTCACCAAGCGGCTGCTCGCGCCGATTGCCATGTCCAAGCAGCTGGCCAAGACCGGCAAGGATGTCCATTTCATCCCTTTCGAGACGCTGACCCACAATGACGGCGACGTGACGCCGCCTGCGATCGAGCCGGCCGCGACGCTGGCGCTGCTGCAATATACCGGCGGAACCACCGGCGTCGCCAAAGGCGCCGCCTTGAGCCACGCCAATGTCGATATCAACGCGCAGCAGGTGGCGTTGTGGTTCGGGGAGTTCCCCGATGCGGCGGTGCGCTCGGTCGGCATCCTGCCCTTGTTCCATGCCTTCGCGATGACCTGCGTCATGAACTGGTCGCTGGTGGCGGGCGCGGAGATGGTGCTGGTGCCGCGCTTCCAGCCGGAAGCGCTGCTGAAGCTGATCGAGAAGAAGAAGCCGACGGCATTCTGCGCCGTTCCGACCCTGTTCACCGCGCTCATGAACACGCCGGGCATCGACAATTACGATCTGAGCTCGATCCGGATGATCATCTCCGGCGGCGCGCCGCTGCCGATGGAGGTGCGCCAGGATTTCGAACGGCGCACCGGCGCGAAGATCGTCGAAGGCTATGGGCTGTCGGAGTGCTCGCCCGTGACGTGCGTCAATCCGCCGTCGGCCGCCAAGGCCGGATCGATCGGATTGCCGGTGCCTGGCACGATCTGCGAAGTGGTCTCGCTGGACGATCGCAAGACGATCTTGCCGGCCGGCGCGATCGGCGAGCTCACATTCACGGGGCCGCAGGTCATGATGGGCTATTGGAACCGGCCCGACGCAACGGCGGAGACCATCATCGATGGAAGGCTGCACACCGGCGATGTCGGCCGCATGGACGAGGACGGCTACATCTTCATCACCGACCGGTTGAAGGAGATGATCATCGCCTCCGGCTTCAAGATCTACCCGCGCAACGTGGAGGAGGCAATCTATACGCATCCCGCGGTCAAGGAATGCGCGGTGATCGGCGTGGGCGACGCCTATCGCGGTCAGACCGTCAAGGCGGTGATTGCGCTCAAGACCGGCGAACGGCTGACGGTGGAAGAGCTATCACGTTATCTCAAGGAAAGGCTTTCGCCGATCGAGACGCCGAAGATCGTCGAGTTCCGCGACGAGCTGCCGAAGACCGCTGTCGGCAAGATCCAGAAGAAAGTGCTGATCGAGGAAGAACGGGCCAAGGCGGCCCTGCAGACGGAGACAAATCCATGAGCAAGGCGGTGATCGCCGGCTATGTCCGATCCCCATTCCATTTCGCCGGCAAGGGCGCCCTGACCAAGGTCAGGCCCGATGATCTGGCGGCCATGGTGGTCAAGGGCCTGATCGAGAAGACCGGCGCGAAGCCCGACGATATCGAGGACCTGGTTCTGGGTTGCGCCTTCCCCGAGGGCGAGCAGGGGCTGAACGTAGCGCGCCTGATCGGCATGATCGCCGGCCTGCCGCAAAGCGTTGCCGGCGCCACGATCAACCGGTTCTGCGGGTCTTCGATGCAGGCGATCCACCTGGCCGCGGGCGCGATCGCTATGGGGGCGGGCCAGGCCTTCATCTGCGCCGGCATCGAATCCATGACCCGGGTGCCGATGATGGGCTTCAACCCGATGCCGAACCCGGCATTGGCGGAGAAGATGAAGGCCGCCTACATGTCGATGGGCGAGACCGCGGAGAATGTCGCGAAGAAGTACCAGATCCCGCGCAAGGAGCAGGAGGAATTCGCCGTCCGCTCGCACCGCCTCGCGACCGCGGCGCGCCAGGCCGGCAAATTCACCGACGAGATCATCCCGATCCCGGCCGGCAAGGAGAACGTGGTGAGCGACGGCTGCATCCGCGAGGAGACTTCGATGGAGGCGCTCGCCGGATTGAAGCCGGCCTTCGACGAGAAGGGCAGTGTGACCGCCGGCACTTCATCGCCTTTGACCGACGGCGCTTCGGCCTGCCTGGTCACGTCCGAGGACTATGCCAAGGCGAACGGATTGAAGGTGCTGGCGCGCATCAAGTCCAGCGCCGTCGTGGGCTGCGCGCCGGAAATCATGGGCATCGGCCCGGTCGCGGCGACCGAGCGGGCCCTGAAGCGCGCCGGCCTCACCATCAAGGATATCGACATCGTCGAATTGAACGAGGCTTTCTCCTCGCAAGCGATCGCCTGCATGCGCGATCTCAAGATCGATCTCGACAAGACCAACATCGACGGCGGCGCCATTGCGCTCGGCCATCCGCTGGGCGCCACGGGCGCGCGCATCACCGGCAAGGCGGCGGCGCTCCTCAAGCGCGAAAGCAAGCAGTTCGCGTTGGCGACGCAGTGCATCGGCGGCGGGCAGGGCATCGCCACCATCCTGGAGGCTGCATGACCATCCAGAAAGCCTGCGTTGTCGGCGCTGGCGTGATGGGCAGCGGTATTGCCGCCCAGATCGCCAATGCCGGCGTGCCTGTCCTGCTGCTCGATATCGCGCCGAAGGGCGCGCCAGGAACCACGGGCGATCGCAGCGCGATCGCTAGGAGCGCGATCGACAAGCTGCTGAAGGCCGACCCCGCGCCACTCATGTCCAAGGCCGCGGCCAAGCTGATCACGCCCGGCAATATCGAGGACGATCTGGAGAAACTCGCCGACACAGACTGGATCGTCGAGGCGATCATCGAGCGGGTCGATCTGAAGCAGGACCTCTACCGCAAGCTCGACGGAAAGCGGAAAAAGGGCTCGATCGTCTCGTCCAACACGTCGACGATTCCGCTGACGCAATTGACGGGGGGCCTGCCGGACAGCTTTGCGCAGGACTTCTGCATCACGCACTTCTTCAATCCGCCGCGCTATATGCGGCTGCTCGAGATTGTCGGCGGGCCGAAGACCAGGAAAGACTCGATCGCGGAGATTTCCGCATTCGGCGACGTGATGCTGGGCAAGACCATCGTCCATGCCAAGGACACGCCCGGCTTCGTCGCCAACCGGATCGGCGTCTACTGGATGCAGGCTGCGGTGACGGCGGCCCTTGATCTCGACCTGACGGTCGAGGAGGCGGACGCGATCATGGGCCGCCCGATCGGCGCGCCCAAGACCGGTATCTTTGGTCTGCTCGATCTGGTGGGCTTGGACCTGATGCCGCATGTCGATCAGAGCATGGCGGCGTCGCTCAGGCCCGACGATGCCTACGTGAAGCTTCGGCGCGACTGGCCGCTGCTCGCCAAGATGATCGCCGACGGCTATACCGGCCGCAAAGGCAAGGGCGGGTTCTACCGCTTGAACACCGAAGGCGGGAAGCGGGTCAAGGAATCGATCGATCTCAAGCGCGGCAGCTACGCGCCCTCCATCGCTGCGCGCCTCGAATCGGCCGATGCCGCCAAGGGCGGGCTCAAGGCCCTGGTCTCGCACAAGGACAAGGGCGGGCAATATGCCTGGTCGGTGCTGTCGCGCTTGCTCACCTATGCTGCATCACTGGTGCCGGAGATCGCCGACAATGTGGTCGAGGTCGACCAGGCGATGAAGACCGGTTTCAACTTCAAGCGCGGCCCGTTCGAGATGATCGATCAGATGGGGGCGGCCTGGTTCGTGGAGCGTCTGCACGCGGAAAAGATGGCCGTGCCGGCGCTGCTGGATAGCGCAGCGAAAGCCGACGGCTTCTACAAGGTCGATGGCGGCAAGCTGCACTATTTCGGCACCGACGGCGCCTATCACCCGGTCACGCGGCCTGAGGGCGTCTTGCTGCTGTCGGACGTGAAGTTGATCTCCAAGCCGATCCTGAAGAATGGGTCTGCTTCTTTGTGGGACATCGGCGACGGCGTCGCCTGCCTTGAGTTCCACAGCAAGATGAACGCACTCGATCCCGACTCGCTCGCGCTCATGAAGCAGGCGCTGGATCACGTCGGCAAGAAGATGAAAGCGCTCGTCATCCACAATGAGGCCGACAATTTTTCGGTCGGCGCCAATGTGGGCCTGGCTTTGTTCGCCGCCAATGTCGGGCTATGGCCGATGATCGACGATCTGATCGGCCAAGGCCAGGCGGTGATGAAGGCGATGAAATACGCGCCGTTCCCGGTCGTCGCGGCGCCGTCGGGCATGGCGCTCGGCGGCGGCTGCGAGACCGTGCTGCATGCCGGTGCGGTGCAGGCCCATGCGGAGACCTATATCGGCCTGGTCGAGGTCGGCGTCGGCGTGGTGCCGGGCTGGGGCGGCTGCAAGGAGATGCTGGTGCGCAGCCAGCCGGGGCCCAAGGATCCCAAGGGCCCGATGCCGCCGGTCGCCGCTGCCTTTGAGACCATCTCGCTGGCGAAAGTCGCCAAGTCAGCGGCCGAGGCGAAGGAGCTGAAGTTCCTGCGCGCCGGCGACGGCATCACCATGAATCGCGATCGCCTGCTGGCGGATGCGAAAGCGCGCGCCCTGAAGATGCTGGCCGACGGCTACCAGCCGCCGAAGCCGCCGGAGCTGCGCCTGCCGGGACCGACCGGCAGGACGGGTTTGAACCTCGTTGTCCACGGCTTTGCGCTGCAAGGCAAGGCGCTGCCGCACGACGTCGTGGTGTCCGATGCGCTCGCCGAGGTGCTGAGCGGCGGCAAAGCAGACCATACCGAAGCCGTGACCGAAGATCATGTGACCAAACTCGAGCGCGCCGCCTTCATGAAGCTGGTGAAGACCGAAGGCACGTTGGCGCGCATGGAGCACATGCTGACCACCGGCAAACCGTTGAGGAACTAGGCGACATGCCGACCTACGCCGCACCCCTGGATGATATCCGCTTTGTGCTGTTCGATCTCCTGAAGGCGGACTCGTTGGCGGAGTTGCCGGGTTTCGCCGATGCGACGCAGGACGTGGTCGAAGCGGTGCTGGAGGAAGCCGGTAAGTTCGCGGCCAACGAGTTGCAGCCGATCAACCACTCGGGCGACGAAGAAGGTTGTCGCTACGAGAACGGAACGGTGACGACGCCCAAGGGCTTCAAGGAAGCCTACGCCAAGTTCATCGAAGGCGGCTGGACGGGGCTGCCGTGCGATCCGGAATTCGGCGGTCAGGGTTTGCCCAAGGTCATCAACTTCGCGGTCGAGGAGATGATCTGTTCGGCCAATCTTTCCTTCGGCATGTATCCGGGCCTCAGCAACGGCGCCTACAATGCGCTCGCCTTGCACGGCACCCCGGACCAGAAAGCGACCTATCTGCCGAAGCTGGTCAGCGGCACCTGGTCTGGCACCATGTGCCTGACGGAGCCGCACTGCGGCACCGATCTCGGCTTGATCAAGACCAAGGCCGAGCCTGACGTCGACGGCAGCTACAAGATCACCGGCACCAAGATCTTCATATCCGCCGGCGAGCATGACCTGACCGACAACATTGTGCATCTGGTGCTGGCGCGCCTGCCGGACGCACCGGCGGGCATCCGCGGCATTTCGCTGTTCGTGTGCCCGAAGTTCATTCCGAATACCTCGGGCGAGGCCGGCCCGCGCAATGCGGCGCGCTGCGGCTCGATCGAGCACAAGATGGGCATCAAGGCGTCGGCGACCTGTGTCATGAATTTCGATGGCGCGACCGCCTGGCTGGTCGGGCAGCCCAACAAGGGCATGTCGGCCATGTTCACCATGATGAACGCAGCGCGCCTCGCGGTCGGGATGCAGGGCCTCGGCATCGCGGAGGCGGCCTATCAGGGCGCCGTCACCTATGCCAAGGACCGGCTGCAGATGCGCGCGCTCACCGGCGCCAAGTTCCCGGACAAGGCTGCGGACCCGATCATCGTGCATCCCGACGTGCGGCGCATGCTGCTCACCATGCGCGCTCTGACCGAAGGCTGCCGTGCGCTCAGCTATTGGGTCGGCATGGAGCTCGACATCTCTCAGCACCATCCGGACGAAAAGCGGCGGCAGGAGGCGGACGATCTGGTCGCGCTGTTGACGCCGGTCGTGAAGGCGTTCCTCACCGACCACGGCTTCAACGCCGCCAATCTCGGCGTCCAGGTATTCGGCGGCCACGGCTACATCCGCGAATGGGGGATGGAGCAGCTGATCCGCGATGCGCGCATCACCCAGATCTATGAGGGCACCAACGGCATCCAGGGTTTGGATCTGGTGGGCCGCAAGCTCTCGCAAGGCATGGGCCGTTTGCTGCGGCGCTTCTTCCATCCGGTTGGCGCCTATCTGGAAGCGGCAGCGGAGAAGCCGGAGATGGCGGAATTCGCGCTGCCCAGCATGAAGGCCTTTGCCAAGCTGCAGCAGGCGACCGGCTGGCTCGCCCAAGCCGGCCTCAAGAATCCCGAGGAGGCGGGTGCGGCGGCGAGCGACTATCTGCGCCTGTTTGCGCTGGCGGCCCTTGCCTATCTGTGGTGCCGGATGGCGGAAATCGCCCTGGAGAACAAGGGCAGAGAGAAAGCCGCGTTCTACGAAGCCAAGCTGGCTTGCGCACGATTCTTCATGACCCGCCTGCTGCCTGAATCGAACACGCTCTTCGCCACGGTAACATCGGGCAGCCAGACCCTGATGGCCCTGTCGGCTGAGGCATTTTAGGGTCTACCATCCCAGTTTTTCTCAATTATTTTCAATAGGTTACCGGCGATCACGGTTTTGTCGCGCAGAGCTGTGCGCCGCGTCACAAACATTTCGCTGCAACGCGCCTACATGTCTTATCGCGACGGGGACGTGCCCCAACGCTTCCGTCGTGGGTTTCCCTAAACCCTGAGTTTGCGATTGCTTTGGCGTCCGAATCCCATTTCGGGGACTCCCAAATGGGGCGCTAAGACGCCGCGCCGGCGGACCATCCCCGTCCCCAAGGTCCGCCGGCGTGTTTTTGCCGGATGGGTGCGCGGGGACGAATGGGATGACAATGTACAGTTTCTCGAGTAAGCGCGGCTCGCGCGATATGCCGCCCATTCCAGCCGGTACCTTCACCGTCTGGCCGCTGGCCCTGTGGGCAAGGCTCTGGTCGCGCCGCAGCCTGCGCCGTGTCGCGACCGGCATCCAGGCGTTGCGCCTGATCCAGACTTTCGCGAACGACGCCTGAGCTCATCGTCTTTCGTGACGAAGCATGATTGCGTAACCTGCGGCGATGACGGACCGCAGCGAGCTTCGCATCGACAAGGCCAAGCGCTCCGAAGCGCCTTTGCTGGCTGAGCTCAATTTCCAGCTCGACCAGGATGAGCCGCATCCCCATCCGCTTCCCTTGACCGAATTGACCGAGCGCATGGTGCGCTGGATTGAGACCAGCG
The DNA here is from genome assembly GCA_041398065.1 of Dongiaceae bacterium. Taxonomy (GTDB): domain Bacteria; phylum Pseudomonadota; class Alphaproteobacteria; order Dongiales; family Dongiaceae; genus Dongia_A. Next base: position 8,471 of record JAWKVL010000060.1, on the reverse strand, counting down.
AATATGAGGTGCTGGTCTTTCGCCGGGGTGATCAGGTCGCAGGCTATGCCGTCTGGCGCGTCGAGGATCGCGGCGCCTATCTGCGCCACTTCTTCATTTGCCGGGACCAGCGTCGCCTGGGATTGGGACGTGCGGCCATGAAGCAGCTATGCCGCGACGTGTTTCCAAGGGACCGGCCGATCCAGATCGAGGCGGTGGTCGGAAACCAGGCCGGCATCGCGTTCTGGCGCGCGTTCGGGTTCCGGGACTTCGGCCTCAGCATGGAGCTGAGGGCCGGAGAAGCGCCGAAATAGGGCCTATTCCACCTCCACGTCGGTCAGCATGTAACCGTCCGGCAGCTTCGCCTGCTCTGGCACAAGGCGGTCGGCCACCAGCGGAATGTCGATATTGGTCTGGTCGTCGAGCTCGAGGCGGAGCGTGATGCCGGTATAGACATTTTTGGCGTCGCCGACCTGCTCGAAGAAGGCGTGATCGGTACCGTCCGGTTCGTCCGCGGTGATCCACAGCAACTTCGACGCCCATTCGGTCGGCAGATCGCCGCTGCGGCCACCAGGTGCATGGAGCGCCAGGCGCTGCAGCGGCTCGGCCTCGGTCGCGTAGGTGATGACGCCGACCACGGACTGGTCCTCGCCCAGTTCGTCGGCATCGCGCGCAGTGAAGGCGATATGCGCCGCGACCACGCGCTGGTCGTAGGTCGGCCCCTTCTTGCCCATGGTCAGCCAGTCGCCGAACTCGCCTTCGCCGGTCGCGCTGAATAGCCGCTTGCCGCTATAGAGGCTGAATACCTCGTGGCTGCTCTGCTCGGCGCAACAACCCCACAGGGTTGACACCACATAGGGTCCGGAAACGGCGACTTCGTCGGCCTTGGTCTCCATCGTCATCGCCGCATCGCCCAGGCCCTGCGGCGTCAGCGGCCGCGCCGTGATGCGCAGGACGGAGGTCTGCACATCGATTTCCTCGTCGTCGGCCTCGCGGGTCAGCCGGTCGATCTCGGTCTCCACCAGGAAGCGCTTCATGGTGCCCTTGCCGGTGCGATCGTCGAAAAAGGACGCGACCTCGTGCTGGCGGTTGATCGTGTGGATGAGATAGGCGTTGCCATCCATCGTGATCGTGGTTTCGGTCGTCGACTTCTCGTCGACGATCGGATCGCCCAGCGCCGGTGCCGCGATCAGCGTCAACAGCACGGCGAACGGAGCAACATGTCGCATGGGAACTCCATCAAACCACGTCGGATTGCGCCACGGCGCCGGACCATGGCGAGGCGAGATCGGTGGCGCCCAAGCGCGCACCATCGGGTGCAGCCTGAGCGGCGCTCGGATTGGCGAATTGCGCGGGATAGGGCGCGAGGTCGGTCAGCTCGGCCTTCATGCTCGTGCCGATCGCGTCCGCGATGCCCCTCTCCAGCCGGCGGTCGATCAGTGCGACGTCGCCGCCGCTGACATCGATGCGCGGGCAATGGAATGCGCGGTCGAGGTCCATGCCAAAGTCAACCATGAAAGACAGGATCTGCGCGACCGCCGGCATGATCTTGCGTCCGCCGGAGGCGCCGATGGCGAGCGCGCCGAGGCGCGGCGACAGCGCGACGGTTGGGCACATGTTGCTGAGCGGCCTTGCGCCGGGGCGGATCGAGTTCGGCTTTCCCGGAACCGGGTCGAACCACATGACGCCGTTATTCATCAGGATTCCGGTTGAAGGCGACAGCACGAACGAGCCAAACCGCGACAGCAGTGTCTGTGTCCAGGCGACGACATTGCCGTATTGGTCGGCAACGCAGAAATGGCTGGTGCAGCTTGGCCGCGTCTCGCTGCCCGCCGCTTCCTTGTTGGCGGCGCCCATGTTCTCGAGCCGGTCGCGATAGGCGCGCTCGAGCGTCGCGGCAAAGGCTGCGTAATGCAGCGCTTGCGGCGCTGCGCCGATCGCCGCGGAGGGCAGGCGTTCCGTCCAGTCGCCCAGCACGCGCTGCAAGGTCGGGCCGGCGGTCAGGCCGGACGGTGCAAAGACCTTGGCGTCGCGATAGGCGATCTCGACCGGATCGATGAAGCGCGCTTGATAGCGTTCGAGATCGGCGAGAGCGATCTTGGACCCCGCGGCCTGAAGGTCGCGGATCAGGTCGGCGGCGATGTCGCCGCGATAAAAGCGCTCGGGGCCATCCGGCGCAGCGAGTTTCTTGAGCGTGTCGATCAGGCGGCCCAGCTTCAGGAACACCGGCACACCTTCCTCGAACGGCTGCGGCACGCGTCCGCCCGGCAGGTAGAGGCCGCGCGTCGCCTCGAACCTTTCCAGCCCTTTCGCTTCCACCAGCAGCGACATGGCGCCGTACCAGTCGAGGCTGAGGCCGCGTTCCGACAGTGCGATCGCCGGCTGTACGAGATCGGACCACGGCAGGCGGCCATAGGTGCGATGCGCCAGCGCCAGCCCGGAGACCAGCCCCGGAACGGCGATCGAATAGGGGCCGAGGATGTTGCGATCCTCCTTCACGCCCGGCCAACCGAAGAAACCTTCCGCGGTCGGTCCGCCGGTGAGCGGATAGTCGGCGGGGTCGATCCCTTGCGGCGCGATCATCCCGTAATCGAGGCAGCGCACCTCGCGCTTCTCGGCGTCCCACAGCGTCGCGAAGCCGCCGCCGCCCAGCCCGCTCATCCACGGCTCCACCGCGCCCAGCGCCAAACTGACCGCCACCACGGCGTCCACCGCGTGGCCGCCTTGCGCCAGGATGCGAGCCCCGGCCGCGGCGGCATCGCGCGACTGCGCGGCGGCGAGACCGTCGCGGCAGCGCACCGCCGGCTTGGTATAGAGCACGCTGGGTGGAACCGATCGGTCGCTCATCTGTGATCGTCGCCCCTGTTTTTGCCGCGAGTCGCGATGCTAGACTTGTCCCATCTCAAGGGGAAGCGGATGAAAATCGGCTGGGATCTGGCAGTCGGCGCGGCCATCCTCCTCGGCGCGCTGGCATTGCGCGCCGTCGATCCGCTGCCGCTACAGCAGCTCCGCAACCTGACGTTCGACACCTACCAACGGCTGAAGCCGCGCGACTACGACCCCAACGTTCCAGTCACGATTGCCGCGATCGACGAAAAGGCGCTGGCGAAGTTCGGTCAATGGCCGTGGTCGCGCACGATCTTGGCGAAAATCACCGACCGCCTGACCGAACTGGGCGCAGCGGCCATCGCCTACGACGTGATCTTCGCGGAGCCGGATCGCACGTCTCCCTCGGCGGTCGCCGCCAACCTGCCGCAGGATCCGCAATATCAGCCGGTGCGCGCGCAACTGGCGCTGCTGCCCGACCCGGATGCGGAGTTTGCCGCCGCGCTGGCGCGCTCGCCGTCGGTGCTGGCTTTCACCTATTCGAATGACCCGGCGCTTCAGGGCAGAATGCTGGATAAGAAGTTCGGTGTGGCGAGGGTCGGTGATCCCGACTTGGACGTTGCCGATTTCGTCAAGGGCGGCGCCTATCCCATCGCCCCGCTGCCGAACTTGGTTGCCGCTGCCCAAGGCCTGGGTGACGTTCAAGTTGGCTTGCCCGACCCCGACGGGATCGTTCGACGCGTGCCGCTCGTCACCCGCATCGGCGAGGCCATCTTTCCAAGTCTTGCAGCCGATGCCTTGCGAGTCGCGCTCGGCGGTCAGACGGCGCAGGTTCGCGTGTCGAAGAAACGGACGATTTCCTTGTTCGGAATCGGCTACGAGATCTGGCTGCAGGGCATCGACAAGATGCGGATCGGGGAGGCGATCATCCCGGTCAACGCCAATGGTGAATTGCTGTTGCACGACAGCGGGCCGCAACAGCAGCGCTATGTTTCCTTGGCGGATCTCTTCGAACCGACCGTCGATCCCGCTGGCGTGCAGAACCGCATCGTGCTTGTCGGTACCACGGTTGAGGGGCTAAAGGACGTCCACGCGACGCCGCTGTCGGCCTATCTGCCGGGTGTGGAAATCCACGCTCAAATCCTGGAACAGATTCTAGGCGGCTCGTATCTGGACCGGCCGTACTACGCCGACATCCTTGAGCTGGCCGCGCTCGCACTGTTCGGGCTCGTTCTGATGGGATTTTTGTACCGGCGGAGTGCCGTTGTTGGAAGCACGGTCCTGGTCGTTGCGGTGGCGGCCACGATCGGCGGCTCATGGTGGGCGTTCGCAGAGCGAGGCTACCTGTTCGACCCGATCTATCCGGCGCTGGCGGCGATCGCGATGTTCGGTGCCGGAACGCTGGTCAACTATCTGCGGACCGAGCGCGAGAAGAGATATGTGCGCAATGCCTTCGCGCAGTATCTGTCGCCCGTGCTGGTCGATCGGGTGAGCCAGCATCCGGAGCAATTGAAACTGGGCGGCGAGCTGCGCGAGCTGACGCTGATGTTCTGCGACATCCGCGGTTTCACCAACATCTCGGAATCGCTCGATCCGCAGGCATTGACGCAGCTGATGAACTCGTTCCTGACGCCCATGACCAAGATCATTCAGGAGCACGAGGGGACCATCGACAAGTATATCGGCGACTGCATCATGGCGTTCTGGAATGCGCCGGTCGATGTCCCGAACCATGCCGAGCAGGCGATCCTCGCGGCGCTTGGCATGCGCGCGGGTCTCAAGCAGCTCAACGCCACTATGGCAGCGGCCGCGAGCGAGGAGGAGCCTGCGGTCGAGCTGAGAATCGGCATCGGCCTCAATTCCGGCACCGGCTGCGTCGGCAACATGGGCTCGGAGCAGCGGTTCAACTATTCTGTGCTCGGGGATGCGGTGAACATCGCGTCGCGGTTGGAGGCGCTCTCGCCCGCCTACGGCATCGACCTGGTGATTGGGGAAGAGACGGCGGAGAGCGCGCCAGCGCTGGCGATCCTGGAACTGGATCGCGTGCGGGTCAAAGGCAAGTTCCTGCCGGTGCAGATCTTTACCTGCGCTGGCGATCGCGCCGTCGCGGCGACCGAAGGATTCCAGAAGCTCAAGGATGCCCAGAGCCGGATGTTGGCCCATTACCGTGCCAAAGAGTGGGACCAGGCCGAAGCCGCGCTTGCCGAGTGCCGAGGCTTGGCGCCGGACTTTATGCATAATGTCTACGACCTCTACGCCAGGCGGATCGCCGAATACCGCGTCAATCCGCCGCCCGCCGATTGGGATGGCGTCTATGAAGCCAAGACCAAGGCGGGGTAGAACAGGGGCACGATGCTGTGCCCCGGTGCCTTGTCTGTCGTGACCCCTGCGCCCGCCATCCCCCAATTGGGGGGCGGGGAAGGCCCGGCCACCTGCTAGTTTGACCCATGGCCGATATCGGACTCATCGTCTTCGGGATCACCGGGCTGCTGGCGCTGACCAGCCTGCTGCCGTCCCTGGCTCAGCGGCTGAAGCTGCCTTATTCCGTCCTGCTGGCTTTGGCGGGCAGTGCGCTCGGCCTGTTGATCGCCGCGCGTGGCGAGATGCCCGAGGGCGCGATGGTGACCGACTTCCTGACGGTCCTCTCCAGCTTCCACATCTCGTCCGAAGCCTTCCTGGTGATCTTCCTGCCGACGCTTCTGTTCGAGAGCGCGCTCGCGATCGACGTGCGGCGGATGCTGAACGATCTGGCGCCCATCCTGCTGATGGCCGTCGTGGCGGTCGTGGTGTGCATGCTGGTGGTTGGCTTTGCGCTCGCCAGCGTGACGCAGTTCGGCCTGATCGCCTGCCTGCTACTGGGTTCGATCGTCGCCACCACCGATCCGGCGGCGGTGATCGGCATCTTCAAGGAAATCGGCGCGCCCAAGCGGCTGACCATGCTGGTCGAAGGCGAGAGCCTGCTCAACGATGCAGCCGCCATCGCCCTGTTCTCGATGCTGGCTGGCATGCTCCTGGCCGGACAACAGGCTGCTTGGGGCGCCGCGGCCGGCGATTTCCTGGTGCGGTTCATTGGCGGCGGACTGATCGGCGGCGCGATGGGCCTAGGCGTCTGCTATCTCTTTCCGCTGCTCCGTGGTTTCACGACGGCCGAGATCACGCTCACCGTCGCGCTCGCCTATCTCAGCTACGTGGTTGGCGAGCATTACTTCCACGTCTCTGGTGTCGTGGCCTGCGTCGTCGCCGGCCTGGTGGTCGGCTCGCTGGGCCGGACGCGGATGTCGCCGCGCACCCACGAGCGGATGGAGGGCGCCTGGGGCCAGCTCGGGTTCTGGGCCAACTCGCTCATCTTCCTGCTCGCGGCCATGCTGGTGCCCGCCATCATGCGGCACACCAGCTGGGCCGAGGTTGGCGTGATCGTGGCGCTCTATGTCGCGGCCCTGGCCGCACGGGCGATCGTGGTGGGCGGCCTGCTTCCCTTGCTGACGGCGATCGGCATCGCCGAACGGGTCGACAACCGGATGAAGGCCGTGGTGATGTGGGGCGGCATGCGCGGCGCTATCTCGCTGGCGCTGGCGCTGGCGGTCGTGGAGCACCCGAACGCCAGCGATTCGATCCGCGACTTCATCGCGACCAGCGTCACCGGCTTTGTCCTGCTGACCTTGTTCATCAACGGCTCGACGCTGCGTCTGGCAATCCATTGGCTGAAGCTCGACCGGCTGTCGGCGCTGGACCGCGGCCTGCGCGACCGGGCGCTGTCGCTGGCGATCGAGGAGATCGACCAGGAGGTGCGCGCCATCGGCCGGCGCGAAGGGCTCGCGTCCGCCGCCATCGACATGATCACCACGCGCTACGCCATGCAGCTCAACCACTTCCGCCGCCTGCGTACGGGGCACGGCGACTTGATGCTGGACGAACTGCTGTCGATCGGGCTCGCCATGCTGAGTGCGCAGGAGGAAGCGCGCTACTTCAAGAACTTCTCCGACGGCATCATGCCGCGCCGGATCGCGGCCACCTTGCTCAACGATGCGGGCCGGTTGCGGGAAGCGGCGCGCTTCATGGGCCGCCGCGGCTATGCCGAGGCCGCTCAGCAGACCTTGCGCCACGAGCGCTGGATGAAATTCGGCATCTGGCTCAATCATCGGTTCGGCATCGAATGGCTGCTGGCAAATTCGCTGGCCGAGCGCTGCGAGACACTGCTCAACCGCCGCTTGGTGATCGGCGAGCTGCTCGGTTTCAGCCGCGACCGCTTGACGGCGCTGCTCGGCGAAGAGACCGCGATCGAAATCCGCGCCCTGATCCTCGAACGCACGCGCGCGATCGACGAAGCCTTGACCGCATTGCGTCTGCAATATCCCGACTTCAGCCGCGAGCTGCAGAGCCGTTACCTCGGCCGTATCGCGCGCCAGATGGAAAGCGACCGCTACGACGAATGGAAGGAACGCGCCATCGTCGGCGGCGAAGTGGCCGATGCCTTGGCGCGCGACCGCGACGCGCGCTGGGCCGATCTCGACAAGAAGGGCCGGCTGGACATCGCGCTGTCCGCGGCGGAGCTGGTGGAGCGCGTGCCCTTGTTCGCCAAGCTGACGCCGGACAAGCGTGCCTCGATCGCGCGTCTCCTGAAGCCGCGCATGACCTTGCCGGGCGATGCCATCGTGCGGCGCGGCCAGCGCGGCGATGCCATGTATTTCATCGCTTCCGGCGCCGCCGCCGTGATCATTCCCGGCAAGCCGGTGGAGCTGGGCAGCGGCGAGTTCTTCGGGGAGCTGGCCCTGCTGACCGGCCAGCCGCGCAACGCCGACGTTGTGTCGCTCGGCTATTGCCGGCTCCTGGAGTTGAACTCACGCGACTTCCAGGATCTGCTCGCCGGCGATGACGATCTCAAGCGCGCGATCGAAGCGGTCGCGGAAGAACGCCTGCATCCACATCGCTCGGTCCGAAGCCAGCATCCGGCCGACCGTCAGGTCGGCCGATAGTTCATCCAGCGAAGCCATCCTTTGACCAAAGACAATCATCTGCGGGGCATCCTGTTCCTGCTCGGCTCGGGGATCGTGTTCACGATCCTCGATTCGCTGGCGAAGGAGACCTCGCAATTCATCCCGGTGCTGCAGGTCGCATGGGGGCGCTATGTGTTCCATATCGTGTTCCTGCCATTTTACGCGGAACGCCCGGTGGGAGCTCCGATCTGGTCGGCGACGCGCTGGATGCGCATGTTCGCCACCAGGCATCCCTGGCTGCAGATCATGCGCTCGCTGCTGCTGCTGGGCGCTACCCTGTTCTTCTTCGGCGCCGTCAGCTACGTGCCGCTGGCGGAGGCGCAGGCGGTCGCCTTCATCGAGCCGCTGCTGATCACCGGCATCGCGCACTTCTTCCTGAATGAGCGTGTCGGTATCCGGCGCTGGCTGGCGATCGCGGTCGGCTTTGTCGGCGTGGTGGTGGTGATCCATCCCGGCTTCGGCACGCTGCATTGGGGCATGCTGCTGTCGCTCGGATCGGCCGGCTGCGGATCGATCTATTCGACACTGACGCGCATCGTTTCGCGCAACGATTCGGCCGGCACCTCGCTTGCCTATGCCGGTCTCGCCGGATTTGTTGGCTTGAGTCTCCTGATGCCGTTCGTCTGGCAGCCGGCGTCCTCGCATGTGTGGATGCTGTTCTTCGCGCTCGGC
>JAWKVL010000059.1:0-28963 GCA_041398065.1 Dongiaceae bacterium | reverse complement strand
CACTACGGCGGAGACGGGTCAACAGTTTTATCACGATATGGGAAATAATTTCTTTGACATCCATATTACGGGAATGCAGCATCGAGACCGGACGCAAGGGAAGGCGTCCTGGAGAAATGACTGAGCATCGGCAGGCCTTGCCGATGCTCGCGTCGTGGATGCAAGGGGGCTGATCGCCCAGATGCGCCTCATCCAAGTCGGCAGCGGCGGTCGGTCGTCTGCGGGCGGCGAGATCGCGGAAATCGAGCAGCACACGGCCCTCGCCACGGTGCACGACGGCGCACTGGAGAAGGACACACAAAGTCACGGCCGGATGTTGAGCAGGCAGTGACTCCAAGGCAACTGGTCCATCACGCCGGTTGAAAACGCTCAACAGCCACAGATGGCCTTACTGCAAGGAGACGTCGATGACATGCTTGAAGTCGAGAAGAGATCTATTCTTCGCCGCCCTCTTGGGCGGCACCATACTGTCCGCTTCGCCGCTGCTCTCGCCCGTTGCCCAGGCTGACGAGAGCTACATGCTGGTGGAATCGGGCAAGCTGACGATCGCCACCACCTCGGAAATGCCGGGCATTGTTCCGGAAGGCGACAAGCTCCTGGGGTATGACGGGGAAATCCTGCAGATCGTCGCCGATAAGCTGGGCCTTGCCATCAATCCGGTGAAGATGGAGTGGTCCGGCGTGATCGCATCAGTCCAGGCAGGCCGCATGGACGTCCTGGGCGGACAGGTCGGCTGGACCGAGGAGCGCACGAAGATTCTCGCGCTGACCGATCCTACCAGCTACTTCCAGAACGGGATCGCCCACAAGGCGGACGCCAATTTCTCGAAGCTCGCCGATCTCGAAGGCAGGGCCGTCGGCACCATCACCGGCTTCTCTTTCATCCCCGAACTGCAGAAGATCAAGGATATCAAGCTCTCCTTCTACGACAACCAGGATGCGGCCCTTCGCGATCTGCTCGCCGGCCGGGTTGAGGCGGTGATCGCCGATCCGCCGGCGGTCGGCTACGCGATCAAGCAGAATCCCGACTGGAAGATCGCCTTCACCCCGTTCTCGGACAACAATCCGGACTTCCCGATGCTGACGGGGAAGGGGCGGCAGTTCGTGTTCGGGGTCAATGCGGAGAACACCAAGCTCGCGGCGGACATGAACCGCGTCATCCGCGAGTTGTGGGCGGATTGCACCGTACGGAAGATTGGCGAGAAATACGGCATGGTCGGCGACGTCTGGTATGATCCAGGCGATGCCAATCTCCGGCGTGGCGTCGACCGCCCGCAGGACTGGACGGCGCCGGTCTGCAAGTAAGGTGGAGGGTCTGGTGGCCTGGGCCCTGGGCCGCCAGACTTCCTCATCGCCAGAAACGGTCCGGTTTCATGACATCAACTCCTCTCCTGCGCGTCACCGACGTCCATAAGAGCTTCGGGGCGCTGGATGTGTTGCGCGGAGTGAGCTTCACGGTCGCCGGCGGTGAGCGGGTCGCCATCATCGGGCCGAGCGGGTCGGGGAAGTCGACGTGCCTGCGCGCCATCAACTATCTCGAACCGCCCACCAAAGGGCGTATCGAGCTGAAAGGCAGCGTCATCGGCGAGCGGGAAGTCGCCCCCGGCACCTGGCGGCGAATGAGCGATACCGAGCTCGCCCCGCAGCGTGCGCAGATCGGCATGGTCTTCCAGCTCTTCTATCTCTGGCCCCATCTCACGGCGCGCGAGAACGTTGCTCTGCAGCCGGAAAAGGTCGGCGGTCTCGCCCGGAAGGAGGCCCTTGAGCTTGCGGATACGATGCTGGCCAAAGTGCATATGAGTCACAAGGCGCATGAATATCCCGAACGGCTTTCTGGCGGGCAGCAGCAGCGCGTCGCGATCGCGCGCGCCCTGGCGCAGAAGCCGGCGCTTCTGCTCTTCGATGAGCCGACGTCCGCGCTCGATCCCGAGCTGGTGGGCGAAGTTCTCAGCGTCATCCACGAACTCGCGGACGAGGGCCGCTCCATGGTGCTCGTCACGCATGAGATCCGGTTCGCGCGCGAGGTGGCGGACCGCGTGTTCTTCATGGACCAGGGCCTGATCGTCGAGGAAGGCCCGGCCAACGACGTTCTGACCAATCCACAGAGCGAACGCCTGCAAGCCTTCCTGCGGCAGATGCATCGCCAGGATCGCGGATAATGGGGCTTGGTGGCTATATCACGCAGTTTCTGTTTCCGCTGTTGATCGCGGCGAAGGTCACGGTCCAGGTGTCACTCGGCGCGTTCATGTTCGCGATCGCGACCGGTCTGATCCTGGCAACGTTCCGCTATCTCCTGCCGATTGCGCTCATCCGGTTGCCGATCGCGGTTTTCGTAGAGATCTTCCGCAACGTCCCCAGTCTCACGCACCTTTTCATCATCTATTTCGGCCTCGCCTATGTGGGCATTCGATTCGGGTCGATCAGCTCGGCCATTATCGCGCTGGGGCTCATCGGCGGAGCCACGCTGACGGACGTTTTCCGCGCCGGCTTCGAAGCGGTCCATGCGGGCCAGCGCGAAGCCGCCCTTGCCGTTGGCATGACGCCGCGACTGGCATTCCGGGAGATCATTCTGCCCCAGACCTGGCGGGTCACCCTGCCGCCGATCGGCAACTACGCGGTCCAGCTGGTCAAGGATACGTCGCTGGTCGCCGCGATCGCCGCTCCGGAAGTCATGTTCACCGCGCGCAATCTCGTGGTCACGACGTTCGAGACCTCCATCATCTATGCCTTTGCCGCCGGTGTTTACCTGCTGCTTTGTCTGCCGCTGTCGCGCTTCGCCAAGACCCTCGAACAGCGGATGGCGATACCGCGATGATCCAGTTCCTGCAGACCCTGTTCGACCATCTGCCGCTGTGGGGGCCGCGTCTGTTGCCGGCGATGGGCAACACGGCGCTTATCACGCTCGCAAGCTTCGGATTGGCGCTGGGACTTGCCATCGTCTTCGAGTTGCTGCGATCACTGCGCATCACGCTGCTGCTCCGGCCGATTGCCCTCGCTCTCGAGATCCTGCGCAGCGTGCCGATCCTGGCGGTCCTCTATCTCATCTATTTCGGACTGCCGGGCGTCGGCATCACTTTGTCGCCGTTCGCTTCCGGGACCATTGGCCTCGGCGTGGTCTACAGCGCTTATCTGGCCGAAGTTCTGCGCGCCGGCATCGGTGCCATGCACAAGGGTCAGCGCGAGGCAGCGCTGGCGGTCGGGATGACGCCGCTCATGGCGTTCCGCTTCGTGATCCTGCCGCAGGCGGTGCGCACGATGCTGGCGCCGCTTCTGGTCTCTCTGATCTCGCTCATGAAGGACAGCTCGATCTGCGCCCTCATTGCCGTCACCGAGCTGATGCTGGAAGCGCGCCTCATCATGTCTGAGTATTTCCTGCCCATGCACATATTCGTGCTGGTCGGCCTGATCTACTTCGCGATCGCCTGGCCCATGTCGCTGTTTGCCGGCTATCTGGAGCGGCGCCTGAACCACGGCCGCCGCGCCGGGGCGCCTGCTCGAAAGAAAGCCGTATGGCATCGGATTGCACTCAGGACCGCAGCGGAGTAGCCGCCACGGCAGCGCTGCCGATTGAGGTCCTGGAAGGCGCCCCGCACAACGCGCTCAGCCCGCTACAACCATTCGATATTGCCACTATATGGGAAGATTTTTAGTTTGACATCCACATTACGGGAATGCACCATCGAAACCCAGCGCAGGGAGGCGCGGGCTTAGAATGACTGGAAACCGGCAGGCCTTTTCCACCGAGGAGTTTCGGGCTCGTGTCGGCTGTGTACATGCCGAGATGGAGCGGGTGGGCATCGACCTGCTGCTGATCCACGCGCCGGAGAACATCTATTACCTGACGGGCTACCAGACCTCCGGCTACTTCGCCTACCAGGTCGCGCTCGTCGCACGCGGCCGCGCCCCCGAACTGCTGGTGCGCTTCCTGGAGCGCGGCAACGTCAACGAATATTCCTGGCTGGAACACGCCTCGACCTGGAAGGAAGGCGACGACATGGCCGATGTCACGCTGCGCTGCGCGCGCGCGCTCGGCCAGCACAAGACCGTCGGGCTCGAGAAGCAGAGCTGGTTTCTGACCGCCGCGATGTCGGAGGCGCTGTCCGCCGGGCTTGCCGGCGCCCGCGTGGTTGATGCCAGCCGGCTGGTCGCGCAGGTGCGTCTGATCAAGTCGGAAGCGGAGGTCGGATATCTGCGGCGCGCGGGCGAGATCGCGGAGATCGAGCAGCGCGCTGCCCTAGCCGCGATGCACGATGGCGTACTCGAGACCGAGGTCGCCGCTGCCGTCTTCAACGCCGGCGTCAAGGCGGGTTGCGAGTATACCGGACTGCCGCATCACATCATGTCGGGCTACCGCTACGACGTGTGCCACGCCAACTGGATCCCGAAGGGCGTGCGCGGCGAGCTGACGCTGCTGGAGCTTTACGGCTGCGTCGAGCGCTACCACGCGACCCAGATGCGCACGGTCTCTATGGGACCGGCGAGCGACGAGTGCGCCGCGCCGCCGACATCGTGACCGAGGCTGGGAAGATGTGGCACTCGCCGCGATGCGCCCCGGCGCTTCGGCGCGGGAGATCGACGCTTTGGTGCGCAAGCCGGTGCGCAGGATCGCCCCGAATACTACAACCGCACCGGCTACTCGACCGGCATCAGCTTCCGCCGCGCACGGCAGAATGGGACGTGCTCGATTTCAACGAGCGAGGAAGGTGGGAGATCAAGGAAGGGATGGTCTTCCACATGCTGCGCTCGCCTGCGGGTTCGGCATCAGCGAGACCGTCGCCGTGACGCGCGCACGGGCATCAGACTGACCCCTTCCAATCAGCGTGGGCTTTGCGTGGTTTCTTGACAGGGAAAGCGCTCGACAAAAGGAGACATCACATGGAGCGAAAGCGTCCTCCCTCGATGAAATCCGTATCACGCCGGACCTTCGTGGCCGGCGCCGCGGCGGCGGCCACCGCCTTGCAGATGCCGTGGATTCGCCGGGCATCGGCGGCCGAGTTCTCCGGCAAGGAGATTCGTGTCCTGACGTGGTCCGACGCGACCGGTCAGGCGGCGGTGCGCAACATCCGCCTGCAGACATTCAGACGAAGACCGGCGCCAGATCATTCCCGATCTCACCGGCACCACCTCCGACATGATTGCAAAGATCAAGGCGTCGGCCGCACGGCCGCAGTACGATCTCGTAATTCTCTCGGGATTCGGTGCCAACACCCTCGCCGATGCGGGCCTGCTGGAGAAGCTGCCGGCCGATGCGCTGCCGAACCTGAGCCAGGTCGCGGCGGACTACCGGACCGGCGCCAACGGCTATGGCACCGGCTATTTCCTTTGGAGCGACGGGCTGGTCTTCAACACCAAGACCTACAGCGACGCGCCAAGGTCGTTCAATGTGCTGTGGGATGATTCGAACAAGGGCAAGATCTTCCTGCCGCCCGCCGACAACCTCTATGCGCTGGAACTGATCATCGTCGCGGCGAGGATGGCGGGGGGCGATGCGATGAATCCGGATCCTGGCTTCGCCAGGCTGGCCGAGCTCAAGGAGCGCTCGCTGCTCATTTCCTCCAACGCCAATCAGCTGGCGGAGATGTTCCGCTCCTCCTCGCTCAATGCCGGCGGCGTCTACTCGCCGCTCGAGATGTCGAACTTCATCCCCAATCCGGACTACAACGTCAGCGGCACCTACGACCTGGAGGAAGGCTTCTTCGTCGACCTGCAATACATGGTCGTGCCGAAGGGCCATCCCGGCGACACCGAGGTGATCGCCGCGCTGGTCAATCACGCGCTCGACGCCGGAGTGCAAGGCAAAATGGCCGAGGAGGTCTGGTACGGCCCGATCAACGAGAACGCCGTCATGTCCGACAAAGCCATGAACAGCCCGTACATCCCTTCGCCGGAAGTGATCAAGAATCGCACCGTTAAGGTGGACGCGGCGCACTTGGCGAGCGTCCGCGAGGACTGGATCAAGCGTTACACCACCGCAGTCAGTTGATTCCCTGAGCTGGGGACCGGCGCCCCTCCCGCGCCGGTCCCATCTTTGTTCTGAAATTTGCCTTCACCGAGACGCGCATGAGCGAGTCCGTGCCAATACTTCAGCTGATCGACGTCTCCCGCAGTTTTGCGCGGGGCGTCGTGCGCGCCGTCGACCATGTGTCGCTGGAGGTATTCCCGGGCGAGGTGGTCTCGCTGCTCGGGCCGTCCGGCTGCGGCAAGACCACCACCATGCGGATGATCGCCGGGCTCGACCATCCGAGCGCCGGCGACATCCGGGTCCAAGGCAGGAGCGTCGTCGATATCCCACCGCACCGGCGCAACATCGGGTTGGTATTCCAATCACTCGCCGCCTTTCCGCACATGAACGTGCGCGAGAATGTCGCCTTCGGCCTCAGGATGCAGCGCGTCCCGCAGCGAGCGATCGGCGAGCGCGTTGACAAGATGCTCGACCTTGTCCAGTTGCCGCCGGCGGAGTTCGCCGGTCGCTATCCGAGGGAGCTGAGCGGCGGGCAATTGCAGCGTGTCGCCCTGGCGCGCACGCTGGTGACGGAACCCAAGGTCGTGCTGTTCGACGAGCCGATGGCGGCGCTCGACCGCCGGCTGCGCGACTACATGGCGATCGAGCTGCGCAACATCCAGAAGCGGCTGGGCTTCGCCGCGATCTATGTGACCCACGACCAGGAGACCGCCTCGGCGATGTCAGACCGCCTCGCCATCATGCGTGCCGGGCGGATCGTCCAGGTCGGGTCGCCGGTGGTTGTCTATCGGTCGCCGGCCTCCAAGTTCGTTGCGGACTTTCTCGGCGACGCCAATTTCCTCGTGCCACAATCGGTCGATTCCTGCGGCGACGAACACAACCTGGTTCGCGTTCTCGACATGGTGCTGAAGGTGCCGGGCGAGCGGCGTGACGGGCGCGGCCAGCCAATTGTCATGTGCCGGCCCGAGCATGTCGCGCTGTCGGTCCGACCGATCGAGGGCGGGATCTGCGGCGCGGTCGTGGCCAGCCAGTTCAAGTCCGGCGCTCATCGCTGGCAGGTCGAGCTGCCCGACGGCCAGCAAATCGTCGCCCAATCGACCCATGATCTCGACTTCGGCGCGCTGCCTGATCGCAATGTGTGGCTGACCATTCATGCCGAACATGCGAGATTGCTGCAGCAATGAGCGTGCATGCGGCGATGGCCAGGATTGGGAGATCGAGCGCGCCGACGAGCGGGACGGTTGGATCGCGCCGGACCGGCTGGGGACTGGCCCTGCTGCTGACCCCGGCCGGACTTCTAATCGGCCTGCTCGCCGCCTGCAGCTTGGTCATCCTGCGTCTCAGCTTCGGTACGCAGAGTGCCGAATGGGTGAGCTGGTCGCTCGGCGCCTATGCGACCCTGCTCGATCCCTATTACGTGCTGATCATCGTCGATACGGTCTGGCTGGCGCTGTTGAGCGCGGTCATCACGACCATCGTCGCGTTTCCGATCGCCCTTTACATGACCCGCACGCCGTCGGCGTTCATGCGCCGCATGGTCCTCGTCTGCATCATGCTGCCGATGGTGGTGAGCCTGCTGGTGCAGAGCTTCGGCTGGATGGCGATCCTCGGCCCAGACGGACTCTTGAATCGCGCCGTCGCGCTGGCCACCGGACAGGAACGCATCATCTCGCTGCTGTTCAACCGCACCGGTGTCCTGCTTGGCTTGGTGCAGACGACGATTCCGCTCGCAGTGCTGCCCATGGCGGCAGCGCTCGGATCGATCCCGATTGCGCTGGAAGAGGCTGCGAGCGTGTTGGGCGCGAGTCGCCTCAGCGTATACCGGACCATCATCCTGCCGCTGGCCTGGCCGGGCATCGCGGCAGGCGCGGTCCTGGTGTTTGGCTTCAACACCGGCGCTTTCGTTGTGCCGTTGCTGCTCGGCGGCCTTAAGGTCACGACTATCGCCGTTCTGATCCGCAATGAGATGGGCCCACTGCTCAACTGGCCGCTGGGCGCTGCCTTGTCGGCCGTGCTCGTGGTCCTTGCTCTCGGCATCCAGGCGCTGAACCGGTTGGTGGCGCCACATGGGCGGCACGCATGAACGAGATCACCCACATCGGCCGCCAGGGGCTGGAGGCGGCAATCGTCAAAGGGATCACCCTGGTGTTGATCCTGCTGCTGCTAGCGCCAATCGTCATGGTCGTCCTCATGTCGTTCACGGCAGGAGCGACCCTGCAATTCCCGCCGCCGGGCCTCAGCTTGCGCTGGTATGACGAGGTCTGGTCGCTTCTGGCCGGTCCCAGCGCCACGATCGCCCGCCTCGCGGAATCGCTGGCGGTAAGTCTGCAGATCGCCGCTGCCACCTCCGTGGTCTGCGTCCTAGCGGGCGTGCCGGCGTCCTATGCGCTGGTGCGGGCGCGCTTTCCGGGGCGCGGCTTCGTCGAAGAGATGCTCGGTCTACCAGTCGTGTTTCCAACCGTCGTCCTCGGCGTTGCCCTGCTGATGCTGGTCAGCCAAAGCGGGCTCGATCTCGGCATGGGCCAGATCGTGATCGCGCATGCCATCATCGGTCTGCCTTTCATGATGCGGAACTGCATGGCCGCCATGCGCGGCATCGATCCGGTGCTGCAGGAAGCGGCCAAGACCCTCGGCGCTTCGAGCCTGCGTGCGTTCGTCGAGATCGTGTTGCCGCTGGCGCGCGAAGGCATCGTGTCCGGCGCGCTGCTGGTCTTCATCATTTCGTTCAACGAATTCACCCTGAGCTATTTCCTCTACACCATCGACGTCTTTCCGCTTTCGATCTGGCTGTTCCAGCAAAGCAACACATCCTTCAGCCCGGCGATCTTCGCGGTCTCCACTCTTACCATCGTGATCACGGTCGCCGTCATCCTGGCAGTCGATCTGCTGGCGGGACGGAAGCGATGAGTGGGAGCGCCATCCCGGTCGTAGCCTTGCACGGCGCACCGCCCGAGCGCGGCCGCCAGCACGGGCGGCGGTTCCGCACCGAAATCGCGGGCGCGTTGGCCACCATGCGGGCCGCGCGCGGCAGCGGTGCCTACGAGACCGCCCGCCGACATGCCGCCGCGATCTTGCCGGCAATCGCGCTGCGCGCGCCCGAGATCGCGGCGGAGCTGAGCGGCATCGCGGCCGGTGCCGAATGCGATCCGGTCGACGTGCTGCTGCGGAGCGGCTTTGAGTTGTTCGGAGTTCCGGCGGTGGCCGGATGCTCGGCGATTGCGGTCGGCACGCCAAGCGGCGCGCTGGTGGCGCAGAACTGGGACGCGCCCTTATCTTTCGCGCCTGAACTCGTGCTGTTCCTGCATTTCGGACCGGATGGATTCGAGCAAGCAATCATCGGGTCCTTTGGCGCGCTTGGTTGGGTCGGCTGCAACCGGTACGGTCTCGCCTTCGTCAACAATGACCTGATGCTGTCGACGACAGTGCCAGGCCTGCCCAGCCAGGTTATCCGGCGCTTGATCCTGCGAGAGCGCTCGGTCCCCGCGGCGCTGGACGCGCTGCAGGTTTTGCCGCACATGGCGGGGCGCTCCTACCTGCTGGGTGACGCCACGGGCTCCGTCGCTGGCATCGAAGTCGCCGCGCACATCGG
Organism: Dongiaceae bacterium; assembly: GCA_041398065.1. Taxonomy (GTDB): domain Bacteria; phylum Pseudomonadota; class Alphaproteobacteria; order Dongiales; family Dongiaceae; genus Dongia_A. Next base: position 19,413 of record JAWKVL010000059.1, on the reverse strand, counting down.
CGTCCGAATCGCCCAACACGGCAGTCCTGCCCTGCATACCAACCACGCACTCGATCGTGACGTCGCTGCCGATGAATCCGCGGCGGAGCTGCAGGCGACCTATCCGTCGAGCCGCCATCGCTATGAGGTACTGCGGCGCAAGCTGCCGGCGCAGCCGGACGCGGCGGCCATCGCCTCGCTGCTTGCTGACGAAGAAGGCTATCCGGATTCGATTTCGAAGGCGACTTCCTCTGGCGAACCTTCTGCCACGTTATTCTCCGTCATCTTCGAATGCGGGACCAGCTCTCTGCTGCTGTGCCCGGGTGCGCCCGCACATCATCCCTATCAGCGTATCGCATGGTAAGTCCCCGAGTCGCGTCGCTCGCCCAACCTTCCGATCTGCACAGCACAGTTGATGTCGTCGTCATCGGCGGCGGCATCATCGGCGCTAGCACGACGCTGTGCCTGGCAGAGCGTGGCGTTTCGGTAGCGCTGTGCGAGAAGGGGCGTATTGCGGGCGAGCAGTCGAGCCGGAACTGGGGCTGGTGCCGCAAGATGGGCCGCGACCCGGCGGAGATCCCGCTCGCGGTAGAGAGCCTGCGCCTGTGGGAGCGGATGAACGCGCGCACCGGCGCCGAGACCGGCTACCGCCAGCGCGGCATTGTCTATCTCTGCGCCAGCGCCAGGGAAGCGGCGCAGTACGAGGCCTGGCTGGAATCTGCCCGGCCGTTCCAGATGGATACACGCCTGATCGGAGCTGTGGAAATCGAGCGGCTGCTGCCGGGCTCGGCTCGCCGCTGGAAAGCCGCGCTCTACTCGCCCGGCGACGGCAACGCCGAACCGGAGCTGGCGACCGCCGCAATTGCCGATGCGGCGCGGTGCGCCGGCGCGGCGGTGCTGGAGCGCTGCGCCGTGCGCGGGATAGAGACCGCTGCCGGCGCGATCTCCGGCGTGATCACCGAGCATGGCGCGATTCGCTGCAGCCAGGTCGTGTTGGCAGGCGGAGCGTGGAGCAGCCTGTTCTGCGGCAACCTCGGCATCCGCTTCCCGCAGTTGAAGATCCTCGGGTCGGTAATGCGCATCGCGCCGCTCCCCGGCGCACCGGAGCCTGCGGCCGGCGCCGGCAACTTCGCGTTCCGCAAGCGGCTCGATGGCGGTTATACGGTTGCCCAGCGCAACGCCAATATTGCGGAGATCGTGCCGGACAGCTTCCGCTTCTTCGGCGATTTCCTGTCGAGCGCAATACGGCAGTGGCACGAGATTCGGCTCCGCGTCGGGCGGCGGTTCATCGACGAATGGAGGATGCCCCGGCGCTGGCCGCTCGATGCCGTCACGCCGTTCGAACAGGTGCGCGTCCTCGATCCCGAACCGAATGAAAAGGTGCTGGAACACGGCGCCCGGAATCTGGGTGCGGCATTTCCGATCTTCCGAGGCATGCAAGTCCTGGAGCGCTGGGCCGGATTGATCGATGTAACACCGGATGCAGTTCCTGTCATTTCTCCGGTTCCGGCGATTCCCGGTTTCTTCATTGCCAGTGGCTTCTCCGGCCACGGCTTTGGCATCGCGCCGGGCGCTGGGCATCTGATAGCCGATCTGGTGACAGGCGCCGCGCCCATCATTGATCCGTCGCCTTATCGCTTCCAGAGGTTCGCTTAGTTGCGATGTCTGGCCTGGTTTTGGCACTCTTTCGCCGATCCTTGCCTCGGTAAGAGAGGTCCGCTGTCGGACATCCGCCTGACATCTCCAGATCTGCCGTCGATGCTCAGTTTGGCCCAAGTCGAGCGCGCGAGTGTCAGTATGGACAGTAGGTGAAACACTCTCCCTCTGCCCTGGCCCTCCGTCGAAACTGTCGAACTCCAGTACAGGTGGCCGAGCCGTCAGTACCCTTCGAAGTCCCCATGGTCACGCCAAGCGGCATGGCCTTCTCGAGACGAATCCCGCGTTAGGGGTCCGTGTGATTGCCGGCAACAGGAAGATCCGGCATCTGAGCCGGGACGGACTCGCTCAGCGCGGAAGGACGAAGCGTGCCGGTCCCCCTCAGCCAGAACCCACGACGAACAATCCGTCCGTAGGCGATAGGTCTGCTGACGATCCCTTGATTGCGGTTAGCGACTGGAGTCAGACACAGCGAAGACTGAGAGACAATCCATCGAAGCTTCTCAGAGGCTCGCTTGGTGTGTTTCGACCACTTAACGTCGCACGAAGCCGTCTGGCGACAGCGACTATCCGCTGCGCTTGCGCGAGTTGGTCCGCTCCTGATCCGAGCCCTTCATTTCTTCAAGCTCCAACTCGAAGCAGGCACGGTCCCAATGCTCGCGTGTGAGCCAAGCCGCGTGCTCGGCCTCGCAGATCTTCAGGGCGCGATCCCGGATTTCATCCTGGCGGGTGGTAAGCGTCGTTGTTCTTACTGGCTTGCCCATCGCTTCCTCCCTTCGATAGCTGGAATGGCGACGCTGACGGAATCAGCGAATGGCGTACGGTCGACTGTTCTTGCAGCCGTTGGTGCGGACGCTTTACTGCTTTGAGCGGGCGCAGTGCGCCTCGTCTTATCCGTTTTGGACGATTCTTGCCGACAATATGCGTTCTGCACGCCTCCAAGACAGAAGGTAGGCACTCTACTCCGAGCGTGCAATATCAAATGACAACAGTGGAAAGTTCCATTGCGGCAGTTGTAGTGCCATTTTCCGCGGCGCGTAGACGTGCGATGAGACGATTCACACGATGATCATGCAGTTCGCTTCTGAGATCGATCGTCGAATGAAATGCTCGCCTGCATCGTGATGCCGTGAGATTGCATTCGCCGACGCTGCACTGTGTGCCGAGTTAAGGCTCGCACCCACAAGCGCATCGCGACGGACCTGCTGTTCGCGTCCATCTCCTGCGCCAGGGAGGGACAAAAAAAGCTTGAACCATCGGCAAAAGGCAGACACGATACCGCTCAGAGCAGATACGCCCGTGTGGGCGGGAACCGCTGATGCATATCGCGGTTATTAGTACGCCAGTCTGTGCCGTGCGCGCGCCTGGTGTCGGTTGCTAGCGACTCGGCGGCCGGCAAACTCAAGAGCAAAAGACCTAGGTTTCTCCGCTGCTTCTGCGGGAAAGGCTTATTTGCTGAGATTGTGACCTAGATCCGTCGCGGGAGACTTCAATGACCCAGCGATCCAGATCTCGGGCCGCGACGTCGGTGCCGATAAAGTCCCAGAAAGTGGCGGGTGCCGCGGCAGCGGGCGCGCACATAGTTGGGCCGCGAATCTACAATCTGTTCCCACCTCTCGTTGGCCCGATCACGAACTGGATTTCCCATCTCCCCCGTATCGCGGGCATGGGGTTCAACTGGGTCTTTTTGAATCCGTTCCACGCTTCGGGAGCCTCAGGCAGCATCTACGCAATCAAGGATCCCTACAGCGTCAGCGACCTTGCGCGCGGCGATCTGCCCAAGCCCGAAGCGCCGATGGCCTTGCAGCGGTTCACGGCCGAGGCGAAGCGGTACGGCCTTCGCGTGATGATGGATCTGGTAATCAACCACACCGCCAAGGATGCGGTCCTCGCTTCCGATCACCCGGACTGGTACCGACGCGAACTCGATGGCGCGCTCCGTTCGCCGCGTGCCGTCGACCCCGATGATCCAACCAAAGTCACGATCTGGGAGGATCTGGCCGAGCTGGACTACGAGGCACCGGCTGCGCGCACTGCCCTTATTCACTATTGGACGGAGTATGTGCACCACTACGCCCGTCTCGGCTTCAGCGGATTCCGGTGCGATGCCGCCTATCAGGTGCCTGCGGAAGTCTGGCGGCAGATCATCAAGAGCGAGCGTCAAACCGTTCCAAGTCTCGCATTCTTTGCCGAGACCCTTGGATGCACCACTGAACAAGTCGACAAGCTTACCAGAGCCGGCTTCGACTACATCTTCAACAGCGCCAAATGGTGGGATTTCCGTGCGCCGTGGCTGCTGGATCAGTACGAGCAGTTCCGCCTGATCGCACCTTCCGTCGCTTTCCCTGAGAGCCATGATACCGACCGTCTTGCGGCGGAAGCGGCCCAGGACAACGCCGCGCTGATGCTGGCGCGGCTGAAGTTTCATCTGCTGTTTGCAGCCTGCTTCTCTTCCGGCGTCATGATGCCGATGGGCTACGAGTACGGATTCCGCCGCAAGCTCGATGTGGTCAGGACCAGACCGGAGGAGTGGGAACAAACCGATATCGACCTGACCGACTTCATTTCGTCGGCCCTTTCGATGAAGGCATCGGTTCCCGCGCTCAATGCCGAAGGACAGCAGCGACGCATCACCGCTCCCGGCAATCCAGTGATCGGTCTGCTTCGCCTCGCGGGGGGTCACCCGGTGGGTGCCGATAGCTGTGCAATCATTCTGCTCAATCCCGATGAGCAGTGCTCCCACGACATTGCGATTGCCCCGCTGATCGCCGAGACCGGCGGCCTGTTCGGCAAGTTCACCGATGTCACGCCGCAGAGCACGCAACTTGACTTTGCGCCGGGTGATGTCATTACGCTTGAACCGCTCGAAGCCCGCATCTTCCGCGGGGAGCGCATGACACGCTCTCCAGGCGGCGGTGAGCGAGAACCCGCGCCGATCTTTGCCGCAGGATCGCGGACCCGCCTCGATGAACTGGCCGCGCACCGGGTCGCGATCGAACGGGTCTATCCCGAACTCGATGGCGGCCGATTTCCGGTCAAGCGGGTCGTCGGGGACGTTTTCGAAGTTTGGGGCGATATTTTCTCCGACGGTCATGACAAGCTCCAGGCGCGAATCAAGTACCGCACGGCGAACGACGCCGAGTGGTCGGAAGCGCCGATGGAACTGTTCGACAACGATCGGTGGATTGGGCGGATCCCGCTCACGCAGAACGCGGAATACCGCTACACGATCGAGGCATGGCGCGACATGTTCGGCAGTTGGCAAGCCGATCTCGTCAAGCGCCGCGCGGCGGGTCAGGATCTCGCGCTGGAGCTCCACGAGGGTTGCCTACTCATTGAGAAGGCAAGGGATCGTGCCAAGGGCAACTATCGCGAGACCCTCGATGTTCTGCTCGTACACGCCGAGCGGTTGCGCCAGAAACCCGATGAGCTGGTGGACTTGTTGTTGACCGACGAGGTCCATGCCGTTGTCGTACGCTGTGCGGATCGCACGAACGTCTCGCGTTATCCCGTGGAATTGCGGGTCATCGCCGATCGGCAGGCCGCAGTCTATTCGGCGTGGTACGAATTGATGCCGCGCTCGCAGAGCGGCACCACGGCGCGCAGCGGCAACTTCGACGATGTGATTGCCCGGCTGCCTTATGTGCGGGAGATGGGCTTCGATGTCCTGTATTTCCCACCAATCCATCCGATCGGTGAGCGCAACCGCAAAGGGCGCAACAACAGCCTCAAGGCCGGACCCGATGATCCGGGGAGCCCCTACGCAATCGGATCGGAGCACGGCGGGCATACGGCCATCCACCCGGACCTTGGAACCCTGGAGGACTTCCGGCGGCTGGTAGAAGCCGCGCACGCACACGGCCTGGAAATTGCGCTCGATTTCGCCATTCAGTGCTCGCCCGATCATCCGTGGATCAAGGAGCATCCGGAATGGTTCGACTGGCGGCCAGACGGCACGATCAAGTTCGCCGAGAATCCGCCGAAAAAGTACGAGGATATTGTCAACCTTCATCTTTATCGAGATGCCTATCCGTCCGCGTGGTACGCCTTGCGCGATGTCGTGATGTTCTGGGTCGATCAGGGCGTCAAGATCTTCCGCGTCGATAATCCGCATACCAAGCCGCTGCCGTTCTGGGAGTGGATGATCGGCGAGGTGCAGCGCGCGCATCGCGATGTCGTCTTCCTGTCCGAGGCCTTCACGCGGCCGAAGATGATGAAGCGGCTGGCCAAGGTTGGCTTCACGCAGTCCTATACCTACTTCACGTGGCGGACGACCAAGGCGGAGCTGACCGAATATCTGACCGAGCTCACGCAACAGGAGCCCAAGGAGTACTATAGGCCGAACTTTTTTGCCAATACGCCGGACATCAATCCCGTTCACCTGCAGACCGGAGGGCGGCCGGCGTTTATTGCCCGCGCGACGCTCGCTGCCACGTTGTCGGCCAGCTATGGCATCTATAGCGGCTTCGAGCTGTGCGAAGCCACGCCGATCCAAGGCAAGGAGGAATATCTCGACTCGGAGAAATACGAGATCAAGGCGTGGGACTGGGACCGGCCGGGCAACATCCGCGAGCATATCGCGCAGCTCAATCGCATCAGGCGCGACAACCCTGCGCTTCACGAGCTGACCAATCTGCAATTCTACAACGCCTTCGACGACAACATCCTGCTCTACGGCAAGATGACCGCAGCGAAAGACAATACGCTCCTGATCGCGGTCAATCTTGATCCGCATCATGCTCATGCCTGCAACTTCGAGGTGCCGCTGTGGGAGTTCGGGCTGGCCGATGATGCCGGCATCCAGGTCGAAGACCTGTTGAGCGGAACCTCCTTCCAGTGGCGCGGCAAGATTCAACACTTGCGTTTGGATCCCGCGACCAATCCCTGCGCCATCTGGCGGCTGACACCGGTGGAGGCGCTGACATGAACATCCCGCTGCAATCAGGTCTTCAGACCGACCGGCTGAAGGAGGTGTCCACCCGCAGCAATCCGCTCTGGTACAAGAGCGCTCTCATCTACGAGGCGCACGTCAAGGCCTTCTGCGATGCGAACAATGACGGCATCGGCGATTTCGAAGGCATGACGCGCAAGCTCGACTATTTCCAAGACCTGGGCATCACGGCTCTGTGGCTGCTGCCGTTCTACCCTTCACCGCTTAAGGATGACGGCTACGACATTGCGAAGTACCGCGGCATTCATCCAGCCTACGGGACGATGCGGGACTTTCGCCGGCTGGTGCGCGGCTGTCATGACCGCGGCATCCGGGTCATAACGGAACTCGTCATCAATCACACATCCGATCAGCACCGCTGGTTCCAGCATGCGCGCCGCTCCAAGCCGGGGAGCGCCGCGCGCAACTTCTATGTCTGGAGCGACACCGACCGCAAATACGAAGATGCGCGGATCATCTTCACCGATACGGAGAAGTCGAATTGGACCTGGGATCCGGTTGCCGGAGCGTACTACTGGCACCGTTTCTACTCGCACCAGCCCGATCTCAACTTCGACAATCCGAGGCTGCTGGAGGAAATCGTCCGCGTCATGCGGTTCTGGCTCGATACCGGCGTCGACGGGCTGCGGCTGGATGCGATCCCCTATCTGATCGAGCGCGAGGGCACCAACTGCGAGAACCTGCGCGAGACACACGAGGTCATCCGGAAGATTCGCGCGGAGATCGACGCCAAGTATCCCGATCGCATGCTGCTGGCCGAGGCCAACCAGTGGCCGGAGGACGTGTCGTCCTATTTCGGCGAGGGCAATGAATGCCACATGTGCTTTCATTTCCCGCTCATGCCGCGCATCTACATGGCGATCGCACAGGAAGACCGCCACCCGATCACCGATATCATGCGGCAGACGCCGGAGATCCCGGGGAACTGCCAATGGGCAATCTTCCTGCGCAATCACGACGAGCTGACTCTGGAGATGGTGACGGACCGGGAGCGGGACTATCTCTGGAGCTTCTATGCCACCGACCCTCGGATGCGGATCAATCTCGGAATCCGCCGCCGCCTCGCTCCGCTGCTCGGCAACGATCGGGAGAAGATCGAACTGCTGAACAGCCTCCTGTTCTCGATGCCCGGAACGCCGGTGATCTACTACGGCGACGAGATCGGGATGGGCGACAACGTCTATCTCGGCGACCGCGATGGCGTGCGCACGCCCATGCAATGGTCTTCGGACCGCAACGGCGGTTTCTCCGCATGCGATCCGCAGCGGCTATATTTGCCGCCGGTCATGGATCCGATCTATGGCTACAACACGGTGAATGTCGAAGCGCAGGCGCGCAACCCATCCAGTTTGCTCAACTGGATGAAGCGGCTTATTGCCGTCTGCAAGCAGCATGCGTCCTTCGGCATGGGGACGCTGCGATTCCTCTATCCGGGCAATCGCAAGGTGCTGGCCTACCTGCGCGAGCATGAGGACGAGGCCCTGCTGTGCGTCGCCAATCTGTCGCGCTCAGCGCAAGCGGTGGAACTCGATCTGTCGCGGTTTCGGGGCCGCGTGCCGGTCGAGCTATTGGGGCGCAGCGCATTCCCGCCGATCGGCGACCTGCCGTATCTGCTGACATTGCCGGGATATGGCTTCTACTGGTTCGTCCTGCCGGAGCAGGCGGACGCCCCGCGATGGCACGGCGCCGTCCCGGAACCGATGCCGGAATTCACCACCCTGGTGATGCGCGACGGATGGAACAACCTACTGAGCGGACGGGAAGAACAAGAGCTGGGCGGCGTCATTCTGCCCGCCTTCATCTCCAAGCAACGCTGGTTCGCGGCCAAGGGCGAGCGCATCAGGAAATCGGGCATGACCGCGCTCGGCAAGCTGGTCCATGAGCGCAGCGAGTATCTGCTGCTCATGGCGTCCATGGAACTGGAGGATGGCAGGACCACGCATCGCTACTTCCTGCCGCTCGATACATCCTGGGACGAGGCGGCGGGCACGCTGAATTGGCCGTTGACGCCCTTCACTCTGGCGAGGACGCGGCGCGGCGCGAAGGTCGGGGCGATCTTCGATGCCCTGACATCCGATGCGTTCGTTCTGGCCGTTGTCGATGCCATGCGGCGGAAGACCGAACTTCCGGGCGCGGATGGCGTTACACGCTTCGACTCGACCAAGCAATTGGCGTCGGTCGATTTGGGCGAGGCGCCGGAGATTCGCCGCATGGGCGTCGAGCAAAGCAACAGCTCCGTCATCATCAGCGACCACGCCGTGCTCAAGCTCTACCGCCGGCTGTCGGAAGGCGAACATCCGGAGCTCGAGGTCGCGCGATTCCTGACCGAAACAGCCCAGTATCGAAATACACCGCCTTTGCTTGGGACAGCCGAGCAGATTGCCAAGGACGGGACACGGCACGCATTGGCCGTGCTGACCGGATTTGTCCGCAATCAGGGCGACGGATGGTCGTTCACCATCGACTATCTCGACCGGATATTCGACCAGCTTCGCCTGGTCGAACAGGCCGAGCCAATCGACCCTACCGAACGCCATGCTTCCTATCTGGGACAGATTGCCACGCTGGGCCGCCGGACTGCCGAGCTGCATCGGGCCTTCGCTTGCGACGCGAACAATCCCGCTTTTGCGCCCGAGCCGGTCACCGCGAGCGATTTGTCCCGCTGGCGCGACGGCGCAAAGGCTCAGGCGAAATCGGCCTTCGCGGCCCTTTCCAAGGCAAGCGGCAACGTTGCGGATGAGGCAGTCCGCGATGCGGTCGGGCGCCTCCTGTTGCGCAAAGATGAATGCATTGCCGCCATCGACAAGCTTGCAGCGGGCAAGATCGCGGCGAGCAAGACCCGGGTGCATGGCGACTATCATCTTGGCCAGGTGCTGGTTGCCCAGAATGATTTCTACATCGTCGACTTCGAAGGCGAGCCGGCGCGGTCGCTGGAGGAGCGCAGGAGCAAGTCGTGCTCCTTCAAGGACGTTGCCGGCATGCTGCGGTCCTTCGAATATGCCGAGTGGGCGGCTTTGTTCGCATTTGCGGAGCATGACCCTGAGTCGATGGTGAAATTGCAGCCTCATGCTGCAGAGTGGCGAAAATGCGCACAGGCAGCGTTCCTCAACGGCTACTACGACGCGATCGGCGATTGTCCGAGCAACCCGTCGAAGCGCGCGGAAGCGACCCGCTTGCTTGATCTGTTCACACTGGATAAGGCCCTGTACGAGATCTGCTACGAGGCCAGCAACCGGCCGGGCTGGCTGCGCATTCCCGTAACGGGAATGCATGTCCTGCTTGATTCGCTTGGCGCGAAGAAAGGCGGCAAGCGTGACGAAGCGTGACAAGTCGAAGGGCCACATCCCGCCGGGTCCGTCGGCTGCTGGAATGGACTCCCGGTCGGCAGAGCGTGCGCGCGGTCATGATCTTCGCGGGCAAATCGACTCTCTAATTCATGGCGATAGCGGTGACCCGTTTGCGATCTTAGGGCTGCATGGGTCCGGGCCTGGCCAGTTTGCCATCCGCTGCTTCCATCCGGGAGCAACCCGGGCGTGGGTCCTGGACGATCGGGGCGCGGAAGTCGTCGAGTTGCAGGAGCTGGACGATACCGGCTTCTTCACCGGTTCGGTGCCAAGCCGATTCTCCTATCGCCTGCGCCTTGCCCTGGCAGCTCGCGTCATTGAGATCGACGATCCATACCGGTTTCCGCCGGTGCTCGGCGATCTCGACATGCATCTGTTGGCTGAGGGAACGCATCTGCGCCTCTATGAGCGGCTGGGTGCGCAATTGACCGAGATCGATGGTGTCAAAGGCGTCAGTTTCGCCGTCTGGGCACCGAACGCGCGCCGGGTCAGCGTCGTCGGTGCGTTCAACGACTGGGATGGCCGACGGCATCCCATGCGCAGACGGATCGAGGCCGGTGTCTGGGAGCTGTTCGTTCCCGGCCTGGACCGCGGTGAGGTATACAAGTACGAAATCAAGACCGCCGACGGCAGGCTACTGCCGCTGAAGGCCGATCCGCTCGCGTTCCAGGCCGAACATCCGCCGCGAACGGCATCGATCGTACATGGGTCGCGACCTTTCGCCTGGAACGACACGGGCTGGATGACCGGCCGCGAGGCAAGGAACAGCCGGGCGTCGCCGGTTTCGATCTATGAATGCCATCTTGGCTCTTGGGCGCGCATTCCGGAGGAAGGCAACCGCTACCTGACCTACGATGAACTCGCCGATCGCTTGATCCCGTACGTAAAGGATCTGGGCTTCACGCATCTGGAGCTGCTGCCCATCAGCGAATTCCCGTTCGATGGGTCATGGGGCTATCAGCCGATCTCCCTGTTTGCGCCGACCAGCCGTCACGGATCGCCCGCCGACTTTGCCCGGTTTGTCGACCGCTGCCATCAGGAGGGCATCAGCGTGCTGATCGATTGGGTGCCCGGACATTTTCCGACCGATGTGCATGGGCTGCCTTACTTCGATGGAACGCATCTCTACGAGCACGCCGATCCGCGGCTCGGCATGCATCAGGATTGGAACACGCTGATCTACAATTACGGGCGGCACGAGGTCGCGAATTTCCTGCTGTCCAACGCCTTGTTCTGGCTGGATCGCTATCACATCGACGGGCTGCGCGTGGATGCGGTGGCGTCCATGCTGTATCTCGACTACAGCCGCAAGGCGGGCGAATGGATCCCCAACCGCTACGGCGGCAACGAGAATCTGGAGGCGACCGCGTTCTTGCGCCGACTGAACGAGCTGGTCTATGGAAACAATTCCGGCGCGGTCACGATTGCCGAGGAATCGACCGCATGGCCAGCCGTCTCGCGGCCGACTTATCTCGGCGGCCTGGGTTTCGGCTTCAAGTGGAACATGGGCTGGATGCACGACACGCTCCGCTATATCGGCAAGGATCCGATCCATCGCCCGTGGCACCACAATGACCTCAGCTTCGGACTGTTGTACGCGTTCAGCGAGAATTTCATTCTCCCGATCAGCCATGACGAGGTGGTCCATGGCAAAGGCTCGCTGTTCGGTCGCATGCCGGGCGATCGATGGCAGCGCTTCGCCAACTTGCGGGCCTATCTCGGCTTCATGTTCGCGCACCCAGGCAAGAAACTGCTGTTCATGGGATGCGAGTTCGGGCAGGAGCGGGAGTGGAACTACAACGAAAGCCTCGACTGGCACCTGCAGTCCGATCCGTTCCATCGTGGCGTCCGGGCGCTGGTGCGGGACCTCAATGCGGTCTATCGCGGAATTCCGGCGTTGCACCGGCTCGATTGCGAGGCCCAGGGCTTCGAGTGGATCGATGCCACGGACCATGAGCGGAGCGTCATCTCGTTCTTGCGCCGCGCCGGGCCGACGGACCCGGTCGCGGTCGCGGTGTGCAACTTCACGCCCGTGCCGCGTGAACGCTATCGTATCGGCGTGCCTGAGCCGGGATACTATGTCGAACGCGTGAATACCGATTCCGCCATGTACGGCGGCAGCAATGTCGGCAACGGTGGCGGCGTGCAGGCGCAGCCGGTGCCGTTCCACGGCCGGCCCTATTCCATCGAATTGACGCTGCCACCGCTCGGCAGCCTTGTGCTCGAGCAGCAGGCAACCTGATGCGGCGCACCGATCTGGGGTCGATTGGCCGGCAGGCCCTGATTGCCCGCGCCAAAGCTGCGCCGAGCCCGGCCTCCAGCGTGCTGGCGCCGTTCGCCCCGCGCGCCCGGATTTGGCCTGGCCGGCCCTACCCGTTGGGCGCGACGTGGGACGGCAAGGGCGTGAACTTCGCGATCTTTTCCGCCAATGCAGAGCGTGTGGAGCTGTGCCTGTTCGATGCCGCCGGCGTCCGCGAGCTCGACCGGATCGCACTTCCGGAATACACCGACGAAGTCTGGCATGGCTATATGCCGGATGCGCGGCCGGGCACGCTCTACGGCTATCGGGTCCATGGCCCATACGATCCGAAGAGGGGACACCGATTCAATCCGAACAAGCTGCTGCTCGATCCCTATGCGCAGGCTTTCCACGGGCGATTCCTGCGCACCGAAGCGATCTTCGGCTATCGCATCGGCTCGCCGCGCGAGGATCTCTCATTCGATCGGCGGGACAGCGCACGCGCAATGCCGAAATGCCGGGTCGTAGATGGTAGTTTCCAGTGGGGCGAAGACCGCCAACCGGACATCCCGTGGTCGGAGACGATCATCTACGAAACCCACGTGCGCGGATTCACGATGCGGCATCCCGCGCTCCCGCAGCCGCTGCGCGGCACCTGCGCCGGGCTCGGCAGCCAGCCGGTCATCGACTATCTCCGCGCGCTCGGGATCAGCGCGATCGAACTCTTGCCTTTGCATGCGCGCTTCGACGAGCCGCACCTGCTCGAGCAGAATCTGAGGAACTACTGGGGCTACAATACGATCGGCTTCTTCGCGCCGGACCCGCAACTGCTGTCGACCGGGCTGGTGGCCGAATTCAAGACCATGGTGCGGCAACTGCACGATGCCGGCATCGAAGTCATTCTGGACGTCGTCTACAACCACACCGCCGAGGGCAACCATCTCGGCCCAACGCTGGCCTTCAGGGGCATCGACAACGCCTCCTACTATCGGCTGCTGCCGGGCCAGGAGCGCTACTACATCAACGATACCGGAACCGGCAATACGCTCAATGTATCGCATCCGCGCGTGCTGCAGATGGTGCTGGATTCGCTCACCTACTGGGTCTCCGAGATGCATGTGGACGGATTCCGTTTCGATCTCGCGGCGACCCTGGGGCGGGAGGCGCACGGCTACGATCCGGGCAGCGGGTTCTTCGATGCGATCTGCCATGCACCGTTGCTGCAGGACGTCAAGCTGATCGCGGAGCCATGGGACGTCGGCCCGGGTGGGTATCGCTTGGGCCAGCTGCCGCCGGGCTGGGCAGAATGGAACGACCGGTACCGGGATTCGGTACGCCGCTATTGGCGGGGCGACGAGCACATGCTGCCGGAAGTCGCGGGACGCATCAGCGCCTCAGCTGATCTGTTCGATCATCGCGGACGAAGGCCGTGGGCGAGCATCAACTTCGCCACCGCGCATGACGGATTCACGCTGAATGACCTTGTCTCCTACAACGAGAAGCACAACGAAGCCAATGGCGAGGGGAACCAGGATGGTCATTCCGAAAATCACAGCTACAACTTCGGAGCCGAGGGGCCGACGGACGATACCGCAATCATCGCCCAGCGCGAGCAGCAGAAGCGCAATTTCATGGCGACGCTGCTGCTGTCGCAGGGGACGCCGATGATCCTGGCTGGCGACGAACTGAGCCACTCGCAGGGTGGCAACAACAACGCCTATTGCCAGGACAATGGGACGACCTGGATCGACTGGCAGCTCGCCCCGCCTCAAGAGTCCATGCTTTTGTTCACGCGACAGATGATCGCACTGCGCAAGATGCATCCCGTCCTGCGTCGTATGCGCTATCTCCATGGTTCCGTGACCTGCGCGGACGGGATCAAGGACATCACTTGGTTCACGCCGCAGGGGCAGGAGAAGACTTCGGGCCAATGGCAGGATCCGGTGGCGCGCTGCATTGGAGTCTTGTTGAACGGTCGAGCCGGACCGGCAGTCGGCCAGGACGGACACATCGTCGAAGATGACCTGCTGCTCATCATTCTGAACGCGTACCACGAGGTGGTCGAATTCACGCTGCCGGATTTGTCCATCGGTGATGCCTGGCGGCGCATTTTGGATACATCGGAGCCGGAGCCCTTCGACCGGTCACAAACATTTCCGATGGGCACATTCCTTCCAGTGGCGGGCCGTTCGCTGATCGTGCTTTCGATCTCGGCCCCGCAATCCAGTCGCGAATGACGAGTTTCGCTCACGAGATGCCGTTCGGCGCGAGCCAGTTGCCTGACGGAACAGTGCGATTTCGCTTGTGGGCGCCTGGGCAGGACCGCGTTTCCGTTGTTTTGGAGAAGGCCGTCCTCCCAATGTCGCCGGACGGCAAGGGTTGGTTTGAGCTGACAACCGATGCCGCCGGTGTGGGCGCCGCCTACTGGTTCCAGCTTGCGGACGGAAGGCGCGTTGCGGATCCGGCAGCGCGGCTCCAGGCCGACGACGTACACGGACCTAGTCTCGTCGTTGATCCGCGCGAATACCGTTGGCGCAGCGGCAATTGGAGCGGGCGGCCCTGGAGCGATGCCATTCTCTATGAGCTGCATGTCGGGGCATTTTCGAGTGCCGGAGACTTCGACGGCGTTCGGAGGAGACTGGACTGGCTTGAGCGGCTCGGCGTCACGGCCGTCGAACTCATGCCGATCGCGGATTTTCCAGGCCGGCGCAGCTGGGGCTATGACGGCGTCCTACCATTCGCGCCGGATCGGGCCTATGGCGATCCCGACGATCTCAAGAAACTGATCGATGCCGCGCATGAACGCGACCTGATGATGTTTCTGGACGTTGTCTACAACCACTTTGGACCCGATGGGAACTATCTGGGGCTTTACGCTCCCGTTTTCTTCACTGAGCGCCACCATACGCCGTGGGGTGCCGCGATCGACTTCGCGCAGCCGGCCGTTCGCTCGTTCTTCATCCACAATGCGCTCTATTGGCTGAACGAGTATCGCTTCGATGGCTTGCGCTTCGATGCCGTGCACGCCATCCGCGACGATAGCGCGACGCATGTCCTGACGGAGCTGGCGCAGAGCGTCCGCGACGGCTGCGAACCTGGACGGCATGTCCATCTGGTGTTGGAAGACGACGCCAACGAGGCCCGTTATCTGAAGCGGACATCCGGCGCCGGGTACGATGCGCAATGGAATGACGACTTCCACCACGTATGCCACGTGATCGCGACGCGCGAATCGGAAGGCTACTACAGCGACTATCAAGAACGCCCCATTGACCTGCTCGGCCGCGCTTTGACGCAGGGATTCGTCTACCAGGGTGAGCCATCGCGCCATCGCGGTGGCGCGCCGCGCGGGGAGCCGACGGCCGATCTGCCTCTGATGGCCTTTGTCGGTTTCCTGCAGAATCACGATCAGGTCGGAAATCGCGCTTTCGGCGAGCGGCTGACGCGGCTGATCATCGCCGAACCGTTGCGCGCGATGGTCGCCATTCATCTGCTCTCGCCGCATGTCCCGCTGCTGTTCATGGGCGAGGAATGGGCCGAAGAGGCGCCGTTCCTCTATTTCTGCGATTTTCACGACGAGCTTGCAGACGCGATCCGCAATGGCCGGCGGCGGGAGTTTGCAAGGTTTCCGGCATTTTCCGATCCGGAGACACGCGCCCTGATTCCGGACCCCAACGCAGAATCGACGTTCGCAAGCTCCAAGCTCGATTGGGATCGAGCGGAATCCTCGCCGGGCGCACGGTGGGTGCAACTGTATCAGGATCTGCTGACGATCCGCCGGCGCGAGATAATGCCGCGGCTGAATGACACCTGGGTCAGGGACGCTTCCTATCATGTGTCGAAAGACGACGTGCTGGACGCCAGCTGGCGTCTTGCCGATGGCGTCCAACTGACGCTGGTGGCCAACTTGGCGGCGACGAGCGCAGATCGATCATGGATCGCGCCGGATGCCCGGAACATCTACTGCACGCACCCGGATATCGCGACTTCCAAGCGACGGGCCATGCCGCCTTGGTTCGTTGCATGGTTCCTGGGTGGGCCGAAGTCGTGACCTGGGTAGAGGGCATCCAGTGACTGATACGGCAGGCGCCCAAGACCGGAGTGCGGCGCACAACTCCGATCTTGCCGTGCCCGGAGTGCCGACAGCGACCTATCGCTTGCAGCTCAATCGTGACTTTACGTTCGCCGACGCCACGCGCCTCGTGCCTTACCTCAAGGATCTCGGCATCAGTCACGTCTATCTGTCGTCCTATCTGAAGGCGCGCCCGGGCAGCACGCACGGCTATGACGTCGTCGATCACAATGCGATCAATCCCGAGATCGGAGACTGGGATCAATTCGAGGCGTTCTGCGCCGCTCTCCGTCATGCAGGCATGGGACAGATCCTCGACTTCATTCCGAACCACATGGGAATCGGCCATGCCGACAACGCGGCCTGGCTCGACCTGCTCGAGTGGGGCAGGGATTCGTCCTATGCGGATTTCTTCGACATCAACTGGAGGCCGCGGCATCCCATGCTCCAAGGCAAGGTGCTCGTGCCGCTCCTCGGCGATCAATATGGCAACGTGCTGGAACGCGGAGAGCTGCAGCTGAAATTCGAGCGCGAAACCGGCACCTTCAGCATCTGGTATTTCGAACATCGCTTCCCCATTCATCCGGCAACCTATGCGGCGATCCTCCGCGACGTTCCGATTGCGTCCCGGCAACTGGCGCTGATGGCAGCGGCCGACCCATCCTCTGCGCCGGCGGCGGCCACTGAACTCAAACGGGAACTGGCGCGCCTTGCGGCGTCCAATCCAGACATCGTCCGGCGCTTGGACGCGGTGGTCGCACGCATCAATGGCAAGCCCGAAGTTCCCGACAGCTTCCAGGAACTCCATCAGCTTCTCGAGCAACAGCGGTACCGGCTGGCCTTCTGGCGTGTCGCGGCGGACGAGATCAATTACCGGCGCTTCTTCGATATCAACGAGCTTGCTGGTATCCGCATGGAGGATCCGAAGGTCTTCGAAAGCACTCATCGGCTCGTCGGTTGCCTGATCGCCGAGGGTAAGCTGAATGGGCTTCGATTGGATCACGTTGACGGCCTGTTGGACCCAGGTGGCTACTTCCAGCGGCTCCAGAATTTCGCGACCGAGCGGACCGATATGGTCTATCTCCTGGTCGAGAAGATCCTCGCCCGGCATGAGCGACTCCGCGAAGGATGGCCGATCGCCGGCACCACGGGCTATGAATTCATAAATTTAATCAATGGGTTATACGTTGACTCCTCCGGCGAACGAACACTCGACCATACCTATCGCCGTTTCCTCGACCGATCGTCCGATTTCGACGAAATCGTACGGACCTGCAAGCTGCTGGTCATGGACACGATGCTCTCGAGCGAATTGCATCGTTTGGCCGCAGAACTCGATGCCCTATCCGAATCTCACTGGAACACGCGCGACTATACCCAGGAGCGTTTGTTGGCGGCGTTGCGGGAAGTGGTGGCGTCGTTTCCGGTCTATCGAACCTATGTCGACGCGCATGGCGCCACGGCGGAGGACCGGCGCGACATCGACTGGGCGGTCAGCCAAGCGCGCAAGACTTATGCCGGGCCCGATCCGGAAATCCTCGACTTCGTGCGCGCGGCCTTGACAACCGAGCTCGCCGACGTGAATCCGGCTTTCGATCGCACTTCCGTCCTGCGCTTCGCGCAACGGTTCCAGCAATATACCGGACCGGTGACAGCGAAGTCCTTGGAGGATACCTGCTTCTACCGGTTCAATCGGCTGCTCTCGCTGAATGAAGTTGGCGGCGATCCGCGACAGTTCGGAACGAGCGTAGCAGCATTTCACCGGCTGATGCAGGACCGGGCCAAGGCATGGCCAAATGCGCTGTCGGCCATGTCCACCCACGACACCAAGCGCGGCGCCGACTTGCGCGCGCGCTTGAACGTGTTGTCGGAGATTGCGCCCGAATGGAACAAGCGCGTACGGCGCTGGGCCACGCTCAACCGGTACAAGCGTACCAAGCTCAATGAGCTGACCGCGCCAACTCCGAACGACGAATATATGATCTACCAGACCCTGCTCGGTGCTTGGCCATTCGAGCTCGTAGGATCGCTCGCCACGCAGGAACAGGCGCTCAAGTCATTCCGGGAACGCGTACAATCAACGGTCCTGAAGTCGATCCGCGAAGCCAAACGTCGCACCAGCTGGAACAACCCGAACGAGGCGTACGAGGCTGCATGCCTGAACTTTGTGCAGCGCGTGCTCGACGTGCGGCGCCCGAATCCGTTTCTCGAGGACTTCACGACATTCCAACAGCGGATTGCGCGGATCGGTGTCCTCAATTCGTTGTCCCAAACCGTCCTGCAGCTGACGGCGCCCGGCGTTCCCGATATCTATCAGGGGTGCGAGACCTGGGACTTCAGCATGGTCGATCCGGACAACCGGCGTGCGGTGGATTTCACGCAGCGCCGGTACCTGCTCGATCAACTCAAAGATCCGGCTTCCGCCTCAAAAACCAACATCGGTCACTGGTTGGAGGACTGGCGCGACGGCCGGATCAAGTTGGCCATCGTCGCGGCGCTGCTGGAGTGCCGTCGCCGGCGGCCCGCTCTATTCCGCCACGGCAGCTATGAGCCGATAGTCTTCGACCATCCGCTATCCGACCATGTTGTCGGCTTCAGCCGGCGGCATGATGCGCAGATCTGCGTCGTCATCGTCGGACGCTTGTTTGCGAAGCTTCTCGGGAACTCTGACGCAGTCTACCCCGGTGGGGCTGTGTGGGCCGACATGCGACTGGACGTCTCAGACTTGCCCGCGAGGCCTGCCAATGCTCTGACCGGCAACACGGTCTCGGATCTCTCTTTGCGCCACCTTCTCGCAGAACTGCCGGTCGCCGTCTTGGTTGGATAGGGCCTACATTGCATTTGTCGCGGTCGCAGTTTGTGGAATTGTCTGGTTCGTCGACTGGCCGGTGCGGGCCGCTATTGGCACTTTTCCGGCACCGAGATTTCGGACGCGCGAGGTCGCTCTTTGAATATCGAGCAGACGTCCAAGTCCGGTACGCAATGGGCACGCAAATGCGGCTAGCTCATTGAAATTGCGTTGAGCGTCTTTGAGCTGCATTGATCAATAACGCTCTGGATCTCTTGGCTTTCTGCCTCGCGGCTGTCCGCTCGTAACGGTGTTGTCGCAGGTTCGAGTCCTGCCGGGCCCACCAACACCTCAAAGACTCACGTCTGTGTCGTTTGGCAGGCT
>JAWKVL010000058.1:0-29368 GCA_041398065.1 Dongiaceae bacterium | reverse complement strand
ATGCTATTGCGGCCACGACGTTCTTCGAGTTGACCTTCAACCCCGCCGACCGCATGGATACCAAGGGCCATGAGGACCGCCACCCCAATCCAGCGATGGAATGGATAATGAAAAAGCTGGGAGCCACATATGATGGGAAGGGCTAGCAGCCGATTCGGTTCGCAGGTCGCAATTCTTTCACGGGAAGCTCTTGAGCGATATGCTTTGAACCGCGGCAAAAACCGAAAACGAACGTGGCATCGGGGGCAGTAGAGTGTCGAAAATTGTGGACGGCATGCAGGAGTTCGTTGCCTATGCGAACAAACTCAAGGGTGACGAAAAGGGCGAAGCACAGGTCTTTTGCGACCGTTTGTTCCGCGCCTTCGGTCACGATGGGTACAAGGAAGCCGGTGCCGAGCTTGAGTTTCGCATCAAGAAGGCATCCTCGAAGGGCACCAGCTTCGCCGATCTGATTTGGAAGCCACGTCTGCTTCTGGAAATGAAGCGAGGCGGCGAAAAGCTCTATACCCATTACAAGCAGGCGTTCGACTACTGGATCAATGCCGTACCCAATCGGCCGCGTTATGTCGTCCTGTGCAATTTTGGCGAGTTTTGGGTCTACGACTTCGACAAGCAGCTTGATGAGCCGGTTGATGTTGTCAAGCTGAGTGAGCTTCCCAAGCGCTACACGGCGCTCAACTTTCTTTTCCCAGACAACCCGACACCGATCTTCGGTAACGACCGTGAGGCGGTTTCCCGCGAGGCAGCCGACAAGGTCGCGCTGCTCTTCAACACGCTCGTGGGTCGTGGGATTCCGCGCGCGCAAGCACAACGTTTCGTGCTCCAGCTTGTCATCTCAATGTTCGCGGAGGATATCGATCTTCTGCCGGCCGGGACAGTCATTCGCATAGCAGAAGATTGTCTGAAGCACGGCCAAAGCCCTTACGACCTGTTCGGCGGGCTGTTCAAGCAAATGAACTCCGCCACTCCAGCGAAGGGTGGTCGCTACAAGGGTGTGCCCTACTTCAACGGCGGTCTGTTCAAGACTATTGAACCCGTCGATCTTACCAAGGATGAGCTTGCATTGATTGGCGGAGAGGAAGGCGCCGCGACCAAGGATTGGTCGAAGGTCAACCCCGCGATCTTTGGCACACTGTTTCAGCAGAGCATGGACAGCGAAGAGCGGCACGCCTACGGGGCGCACTTCACGTCGGAAGCGGACATTCAACGCATCGTCGGCCCGACAATTGTGCGCCCGTGGCAAGAACGCATCGACGCCGCGACGACCATGAAGGACCTGTTGGACCTTCGCACCAAACTCTTCGCCTTCCAGGTTCTCGACCCGGCTTGTGGTAGTGGAAACTTCCTCTACGTCTCCTACCGGGAAATGGTCCGTCTGGAAATCCGTCTATTGGAAAAACTCAAGAAATCCGTCAGCACCAAGGAGTTTCAGAAGCGCGTGAAGGCGGTAAGCGTCATCAGCCCACGGCAGTTTCACGGCATCGACCGTGACTCTTTCGGTGTCGAGTTGGCAAAGGTCACGCTCATGCTTGCAAAGAAACTCGCGATCGATGAGGCCATCGAGGCCTTGGAGCATGAACAAATAGAACTGCCGCTCAATGCGGATGATGCTCTGCCGCTCGACAACCTGGACGCCAATTTCATCTGTGACGACGCCCTATTCGTAGATTGGCCCGAAGTTGATACGATTGTTGGCAACCCACCCTACCAGTCCAAAAACAAGATTCAACAAGAGCTGGGCCGCGCCTATGTCAATAAGGTGCGGGACAAGTTCCCTGACATCGACGGCCGAGCTGACTACTGTGTCTACTGGCTCCGCAAGGCTCACGATCACCTGAAGGCCAAACAGCGCGCGGGTCTCGTTGGCACAAACACCATTCGACAGAATTACTCCCGTACTGGCGGCCTAGATTACATCATGAATGAGGGCGGCACGATCGTCGAAGCTGTTTCCACCATGAAATGGTCGGGGGATGCGGCAGTTGACGTGTCAATTGTGAACTGGCTGAAAGGTAAGAAAGCCGGCAAGAAGCGGCTCTTCATCCAGAAGGGCAATGATCCCACCGAAGGTTGGGCCTACGAGGACCTCGACACAATCCCATCGTCACTGTCATTTGAAACGGATGTGACCACCGCTGTCGCTCTCGAAGCGAATGCGAAGAGCGACGCCTGTTTTCAGGGGCAAACACACGGTCACGACGGATTCCTCCTATCTCCTGATGAGGCAAAGGTTGCAATCGCAAATGACAAGGCGAACGCGAAGGTTTTGCATCCATTCTTGATTGCTGATGAGTTGATTGGCCGGAAGGATGGTCTACCCACTCGGTATGTGATCGACTTTCACCCGCGCTCTTTGCTGGAAGCGAAGGCATTTCCAGCCTTGTTTAAGCGGATTGAAACGCTCGTCCTGAAGGACCGTGAGAAGGCGGCAGAGGAAGAGAAGAAGAGAAACAAGGAAGCTCTGATCGCGAATCCCAAGGCGTCAGTCCCCCACCACCACGAGAATTTTCTTAAGAAATGGTGGATACTTTCTTACGCGCGCGATGATATGCTCAACGCGTTGAAGCCATTGAAGAGATTTATTGCCTGCGGACAGGTTACGCTCCGCCCAATTTTTGAGTTTGTGAGCACCGACATTCGACCGAACGCCGCACTCGTCGTTTTTCCTCTCGACGACGATTACTCATTTGGCCTCCTCCAGTCCGACATCCACTGGCAGTGGTTCGTCAATCGTTGTTCGACCTTGACAGGCCGATACCGCTATACGTCAAACACGGTATTCGACTCCTTTCCATGGCCTCAAGCGCCATCCGCCAAGGCGGTTGAGAATGTAGCGAAGGCGGCAGTCGAGCTTCGCAAGCTGCGCAACGAGCTAAAAGCTAAGCATGACCTTTCTCTCAGGGAGCTGTATCGAAGCTTAGAGCTTCCTGGAAAACACCCCCTTAAGGATGCCCATCAGAAGCTCGATGTGGTGGCAGTTCGTGAGGCCTACGTCATGCAAGAGCGAAGATCCACTCAAGTTTCTCCTCAAGCTCAACCATGATCTTGCCGCAGCCGAAGCCGCCGGCAAGAAGATTGTCGGCCCCGGCCTGCCCCAGTACAAAGAATGCTTGTAAACTCGTTACATCTGACTGCTCTTCGACATCATAGCTAGTTGGTTCCCTTGCTCAATCTGTGATAGGCTCCGACGGACTGATCGGGAAACCAAGACGAGCCTTAATGCCAAGATTCAGCGCACATTGAGATTCAGAACTTTCGAGGCATCAGCTCTGTCCTGGGCGCCCTCGTTGCGGAATTAAGCGTAATTGGTCCCGGATTCTGGAAAGACGACAATTCTCGATGCCATAGAGCTAGCGCTTGCAGCACGGTATCAGGTCGGCTTCAACGATACTGATTTCCACGCAACAGACCCCAGCAAGCCCATTTCGATTACCGTCACGTTGGGCGACTTGCCTGACGCGTTTAGAGCCATGAACAAGTATGGCGAGTTGCTGCGAGGGTGGGATGCCGTCAATCAGGTAGTCGTCGATGAGCCTGACGATAC
This sequence comes from Dongiaceae bacterium, assembly GCA_041398065.1. Taxonomy (GTDB): domain Bacteria; phylum Pseudomonadota; class Alphaproteobacteria; order Dongiales; family Dongiaceae; genus Dongia_A. The sequence continues at coordinate 25,824 of JAWKVL010000058.1, read as the reverse complement.
TGCCGGCTTAGAGTACGTGCTCTCTGTGCGATTGACCGTGGATCATACCCTTGAACCCAAGTGGCGCATCTACACGGATCGAACCGTTGAGGGAGCAAAGGCAGAGCGCGGCTTGTCTTTTGAGGACAGACAATCAACCGCTCCGACGCGCCTCGGTCTCTATGCCGACCGACATCTTGCTTGGGGCAAGCACTCAGTTTTGACGCGCCTGGCCGGCAAGAGCAAGATGGCCGCCGACATTCTCGTCGAAGCAACACGAACCGCCCGAAAGCACTTCACCGAAAGCGGCGAGGCTCTGTTCAAGGATATCGTAGACCGCGTACCCAGGCTCGCCGGCCCGATAGGCGTCAGACTCAGCGGCACCATCTCCGCAAGGCTCGATGTCGAGAGTGTTTCCGTGACGGCTGGGGGAATCTCGCTTCACGAGGGTGATCTCCCTCTTCGCTTGTTGGGATCAGGTTCCTCGCGGCTACTCGTCGCTGCGCTTCAGGATCAAGCGGGCGAAACCTCACCAATTGCACTAATTGATGAGCTAGAGCACGGCCTTGAGCCACACAGAATTTCTCGTTTCCTACGCTATCTCAAAACAAAGCATGACGGCGAGAGACCACAATGGTTTCTTACGACTCACTCGCCGGTCGTGCTTCAAGAGCTATCGATTGAAGATATTGTGGTCATCCGACGTGATAGCGCCACTGGCAACGTTGCAGTGCTTCCCGCAAACTCCAACCTCGCCGACCTCGACGCTCAGGGGCCACTTCGCTCGGTGCCAGACGCTTACTTGGGCCGGTCGGTACTCGTGTGCGAGGGTAAGACAGAAGTTGGGTTGGTCAGGGGCCTCGATCACTACTGGTCAAGGAATGCTAGGAAGCCGCTGGCCACTCTTGGGGTAGTGCCGATCAATGGTGGGGGCAAGGATAGTGCCCCAAAGCACGTCAAGCACTTTCATGCGCTTCAGTACGGCTGCGCCCTTCTGCTGGATAGTGACAGGAGCCCGGATGACGCGACAATCTTGCCGGCGCTGACCGCACTTGGGGTTCCCGTGATCAGATGGGAGAAGGGCAAGGCAAGCGAGGACGTGCTGTTTCGTGACCTTGGCGATGCAGCAGTGAAGAAGATCGTGGACATCCTTGCATCTGAGGACGACTTGCAAGGAGTTCCCGACCAGCTTCGAAGCCAGTTTAGCGATAGCGTTCAAAGTTGGGAGGAGTTGAAGGCGCGATGCACTGAGCCGGCGATACGAACGCACCTTGCAGAATGCGCAAAGAAGTCCGGTTGGCTTAAGACTCGCATGTCAATTGCTGAGCGTATTGGCCGCGAAGTATTGGGACCGCATGTCTCAGAACTCAAAGGAGAGAATGAAACATGTATAGCCTCCCTGAGGGCATGGATCGATGGGCAATGAGTCCACAGTTCTTGACGACATTGTCAGGTGCCGAAGAGGCAGCGTTGTTGCGCCGGCGGGGTGCGGCAAGACCGAGCAAATCGCTTGTGCCGTTATGCGGAGCAGCGACCGCCGTCTCATCCTAACTCACACCATTGCCGGAATAGATGCTCTGCGCGGTCGTCTCAAGGAATTGAAGGCCGATCCAACGCAATATGAAATTGCGACCATAGCGGCGTGGGCACTTCGGCTAGCCTCATCGTTCCCTATGCGATCCTCTCTTACGGCGATAACACCCGATGGTGGCAACTGGGACTTGGTTTATGTCGCGGCGGCAAAGCTGATTGCTTCAGGCGCAATAAACGGGATCATCAAGGCATCCTACGCGGGCGTTTTCGTCGATGAGTATCAGGATTGCACCAAGCTTCAGCACACTCTTATCCGTCAGTTGGCTGATATCGTGCCATGTTGCGTATTCGGTGACCCACTCCAATCAATTTTCGCTTTCCAAGGGAATACACCGCCGGATTGGACGAGCGAGGTCCTAACTTCATTTCCAAGGATCGCTGAGCTTCAGTACCCTTGGCGGTGGGAACGTGTAGGTAATGGAGAGCTGGGGAGATGGCTCTTGGGTAGTAGGCCGCAACTGGAATCAGGCCAGCTTAGCCTCGGAGGGGCGCCTGGAACGGTTACGCACTTAGCACTGACAGCTCAAGACCAAAATAGCTACCGACGCCAGAGAACGTCTTTGGTGATGAAGGCACTGAATCGGCCTGCCGGAGAAAGATGCGTCGTCATCGGCGAAAGCCAGAACGAGCCGGGAAGGGCGCTATTGGCGCGTGATGTGAAGGCTACGTCTATCGAACCGGTTTCTTGCAAGCGACTGACCAAATTTGTGACTGAGCTGGACGGATGCCACGGCGAGGCACGTCTCAGCCTTGTCCTTGACTTTGTGAAAGACGTTATGACCAAGACTGAGGCCGGTGAACTCAAGAAGATTGCAGCCGCTGTGATCGCGGGAAAGAGTCGCCGAACGCCACTCAATGAAGTTCAATCAGCATGTGTTGAGCTTACGAAGTCTCAGGACCTGCGGCCAATCTTGCGCCTCTTGGAAGAACTTCCGAGGCACTGCGGTGGCTGGGTATATCGCCGAGAGCTTCACTCAGGGCTGTGCAGCGCATTGCGCGGCGTTTTGACGGGGGCGCATGCCACTCTAGCAGACGCCGTGTGGGATGTTCAGAATCGCCGCCGGCATTCGGGCCGCCGCCTGGGGCAGAGGAGCATTGGCAGTACCCTGCTCGTGAAGGGCTTGCAGTTTGACCATGCAATCATCGTTGATGTCGAGAAACTCAAACGAAACGACCTCTATGTCGCCATTACCCGTGGCGCTCGTAGTTTGACGATCATCTCGCAGTCGAACGTTCTCAGGCCGAAGCCATAGACGCCCTTGATCGGCGACCAACCTTGACGGTTGTTGATTCTCAGTGTCCCCAAATTGTCCGCAGACAGCATCAAGGCCCTAGCGGGGTATCGCTAAGAGCTAAGAAGAAATAGCAGCAAGGATCATTCTCGACTGGGTGCGTTCTGAGGCGCCGGCAATTGCCGAAGTTGCGCGCCGCGCAGCGGAGTGGGTCATCGCATGTGCGCCGACTCGAGAACGGTTTCCGCTCAAGCAGAATACGCCGAGTTGCGACATCATATGCTTCCGTGGTGCTTCCGTGGAAGTACCAGGAGATTTGCGTCTAGCAGTTAAGCCGTTGAAAAGAATGGCGCACCCGGCGAGATTCGAACTCACGACCTTTGCCTTCGGAGGGCAACGCTCTATCCAGCTGAGCTACGGGTGCTGATCGCTGGCAAGGCCAATCGTCCGCTGGGACCTAGGCCGGCGCGCACCATACTCGACCCCGAGCGCCTCATCAAGCGCAGGCTTGCCGGAAATCCTTAAATGCGATCAATTGCTTAGTCTCGAATCTGGAGGCCGGGGCAGCCAGCGGGCGATGTCGTGAGGGGTGGGATCGTGAAAAGACTGAGCGCCGCGCTACGCGTCCGCTACCGCCTGTGGCAGTGGGACAGGATGTTCCGGCGTTGGCGCACCGCCAATCCCGGCGGCAGCTTCGCGCAGTTCTATGCCGATGATGCTCGTCGGCGGTCGCGTGCGGGCGGTACCCTTCGACCAAAGACCTTGGGTCCTGATCTCAATGCGGGACAGCAGCGGGCCCGCGCCGAAAGTCTGGTGGGATATCTGAAATGGGCTGGCTGTCGTCCCAAAAGTCTCGTGGTCGATTTCGGCTGCGGATCGCTGTGGATCGGCGAAGTTCTGATGAGGTTTCTGCAGCCAGGCCGCTACGTGGCGATGGATGTCGTCGACCACTTCTACCAAGATGCCCTGCAGCGCCTTGGCCGGGATCTTATTGCGCTTCATCAACCGAAGTTTGAGCTCATTTCACCGGAATCGCTCGTGCGTGTGCAATCTCTTCGGCCTGACTTTGTGTTATCGACCGGCGTTCTGCAGCATGTCAGGCCGCAAGAGCTCGGAGGCTATTTCGCACAGATCGTTGCGCTCTGCACACCGGCCACGCGGGTCTTCATCGGCCACAAGACGGGGCCTTGGCGCCGAATTCACGGCACGCGTAGCCTGCAATATAGCGGGGCCGACATTTCCCGGGCATTGGCGGGACTCGGCTACGAAGCACGCTTCGAACGGCCGCCAGGCGCACCCGGCTGCCACATCGCCTTGTTCGAAATCACACCGCTGACCAGCGCGCAAGGCAGCCCCGACTGAGTGGTGCGCGCTCTGCGCCGCCACCGAAGATTGTCTGCCTTCATTCCATATGCCCTTGTTTTATCTCATGGTTCTCACGTAGTCTCCCGCTCTAACCAAGCCCCGGCAAACGAGGGCCCCTCGCAGGGAGGATCAAGAGTGCAGCCACTCCTGGCCGTCAGCCGCGCCATCGACGCGGTGACGGGTTTCATCGGGCATCACATCCGCTGGCTGATTCTGGCTGCCGTGCTGGTAAGCGCGATCAATGCAGTCGTGCGCAAGCTGTTCGACGTCAGCTCCAACGCCTGGCTCGAGCTGCAATGGTACCTGTTCGGTGCCGTCTTCATGATGGCGGCGGCATATGTTCTGCAGCGCAACGGCCATGTGCGGATCGACGTGGTTTCCAACCGGCTGTCGGTCCGGACCCGGGAGTGGATCGACGTGTTCTGTCACATCCTGATGCTGCTGCCGCTGGTGCTGGTGATGGTCTGGCTGACCTGGCCGTTTGTCATCGACTCATATCGGGAGCATGAAATTTCCACCAATGCTGGCGGCCTCGTCGTCTGGCCGTCGAAGCTGTTCATTCTGCTTGGCTTCCTGCTGCTGCTGTTCCAGGCCATCTCGGAAATCATCAAGCGCATCGGCTTCCTGACCGGCGCTCTGAAAGAGGCCGAGCCGGAGGCGACACACGGCCTGACGCCGCACGACCTTGGCGTTGATGGAGGGCAGTCGGAATGATCGAATTGATCGCCCACAATCTGGCGCCGATCATGTTCGGCTCGCTGATCATCCTGCTCCTCCTGGGTTATCCTGTCGCTTTCTCGCTCGCTTTCAACGGCTTGCTGTTCTTCCTGTTCGCCGTCGAGCTGTCGCCGTACTCGGATGATATCCATCTGTCCTGGCCGTTGATCCAGACTTTGCCGGCGCGCGTCCTGGACGTGATGCGCAATGACACGCTGCTCGCGATTCCGTTCTTCACCTTCATGGGGATCATTCTCGAGAAATCGGGCATGGCGGAAGATCTGTTGGACACGATCGGCCAGCTCTTCGGCCCGGTGCGCGGCGGGCTCGCCTATGCGGTGGTCCTGGTCGGTGCGCTGCTTGCCGCCACCACCGGCGTCGTGGCTGCCTCGGTCATCGCCATGGGCCTCATCTCTCTGCCCATCATGCTGCGCTACGGCTATGACCGGCCGCTCGCAACCGGAGTCATCGCGGCTTCGGGCACCCTGGCACAGATCATTCCTCCGTCTCTGGTGCTGATCGTCCTCGCCGATCAGCTCGGCCGCTCGGTCGGCGACATGTATACCGGCGCCTTGATTCCCGGCCTGCTCTTGACCGGACTTTATTGCCTCTACATCTTCTTCGTCAGTGTCATCCGGCCCTCCGCCGTCCCGGCCTTGCCGGCGGAAGTGCGAACCCTCGGCGGCGGCGTTCTCTCTCTGATCATCGCACTCGTGGCGGGCGTCGCCATTGCGTTTGCGGCAAACTACCTGCTGCAGGACAGGATCGAGAATGGCGCGTCGATCTGGGCGGCGACCATCGCAATTGCCGCAATCTATGCCGGTGCCGTGCTGGACAAGATGACGGGAGTGGGCGTGCTTTCGCGCCTCGCCCAGCAGGTGATCATCGTGTTGATCCCGCCGCTGGCGCTCATCTTTCTGGTGCTGGGCACCATCTTCCTCGGGATCGCGACGCCGACCGAAGGCGGTGCGATGGGCGCGACCGGCGCGCTTATTCTCGCCTTCGCCAAGCGGCGGCTCAACTTCAGGATCACCAGCGAGGCGCTGGAATCGACGACGCGCCTTGCCTGCTTCGTCCTCTTCATCCTGATCGGCTCGCGCATATTCTCGCTCACCTTCTACGGCATCAACGGCCATATCTGGGTTGAAGAGCTGTTCACCGCGCTGCCGGGCGGCGAATGGGGCTTCCTGGTCGCGGTCAACATCCTGGTATTCATCCTCGGCTGCTTCATCGATTTCTTCGAAATCGCCTTCATCGTGATTCCGCTGCTGGCGCCGGTCGCCGACAAGTTCGGTATCGACCTGGTGTGGTTCGGCGTTGTCCTGGCGGTCAATATGCAGACCAGCTTCCTGACGCCGCCCTTCGGCTTCGCCCTGTTCTACATGCGCTCGATCGCGCCAAGCGGGCCATGGTACGACAAGGTCAGCAAACGCACGTTCGAAGGCGTCGGCACGACCCAGATCTATCGCGGCGCGGTCGCCTACATCGTGTTGCAGGCGATCATGATCGCGATCGTGATGATCTTTCCGCATTTGTCGATCCCCGACACGGGGCCAAAGGTCAATCCGGACGACGTGCAGATCGAGTTGCCGCCAATCGGCGGCGGCGACAATGGCATCGCGCCACCCAATTTCGACCTGGGCCAGCCGCCCGATCTCAGCCAGCCGCCCGATTTCGGCAGCGAACAACAGCAACAACAGCAATGAGAAAGGGCCCCGGATGGGGCCCTTTCCATTCGCTCCGGATGATTCCGTTAGAGCATCTTCTTGCGCTGCAGGCCCATCATGAATGTGTCGTAGGTGTGTTCCGACACCTGGAACCACAAATACTGATCGGCGCGGAATGCCGTCATCGAATCATAGATCTTCTTGAACGGCGCATTGTTGGCCATGACTTCGGCATAGGTGTCGTTCGCCGCCTTGAAGGCCGCTTCCATCACATCCTGCGGGAACGGCCGCAGCTTCGCACCGCCAGCGACAAGCCTCTTCAGGGCGTCAGGGTTGACGGCGTCGTATTTCGCCATCATGTCGCAGTTCGCGGCTTGGCATGCCGACATGACGATCGATTGGTAACTCTTCGGCAGCTCCGCCCACTTCGCCGTATTCACCATGGTGTGGAGCATGGGGCCGCCTTCCCACCAGCCCGGATAGTAGTAGTAGGGTGCTACCTTGTAGAAGCCGAGTTTCTCGTCGTCATAGGGACCGACCCACTCCGCCGCGTCGATCGTGCCTTTCTCGAGCGAAGGATAGATGTCGCCACCGGCGATCTGTTGCGGCACCACGCCGAGCTTGGAGATCACCTTGCCGCCGAAGCCGCCGATACGCATTTTCACGCCGTTGAGATCGGCGACCGACTTGATCTCCTTGCGGAACCAGCCGCCCATCTGCGCGCCGGTATTGCCGCACGGGAAGCCGATCAGATTGTGCCCCGCCCAGAACTCGTTCATCAGGTCCATGCCGCCGCCGTAATACATCCAGGCGTTCTGCATGCGTGCATTCAGGCCGAACGGCACAGCCGTTGCCAGGGCGAACGTCGGGTCCTTGCCCCAGTAATAGTACGTCGCCGTGTGGCACATCTCGATCGAACCCTTGCCGACCTCGTTGGCGGCCTCGAGGCCCGGCGCAATCTCTCCGGCCGGAAATACCTGGATCTGGAACTTGTTGTCGGTGGCGCCAGCGACGTAGTTCGAGAAGGTCTCGGCGGCGCCATAGATCGTGTCCAAGCTCTTCGGGAAACTCGACGTCAGCCGCCATTTGATCTCAGGGGCGCTTTGCGCGATGGCGGGTGCTGCAATCGTGGTAGCCGCGGCAGCGGCGCCAAGGCCTGCACTCGCAAGAAATGTACGTCTCTTCATAGTATCCGATTCCTCCCTGGAAAACGGGGGCGCTTCCCGGCGCTGTTCCCCTTGCTCACATTTATTTCCTCTGGGTCAGCCGGTTTCCCTGGCCGCCCGGAAACAAGCGAGCCTAGCTAACCTATGACGACCGACAAAGACAAGCCGGATGCACGCGGAATGCGGGTCATTCGCGCCGCAACAATATTAGACAAAAGTCGAACCGAGGTGATGCGGCGAGAAGGCTGTGGCAACAAGCCCGCCCGCGCGCAGGGATCGGACGGACGACCTCTGCGGTCGGCAAAAGAAAAACCGACGGCAAGCAAGAGGCCGCCGCTGACACGGGCTGAATGGCGATCGAACCGGCGCAAGCCGTGCGGGATCAACCGCGGGCGATATATTCGCGCAGCGACTGGCTCTCCGCCTCGGCCTCTTCGACCTTCTGCTTCACCACATCTCCGATCGAGATCATGGCGACAATCTTGCCGCCCTGGCGCACCGGCAGATGGCGGAAACGCCGCTCCGTCATCAATGCCATCGCCTGATCGACCGTGTCGTCCGGTGCGCAGCAGATGACATCCTTGGTCATCAGTTCCGCGACTGGATGGGCCAATATGTCGGCGCCGTTGACGCCGACCGCCCGCACGATGTCGCGTTCGGAGAGAATACCCGCAATGTCCCCGTTCGGCTTCAGCACCAGCAAAGCGCCGATCCGCTCGCGCGTCAGGACGTCCGCCGCCCGCTGCACGCTCTCGTCAGGCGCCACGGAAATCAGCCGGTGCGGCTTGCCGCGAATGATCTGATCAATGGTCATGCACGCCTCCTTTCGCCAGTTGCGAAAGCGGGCCCCGATCCCGCAGACCATCGCAAATCTTAGGACCAATGATCCGCAGCGGCAAGCAGATGCCCCATGCAAAAGCCAGCGTGCATTAACGATAGATGAGGCGTAGCATGACGCCATGGTGGCAAAGCAAACCCTGCCCGATCCGCATACTCTGGCGCTGCAGGCGCTTGCCTGGCTGGCGAGCGACGAAGAGCGCCTGGTGCGGTTCCTGAACTTGAGCGGCCTGACGCCGGGCGGCTTGCGCGCCACCGCGACCCAACCGGAATCGCTCGGCGCGGTGCTCGACTACCTGCTGGCGTGGGAGCCGCTGCTGATGAGTTTCTCGGAAGAGCTGGGGGTGGCGCCGGAAATCGTCGCCCACTCGCGCCAGCGCCTGCCGGGCGCGCCGCTCCTCAATTAGGCCTCATCAATTGATGGACTTGTCCTGGCCGCGCCGATCGGCGCCGCTGGGCAGCGGCGCATTCGGATTGCGGATCCAGGCGGCGATGTCGTCATAGACCGCATACTGGTTGAAGTCCCGCAGCAGCAGATGATAGCCGCGCGGATAGATCGCGATGCGTCCCTGGCTGGGCGGCAGATCCGCGAAATGCGGCAACGCCTTGTTGACCGCGCCGCGATCGAGGATCGCTTCGCGCTCTCCGAACATCAGCAGCCAGCGCGGCTTCGCGAGCTTCGAGGCCGCGTCGAACGCATCGGTCATCAGGTTGACCAGGCCATAGGCTGCGTCGATCCTGGTCTCCTTGATGACCAGAGGATCGCGCGCCAGATCGCGCAGCGCAGCCCGGTTGCTCGATGCCAGGACATGGATTCCGGTCGGCACCACCGTTACCCACGGAATGATGTGCGCAGCGGCCTCGGTAACCTCGCGCTCCCAGGGCGCGATGGTCTGCCAGCCCCAGATCGCGGGCGCCGCCAGGATAAGGCCATCGGCGACCGGCGGATCGTCGCCGACGGCCGCCGTCATGATGACCGATCCGCCCATGCTTTCGCCCAGCAGGAACAGGGGCAAGCCGGGATGCTTGGCCTTGATCAGGCGCGCGGCGACACGCAGATCGTCGATCATCTGCTGCTCGCCGGCCCAGATCCCGTGCTCCGGCGTCTTGCCGAATCCGCGCTGGTCGTAGGCGTAGAAGATGAAACCGCGCCGCGCCATGCCTTTGCCCGGTGCCGCCATGCCCTTGGAGTAGTCGTTGAACCCGTGCAGCGCGAGGATCACGGCTTCGGCCGGGCGGTCCCACGGCTCCCACACGCGCAGCGGCAGATCGACCCCATCGGGCATGTGGATCGCGTTGTCGGTGAGGCGCGCCTGGTCGACCGGAGGCCCGATTTCTTGCAGCCGCGGCGCGCACGCGGCCAGCGACAGCGGCAGGAGGATGAGAGCAGCCAGCCTGGCTAGCATGAGGGCGCTGTCATTCGCCGCTGGGACCCCGGCGCGTCAGTTGCAGGAAGATGTCTTCGAGGTCGGTCTCGACCGTGGTCAGATCGACGATGTCGAGCTGGCTGGCCCGTACCTGGTCGAGGATGTCGGAGACCCTTGTCTCCGACGGCCGATAGCGCAGTTTCAGTTGGTGCGGCGCGCCGCCCTCGACATGCCAGCGCTGCAGGCTCTCCGGGATCGCCGCAACGTCGCGCGCCAGCGTCAGCACGAGTTCCTTGCTGTCCACCCGGGCCAGCAGATCCTCCTTGCGCTCGCAGGCGATGACCTTGCCATGGTTGATGATCGCGATGCGATCGCACAGCTCCTCGGCTTCTTCCAGATAGTGCGTGGTGAGGAGCACGGTGACGCCTTGCCGGTTCAGCTGCCGGACATAGCCCCACAATTGCTGGCGCAGCTCCACGTCCACGCCGGCGGTCGGCTCGTCCAGCACCAGGACCGGCGGATTGTGCACCATCGCCTTCGCCACCATCAGGCGCCGGCGCATGCCGCCGGAGAGGGTGCGCGCATAGGAATCGGCCTTGTCCGAAAGGGCCAGGGCGCGCAGCAACTCCGCCGTCCGCCGCTCCGCCTTCGGCACGCCGTACATGCCGGCCTGGATGTCCAGCAGCTGGGCCGGCGTGAAGAAGGGATCGATGTTCAGCTCCTGCGGCACGATGCCGATGGCGGCGGCGGCATGGCGCGGATCGCGGTCGAGGTCGATGTCCCAGATCATGACCTTGCCGGCGCTCTTGATGACCAGCTGGGCCAGGATGTTGATCAGTGTCGATTTGCCGGCGCCGTTCGGCCCCAGCAGGGCGAACAGGCTGCCACGCGGAATCTCCAGATCGACCTGGTCCAGGGCGCGCTTGGGCTCGGCTGTCCCGTTGGACGGCGCATAGACCTTGGTGAGTCCGCGGATGGAGACGGCGGAATCGGGCAGGGAAGGGATTTGAGACACGTTTTGGGGTGCGCCGCGCGACGGTTGATTCACCGATGGGCGCATGGGTATCATCGGGCCGAAATGGGGTCAACGCTGGGTCCGTCATGGCCTTCAAACGTGCCTCTTCTCTACGAAAATCCCGCAGAGTTGGATGACAATGGAACCGTTCGAGATCATTCAGGTCGAAACCACCACGGTCGCCTGCGACGGCGGCGACGGGCCGATGGGCCATCCGCGCGTCTATTTGTCCCTGAGCAAGGACGGGGAGATCGAATGCCCCTATTGCAGCCGCAAATACGTGTTGAAGGAAGGCGCCCAGGTTGCGTCCCACTGAGGGCGGCCGCCCATTGATCCTGACGGGAAAGGCCGTCCGATCGCCTAGTCTGGCCGGCAATTAGAGTGGCGCAGCAGAGGCGGCCGATGTCCAAACCCAAGCATGTCTATCTGGTCGACGGGTCCGGTTACATCTTCCGGGCCTTCCACGCGCTGCCGCCGTTGACCCGCTCCGATGGCACGCACGTCAATGCCGTCCTCGGCTTCACCAACATGCTGCTGAAGCTGCTGGACGAGACCGACGCCGACCATATCGGCGTCATCTTCGATGCCGGCCGCACCAGCTTTCGCAACGAGATCTACGCCCAGTACAAGGCCAACCGGCCTGAGGCGCCGCCGGAGCTGATCCCGCAATTCTCCCTGGTGCGCGATGCGACACGCGCCTGCAACGTCGCGTGCATCGAGATGCCGGGCTACGAGGCCGACGACCTCATCGCCACCTACGCCGTACAGGCCAAGAAAGCGGGCGCGGACGTCACCATCGTCTCCTCCGACAAGGACCTGATGCAGCTGGTGAACGACAAGGTCCGCATGCTGGACCCGATCAAGAACAAGCCGATCTCCTATCCCGAAGTGCAGGAGAAGTTCGGCGTCACGCCGGACAAGGTGATCGACGTGCAGGCTTTGGCCGGCGATTCCACCGACAACGTGCCGGGCGTTCCCGGCATCGGCGTCAAGACCGCGGCGGAGCTCATCAACACCTACGGTAATCTGGAAGAGCTGCTCAAGCATGCGGGCGAGATCAAGCAGCCGAAGCGGCGCGAGAACCTGACCACAAACGCGGAACTGGCGCGCATCTCCAAGAAGCTCGTGACATTGAGCAACGATGTCCCGATTGACACGCCGCTCGACGCGCTGGAACGGCGCAAGCTCGACGTCCAGCAGCTGCTCGCGTTCGTGAAATCGAACGAGTTTCGTTCCCTGGCGACGCGAATCATCGCTCGGCATGGTGGGGAAGGGGACGGCACCGGCCCCAAGGTCGACACTGCGCCGCCGGCCGCTCCGGCGGTTGCCGGCAGTGCGCTCGCTGCTGTGCCGGCGCCGGAAATGCCGGCTCCGCCCGCAGCCGCTCCGGTCAGCTTCGACAAATACGAGCTGGTGCAGGACAAGGCTGCGCTCGAGCGCTGGGCGCGCGAGGCTATGGCGCAGGGCTATGTCGGCTTCGATACCGAAACCACGTCGCTACATGTGATCGCCGCCGACCTGTGCGGCATCTCGCTGGCGCTGGCGCCGGGCAAGGCCTGCTACATCCCGCTCGGCCATGGCGCTGCAAGCGGCGATCTGCTCGGCGGTGCGACGGAACGGCCGAAGCAGGTTCCGCTCAAGGACGCGCTCGCCATCCTCAAGCCGATGCTCGAGGACCCGTCGGTCCTGAAGATCGGCCACAACATCAAGTTCGATATCTGCATCCTGACCAAATACGGAATCAACGTCGCGCCGATCGACGACACGATGCTGATTTCCTACGTGCTGGAGGGCGGCGCGCACGGCCACGGCATGGACGAATTGTCGGAGCTGCATCTCGGGCACAAGCCGATCGCCTTTACCGAAGTCTGCGGCACCGGCAAGGCGCAGATCACCTTCGACAAGGTTCCGCTGGACAAGGCGCTCGACTACGCTGCCGAGGATGCGGACGTGACGCTGCGCCTGCACCAGGCGTTGAAGCCGCGCCTGATCCCCGAGCGGCTGCTCACCATGTACGAGACCATCGAGCGCCCGCTGGTGCCGGTGGTCGCCGCGATGGAATGCGCCGGCGTCAAGGTCGATGCCAAGACCTTGCAGTCTCTCTCCAGGGATTTCGCCGGCCGCATCGCGGAACTGGAGCGCGAGATCCAGGACGTCGCCGGCTCCGAGTTCAACCCCGGTTCGCCCAAGCAATTGGGCGAGGTGCTATTCGACAAGCTGAAGCTGCCCGGCGGCAAGAAGGGCAAGACTGGCGCCTATGCCACCGGCGCCGACATCCTGGAGGAGTTGGCCGCCACCTCCGGCCATCCGCTGCCGCAGAAGATTCTGGACTGGCGCCAGCTGACCAAGCTCAAAAGTACCTACACCGACACGCTGCAGAACGAGATCGACCCGACCACGGGCCGCGTCCACACCTCCTATGCGCTGGCCTTGACGCCGACCGGCCGGCTCTCTTCCAGCGATCCCAATCTGCAGAACATCCCGGTGCGCACCGAGGAAGGCCGCCGGATCCGCCACGCCTTCGTCGCGGACAAGGGGCACAAGCTGGTCTCGGTCGACTACTCCCAGATCGAGCTGCGCCTCGCCGCCGACATGGCGGACATCCCGGCGCTGCGCGACGCCTTCCGCGAGGGCAAGGACATCCACGCCATGACCGCGAGCCAGGTGTTCGGCGTGCCGATCGAAGGCATGGACCCGATGGTCCGCCGCCGCGCCAAGGCGATCAATTTCGGCATCATCTACGGCATCAGCGCCTTCGGCCTCGCCGCGCAGCTCGGCATCCCGCAGGCCGAGGCGCGCGACTATATCGGCGCCTACATGGCGCGCTATCCCGGCATCCGCGAATACATGGAGCGCACCAAGAAATACGCGCGCGATCACGGCTACGTGGAGACCCTGTTCGGCCGGCGCTGCCATGTGCCAGGCATCAACGACAAGAACCCGGCGCGCCGCAGCTACATGGAGCGCGCCGCCATCAATGCGCCCTTGCAGGGCACCGCCGCCGACATCATCAAGCGCGCCATGATCCGCATCCCGCCGGCATTGAAGGAGCGCGGGCTAAAGGCGAAGATGCTGCTCCAGGTGCATGACGAGCTGGTGTTCGAAGTGCCGGACCAGGAGGTCGAGGAGACCTCCGCCCTCGCCCGCGCCATCATGGAAAAAGCCCACGAGCCCGCGCGCAAGCTCTCCGTGCCGCTGATCTGCGAAGCCGGCGTCGGCCAGAACTGGGCGGAGGCGCATTAGGATGAGTGCATCGATGCTCCTCATGCTGTCACCCCGGACGGCCGCGGTAGCGGCTGATCCGGGGCCTATGCGTCGTTCGCCGCTTCTCCGCATGTTCTGGTGCCATGCTGAAATGTCGCATAGGCCCCGGCTCTCGCTCTGCTCGGCCGGGGTGACAGCGAGAAGCTAGTGCGCCGTGAAACACGCTGGAAATCGTCCTCCCGCCATCGCCCAGCAGCGCTTCGCCGCGCGGCGGGCGGAGTTCCGTGGGCTCGATCTCGCACAACGCTTCGCGCGCATCCATGAAACCAACCTGTGGGGCGCGGATAGCAGCGTGTCGGGCGTCGGGTCGGAGCTGGACGCGACCGCCGCCATTCGGGAGCGGCTACCGGGGCTGTTGGCGGAGCTTGGCGTGCGCTCTCTGCTCGATGCGCCGTGCGGCGATCATCGCTGGATGGCGGACCTCCTGCTCGACCTCGACCGCTATGTCGGCGTCGATATCGTGCCGTCGATCGTCGAAGCGCTGCAACAACGCTATCGGAACGATGCGCGGCGCAGTTTCCTCCTGGCGGACTTGACGTGTGATCCCTTGCCGCGCTGCGACCTCATCCTCAGCCGCGATTGCCTGGTGCATTTCTCGTTCGCGACCCTGGCGCGCGCTGTGCGGAACCTGAAGGCCTCCGGCGCGGTTTGGCTGCTGACCACCACCTTTCCGGAGCTGGAGCACAATGACGACATCGAGGATGCCGACTGGCGGCCGCTCAATTTCGAGCGCGCGCCGCTCGATTGGCCGGCCCCCATCGAGATCATCAACGAACGCTGCACGGAGGCCGGCGGTGCCTATGCCGACAAGAGCCTCGCGCTGTGGCGCTTGAGCGACCTGCCATGACCAAGACGCTGCCATCGACCGACCGCGCCCGCATCGAGAGCGTGGAAACGCTCAGCGCCCAGTGGGGCAGGCTCAAGAAATACATCATCACCTATCGGCGCAACGACGGGATCGAGCAGCGCCAGATGCGCGAGGTCTATGACCGCGGCAACGGCGCCTGCATCCTGCTCTATGACCGGACCCGCGGCACCATCGTCCTGACTAGGCAGTTCCGCCTGCCGGCCCTGCTGAACGGTCATCCCGACGGCATGCTGCTGGAAGCGCCGGCCGGCCTGCTGGACGACGACGATCCGGCCACCGCGATCCGCCGCGAGGCGGAGGAGGAGACCGGCTATCGCGTCACGGAGGTCAAGGAGGTGCTCGCCGCCATCATGAGCCCCGGCTCGGTGACGGAGCGGCTGCATTTCTTCACCGCCGAATACAGCGCCGCCGATCGCGTCGGCGCCGGCGGCGGCCACGCGGGCGAGGGCGAGGATATCGAAGTCGTCGAGATCGCGATGAAGGATGCGCTGGCGATGATCGAGCGCGGCGAGATCGTCGACGCCAAGACCATCCTGCTGATCTACCATGCGGCGCTGAAGGGGCTTCCCGGATAGCGCGGCTACTCGACCGCCGTTTCCATCGCTTCCTTCGGGATCGCCCGCATGTTCTTGCGCAGCAGCAGGATGAGCGGCAGGGCGGCCAGGGTCACCCACATCAGCAGCTTGAAGTCGTCGAGATAGGCGACCATCTGCGCCTGGCGCGTCAGCTCGTGATTGAGTGCGGCCAGCCCGCCGGTGGTGTCGAGCGACCACATCGCCGGATAGCCCGGCGCCTTCAGCGCATCCATGTAGGGCGTGACGTGCTCCGCCAGCTGCGAATGATTGATCTGCGTGCCGCGCGTCAGGAAGGCGGTGACGATCGAGATGCCGACCGAGCTGCCGATGTTGCGCATCAGGCTGAACAGGCCGGCCGCCTCGGTCCTGAGGTTGGCCGGAAGGGTCGAGAAGGTGATGGCGGAGAGCGGCACGAAGATGAGGCCGAGGCCGGCGCCCTGCACGATGCCCGTGCGCACGATGTCCCAGATTCCGACGTCGATGTTGAACTGCGTCATCTCCCACAGGGAGTACGCCGCGAAGCCGAGGCCGGTGAGCAGCAGCAGCCGTGGATCGACCTTGCCGACCAGCCGGCCGACGATGAACATGGAGATCATGGTGCCGACGCCGCGCGGCGCCAGCACATAGCCCGTGGTCAGCACGGGGAACCCGGCCAGCTGCTGCAGCATCGGCGGCAGCAGCGCCATGGTGGCAAGCAGGATGATGCCGACCGCGAACATGAAGCTGGTGCCGACCACGAAATTGCGGTCCTTGAACAAAGCCGGTTCCAGGAACGGCTGGCGGTAGGTGAACATGTGCACGACGAAGAGATAGAAGGCGAGGGCGGCGATCACGCCTTCCGCGATGATCTCGGTCGAGCCGAACCAGTCGAGCAATTCGCCGCGATCCAGCATCATCTGCAAGGCCCCGATCGCGACGCCCAGGAACAGGAACCCCATCGCATCGAAGCGCAGGGAGACGCGGCGCTCCGACTCGCTGACGAAGGCCATGACGCCGGCCAGCGCCAGCAGTCCGAACGGCAGGTTGATGAAGAACACCCAGCGCCAGTCGAAATTCTCGGTGAGGTACCCGCCGAGCGTCGGGCCCAGGATCGGCCCCACCATGACGCCGACGCCCCACATCGCCATCGCCGCGCCGTGCTTCTCCCGCGGATAGGCATCGAGCAGGACGGCCTGCGACAGCGGCACCAGCGAAGCGCCGAAGATGCCCTGCAGCAGGCGGTAGATGACGATCTGCTCCAGCGACAGCGCGATGCCGCACAGCATGGAGGTGACGATGAACCCGCCGATGGAAATGAGGAGCAGCCGCTTGCGGCCGATCTTGGCGGCGATGAAGCCGGTCGCCGGCATCGAGATGGCGGCGGCGACGATGTAGGAGGTGAGCACCCAGGAGATCTGGTCCTGCGTCGCCGCCAGGCTGCCCTGCATGTGCGGCAGCGCTACGTTGGCGATGGTGGTGTCCAGCGCCTGCATGATGGTCGCCAGCATCACCGAAATGGCGACCAGACCCGGATGGGTCTCGCGTGGCTGCTGCTGCGCTGCGGAACTCATGATTCGGCCTATTGCGCCGGCGCCTGCTTGGGCTCGCCCCACGCCAGCGCGTGGCTGAGCATGGTGAACAAGCCGCGGTGGTGCTCGGTATCGATCTCCACCACCGCGCTCATGCCGGCGCGCAGGACGGTGTCGGCCGGCGCATCCACCACGCGCAGGCGCACCGGGATGCGCTGCACCACCTTGACCCAATTGCCGCTGGCGTTCTGCGCCGGCAGCACGCTGAACTCGGCGCCGGTCGCCATGCCGATGCTGTCGACCACGGCGGTGAAGGTGCGGCCGGGATAAGTGTCGATGGTGACGTCGGCCGTCTGGCCCGGCTTGACATAGGTCAGGTCGGTCTCCTTGAGGTTGGCCTCGATCCAGGCATCCTTCTGGCTGACGATGCTGAAGACCGGCGCGCCCGCATTGATGTAGTCGCCGGGCCGCAGCTGATCGACCTGGGCCACGATGCCTTCGGTTGGCGCCACCACCGTACCGCGCCGCATGTCGAGCTCGGCCTGCGCCAATGCGGCCTCGGCCATGCGGTAGCTGGGGTGCTCGTCGGGGGCGATGTCGGGATTGCCGCCGAGTTCGGAGATGATGCGTGAAATATCCTGGCGGATCGAGGCGGCCTCGTTGACCGTCACGTCGTAGCGGTTGCGCGCTTCGTCATAGTCGGACTGGGAGATGATCTTGCCCGCCACCAATTTCTCGCGCCGCTGCAGCTCGCGCTGCGCGAAGCCGACATTGGCTTCCGCCGCTTTCAGATCCTCCTGGCGCGTGCGATAGGCAGCCTTGAGGCCGATGATCTTGTTGCGCGCGTCTTCCACGTTGGCGCGCGCCTGGTCGACCGCGATCTGCAGCGGCTCGGGATCGAGCTGGAACAGCACGTCGCCCTTCTTCACCGGCTGGTTCTCGTGCACATCCACCGCCACCACGCGGCCGGAAATGTCCGCGCTCACCGACACCATGTGGGTGTGGACATAGGCGTTGTCGGTGCCGGCATAGCGTCCGCCGGTGACGTAGACGACGCCGATTCCAATCAGCACCGCCAATGGTCCGCCGATCATCAGCAGCCGGCGTACGCGACGCCGGCGATTGGGCTTGGGCTGTGGTGTTTCCACAGCACTTTCGGTCATGGGCTTCGATCCATCAGGCATCTTGCGTCTTCTTCGTATGGAAATTCGTCTAGGCCGCCGCGGTTGCGGGATCCCGCCCGGCAAGGTTTGCGCGCATCTTGGTCAGCAGGACCATGAGCAGGCTGCGCTCATCCTCGCTGATGCCGGACAGCGCAACCTCGCGGGTCTCGGCGCCCAGCGAGCGCAGTTCCTCGAGCAGCGGATGCGCCCGCTCGCCCAGGAACAGCAGACGCGCACGCCGGTCGCTCGGGTCGACGCGCCGCTCGACCAGGCCGCAATTCTCCAGCTTGTCGACGACTCGCGTCAGGGTGATCGGCTCGACCTCCAGCAGATCGGCCAGGGTCGCCTGGTTGCAGCCCTCGTTGCGCGCCAGATGGAACAAGGTCTGCCACTGTGCGCGGGTGAGGCCGAGCGCGCGCGTGCGCCGCTCGAAATCCTTGCGCATCAGCCGCGCCGCGTCGTTGAGCAGAAAGCCGATCGTGTCCTTGCCGGTCTTCATTCGTGCTGCGATCCGTAGTTCATAGCCTACGTTATAATAAGCATGCTTATTATTTTTTCAAGAGGCAGGAATATGAACCCATATTTTAATGTAGGCTGGGCGAGAAGTGCGTGGGGTCCTCAGACCAAGCCGGCGATCACAAATGCCATGCCGAGCGCAAAACCCACGGTAATTGCCAGAGGTATGAGCACGCCGAAAAACGGACGATCTACCAGGTGGTAGTTCTTTCCTGCCTTTGGCAAAACCGCCCGAAGTGAGGCGATGGTTACCACAAGGATCACAACGCCAATGATGAGTGTCATCTGACGCTCTCTCTTGAGTTTGAGGAATAGTGATGGGCGGCTGGTGCGCCAATCGCGCACGCGTTCGCCGGCCGCGCGGCTTGGCCTTCGTTCAGCGAGCGAATGTGGCGCATGGAGTTGTTTGGGCTGGCTGGTTGAACGTGCTTGGATGCAACGCTGGCGGGGATGCCAAGTCTTACAGATCCAACTCCTGCTCAGCCGGTACAGGCGGAACGACAAGCGTCATGCACATGACGCCCGGATACACGACAGCGATGGAAATTGGCCACATGGCCGTGCTCCCAGAGCCGCGCAATCATTGGCGCGCGGCACGAGGATCATATCTGACTCCCAATGGAGAGTCAGCAGGCCACCGGATGCCCATCACCGATGCCCAATCACCAGCCTCGCCCGCGCACCGTACTTCGAACGCGGTAGCCGCTTCCTGAACTGATCTGAGGGCATGTCGCCGGCTTTGGCGATGATCGCTGCAATATCGAACTGGGCCTCGTGCCCGCAGCCGGCTTCGTCCTCACAGTAGGCCTTCGGCACCCACATTGGGCCGGCCCGCTCTCTGATCGGTCTGAAGGTCCCGCTGACGCCAAGGCTGCGATCGGTCTCCGCATATGCCTTTACGGGGATAAGACAAGAACGAAGCGCAGGTGACTGGCGGTTGCGGCACCTGTCCCAAGTGCTGGGTTTGCCGCAGATGCAATCGCGCTTGTATTAGGCTCGGTCATCTCGATGTAGGGCTACGCGCCTGAATCGCATGCGTAGGATCGACGACCCAGTTCCATAGTGCAGGAGAATGACTCTAAATCTCGTCCATCAGGAGGGCACCTGACTCTCCAAATTATCGGACATGGGCTGGAGCAATTTTCGATCTGAGCGCTCTCTTGCGAACAGATTCAGCACGGCATGACTCCCGAATCCCCCTTCCTCACACATAACCGGGCTATCTGAAGATCCGCACCATCATTTCGGCATCGTGATCGACGCCACCTACGCGCAGCGAGCGGCGCATCACGCCGTAGCGCTCGAAGCCGAACCGTTTGTAGAACTGACTCGCCCGCTCATTGCCGACCGCGACGTAGAGCTCCACCTGGTCGACCTCCTTCCGGGCGCGGTCGATCACCGCGTCGAAGATCTCGGTGGCGAGACCGGATCCGCGGAACGGGTCCCGCACATACATGCCCCAGATCATGGCCATGTGCTTGCGTTTCAGGAGTGGCTGCCGTTGCAATGTCGCGATGCCCGCGAGCGCGCCATCCACAAAGCCGCCGAAGGTGATCAGCCGCTCCAGGCGCAGCTGGAACTCGCTGAGCGGCAGATCGCATTCCTCTTCGTAGGCCATGGCGAAAGCGGCCGGATGATTCTCCAGCGCTTCCAGATGCAAGGACCGGAAGGCTTCGGCGTCGGACGGCCCAAGCTGCCGGACGGCATGGGGGCCAGTCATCGCTTCGCCTCCAGCCAGGCTTTGAGCGCGACAGCGTTGTTGTGCTCTTCGTCGCGCGCGGCATAGAGCAGGGTGACGGGGCCCTTGCGCAGATGCCCGCGCAGTTCCTGGATTGCAGCCTGGACGGCGGCTGCTTCGAGCTCCTTCGCATAGGCGGCGCGGAATTTGTCCCAATCGGCGGGCTTGCCGTGGAAGCGTTTGCGCAGCGCATCGCTCGGCGCAATCTCCCTGAGCCACAGATCGATCCGCGCCTTGTCCTTGGCGATGCCGCGCGGCCACAGCCGATCAACCAGGATGCGCATTCCGTCACCCGGTTCCGGCGCCTCATAGATGCGTTTCACTGCCAGCGATTTCATGAAACGGCTTTCCATGTATCTACAAACAATGTATATACATATACCTATGAACGTCCCGAAGCAACCGCAAAAAACCCTGCGCACCGATGCCCGCACGATGGTCGAAACCTGCGCCGGCTGGAACAGCCGGCTGGCGGCGCGCCGCATCACGCAGTTCCTGGATCGCGAGCTGGAAGGCTGCGGCCTGAGCGTGGCGCAACTCGGCCTGATGGCGCAGATCGCCATCATTGCCGATGACACGCTGGGAGCGTTGGCGGAGCGGATGCGCCTCGAGCAATCGACGCTGTCGCGCAACCTGCGCACGCTCGAGGCCGAAGGGTTGATCGAGATCGCCGTGGTCGAAAGCGACCTGCGGCGGCGCGCGGTGTGGCTGACGGAAACGGGGGCCCGGCGGCTGGAGGCCGCCATCCCGATTTGGCGCAAGGCCCACTCCAAGCTGGCAAAGACCCTATCCCCTATGCTCGCCCGCCGGCTGGCGGATGAGGCGGAGGCGCTGACTGCCTGATCAGACGAATGTGTAAGCCAGCAGCCACAGATTGAGGCCGACGATCAGCGCCGCGATGATCCAGGCCGCAACCGCCATCCAGCGGGTGTTGGCGAAGGTTCCCATCCGCGTCTTGTCGCTGGTGAAATAGACCAGCGGAATGACCGCGAAGGGCAGCTGCAGGCTGATCACGACCTGGCTCAGCACTAGCAACTTGTCGGTCGCCGCTTCGCCGAACAGCGCCATGGTGACGAGGACGGGCGCGATTGCGGCCAATCGGGTCGCGATCCGTCGCAGCCAGACCGGCAGCCGCATCGATAGAAAGCCTTCCATCACGATCTGTCCGGCAAGCGTGCCGGTGACCGACGAATTCTGCCCCGCCGCCAGCAGTGCCAGCGCGAACAGGGTGCCGGCAACCGGCGCCCCCAGCATGGGAGAGAGCAGGTGATAGGCCTCTTCGAGCCCGGCGATTTCGGTGGCGCCCTGGCTGTGGAACGTAGCGGCAGCGAGGATCAAGATCGCAGCGTTGACGAGCAGTGCGAAGGACAACGCGACGGTCGAATCGATGCCGGCGAACCGGATGGCCTCGCGCCGTCCCGCCTGCGTCCGCGCATAGGGCTTGGCCTGCACGATCGCGGAATGCAGATAGAGGTTATGCGGCATGATTGTGGCGCCGATGATGCCGACCGCGACATAGAGCATGGCCGGATCGCTGACGATGCGCGCATCCGGGACCAGGCCGCCCAGCATCTCGCTCAGAACCGGCTGCGCGAAGATGAGTTCGGCAATGAAACAGCCGGCGATCACCAGCAGCAGACCGATGACCAGGCTCTCGAGGCCGCGGCCGCGTTCCTGCAGCAGGCCGAGGATGACGAGCGTTCCGACCGCTGCGATGGCGACGCCCCAGCCGAGAGAGATGCCGAATAGCAGCTTGAGGGCGATGGCTGTCCCCAGCAGTTCCGCCAGATCGCAGGCGACGATGGCGAACTCGCACAGTGCCCACAGGGCGACGGCGACGCGGGGCGAGAAATGCTCCCGGCACAGCTGGGCGAGGTCGCGTCCGGTGGCGATACCGAGCTTGGCGCTCAGAAATTGCAGCAACATCGCCATGATGCTGGAGAGCAGTACCACCGACAGCAGCGCATAGCCGAAGGCCGATCCGCCGGCCAGATCGGTCGCCCAGTTGCCGGGATCCATATAGCCGACGGCGACCAGATAGCCCGGCCCGCCGAGCGCCAGCAGCTTGCGCCAGAAGCCGGCCAGGGATGGGCGCAAGGCGCCCAGGTTCGAGGCTGGGAAATGTCCGATTGGCTTGAGGGCCGCGGCGATAACCTTCATGGCGATGCTCCTTGCATCTTCCATGCAGGATATTAAGAATGATTCGCAACTAGTAAATTAGATTATTTCTGTCATTGCGATCGAATAAACCGATCATAACAGGGCGGGTAGGATTCGCCGCCCGCGTTCCAGCAGGCGGCCATAGGTTTCGGTATCGATGTTGGTGCCGCAGATGACCAGGCAAACCCGCTTGCCGGCGAGCCGCGCACGTAGGGGGCCCATGGCGGCGGCGATGGCTGCCGCCGGCGCCGGTTCGACCGCCAACTTGGCCTCGGCCTGCAGCAGCGCCATGGCCGCGCACATGGCATCGTCGTCGACCAGGACGATGTCCTCCATGTGAGCCCGCGCCAGGGCGAAGCCATAGGGCAGGGACATGGGCGGGGCGAGCGAATCCGCGATAGTGTCGATGCGGTCGAGCTTGACCGGCGCGCCCTCGTCGAACGAGCGGCGCATGCTCGGCGCACCGACCGGTTCGACGCCATAGACCTTGCATGCCGGCTGCAGCAGCTTGATCGCCCGCGCCATGCCGGAGGCGAGACCGCCGCCGCCGACCGCGACCACCACCGCGTCGAGATCGGGTACGTCGTCGGCGATCTCGGCGCCCAGGGTTCCGGTGCCGCGCGCCACGTTAGGCCCATCGAACGGATGGATGAAGGTCAGGCCTTCCTCCTTCACCAGCCGGTCGACCATCGCAAATCCTTCGGGACCGTTCTCCGCGATCGTGATGTCGGCGCCGAAATCGCGCGCCATGGCAAGGCGCAGCGGATTGGCGCTCTTGAGGACCGCGATCTTGGCTGGCGCGCCCACAGCCTTGGCGGCAAAGGCGGCGGCGATGGCGTGGTTGCCGGCGCTGACCGCCGTGATGCCGCGCGCCCTCTGCTCCGGCGTCAGCGACAGCGCCCAGGTCAGCGCGCCGCGCGCCTTGAAGGTGCCGGTGCGCTGAAACAGTTCCAACTTCAGGAACAGCCTGGTGTCCGCGCCCAGCAGTCGCGCCAAGGTCGACGAGTCCCAGGGCACCGTCGGCGTGCGCACCAGATGCGGCGCCAGCAGCGCCTGCGTCGCGCGGATATCGGAGAGTTCCGGCCAGTTCTTATCCATAGATCAGTCTGTTCCGCACTTCGTAGAGATCGTGGAAGAAGCGCAGATCGAGCGCCTTCCTCAGGAACGCGACGCCGCTGGAACCGCCGGTGCCCGGCTGATGCCCGATGACGCGTTCGACTGCGGACATGTGATCGAAGCGCCAGCGCTGGAACAGCCCTTCCATGTCCATCAGCTTTTCGGCGAGGTCGTAGAGGTCCCAATGGTCGCGCGGCCGGCGATAGATGGTGAGCCAGGCCTCGACCGCCGCCTTGTGCCCGGCAAACGGCTTGCGCCAGTCGCGTTTCAACAAAGCGGGCGGCAGCTTGAATCCGCGCCGTGCCAGCAGCCGCAACACTTCGTCATAGAGCGATGGCTCGTTCAGCGCAGACTCCAGCCGCTCCAGGATCGCGGGATCGTCCCGATGGGTGTTGAGATAGGAGGCATCCTTGTTGCCGAGCATGTATTCGACCAGTCGGTAGCCCCAGCTCTGGAATCCCGATGACGTACCCAGCACGTGGCGGAACTCCAAATAGTCGGCCGGCGTCATGGTGTTCAGCACCTTCCACGCCGCGACCAATTGCTCCTGGATCGCTTTCACCCGCGCGAAATGCTTCAGCGCCTGGGGCAATGAATCGGCCGCAATCTCGCGCCGCGCTTCGGCCAGCTCGTGATGCATGAGCTTCAGCCACAATTCGCTCACCTGATGGATCACGATGAACAGCAATTCGTCGCGCTGCGGCGGATCGTGCAAGGTCGCCTGGAGAGTGAGCAGCACGTCCAGCTGCAGGAAATCCGAATAGGTTTCCCGGGTCTTGCCGGCGTTCTTCGCGCCGCCGCGGCGAGGGCGGTGCAATTTCGAATCGACCGGTCTATCCTTGCGCATGATCCACTGTGGCCCGGCCATCGGAGTCTGTCTAACCCAAATGCGCACCTTGTCCTGTCTTGTCGCGCTGCTGCTGACCCTGACGCTTCCCACTCTTGCCGATGCCGGCTCTCGCGACGCCGGCGACCGGTGTGCGTCCGGCATGGTCGGGCGGGAATTCGATGGATTGGTGCTGTGCGTTCCCGCCGATAACGACCGCTATCGACTGACCCAGGATGGCTTAGACTGGATGGCCTGGCGGGGGGACGATCCGGTTGCGCGGCCAACCCAGGGCAGCTCATCCGGCGGCGCCGACGAGCTGGAGATGACCCTGGCGCGCGCCTGGATCGGCGAAGCGATCGTCGGCGCCGCCGACAGCGCCAGCGGCAAGAACGGGTTCGACCGCTTCATGAATTTGATCGCCGCGAGCGTCCTGCAAGGGGCGGGCGGACCCGATGCCGCCAACGGGTTCGCGGCACAAGTCCCGGTCGACGAATCCGGTTTGATCGAACGCTTCCAGTTCCGTTACCGCACGCCCGATCTCCTGGAAGGCGAGCGCGCCGACAAGGACGTGTCGGGTCCGGACTTCATCCTGTTCCGCCCGTCGAGCGGCCAGGATCAGCCGCACATCCTGATCTGCAGCGGCGGCACCAGCATCCAGAACCCGACTCACGTGTGCATGAGCATGCGCACCATGGCCGGCCACCGGGTCGGCATCATGGTCACCGGGACCGAACTGGAACGTTCGTTCCGCATCTCCGAGCAGGTCGGAACGGATCTGGAATCGTTCGTCGTTCAGCCCGCGCAATAGACCGAGGCGCGACTACACATCCATCAAGTCCTTCGCGAAAACCTCGGCATCGAAAGGCCGCAAGTCTTCGGCGGTTTCGCCCACGCCGACGGCGTGGACCGGCAGTTTGAATTTCTCGGCCAACGCCACCAAGACGCCGCCTTTGGCCGAGCCGTCGAGCTTGGTGACGATGAGCCCGGTGACGTCGCACATCGCCTTGAAGATCTCGACCTGCGAGTGGGCATTCTGGCCCGTCGTCGCATCAAGGACCAGGAGAGTGCTATGCGGCGCCCCTGGATCGAGCTTGCGGATGACGCGGATGATCTTCTGCACCTCGGCCATCAGGTCGCTCTTGTTCTGCA
>JAWKVL010000057.1:0-30208 GCA_041398065.1 Dongiaceae bacterium | reverse complement strand
CGTTCCAAAGGACCCGCGCGGCCGCTGCTCAACGCCTCGCCATTCCAGCCACTGGAGCGCGACTTCGCCTTCCTGGTGGATGCCGGCGTGCCTGCCGATAAGCTCACCCGCGCCGCCAGGAGCGCCGACAAGGCACTCATCACCGATGCGAAGGTGTTCGACCTGTTCCAGGGCGGCGCTCTCCCCGAGGGCAAGAAGTCGATCGCATTCTCGGTCACCATTCAACCGCGCGAGCGGACGCTCACCGATCAGGAGATCGAAGCCCTCAGTGCGAAGATCGTAGCGGCCGTGAACAAGGCGACGGGCGGAGAGTTGCGGAAGTAGCGCAAGGTCCGCATCACCCTTGCGAGGAGCAGCCTGGCGATGACATTGCAGAAGCGGCGCGGCCTCACGCGTTTACGCTGAGCGTCGATCTCCGGTCCGCCTGATCGATCGCAACGTCCGCCCCCAGCGGGCGGTCCAGCCATTCATCGACGCGCTGTTCAAGCCGTTCCACCTCGGACAGTTTGAAGGCGTGGCGATGGGTGTAGTAGTAGAGGAATTCGAGCCCCCTCACCGCAGCATCCTGCGCATTCGCGACCGCTGCCTCGAGCTCATCTGCAGCGTGAACGCAAGCGGCTGCATAAGCATAGTCACAAAGCCCGCTCACGACCACCGGACGCCCGTGCACGAGCGCTTCGAGGCCGACGCCGGAATTCACGGTGAAGACGATCTCGGCGTTCGCGATGAGGCTGTGAATCGAAGCGGTCGAAACGATGATCATGCCTTGACTCTCGAGCTCCATCATCGCTGCCTGGACGGAATAGCTCTCGCAGAGCGGATGCCGTTTGACGACCACGGCAATGTTCGTGCCGCGATACAGCCACGCCACATCCCTCATCAGCTCGATGGACGGCATCCAGGCCAGCTTGGCGACCTCGTCCATCACGACCTGGAGCGCCACAAACACGTACCGCCCTTTTATGCCTGCATCGGTCGACGGCTGGAAATACTTTGACCTGCCCTTTTCGACCAGCTCCGCGTACAGAGCCGCCCGGTTCTCGTGGAGCGCATCGCGGGAAACATGCGCGACCGTCCGGTGGATCTCATCGAAATCGGTCGCCACGCTGGCGAAGCCGGCATATCCGCTGTGATCGACGGTAAAATAGCCCGGAAAGGCGCCTTCCTTGTATCGCAAGTGGCGCCGGTCGGCTTCGCCCCGGGTATGATAGCTCAACGTTCTCCCGCGCAAGGAAGGCCGAAAGAAGCGCGAGCTGAACTGGTGGCGCGGCACCAGAATGACGCCGTGTTTCTGCGCGACGCGATCGGCAAGAACCTTGAAAATCTGGCGCTTGTTCTCCAAGGCGCTTCGCCGATAGAAGGCCACCGGAATGAAGATCTCGACGGTCCTCTCCGGATCATAGCTGGCGCTATCGATCTCAACGGGCCGGCCGTCGATAAGCGCCATGAATGATCGACCGTCGCTGCGCTCGTTTTCCCATGCGAGACTCGCCAGCGCGCGCACGGGCTCGGCGAACTTGTTCAGGGCCCCGTAAATCCTCCTGGCCCTATTTCGCAGCGGCAGATGGCGGAAAACAGCGTCGTCGTGGACGAGGCGCGCCTCATCGACCAGGCGGCTCAGCAATGCCAGTTCTATCCGCTCCGATGGCGACAGCGCGCCCGAGGGCGACCGCACGGCATCCCGGACGACCTCCCGGAACTGTGCGACTTCAGGTGCGAGCTCTGGATAGTGAACCGAGAACTCGTTCACCGCCTGTGCGGCTTGCAGCAAGCTGTGATCCCGTGACTTCATTGCCCGCCGCAGGCTCTCCTGGCCGGCGGCAAAATCCTGCAATGCGGTTTCGATGAACAGCCGGCGAATCGATTCGTCGCAACCGAGCGACTCCGCCTCCAGCAGCAGCGCACGTGCATGCTCGAGTTGACCGTCGGTCTTCGACAGATAGGCCAGTCTGATGAGGATTTCGGATTCCGCCGGATGATCGGCCCGCGCCTTCAGGAGAATTGAATGCGCGCGAACGTGATCCTTCGCGTCTCTCAGTGCCTTTTCGAGACGCAACAGAATCGACGGCTTGAGCCGCACATTTCGCGGCGCTCGGAGCAACAGATCCGCAGCCACACCGGGCTTGCCGTTCCTGATGTAGCTCCTGGCCACCAACCAATGGCCGAACCCGCTGTTGGGGAACCACTTGAGCGTCAGCGCCGCCAATCGCTCATCGAAAACCCAGGCTTCAATCCTCTCCGTCAGCCAGCGACGGAGCGGTCTGAGCCCCTGCCACGACCCTAGAGCCATTAGCGCGCCAAGACGCCCAAAGAGCATCCGCCCCCGACGCGCCGACCTCGGTTCAAGAACAAGACCTTCATGATTTCCCCCGCCCATACCGCGTCATGGTGGATCATGGCTGCGGATTCATAGACTGGCGGTGGTGGGGAGACAATGCCCGCAATACCTGCCTCCCCGGGCCGAGCGGGATTTCGGCTATTGCAGCGTTTTCGCGCTGGCAAGCTCGTCGGCGACGAACTCCGCTGCCCGCTTCCATGCTTCGTCGTTGTCGCCGCGGAAGGTGATCGTGCGGTCGTAGACGAGCTGATCGGTTTCGAGGTCGAGGATCTGCGCCTTTCCGAATTGGATGAGCGTGCTCATCTTGTGAATGCCGCCATAGAGCAGCAGGCGGGCGCCCGACTGGCGCGCGGCATCGGTCAGCGATTGCGCATCCAGTGCGCCGGCGGAGCAGCGCGGCTTCGGGCATGTCAAGCGAACGACCGCGTATTTCCCGCTGGCCGATAGTTCGTCACGAATGAGGCTGACAAAGCCTTCCAGCCGCGTGGCGTGGGCTTCGGTCTGGTCCGCCGCCTCGCCGGACGTGTCCGTGTAATCGAAGTCCGCGATTGCGAGCGGAATTGGTTCGGCCGCTCTGGACGCCGGCACCAACCATAGGGACGCGCACGCGACAGCGAGAGCAAGGCGCCTCATCCGGCCGCGCCCTACCTGACCAGGCTCTGCTTCATGAGCTCGGTGACCAGGAACGCCGCGGCTTGCCGCCAGTCCTCGTCGCTGTCATTGCGGAAGGCGATGTTGCGGTCGAATACCAGCCGGTCCGCTTCGAGATCCACGACCTCGGCGTTGCCGTATTGGACGACTGCGTTCATCTTCTGGACACCGCCGAACAGCAGGAGCCGCGCACCCGCCGCCCGGGCCTTCTCAAGAAGCTCGGCCGGGTCGGTCTTGCCGGCCGAGCAGGGCGTGGGCGCGCACGACAGTGTCACGACCCGATACTGGCCGCTGCCGTTCAGCCCCTCGCGAACCTCCTGCACGAGAACGCGCAGGCGCTCGGTCTGGAGGTGCTGGTCGTCCATCACGGCTCCCGTCGGATCGATCAAGTCGAATTCCACCACCGCGACGGCAACCGGCTCCACGGCACGAGGCGAGCCGGCAAGCATTGTCGCCATACCGGCAAATGCCAGAAGACCGATGAGCGGCAGGGCGACTCGACGGGGTTTCATGTGGCGGGCACGGCATGAATCGTGGAGGATCGGCTTGATTCGACTCCCCGGCGGTCTCCATCGTCAATTTGGCCAAAGGCACAAGATTTGCCCGAAAGGAGCGGCGCCCCATGATCGAAGCCGGCATTCTCCTGCTGCTGTGCCAGCTGGCGGGCGAGAGTATTGTGCGGGCGCTGGACATTCCGGTGCCGGGGCCGGTGCTGGGCGCGATCTTCATGCTCGTCTTCCTCAGCATCCGGCGCGGTGTGCCGGACAATCTCGCCAGCACCAGCCACGACCTGCTGGCCAACTTCTCGCTGCTGTTCGTGCCGGCCGGCGCCGGCATTATCCTGCATGCGGCGCGGCTGGAGGCGGAGGCGGTGGCGCTGATCACCGCGCTCATCGGCTCCACGGCGCTCACCATCGCGGTGGCGGCGTTCGTGTTCGTCGGGGTCGATCGGCTGGTGGCCGGCTCGGCGCCGGAGGAACCTGGCGCATGAACCCGCAATTCAATCAGCTCTGGGTCTACCTGCAGGCCAATCCGCTCGCCTGGCTGACCGTCACGTTGATTGCCTATTGGATCGGGGTCCGGGCACAGCGCGCCAGCGGCGGCAGGCCCTACGTGAACCCAGTCGCCATCGCGGTCGTGCTGCTGGTAGCGCTATTGGCAGCCACCGGCACGCCCTATCAGACCTATTTCCAGGGCGCCCAGTTCGTGCACTTCCTGCTGGGGCCGGCGACGGTGGCGCTCGCCATCCCGCTTTATGAGAACTGGCCGGTTGTGAAGCGCAGCGTCGTCCCCATGGCCGCGGCGCTGCTGGCCGGGACGATCACGGCCGTTACGTCGGCGGTCGGCATCGCCTGGGCGCTCGGCGCGTCGGCGGAATCGCTGGTATCGATCGCGCCCAAGTCGGTGACCACCCCGGTCGCCATGGGCATCGCTGAAAAGCTCGGCGGCATCCCGTCCCTCACCGCCGTGCTGGTGATTCTGACGGGTATCATCGGCGCCATCATCGCGACGCCGCTCTTGAACGCGCTGGGCCTCAAGGACTGGCGGGCGCGCGGCTTCGCCGTCGGGGTGTCCGCCCACGGCATCGGCACGGCGCGCGCGTTCCAGGTCAACGACCTCGCCGGCACCTTCGCCGGCATCGGCATGGCGTTGAACGCACTCGCCACCGCCATCATCGTGCCGGTGCTGTGGCAGTGGTGAGGAGCGGCCGAAGCCGCCCCCCAATCGCCTCTGGCAGGCTAACAGAACACCGGCGTGATCTCCGCGATCCGTTGCGCGGCGTTGCCGCCGAGCGACTTCAGGGTCGCGATGAAATTGCCGTGTGTCATGCCCGAGCCCAGATACGTCCAGCGCTGAGCCTGTAGCTGCTGCTTCGTGAACTGCTCGACCTCAGACGGATCGAACTTGCGGCCGATCGAACGCTCCAGAACCGCCATGTCGAACTGCACCTGCTGCTGCAAGCCGCCATCGATCAGCGCGCCAATCTTCATGTAGTCGTCGATCGCCGCGTTGACCTCCGTATCGCCATAGCCTTCCGTCAGGCTCTGCACCATCAGGGTATCGAGCTTGGCGTGTTGCGCTTCTTCCATCCAGTGGTTGCGCAGCAATTCCTTGAACCGGTCGTCGAGCGTCTGGTCATCCTTCACGCTGTCGATGTAATGACGCTGTGTCATCCATTCGATCTGCAGGATGACGAGAGCAACCGCCACCGGATGGTGCGCGAGCACGGCCTTGCCGATCTCATCGGCCGGACCAATCACTTCGCAATCCGTCCCGAAGCCGCGCCGGAACTCCTCGCGGAAGCGATTGAAGAGGTGAATGTGCTTCGCCTCCTCCGCCGCGAATTCCAGGAAAGCGCGGACGCGATGATCGTCATTATCGAGCCCGAGCCGCGCGCGGGTATGGTCCATCACGAACGGCAGGATGAATTCCTCCACCAGGCCGAACATGTAGAGATAGCCGTGGGCCCGGATCTGATTGAGCAATCGCTGCTCCTCCGGCAGCAGGAAATCGAGCTGCCGAACGCGCGCCAGCGACTCCGGCAAGAAGGGCTTGCCGAAATCGAAAGGCTTGTCCGGCCCGATCAGGTCTTCGACGCGCCAGGTGATCCGCTCCTGGGCGGCCAGCGTGTCGGCATAGGAGTAGGTTTGATGCAGCATGTTATACTTCCCTAAGGTTAGAGGTGCTGAGATAAACGAGACGACGCGGGCGTCATCAGAGGGAGACGGCTGATGCCGATGTCCCTGAGCGTCGCGTCGCTCACGTCGCACAACGATCGCGTTGACCGACGTCGCCAATGCGAGAACCCCAGCCGATGGCAATGACCGACTACACGTGCGGCAAGGAGCAGGCTCTGTACGCCCGCGCTATTCCAGGATCTGTTACTGGCAGTCGCCATGACCGGCCTCCTCGTCTTGGGTTCATCTCGTTCGACGCGGCAGGACCATGGGGATGGGCCATGGAAGCCAGCGTTTGAAGCAGCGTGGAAATTCCTTAGAGTGACCATGGAAACGCTGTGACGCCGCGCACTGCGAACTTCGACAGCGTGCCGCGAGAAGGGCCAAGGCGTTGCTGCAGCTAGCTTTTTTGGGAGACATCCGGGTTGCCGTGGAAGGCCGGGCGCGCGCGCTGCCACGCTCCAAGAAGACGCGCGCCCTGCTCGCCTATCTGGCGATGACCGGCCGGCCGCATCGCCGGGAGCGGTTGTGCAGCATGCTCTGGGAGGTGCCGGACGATCCGCGCGGGGCCCTGCGCTGGAGTCTCAGCAAACTTCGGGGGGTGGTTGACGAGCCAGGCCGGAGCCGGATCCGGGCCGACCGCGAGTTCGTCGGCTTTGACCCCGTGGGCGTCGAGATCGATGTAATGGCTCTACGGCAGCGGATCGGCGCGGGCCTCGATTCCATGACCATGGAGCAGCTCAAAGAGGCGGCGGCGGCCTTCCGCGGCGATTTCCTGGAAGGTCTCGACCTCGATTCGTGTCCGGAGTTCCAGAGCTGGTGCCTGACGGAGCGGCAGGAACTCAGGTTACTCCATTGCCGAATTCTCAGGGCCCTGACGACGCGGCTTGGAGGGCAGCCTGACCTGGCGCTGCCTCATGCTCGAACACTCGTGACACTCGATCCTTTCGACGAAGACGCCCGAGCCGCACTCGTACGGACTCTGGTCGCGAATGGCCGCCGCGAGGAAGCGGAGAAGCAATACGAACTTGGCAAGCGGGCATTGGCAGAGCTTGGTGTTCCGTTGTCAGGCGAGCTGGAACGCGTGTGGCACGCGCTTCGGAAGCCATCGGCGGCGACGCTCGCTTCTAGTGTAGTTACCGGTGCAACGGCAGCGCTCGGCCAACCCACTGCGACAGCTCAGGCGGACGATGGCCAATCCGAACTCAGTGCCCACGACACCGAGCCAGCCCCAGGGCTGCCGGCTGAACGCAAGCAAGTCACGGTTCTCGTTGCGTTGGTCGGCAAGACGATGGCGCCTGACGGCGACGACGATCCGGAAACTGTGATGCAGGAACTCGATCCGGCTCTCGAAGCAATGAAGGAAGTGGTCCGCCGCTACGATGGGATCGTCAGCGTTTCACAACCTGATGGGTTGACTGCAGTGTTTGGCGCGCCAGTCGCCCATGAAGATCACGCCGTGCGCGCCTGCCATGCGGCGCTGGCGATGCAAGCGACGGTCCGCAATCCCGTCGATCGCGGTCCCTTGCTGCGCATCGGTCTGCATTCCGCCGATGCCGTCGTGCGGGCGACGCGAGATAGCGCGACTTCTCGCTTCGAGGCGATTGGGCCGGTTGTGAGCCTGGCCGCTCAGGCGTGCACCATGGCCGAACCCGGGACTACAGTCCTCAGCAATGAGACCGCACGGCGCGCGGAAGGCTTCGTCTATACCCAGCAATTCGGACCCGTTTCCGACACGACGAGCGACCTGCACCGCGGCCTGGCGATATTGCGGGGGGCCGCGGGTGCTCGCACCCGCTGGGAGGTGCGCGCGGCGCGCGGATTGACTCCGTTTGTCGGCCGCGACGCCGAAATGGAGATTCTGGTCAAGGCGATGCGGCGCGCGGAGACAAATGGCGCCGGCGAAGTGGTCGCGGTGGTCGCCGATCCTGGAATCGGAAAGTCGCGTCTAATGCACGAATTCGTCCGCGCAGAGGTACCACCGGGTTGGGACGTTCTCGAAACCAGCGCGATCCCGCACGACGCCAAGGCGACCTATCGCCCGGTGAGCCGCCTGCTGCGGTCCTGGTTCGGCGTCGAGGAAGGCGATCACCAGCAAGAGATCGAGCGCAAGGTTCGCATCCGGGTCGATGCGCAGTACCCTGAGCTGCGGCCAGCCTTGCCGGCGCTGCTCTCCCTGCTCGATCTTTCCGTGTCCGGCACCGACTGGCCTACGCTCAGTCCGCCGCAGCGCCGGCGCCGTACGCTCGAAGCAATCAAGGCTCTTCTCGCACGCCAATGTCGTAGCAAGCCGCTGGTCCTGCTATTCGAAGACCTGCACTGGATCGATGGCGAGACCCAGGCTGTATTGGATACGCTGGTCGACAGCCTTGGCGCGCTCAGGATCCTGCTGTTGGTGACATACCGGCCCGAATACCGGCACGGCTGGGCAAGCAAGAGCTACTTCTCGCAACTTCGGCTCTTGCCTTTGGCAGCCGATGTAACGGCGCGCCTGCTTGAGTCACTGCTCGGCAACGATCAAAGTTTGCGTGCGCTACGCCGCGAACTGGGCGTGCGAACCGAGAGAACGCCGCTCTTCATCGAGGAAACCGTGCGGGCGCTGGTGGAGACCGGCGCATTGTCCGGCCACCCGGGGGATTATCGCCTAGCGCGCCCGATTGCGGCGATCGAGATCCCCTCGACGGTCCAGGCCGTCATCGCCGCGCGCATCGATCGATTGCCGCCGATCGCAAAGAACCTGCTACAAGTAGCCTCGGTCATCGGTCGCGACATCCCTCTCGCTCTCCTCAAGCGCGTCGCGGGTTTGCCGGACGAGACGTTGTATGAAGCCCTGACTGACCTCAAGTCCGCCGAGTTCCTGTACGAGGCCGACCTTATCCCGGACATCATCCTGACCTTCAAGCATGCCCTGACGCACGAAGTGAGCTATGGCAGCGTGCTGCGCGAAGATCGCAGAAAGATGCACATCGACATCGTGCAAACGATTGAAAAGCTCTACCAAGACAGGATCGACGAGCAGGTCGAGCGCCTTGCTCACCACGCGGTCAAGGGTCGCCTGTGGGAGGAAGCGGTCCATTACCTGTTCGACTCGGCCGCGAAGGCGAGCCAGCGTTCTGCGCATCGACAGGCCACGGAATTTCTTCTGCAGGGGCTCGAGCTCATTCCGAAACTTCCGGATGAGCACGCACGCCTGCGCCTGGAGCTCGACTATCAGAAGGCGATCGGCGTCACCATGATGGCGGCAAAAGGCTGGGGCGCGCAGGAAGTGTCCGATGCCTATGTCCGGGCACAGACCTTGGCCGAAACGCTGGCCGACGAGCGGGAGCTGTTCGTGGTGCTCCGCGGACAGGGGCAATTTCACATGATCCGCGGCGAAGTACAGATTGCGCGCGGCTTCGGCGATCGCTGCATCGCTCTCGCCACCAAGGCCAACGATCCCGGCATGACTCTCGAGACGCATCACCTGTTCTGGAGCAACAGCCTATTCATGGGCGACTATGCCGGTGCCGGGCATCATTCCGAGCAAGGTATCGGTCTCTATGATCGCCACCGCGATCATCCGCTCACCTACACCTATTCCGGTCATGATCCAGGCGTCTGCTGCCGATGCTTCTCTGGGCTCGTGCTCTGGCAGCAAGGTGACGCTGAAAAAGCGCTGGCGCGAAGCCAGGAAGCGCTCGACTTGGCCGCCGATCTCAGGCATCCGCTCACGACCGCCCTCGCCTATTGGGGCCTAAGCTTCGTTCATCTTTTCCGCCGGGAACCAGTGGAGGCGCAGCGGGCTGCGGAGCAGGAGATTGCTATCTGCGAGGAATATCTCCTGCCGTTGCTCTTGTCCCAAGGTCAGTTCCAGCTCGGCTGGTCGCTGGCGGCGCAAGACGCGCTCGATGACGGCATTGCGCTGATGCAGATAGGGCTGAAGGCGATCAGCGCGACTGGCGCGGAGATGGGACAGCCTTATTTCGCCGCGTTGCTCGCCGAAGCGCTGGCCAAATCGGGGCGACCGGAGGATGGTCTCGTCGAAATCGAGAAAGCGTTGGGAGTCGTCGAGAAGAACAAGGCCCGCTTCCAATTGCCCGAGATCCAGCGGCTCAAGGGCGAGCTGCTGCTGAAGCTGCCGAACTACGATCTGGACGCCGCTATTGCATGCCTGCGTGGCGCCGTGACAACGGCGTCCGAACAACGTGCGCCGCTCGCCGAGCTGCGCGCGGCGTCCAGCCTGGCACGCGTGCTCCTCGACCAGCGCAGGCGTTCGGAGGCGCACCAGCTCTTGTCCGATCTGTGCGCGCGGGTTGAGGGAATGCCCGAGTCGACCGAACTGCGCGAAGCGCGAACGCTGCTGGCTGGTTGAACGATATCCCCGCGTGCGGCTGGCTTGACCGCCGCGAGGCATAAAAGTGCACATCGTTCGAGAGGTTCCATCGATGCGGGATGATGGCAACGGCCAACAGCACTCCCAGCCGCGACGCCTACCCGGGCCATGACTTCAACTCATTGAATTAATTAATAAATCCCTCGGTTGATCTTGCTGGGCCCAGCCCCTATGGTGCGGCCCGCTTACGAATCCGACAGCCGGCCAAATGACCGACCTCGCCCACATCCGAAATTTCTCGATCATCGCCCATATCGACCACGGCAAGTCGACGCTGGCCGACCGGCTGATCCAGACCTGCGGCGGCCTCACCGACCGCGAGATGAAGGAACAGGTGCTCGATTCCATGGACATCGAGCGCGAGCGCGGCATCACCATCAAGGCGCAGACCGTGCGCCTCGCCTACCAGGCGAAGAACGGCGAGACCTATCAGCTCAACCTGATGGATACGCCGGGCCACGTGGATTTCGCGTACGAGGTCAGCCGTTGCCTCGCGGCCTGCGAAGGCTCGCTTCTGGTGGTGGATGCGAGCCAGGGCGTCGAGGCGCAGACCCTCGCCAACGTCTACCAGGCGATCGACAACAACCACGAGATCGTGCCGATCCTGAACAAGATCGACTTGCCGGCCGCCGAACCCGAGCGCGTGAAGCAGCAGATCGAGGACGTGATCGGCATCGACGCCAGCCACGCGGTGGAGATTTCGGCCAAGACTGGGCTCAACATCGGCGATGTGTTGGAAGCGGTGGTGCACCGCCTGCCGGCGCCGAAGGGCGACGAGGCGGCGCCGCTCAAAGCCATGCTGATCGACAGCTGGTACGATTCCTATCTCGGCGTCATCATCCTGGTGCGGGTGGTCGACGGCAAGCTCAAGGCCAAGCAGCAGGTCAAGATGATGTCGACCGGCGCCACCTACGACGTCGAGCGGGTCGGCGTCTTCACGCCCAAGCAGGAGAGCGTGGCGGATCTCGGCCCCGGCGAGGTCGGCTTCATTACCGCCGGCATCAAGGCGGTGGCGGATTGCAAGATCGGCGACACCATTACCGAGGAGCGCCGCCCGACCGCCAACCCGCTGCCGGGCTTCAAGCCGAGCGTGCCGGTCGTATTCTGCGGGCTGTTTCCCGTCGATGCGGCGGATTTCGAGAGCCTGCGCGACAGTCTCGCCAAGCTGCATCTCAACGACGCCAGCTTCCATTACGAGATGGAGACCAGCGCGGCATTGGGCTTCGGCTTCCGCTGCGGGTTCCTGGGCCTCCTGCATCTCGAGATCGTGCAGGAGCGGCTGGAGCGCGAGTTCAACCTCGACCTCATCACCACCGCGCCGAGCGTGGTCTACAAGATCCACCTGACCGACGGCACGATGATGGAGATGCACAACCCGGCCGACATGCCGGACGTGGTGAAGATCGACCGCATCGAGGAGCCGTGGATCAAGGCCACCATCCTGGTGCCCGACGAGTTCCTCGGCGCGATCCTGAAACTGTGCGAGGAGCGGCGCGGCATCCAGACCGACCTGACCTATGCCGGCAACCGCGCCATGGTGGTCTACAAACTGCCGCTCAACGAAGTGGTGTTCGACTTCTACGACCGCCTCAAGTCGGTGTCGCGCGGCTATGCCAGCTTCGACTATCACCTGGAGGACTACCAGGAAGGCGACCTGGTGAAGCTCAACATCCTGGTGAACGGCGATCCGGTCGACGCGCTCTCCTGCATCGTGCATCGCACCCAGGCGGAATCGCGCGGCCGCACGCTGTGCGTGAAACTGAAGGATCTGATCCCGCGGCAGCTGTTCAAGATCGCGGTGCAGGCGGCGATCGGCAGCAAGGTGATCGCACGCGAGACCATCAGCGCGCTGCGCAAGGACGTGACCGCGAAATGCTATGGCGGCGACATCACGCGCAAACGGAAGCTGCTGGAGAAGCAGAAGGAAGGCAAGAAGCGGATGCGCCAATACGGCAATGTTGAAATCCCGCAGTCGGCCTTCATCGCCGCCCTCAAGATGCACGACAACTGAGGCCGACAGTCGCTATTCGACTCGTTTCTTGCCGAGGCCGATGCAGATGAGGCCGATGACGCCGACCACCATCCAGGCCGGCATGATCAGGATGGTGTATAGGCCGTTCCACAAACTGGTCCAGATCGAGCGCTGCACCCAATTCAGGCTGGCCGGAAGGAATTTGAACCACACGTCGTACAGCGAAAGGCCGGGCGCCTGGCCGGTCATTCTGTAGAACAGGCTGGCGAACGCGAACAGGCACGCGGCGGCGATGAGGACAAATCCGGCGATGCGCAATGGCGACATATACGGAGTATAACGCAGATTGCCCGATTCGGCACCAGTCCACGCTCCGGATGACATCCGGCGATTTGAGGAAAATCAGCCGCATTTCAGGAGGATGGGCATGAACGCCACCTCCGTCCAGGCCCTACCAGGGGTGTTGCGTTGTGCGCCCCTGTTGGTTAGGGTCCGCGCCGTTCCGGGGCTCTGAGGCCCCGAACCGGGAGGGATGGCCGAGTGGTTGAAGGCGCGCGCCTGGAAAGTGCGTATACGGCCAAAATCCGTATCGTGGGTTCGAATCCCACTCCCTCCGCCAATTGCGTAATCCAGGGTCGTCCAGCGCCGTCCAGGAGAGTCGCAAGAAACCCCTGCGGCACAGGCATTTCCTAGGCTTCTTCCGTCTTGAGACATCCACCGTCGTCCGTCACGATTCCGATGAGACTCATGGGTAGAAACATGGGTAGGAAAAGTGTGGCGGAAAGATGCCTCGGCTCATCAATAGGCTGGACGCGCTGAAAGTTAGGCGGGCCGAAGAGCCCGGCTGCTACGCCGATGGCGCGGGTCTCTACCTGCAAGTCGCGAGAGCCGGTGCGCGCTCTTGGATCTTCCGTTTCACCCTGAACGGTCGTACGCGCGATATGGGCCTTGGCTCCGTCACCGCGTTCAGCCTCGCAGAGGCTCGCCAAGCGGCTCAGGAGGCGCGCAAGCTTCCAGCGGTCGGAATCGACCCCATCGAGCGGCGCAACGCTCAGCGGGCGGAGGAGCGGTCCAGGGAGGTCAAGGCGGTGACCTTTCGGCAGGTAACCGAAGCCTACATCGATGCCCATCGGTCCGGCTGGAAGAATGCCAAGCATGCCGCGCAATGGCAATCCACGCTCGAGGCCTACGTCTACCCGACGATCGCGGAGGTGGCGGTCGCTGATGTAGACACAGGCATGATGATCAGGATCCTGGAGCCGATCTGGTCATAGAAGGCCGAGATAGCGAATCGGGTGCGCGGGCGAATTGAGCGCATCCTGAGCCGCGCCGCCTCGCGCGGACACCGGTCGGGTGAGAACCCCGCCCGTTGGCGCGGCCACCTGGACAAAATCCTGCCAGCACGAAGCCGCGTCGCACCCGTGCGCCATCACGCTGCTCTCCCCTATGCCAAGATCGGAGAATTTATGCAGCAACTATGTTCTCAAGCCGGTGTTGCAGCGCGCGCGCTTGAGCTCACTATTCTGTGCGCGACTCGGACCACAGAGACCATTGCGGCCGAATGGAGCGAGATAAATCTGGTCGAAAAGGTCTGGATCATCCCTCCTCATCGCATGAAGTCAAAGCGAGAGCACCGCGTTCCATTGTCCCAACGCGCCGTCGACATCCTCGAAGAATTGAACAAGGCGCACGGCGGACGGTTGGTCTTCACTCGGCCCAGAGACCAGGCGCATCTCAGCAATGGCGCGATGCCAGCGCTACTTGATCGGATGGGCCGCGGCGGCATCACAACACATGGGTTTCGCTCGACATTTAGAGATTGGGCCAGCGAGCGAACGACTTTCGCTTCTGAGGCAGCCGAGATGGCGCTTGCCCATACAGTTGGCAACAAAATCGAAGCAGCCTAACCTACAAAGAACGCATGCCAATGAGGAGCCGCGCCATGCAATCCGACATCCGCCAGGACCCGGCACAATCCGCAGGGCCGGCCCTTTTCCCGCCGCAATTGTCGATTGCGGCGCTAAGTCCGCTCGGTTGCTCGTAGCGATCTAATCGGGTTGGCG
This sequence comes from Dongiaceae bacterium, assembly GCA_041398065.1. Taxonomy (GTDB): domain Bacteria; phylum Pseudomonadota; class Alphaproteobacteria; order Dongiales; family Dongiaceae; genus Dongia_A. Next base: position 16,134 of record JAWKVL010000057.1, on the reverse strand, counting down.
GCCGCAAGGAACCAGTATGACTCAGCGGCCGCGCAATGTCCGATGCGGGTCAAACTCGGTCATTCGACCCCGCTAGGCGGATGGTCTGTTTCTCCCCGGTCAGCAGATACTGGCAGCTGAACGTGACCTGACCAAGTGGCTGATACGCCGGGTTCGATTCGTACCTCCTCCGCCCCAGCGGAGGGGGTACGCAGCACATCTCGAAAAAGGTCTGGACTTGGCTCGATTGCACAGCCAGGCGAGCTTTTCTCTGCTTACTTCGCCAGCGAGCTCAGTGCCTTCCTCCGCCAGGCTGACCGCTGTGGCCTCTCGGACAGTCGAGGAAGGCGGGACCAGAAATAGGGGTACAGCGCAAGCCTTTGTGCGAACTCGGCTGCGATTGATGGTCTTGGGCGGCACACCCAGCGATGAATGCAATGGAAAATGACAGCAGAAGTAAGTTTCTCATGGATCAGTCGTCCTCTGATTGGGCCAGGTGTCGCCCTACAAGAGCAGTCAGGCCGCCATCAATATTCATCCTGGGATATCGACTATCGGTCGTTGACGACGACAGCTTGATGGTCATGTGGGGTGAATTCATGTCAATGTCCAGCGAAGGAGTTGATCGCGGTCCGAGTAAGAACGGTACCAACTGTTTTTCAAGGGATCGAAGCGGCCTTACTGAGCAGTCCACGCGCCATCAACCGCGATTGTCGTGCCGGTGATCTGATCAGCTGCGGCCGAGCACAGGAACGTAACCGTCCCGCCGAGCTGCTCTGGCGTCACAAAAGTTCGCGACGGCTGCTTCTCACCGAGCAGGCTCATCTCCGCCTCCTGCCGGCTGATACCCTCCCTGGTCGCGACGTCGGCGATCTGCTTCTCGACCAGCGGGGTCAGGACCCAGCCAGGGCAGACAGCATTGACTGTGATGCCGCTACCGGCAGTCTCCAATCCGACCACCTTGGTCAAGCCCACCAGCCCGTGCTTGGCCGCGACGTAAGCGGCCTTGTGGGTCGAGCCGACCAAGCCATGGGCCGAGGCGATGTTGACGATGCGGCCCCAGCCGTGCCTCTTCATCTGAGGCACCGCGGCAGCAATGCCGTGGAACGCCGCCGACAAGTTGATCGCCAGGATGGCGTCCCACTTGGCTGGAGGGAAATCCTCGACCGGTGCGGTGAACTGGATGCCGGCGTTGTTGACCAGGATGTCGACGCGGCCGAGCTTGGCGATGGTCGCCGCGATCAGGCCGCGCACCGCTTCGCCATTCGACATGTCGGCACCGTCGTAGTGCGCGCGCACGTCATGGTCCCGCTCGATCCTGGCGCGGATCGCTTCGATCTCGTCCGGGTTGCCGAAACCGTTCAGCACGACGTCGGCGCCCTGCTTGGCCAGCACCTTGGCGATGCCGAGGCCGATGCCGCTGGTCGATCCGGTGACGACCGCAACCTTGTTCTTCAACATGACTGCTCTTCCTCTCCGATGCGCCTCAGGCGCTCTGTTCGCGATGGATGTCATGGGTGATCATGCCGAGCTCCGGCGCCGGCCGGTCGAGGCGGCTGGGATCTGCGAGCGTGCGGCGGATGTCATCGAGCCCGCTCTGCCAATGCTCGCGCATCGCATCCAGCCCGAACTCGTAGTCCTTGGAGTGGCCCTCGAATGCCTTGGACTGGTAGATCAGGTGAATGATGTTATAGGCGCGGTGACCGGCCAGGTCCGCCGCAGCCCTGATTGTGGGATCACTCCGCGCCGCCTTCGGCAGCTTCTCGATCACCTGCTGCAGCGACTGCCGCATCTTCTGCATCTGCAGCAGATGATTGGTGATGGCGCGGGTACGGCTGGAATACTGGATTTCCTTCTGCCGGCTCGCAACCTCCATCATGTCATAGGGCAACCGGCCCTTGGCCGACCATAGATCGACCTGGAAGGTGAGCGTGTCGCGCCGCGGTTCGCTCGCAAGCACGCGTGTCAGCGGCGTGTTCGAGACCATCCCGCCATCCCAGTAATATTCGCCATCGATCTCAACCGCGGGGAAACCAGGCGGCAAGGCACCCGATGCCATGAAGTGCTCCGCTCTCAGCCGCCGCTCCGCGGTGTCGAAATAGACCAGGTTGCCGCAGCGGACGTTGACCGCGCCGATGCTGACCCGGACATCGCCGGAATTGATGCGGCTGAAATCGACCAGCCGGTTCAGCGTGTCGCGCAACGGAGCCGTGTCGTAGAAGCTGGTGGCGGCATCGCCGGAAAACAGCGACAGAAACGGCGGGGGAAAGCGCGGCTTGAAGAATCCATTCTGGCCCATGAGCAAGGCGCGCGCTGCGGCGGCGATATTGTGGGCCGAGCGCAGATCCATCGTGAATGGCAGGCCCTCGGCGAGACCTTCGTTCACCGGCCATTCGACCGGGTTGGCGCAGATGGTCTCCCAGAATTCGCGCAGCCGGTCCACGCGTTGGCTTTCGGGCGAACCCGCGATGATCGCGGCGTTGAGCGCCCCGATCGAGATGCCGGCCACCCAGTTCGGCCGGATGCCGGCCTCGTGCAGGCCTTCATAGACTCCTGCCTGGTAGGCACCGAGCGCGCCGCCACCCTGCAACACCAGCGCAACGACATCGTAAGTCGGCAGCTCCACTTGGCCGGTCGCGCTGACGAGCTCTTTTCGTTTCAGTCGACGCATCTCATCCTCCTGGGATATCAGCCGAGGTAATCGTGCACGACGGCGCCGAGACCGAGCATCAGGTCGGCGACCAGATGCTTCGCTCCCAGCACCTCCAGCACGGGCAATTCGGCGACCGGTGCGAGCGCATGCGGAGAGAGCTGCAGGGCAGCCGGCCCGGTCCAGGCGCCTTTCACAGTCACGTCTTCGAGGTAGTAGCGCACCAGCTCGCAGACCCGCGGACTGCCATCCACATGCGGAATGACCTTGAGCAGGAAGTTCGGTGCACCGAGATTCCTGGTTTCGGCCGCGAGGTCGAGCGCGCGGTGCTTGTAGCCCATCGTGCCGGTGGCGATGCGCACCGACCCGTAGTTCAGCGTGCCGACCAGCGTATCGGTCTCGACCGCCAGGCTCGGCTGCGCCAGCTTCTTGGGAAATCCCCACAGCTCGCGGCCGGCCGCGATCGGCGGATGGTCGTTCAGGAACATCTGATGGGTGTAGCTGCCGGCCTCGCCCTGATAGCGGACCGGGATCACCTGGCCGCTCTCGGTGTAGTCGCCGAACCCGGTCGAATCCGGCATGCGGATGAATTCGTAGTTCACCACCGGCTCGATGACCTCGAGCGGTTCCGGCACCACCCGGCGCAGGGCTTCGAGGTCGGTGCGATAGCGGATGATGAAATACTGCCGGTCGACGAAGCGATAAGGGCCGGGTGGGAAGGCCGGACTACTCGGCGGCATGGCGAAGGCGGTCTTGCGCAGGATGGATCCGTCCATGATGTGCTTTCCTTCAATCTCAGGGTTGTGGGGCTGTTGCCGTCACGCGACGAGATTGGCCGGGTCGGCGGCGGCGAAGATCTCCGCCCGGTCGGCGCGCGGCGGATAGATCCACACACTGTTGATCTGGCGCTTCAGGTTCTTCGCCTCGGCACCGCGCAGTTTCACTTCGCGCTGCCAGCCTTCGGTGAAGATCGCGCCCCAAGCGCCGAGATCGAGGCAGGTCACGTATTTGGGCTGGGTGTATGGACGAGTCGGGTGGCCGATCAAGTCGGCGGCGACATTGTTTCCGGCCGAGCGTCCCAGGCTGATGGCGTGCTGGCACGACATCAGGGCATGATTGCCGGCGTCATCGGTGGCGGCATACGCCACGTCGCCGGTGGCGAAGATCGTCGGCACGCCCTTCACCCGCAATTCGGAATCCACATGCAGGCGACCGAAGGCGTCGCGCTCCGCATTGATCTGCGCGGTCAGCGGGCTTGCCCGTACTCCGGCCGTCCAGATCACGGTCTTGGCCTCGATGCGCTCGCCGGTGGAAATGGTGAGGTCGTCGGCATCGATGCTGGTCACCGACGCATTGGTCTTCCAGATGATGCCGAGCTCCTTGAGCGCCTCCATGATCAGCGGGCGCGGACCGGCACCGAGCTCCGGGCCGATATCGGGCGCGCGTTCGACGATGATGACCTTGATGTCGGCCTTTTCGCCGAGGATCGCGCGCATCCGGGCCGGCATCTCCGTCGCCGTTTCGATGCCGGTGAAGCCGCCGCCGGCCACAACAACGGTATTGCGGGCGGGCGTGTCCGGCAGAGTCTTCAACGCGGCGAGATGGGCGTCGAGCTTGCCGGCATTGGCGAGCGTATCGACATTGAAGCTGAATTCCTTGAGGCCGGGGATCGGTGGCTCGAGCAGCTTGCTGCCGGTCGCCAGGACCAGCCGGTCGTACGACAAGGTGAAGCTCCTGCCATCCGGGCCGGCTGCCTCGACCTCGTGCCTCTCCGGGTGAATGTGCTGCACGCTGCCCTGGATGTATTTGACGCCGACTGCATCGAATACGTCCGTCAGCGGCGCCTGCATGGCGGTCGGTTGGACTTCATAGAGGCGCGGCCGCACATGCAGCACCGGCTCCGGTGCGATCAGAGCGACCTCTACCGCCTTGTCCTTCTTCGCCTGGTCCAGCAGACGCGCCGCGCTCAGGGCGCTCCACATACCGGCAAAACCTGCGCCGATGATCAGAATGCGTTGTGTCATTTCAGCTCTCCTCGGGTTGAGTTTCATCCTTGACCGGACGATGGACCGGCCTTGCACGTGACAAAATTCGGGAACTCCCTGACGCGATATGCGTACCGAAGACTTGCGCGTCAGATCGGATGATCTAGGAAACGATCATGTGTCGACTCGTTTGCAATGATCGGTCATCGTCTTGCTCCTTCGAATTCCGTCATGAGATGCCAAGCCCACCATCGACCGTGATCACCTGTCCGGTGACCCATTCGGAGGCAGGATCGGCGAGCATCACGATCCAGCGCGCAACTTCCTGCGGGTTGCCGCGGCGCCTGAGCGGGATCCGTTCTCGCTCGCGCTCCTTGACCGCTTCGGCCTGTTCGGGCGAGAGGCCCATCATTCCGGTCAGCGCCCCTGTCTCCGTGGGCCCGGCCGCGACTGCGTTGACTCGCACGCCTTGCGGCGCGAGCTCAAGCGCCCAACAACGCGTCAGATGATCCAGCGCAGCCTTGCTGGCCGCATAGTGCGAAAGCCCTGCCGTCGGCTTGTGGCCGAGCGTGCTGGAAACATTGACGATCGCGCCCTTCGACGCCGCCAGGTAAGGGAGCGCCGCCGCGGACAACAGGCTGGGTCCCAGCACATTCACCGCAAAGATACCGGCGATCTTCTCGGCGGTGGCATCCGCCATCGGAAGCAGCGCGCCAGCTCCGGCATTATTCACCAGGATGTCGAGGCGCCCCCAGGTATTGAGTGTCTCATTGATCGTGCGCGCGGCATCAGCCGGCGCTGCGACATCCGCCTTGAAGCCCGCAATGTTCGGATGGCCGCTCGTCGCCTCCTTGAGGGGGCCGGCGCGGCGCCCGGTGATGACGACCTTTGCGCCGCGTTTCGCGAAGTCGAGTGCCGCGGCGCGGCCGATGCCGGACGTCCCGCCGGTGACAACGACAACCTTGTCCTTCAAGCCTTCCATGACAGCGCGTCGCCTTATTGTTCGTCGTCGGTGACGATTTTGGTCTCGTTGGTGTCGACCACGAATACGGCTAGCAGCTTGGCGGGTTCGGTGTCGCTGGCGTTGGCGCTGACGGCGTGATGATCGCCCGGCAGCTCGGCGAAGTTTTCGCCGGCGTGGTACACCGTCACCGGGCCGTCGTTGACCTGGCTGCGGATCGCGCCTTCGAGGACCGTCGCATAGATGAAGGCGGATTTCGGATGCGTGTGCGCGGGCGATGAACCGCCGGGCGCGTATTCGACGAGCACGCCTTTCATGCTTTTGCCCGGCGCGTTCGGCAGGACATGGTCGAAGACCACAGTTACCTTGGCCCTGGTCGATTCAAGGGCTGCGGCGGGGGACAGGACGGCTGTAGCGAGAAGGATTCCGCCGATGAGTCGTGTGAACATCTTGGCTCTCCTGGATTGAACTGGAGTGTTTGAGCTTGAACAGCTGAGCGTCAGGCCTGGGCGAGCCACGTCTCGAACGACGTGGAACCGATGTGCGGGTTGTCTCCGGGCGTCAGGGACTTGTCGTTCAGCTCCGTGCCGAAGTAGCGGGCGTGGACGTCGGTGACCACCTTGCGGGTATCGTGCTTCGCCGCGAGGTAGCGGCGGACGAGATCGTCGAGACCGATACGTTCCGGCCCAGCCAGCTCGATGACGCCATTCGCAGGCGCGATCGTTGCCGCTGCAGCCACCAGCGCGGCGACATTATCGGATGCGACCGGCTGCAGGTGCGCCGGCGACAGGTGGACGGTCTCGCCATCGGTCGAGGATTGCGCAATGCCGCCGAGGAACTCGAAGAACTGGGTCGCGCGGATAATCGTGTAGGGAATTCCGGACGCCTTGATCAGCGCTTCCTGCGCCACCTTCGCCCGCAGATAGCCGCTGTCCGGCAAGCGGTCGGCACCGACCACCGAGAGGGCGATATGATGCCGCACGCCGGCCGCGGCGGCCGCGCTGAGAAGGTTGCGGCCCGAGGTCTTGAAGAATGACATGACGGCATCGTCCGAGAAGTCCGGGGCGTTGGCGACGTCGATGACGACCTGCGCGCCGGCAAGAGCTTCGGCGACCCCTTCTCCAGTAATGGTATTGACGCCCGTGCTGGGCGCTGCTGCGACGACCTCATGACCTTTCTGGCGCAGATTCGAGACGACCTTGCTGCCGATGAGGCCGGTTCCGCCGATGACGACGATCTTCATGGTTGCTCCTCCATCCGGTGGGTTTGTTGATGGAGGGAAGATGATCGATCGCGAGCCGCAAGACTTTGCGATGCCGTCCAAAGTGGCTTCAGTTTTTGTCCAAAGATTCCGGGGGTCGAGCTAGTATCCCCTTGACGTGGTGGTCCTGCAGCACCATTTCGTCGTCAAGAACTCCTTTCTTATCAATGATTTGGACGCACGCCGCCATGGAGCGCATGTGAGGTTCGCTTTCGAAGATCACGTGCTCGATCCGGACCGGCGGGAGCTTTCGCGCGGCTCGGAGATAATCGTGATCGGGCCGCAAGTGTTCGATCTGCTGCTTCATCTGGTGCGCAACCGCGAGCGCGTGCTGACTAAGGACAACCTGATCGATGCGGTGTGGGGCGGGCGGATCGTTTCGGACTCAACCGTGACCAGCCACATCAACGCGGTGCGCAAAGCCATCGGAGATACGGGCGAGGATCAGCGCTTGGTGCGCACGATTGCGCGCAAGGGCTATCGCTTCGTGGGCGATGTGCGGGAGATCAATGGCTCCGAAAATCCGAGTCCGATGCGGCTTCCGGAGAGAGTGACGGAAGTGCTGCGGGAATCGGCTGCACATCCGGCCGCACTGGCATTGACCCTTCCGGATCGACCGTCGATTGCCGTATTACCTTTTTTCAATCTCAGCGGCGATCCGACCCAAGATTACTTTGTGGACGGCGTGGTCGAGGACATCATTTCTGCCTTGTCGCGCATGAGCGGCCTTTTCGTCATCGCGCGAAACTCGAGCTTCACCTACAAGGGTCGTGCGGTCGACGTAAAGCAGGTGGGTCGCGAGCTGGGAGTGCGCTACATCCTCGAAGGCAGCCTGCGCAAGGCGGCCAACCGTGTCCGGATCAGCGGCCAGCTGGTCGATGCCACCATGGGTGCAAATCTTTGGTCGGAGCGATTCGACGGTACCATAGACAACATCTTCGATCTGCAGGACCAGATGACCGCAAATGTTGTCGGGGCAATCGCGCCGCGGCTGGAACACGCCGAAATCGAGCGCTCCAAGCTCAAGCCGACTGAAAGTCTGGATGCCTACGACTACTACCTGCGCGGCATGTGGAAGTTCCGGCAGGCTTCCGGGAGCGCAATCGACGAGGCGCAGCCTCTGTTCTACGAGGCAATCCAGCGCGACCCGGAATTCGCTTCGGCCTACGCCATGGCCGCCTGGTGCTATTCCTTGCGCAAGGTCAATCGCTGGATGACCGATCCTGGGCGGGAGATCGCAGACGGTACACGCCTCGTCCGGCGCGCCGTGGAATTGGGCCAGAACGACGCGGTCGCGCTGGCGTCAAGCGTGCATCCGCTGGTGCACCTAGCCGGCGATCTCGACAGCGGCATGGCATCCGCCGACCGGGCGCTGGCGCTGGACCCGAATCTCGCGGCGGGATGGTTTGTCAGCGGGTTTGTGAGAATCTGGCGCGGCCAACCGGAGGATGCGATCGAGCGGATTGCCCGCGCACTACGGCTGAACCCGCTCAGTCCAGACATGCATCGCATGGAAGTGGGGATCGCGATTGCACATCTGCTGTCGGGCCACACGGACGATGCCCTGTCATGGGCGGAAAAAGCATCGAGAGATGCTGATCGCGCCTTTCCGCTCGGCATCCTTGCCGCCATCTATGCCTGTGCCGGACGTCATGACGATGCTCGACAAGCGGTGCGGCAACTTCGCGAGCTCGATCCTAAACTCCGGCTCTCAAACCTCGATGACTGGCTGCCGTTTCGGCGGTCCCAGGACCTCGCCATGTTCACGGACGGTTTGCTCAGAGCGGGGTTGCCAAAGTAATCCCGCATCTGATGCCAGTGTCAGTGGGCGCCGGCGGCGGTGCCGCCGGATGCCTTCTTGACGCCGAGCGTGGCCAAAAGGCCGAGCACCAGGCCGATGCCCATCAGGAAGAACGTGTCGCTATAGCTCATGACGAACGCCTGGCGGCGGACGATGCGGCCGATGGCGATAATGGCCTGGTGCTGCGCGGCCGCGACGTCGGTGATGCCGTGGGTCAGGAAGTAGTGGGTGAGGTCGCCGATCCGCTGGCGGGTGGCCTCGCTGAAGCTGGTGACCGAGCTCATGAGGATGTTGTCGTGGAACTGCTCGCGCTTGGTGATCAGGGTCTGGAAGGCGGCGATGCCGATGGCGCCGCCGAGGTTGCGGGTCATGTTGAACAGGCCCGAGGCGGACCCGGCATTCTCTGCTTCGATGCCGGCGGTCGCGACGGCGGAGAGCGGCGCCAGAACCAGAGCCTGACCGATGGCGCGCACGATGTTGGCCCAGAACAGCTGGTCGCCGGCATAGTCCAACGTCATGGTGATGTTCATGAAGTTGCTGGCGGCAAAGAGCGCAAATCCGAGACCGATCAAGATGCGGATGTCGACCAGTTTCATGAGCCTCGGCACCAGCGGGATCATGACCAGCTGGGGAATGCCGGTCCAGGCCAGCACCTCGCCGATCTGCTCGGCGTTGTAGCCTTGCACCTGCGACAGGTAGAGCGGCAGCACGAAAGCGGAGCCGTAGAGCGCCGCGCCCAGCATGAAGTTGGCGGCAGTGCCCAGCCCGAAATTACGGCGCGCCAGCAGGCGCAGATTGATGACCGGGTTCTTCACTTTGAGCTCGATCCACACGAAGATCGGCAGAGCGATGGCGGCGATGACCGACAGGCGGACGATGAAGTCGGAGCCGAACCAGTCGTCCTTGTTGCCTTCCTCCAGCACGGTCTGCAGCGCGCCCAGGCCGATCGCCATCGCGGCGATGCCGGCCCAATCGCCGTTGCGCAGCAGGCTCAGCTGCATCGGTGCCCTTGGCAGTGAGGGGAACAGCATGGCCAGCATGACCGCGCCGGGCACCAGGTTGACGTAGAAGATGTATTCCCAGCCGTAGTTCTCCTTCAGGTACCCGCCGATGGTCGGGCCGATCGCCGGCGCGAAGGTAGCGGACAAAGCGAACATCGCCAGGCCGATCGGCTGCTTGGCTTGCGGCAGCATGGTCATGATGATGGTGAAAGCCGCCGGGATCAGCACGCCGCCAGTGAAACCCTGGAACGCACGAAACACGATCATCTCGCCGAGGTTGTGCGCGAACGCGCAGGCGACCGAGAAGGCCAGGAACAGCACGGTGTTGACCAGCAGGAACTTGCGCACGGAGAACACACGCGCCAGCCAACCGGTCAGCGGGATCACGATGATCTCGGGGATCAGGTAGGCCGTCGAGATCCAGCCGCCATCATTGATGCCGGCGCCGATCGCGCCCTGGATGTCGGCCAAGGATGAATTGACGATCTGGATATTGAGAACGGCGAGGAACGCGCCGAGATTGGCGCCGACCACTGCCAGCCAAGTGGTTAGCGAGACCTCGGCATTCAGATTGGCGGCGCTCTGGCTCGCCGCGCTCGATTTGACCGTGATCGCGGCCACGTCCGAAGCTCGGAGCACATTCCTTGGCGCTGGTGGTCTGCCGTCAGGTGTCTCGGCAATAGACATGAGTACCTCGTTGCGTCGGTATTTGATCAGCGAGCGGCGACTTCCTGTGCCTTGCTGACGGGGCGCGTATCGATGACGGGTTCGACCGACATGCCGGCGCGCAGCCTGCCGGCCAATGCGTCGTTGGTGTCGAGCGCGATCTTGACCGGGATGCGCTGCACGATCTTGGTGAAGTTGCCGGTGGCGTTGTCGGGCGGCAGCAGGGCGAATTCCAGGCCGCTGGCCGGCGACAGGCTGTCGACATGGCCCTTCACGGTGTGGCCGGGGAAAGCGTCGACTTCGATCTCGACCGGCTGGCCGGGCGCCACGTTGGTCAGCTGCGTCTCCTTGTAGTTGGCGACCACATAGACCGCGTGCAGCGGGACCACCGCCATCAGCTGGGTGCCGGCCTGGACATACTGGCCGACGCGCAGGGAGCGGGCGCCGACCGTGCCGTCGATCGGGGCGGTGATGGTGGTGTAGGAGAGGTTGAGCTCGGCCTGCTCGACGACCGCCTGCAGGCGGGTGACCTGGGTCTCGGCCTTGGCGCGGGCGGTCATCAGCACGTCGACGCGCTGGTGGGCGGCGGTCAAGGCGGCGCGGTCGCTCTGCAGCCGCGCGCTCTGCTGCTGCAGCACGGTCTGGGCGCGCTGCTCGTCCTGGACCGAGGTGATCTTGCCGGCGGTCAGCTTGTGGTAGCGGTCGTAATCGTCCTTGGCGAACTTGACCGCGGCGTTGTCGGAGACGATCGCGGCTTCCGCCTGGGCGATCACCGACTGCTGCTCGGCCAGCTGGGCCTCGATGTTGCGGATGTCGGCCTCGGCGCTGGCGACGTCGGCCTTGGCCTGGGCGAGGGCGGTGCGGTAGTCGCGGTCGTCGATCCTCGCCAGCAGCTGGCCGGCTTTCACCGCCTGGTTATCCTCGACAGCCACGACAGAGATGTAGCCGGAGACCTTGGGGGCGATGGTGGTGTAGTCGGCCTGCACATAGGCGTCGTCGGTGGATTCCAGGAACCGGCCGGTCTCGACCCAGTACCAGCCATAGGCGCCGGCCCCGGCCAACACCACCGCTCCAACGCTCGCCAACAAAATCCGCTTCAGGGTCTTCGACATGGTCAGCTCCAATGGCTGGTTTCATTCTTCTCGCGCCACTTCGGACCGGGACCGCGCATGTAGTGACGCTCGGGACGATAGGGGTCACGCAGACGCGCGATTTGTCTGTGCCAGCGCAGTACCGCGATTTGGAGGACGGATGCTGGCGACCAGCAGCCGGAAGCCTCTCCGATGACGGCGATCTTCATGGCTGCTGCTCCAGCCTCTTCGGCTCCGTCACAATCATGAAGATTGCGATCAGAACGATTGCGGCGAGTAGCTCCAGAACGAGCTCTTCCAGCCGTTGCAGCAGGGCTTCTTTCCGGTCACTCACTGCGCGGCGGAGATGTCGACTTGCCGCCGCGACAGGACGGCCGCCGGCCCAGGAAGCGAACGCTGGCGACGATCTGCTGGCGGTTGCAGCTCCGATAACGATCGTGTTCATGATAGTTCCTCCATCCGAGGCTGATGGACGGAGGATGGACCCTATGGAGCCGCAAGACTTTCAGGCTGTCTCAAATTTGCCTTGAGTTTCTGTCCAAAGATGTCCGCGATCGCGGCAGCATCGTGTGTTGGCGGCTCCGGCGCGCCGGCTACAGATGACCGGCCCGCCACACGCCTCAGATGCGCTGTGCGCCGGTCGTCTAGGCGGGATATCTGCCGATGATCGTCTTGCGCGACGCGAGGATTCGGCCCGGCCCGTGTGCTGCCGCGAACAAGAGGCCGGCCACGGTGGTGAGGTGAAGCAGGAATGCACGGAACTCGTGCTGCCCAAACTGCCCGGTCCAATGGGAAGGTCCATGAAACGCAAGGCCCAGGAAAGCCACATAGAGCGCGGCAAGGATGCAGGTCTCGGCGAAAAAGGCGCCGGTCAGGAAGCCGAGGACCAGCAGCACCTCGAAGATCGCCGCCAGCCATGCCAGCACGATGGGGATCGGGAAGCCGGCGGCGGCGATGTAGCCTGCCGTACCGCTGATGTTCATGAATTTGAAGACGAAGGCCATGACGAAGAACGCCAGGAAGACGAGACGGCCGACAATGATGGCGATGGCAAGCCAACCGGGCTCGGACGCGCTGCTGGTCATGTGTTCCCCCCTGGCTGAGTATCTGGCTGGTGTTCCGGCGCTCCTGCAATCCAACTGCGCGATAGCGTAGATCGGCGCGTGTCCCTGCGCCAGTCGCGAAAAGCGACGATGTGCGATCAGCGGCCGCGTCCTGGCGCCGCGCACGGTCCGCGGTCGGGGGCCAGCCGAAGCATGAGGGCGGTGACGATCTCGCGGATGACTTCATCCTGCACGGCGAAGACGTCGGTGAGGTCCCGGTCGTAGCGATCCGCCCAGACGTGCGTGCCCGTCGCGGCATCGATCAGCTGGGCCGTGATGCGCACCCGCTTGTCCGCCTTCCGCACGCTGCCTTCGACCACATAGCGGACCCCCAGTTCGCGACCGACCTGGGACACGCTGACCGCGCGCCCTTTGTAGGTGAAGGTCGAGTTGCGCGCGGTGACCACCAGGCCGGCAATCCTCGACAGGTCGGTGATCAGGTCCTCGGCCAGCCCATCGGCAAAATGCTCCTGTTCGGGATCGGCACTCATGTTGTCCAGCGGCAGGACCGCGATCGAAGGCTGGCTTGGAACAGCCGGAACGCATGAGGGCGCCGCTGTGGCAGGGTCGAGCACGACACGGTATGCCCCAATGGGCCGGGCGATGTTCTTGACGCGCTGCTCGCCCAGATCCTCGAACCGTACGGCGGCGATCTTGCCTCGCACCTGCTCGTGCGCCGCGGCCGACAGACAGATGCCGCCTGGCTCTGCCAGGGCCTCGAGGCGGGCCGCCACGTTGACGCCGTCGCCATAGAGATCTCCATTCTGCACGATCACGTCGCCGAGATTGAGGCCGATGCGAAACGCCATGCGTCGATCCTGCGTTACAGTTTTGTTGCGCTCTGCCATGCCGCTTTGTATCTCGACCGCACACGTGACGGCATCGACCACGCTGGCAAAGGCGGCAAGGAAGCCGTCGCCGGTGGTCTTGACGATCCGTCCGCCGTGCTCGGCGATTGCGGGATCGATCAGCTCGTGCCGGTGCTCCGTAAGCGCGGCCAGGGTGCCATCCTCATCGGCGCCCATGAGCCGGCAGTAGCCGGCGACATCGGCCGCCAGGATGACACAGAGCCGCCGCATATTTCTTTCTACAGCCATGTCCGTGTGCCAAGCCGCTATCGAGTGGACGGAGCATGTCAGCGGGCGGGCGGAAAGACTTTGCAGCCCTCTTGCGGTATGCTTGAATTTCACCTGTTTGTTCGTCCAAGGACGCCCAGCGGAAACCAAACAGTTGCTTGGCTAGGCCATCGTGCGATCCGCTTGCTTGGGCTCAAAGACCTATGCGGGGCGGGCTGTGCAATATCAATTCGAAGACTTTGTTCTCGATTCCGATCGCCGGGAACTTGCCCACAGGGCCGAGCCCGTCGCGCTCGGGCCGCAGGTCTTCGACCTGCTGCTGCATCTGGTGCAGAACCGCGAGCGTGTCGTCACCAAGGACAATTTGATCGATGGCGTGTGGGGCGGCCGGATCGTCTCGGACTCGACCCTGACCAGCCACATCAACGCGGTACGCAAGGCAATCGGCGACACGGGAGAGCAACAGCGCCTGCTGCGCACGATCGCGCGCAAGGGCTATCGCTTCGTGGGCGACGTGCGGGAAGCCCCTGCGCCAATGAAGGAAATGCCAGTGCGGGAACTGCCAGTGCGGGAACTGCCAGCGCAGGAAGCGCCAGTGCGGGAAGTGCCGGTGCGGGAAGCGACAGGGGATACGGATGCCGCCAAGCTTGATCAAACAGACCCGCTGGTTCCGGACCGGCCTTCCATCGCGGTGCTGCCATTCCTCAACCTCAGTGGCGATCCCGCCGAGGACTATTTCGTGGATGGCGTGGTGGATGACATCATCTCGGCCCTGTCCCGCATGCGCTGGCTGTTCGTCATCGCGCGCAACTCAAGCTTCACCTACAAGGGACGGGCCGTCGACCTGAAGCAGGTGGGCCGCGAACTTGGCGTGCGCTACGTTCTGGAAGGCAGCGTGCGCAAGGCGGCAAACCGGGTGCGGATAACCGGACAGCTCGTCGATGCCGCCACGGGAGCGACTTTGTGGTCCGAGCGCTTCGAAAGCACGCTCGACGATCTTTTCGAATTGCAAGACCAGATGGCCACCAGCATCGTCGGCGAATTGGTGCCGCACCTGGAAAGCGCAGAGATCGAGCGCGCACGTCGCAAGCCGACCGAGAGTCTCGACGCCTATGACTACTATCTGCGCGGTATGTGGAAGTTCCACCAGACTGCCAGGAGCGCGATCGACGAGGCGCTGTCGATGTTCTACGAGGCAATCCAGCGCGATCCGCAATTCGCTTCAGCCTATGCCATGGCGGCCTGGTGTCATTCCTGGCGCAAGCTCAGTCGCTGGCTGACTGACTTTACACGTGACATAGCAGAAGGTACGCGCCTGGTGCGCCGGGCCATGGAATTGGGCCAGGACGATGCCGTCGCGCTGACAGCGAGCGCGCATGCGCTGACGCACCTGGTCCGCGATCTCGACGGCAGCATTGCATTGCTCGATCGGGCGCTGGTGCTGGACCAGAATCTCGCAGCCGGCTGGTATGTCGGCGGGTTTGTAAGAATCTGGCGCGGCGAGCCGGATGAAGCGATCGAGCGGATTGCTCATGGCATGCGCTTGAGCCCGCTCGGTCCGGACCTGCATCGGATGGAAGTCGGCACCGCAATGGCGCATCTGATGGCGGGCCGCGCGCAAAACGCCTTGTCGTGGGCCGAAAGGGCAGCGATTCATAGGTCCGATCACGCGTTTCCGATCAGTATTTCTGCCGCCATCTATACGCGTGCCGGCCGCGGTGATGAAGCAAGGCTGGCGATTCAGACGCTTCGTCGGCTCGATCCGGAACTTCGGCTCTCCAGCCTTGGCGAATGGCTTCCGTTCCGGCGCCTCCAGGATCTCGAGAACTTCGCCGATTCTCTTCGCGAGGCGGGACTGCCCGAGTGACTCCGGACTGATCGCGACCAGCTGTTGCGCAATATCCGAAAGCGCAGCGGACGACGCTATGTCGGACTTCTAGCCTTTGACTGTTAGCGACCCTTAACGGCCGCCTGCCGAGGGCCCGGTGGTATGGCTGAACCTTTCAGCTGGTTTCCGCCGAGCGACAGCGTCCTTGGACGAACAATCAGGCGAAATTGGAGCATGCCGCAAGGTCGCCGCAAAGTCTTTCGATCTCCGCGGCGGCAAACTTCGACCACTCGCAACGATCACCAGCTTGCTGTCAACGACACCAGTAACCATCGGAGGATGATATGTGTGAGCACACTGGACATGCCGGCCGGCGCTCTTTCCTGACAGGCATCGCCGCTGCTGCGGCGGCCACGGCGGTGGCCGCGACAGGCGTTCAAGAGGCGAAGGCCGCCAATGCCCCATACGCCGATCCAGCCAATCCGGCACTCCCGAAGGGCAACATGAAGCTGGACCCATCAAGGGCGGCATTGGTGGTCATTGATCCGCAGATCGATTTCATGAGCCCTAAGGGCAAGGCGTGGCCGGTCGTGGGTGAGAGCGTGACCGAGCACAACGTCGTTCCCAATCTCGGTCGGCTGTTCCAGGCCGCGAAGGCGGCAGGGATCGTTGTCGCCATTTCGCCGCACTACTACTACCACTGGGATCACACCTGGAAGATCCAAGGGCCGC
>JAWKVL010000056.1:0-30768 GCA_041398065.1 Dongiaceae bacterium | reverse complement strand
CGTCATCCGGGCGCGCGGCCGGAAGCGTGGATTGATCCGCCATCACGCGACCTTCTGGTTCTTGGCAAACAGCTGGTGGAACACGGGGAAGATGTCCGACTTCGAGAACACCCGTTTCATGACGAAATTCGGCACGATGTCGGCCACCGTCTTGTAGTCTCGCCAGAGCAGGCTGGCATTGCCCTCCGAGCGGAACATGCCGGCCTCGCGCTCGTCCACCACCTCAATATAGGCGAAATACTGGCACAGCGGCAGCAGTTCGTCGCGCAGGATCCGCGTGCAGGTCTCGCTGTCGCTCGGGTAATTGTCGCCGTCCGAGGCCTGGGCGGCGTAGATGTTCCAGGCATCGGTCGGATAGCGCTCCTCGATGATGCGCTTCATCTCGGCCAACGCGCTGGAAACCACCGTGCCGCCGGTCTCAGCCGAGCGAAAGAACGTTTCTTCGTCGACCTCCTTGGCCTCAGACGTATGGCGGACAAAGACGACCTCCACATGCTCGTATTTGCGCGACAGGAACAAATGGAGCAGCAGGAAGAACCTCTTGGCGAGATCCTTCATGTATTCGCTCATCGAGCCGGAGACATCCATCAGGCAGAACATGACCGCCCGCGCATTCGGCTTCGGCGTCGGCTCGAACCGGTTGAAGCGCAGGTCGACCGGGTCGATGAACGCAATGCGCTTCATGCGCCGTTCGAGTTGCGCATGGACGACCCGGAGCTCGCTCAGCTTCTTCTCCTCGGTCTCGGTCCGGTCGTCGCGCGCTTCCAGCTCGGCGATGCGCTGCGTCACCAGCTCCAGCTCGTCCAAGGTGGGCCGATGCAGCGAGATGCGCCGCGCCAGGCTGTGCCGCATGGTGCGCACGAGATTGAGGTTGCGCGGCGAGCCGCTGGCGGTGAAGCCGGCACGAGTCACCGCATAAGCGGGAGTTTCCTTCAGGTAGGTCTTGACGAGATCCGGCAGCTCGAGCTCGTCGAACAGGATATCGAGATATTCATCGCGGGTCAGCGTGAAGCGGAAATCGTCCTCGCCCTCGCCATCGGGGCTGCCCTCCCGGCTGCGCCCGCCGCCACCGCCGCCTTCCGGCTTCGGCAGGGTATCGCCCTGCACGAATTCCTTGTTTCCGGGATGGACGTGGTCGCGATTGCCGCCTTGCGATGCGTGGTGGAAGCGCGGCTCCTGGATGCGCTTGCGCGGGATGTTGACGACCTCTTTGGTGTCGACATCGCCGAGCTGCCGCTCCTTGATCGAGCGGACCACCGCCTCCTTGAGATTTTCCCGCACCAGCCGGATGAATCTTTGCCGGTTGGTGTGACTTCTGCCTTTGGGGTTGAGCCGCCGGTCGACGATGTTCATAACTACCTCTCGGCGGTCACCCGCCTCAGCCGGCCTTGTTCACCCGCATGTACCATTCGACCAGGCGACGCGTCTGCCGCGCAGTGTAGCCCCGGCTGACCATACGCGCGACGAAGTCGGTATGCTTCTTCTCCGTCTCCTTGTCCGCCTTGCTGGAGAAGCTGATCACCGGCAACAGGTCTTCGACCTGCGAGAACATGCGCTTTTCGATGACTTCGCGGATCTTCTCGTAGCTGGTCCAGGAGGGGTTCTTCCCGTGGTTGGCGGCGCGGGCGCGCAGAGCGAACTTCACGACCTCGAAGCGGAAGTCCTTGGGATTCGCAATGCCCGCGGGCTTCTCGATCTTCGACAATTCCTGGTCCAGCATCTTGCGGTCGAACAACTGGCCGGTGTCGGGATCCTTGAAATCCTGGTCCTCAACCCACGCATCGGCGTAGGCGACGTAGCGATCGAACAGGTTCTGGCCGTAATCGCCGTAGCTTTCCAGATACGCCTTCTGGATCTCGTTTCCAATGAACTCGGCGTAGCGCTGCGCCAATTCGCTCTTGATGAAGTCGATATACTGCTTTTCGGTCGCGTCAGGGTATTGCTCGCGCTTGATTGCGTTCTCAAGCACGTACATCAGGTGGACCGGATCGGCGGCCACTTCCTCGATGTCGAAATTGTAGGTCTCGGACAGGACCTTGAAGGCGAAGCGGGTGGAAACACCGGTCATGCCTTCGTCCACGCCCGCGACGTCGCGGTATTCCTGCATGGACTTGGCCTTGGGATCGATGTCCTTCAGGTTCTCGCCGTTGTAGACCCGCATCTTCGAGAACAGGTTCGAGTTCTCATGCTCCTTGAGGCGGGTCAGCACGCAGAACTGCGAAAGCATTTCGAGAGTGCCGGGCGCGCACGGCGCCATCGCCAAATCGCTCGTCTGGACCAGCTTCTTGTAGATCTGCGCTTCCTCGTTGGCGCGCAGGCAGTAGGGCACCTTCACCACGCAGATGCGGTCGATGAAGGCCTCGTTGTTCTTGTTGTTCTTGAAGCTTTGCCATTCAGCTTCGTTCGAGTGCGCCAGAACGATGCCCTGATAGGGGATTGCACCCACGCTTTCGGTGCCGACGTAGTTGTTCTCCTGCGTCGCGGTGAGCAGGGGATGCAGCATCTTGATCGGCGCCTTGAACATCTCGACGAATTCGAGCAGGCCCTGGGTGGTCAAATTCAGGGCACCGCTGTACGAATAAGCGTCAGGATCGTTCTGGGAGAAGAACTCCAGCTTGCGGATGTCGACCTTGCCGACCAGGGAAGAAATGTCCTGGTTGTTTTCGTCGCCGGGCTCGGCCTTGGCGATGCCGACCTGCTTGAGCTTCGACGGATAGAGCTTCACGACCGTGAACTTGGAGATGTCGCCGTCGAACTCGCCGACGCGCTTCACCGCCCAGGGCGACATCAGGCCGCTCAGGTAGCGGCGCGGAATATTGTATTTGTCCTGCAGCACATTGCCCATGCGGTCTGGGTCGAACAGGCCGAGCGGGGATTCGTAGACCGGGCTGACCTGGTCGCCGGCCTTCAGCACATAGATCGGCAGCTTCTCCATCAGCGCCTTCAGGCGCTCGGCGAGCGAGGACTTGCCGCCACCGACGGGCCCCAGCAGATAGAGAATCTGCTTGCGTTCCTCGAGCCCCTGGGCCGCATGCTTGAAGAAGCCGACGATGCGCTCGATCGTCTCTTCCATCCCGTAGAAGTCGGAGAACGCCGGATACTGCTTGATCGACCGATTCATGAAGATGCGGCCGAGGCGCGCGTCCTGCGATGTATCGATCACGACCGGCTCGCCGATCGCGGCCACCATGCGCTCGGCTGACGTCGCATAGGTCGTCGGGTCCTCGCGGCAGAGCATGAGGTACTCGCGGAGCGAGAATTCCGTCTGCCGGCGGCTCTCGAACAGGTTGGTATAGAGGTCGAAGACGTCCGATTGGTGATTCATTGCGCACCTGGAATGTGATGGCGTGACGATGTGCATGCAATTGCGAGGCCAGCGGCGCCCGCATCGATGGCCATTGGAGAGCGCGCCGCCTCAGCGACATGGCGCAGGTTCGCGTGTGCGCAGCGCCACGCACCGCGGATTTCCGCGCCGAATTTCGAGTACAGTCGAGTGATGCGTTCGGAAGCCCCCGAACGACGCAGTCCGGTCTTACTGGCGGGCGCTAATCCGCCTCTGCGATGGCACAATTCCAACATCGCTGGAGCACCCTCGAACCGCCTTGCACTCCGCGGTCGGCGCGATACAGAGCTGTCGCGACCAGCCCACACACGAGCTGATTTCGAAAGTCACTGTCACTTGCCATATGTCCATTGGGCACATGCAACACGCTCCGACCTACCAACACGACCCGGTCGCCTGAGTTCCGGGACGCGCTCTTCGCAAAGGCGGTCCAGCAATTGTCAAGTATGCGCTCTCTAGGCCGAGTCAAGTCTCGCACAGCTACGGTTAACGAATACTAAAACCCGACTCGGCTGATAGTAAGTGTAACCCTGGACACGTCTTCGTGAGAGCAAAAAACTAAATCGTTTGAATGATCACAGGTCGTTCATCGTGACATGTGTGCGCTCTGCAACTGCCCAATTGTGGCAAGACCAAGCCGAATTGCGCCGCCGCGATGCGCAAATGCGAACTTGCTCTGTCCAATTGGCTAGTTCGAATGATCGACGGAAAATTCCGGCGCAGAAAGAAGGATCGCGCGACGTCCATGGTGCTACGCAGGCTCGTAGCGCCACTTTGCGCCGACCGCTGCGGCATGATGTCCGGATTTGCGGAGTGGCGTCCCCAACGGGATTCGAACCCGTGTCTTCACCGTGAAAGGGTGATGTCCTGGGCCTCTAGACGATGGGGACGCAGGCGAGGCATGACCGATCGCTCGGCCGCGGCTTGTTTATCCGCTTTGCCGGTCGAGATCAACAACAACTAATACATTGAAATAACTACTCAATCTGAGCCAGCAGCTCACCCGGCGCAGAATGCCGCGTCCTCGATCTGGATTTGCACCTGGTCGCGGCCCTGCCAGCTGTCGAGCTTCAGGCGGCCGGCGATGTGCATCGCTGCGCCCCTGCCCGCCAACAATGCGCGCCCGAGCTCTTCGCTGGCGACGCGAAAAGCGATCGCCTTCAGCCGTCCACCATCGGGCCCGGCCAGCACGCAGCGCACGTGATTCGAACCGACGATGTCGGCCATCACGACGCGCTGCGCGGGGAATACGAAGCGCGGCTCGGCATTGCCGGCGCCGAACGGTGCGAGGCGGTCAAGGGTCGCAATCAAGTCGGTGGAGGCTGCCCGCGCCTGCAGCGCACCATCGAGCAGCAAAGTCGGCATCAACGGCGCGCCGTCGAGATCGTCCTTGAAGCGGGCGGCAATGAAGGAATGCAAGGCCTCGAGATTGCCTTCGCGGACCTCGAACCCCGCTGCCATCGCATGCCCGCCGCCTTTCAGCACCAAGCCAGCCTCGCGCGCGGCGATGACCGCCTGGCCGAGATGCAACCCTGCGACCGAACGGCCCGATGCCTTGCCGATGCCGTCTTCCAGCGCGATGACACAGACTGGCCGTTGATAGCGCTCCTTCAGCCGGCCGGCGACGATCCCGATCACACCTGGATGCCAACCTGCGCCAGCGACGAACAGCAGATGTGGATTGTCCGCCGCTTGAGCTTCCGCTTGGCGCGTCGCTGCTTCTTGTACCTCGCTTTCGAGCGCACGCCGCTCCTCGTTGTAAGCATCGAGCTGACGCGCGAGCGCATCCGCGACAATCGGATCGTCGGTCGCCAGCAAGCGCGCGCCCAGATCTGATTGCCCCACCCGGCCGCCGGCATTCACCCGCGGCCCCAGCAGGAAGGCGGCGTGGTAGGCGTCGACCCGATCGTTGACCCGCGCCACGTCGCACAGACTCTTGAGACCTGGGTTGCTGCGCCGCGCCATCATTTTCAGGCCCTGGGCCGCCAGCGCGCGGTTGAGGCCGGTGAGCGCCACCACGTCGCAGATCGTGCCGAGCGCAACCAGGTCCAGCCATTGCAGGAGGTCCGGTTCGGGACGAGCCGCGCCGTACCAGCCGCGGTGCCGCAATGCGCGGTTAGTTGCGATGACAAGCAGATAGACGACCCCCACAGCCGCGAGGTTGCGATGCGGGAAGCTCTCATCCAGCCGATTGGGATTGACGACGGCAATGGCCGTCGGCAGGGACGGTTCCGCCACGTGATGATCAGCAATGATGACGTCGAGCCCGATGCGCTTCGATTCCTCCAGAACGGCGAAGGCGGTGATGCCGCAATCAACCGTGATGACGAGGCCGGCACCTTGAGCCTTCAGCGCATGAAACGCTGACGCATTCGGCCCATAGCCCTCGCGCATCCGGTCGGGCACGTAGAGCAGCGGCTCCTCGGCACCCGCGCTGCGCAGGAAGCGGGACAGCAGGGCGGCCGAGGTCGCACCGTCGACATCGTAGTCGCCAAAGATCGCGATGCGCTCGCCGCGTGTGACCGCGTCGGCCAGCCGTTCCGCCGCCTGGTCCATGTCCTTGAGTTCGGATGGGTCGGTCAAGAGGTCGCGCAGCCGCGGCTCCAGGAAGCTCGGCGCATCGTCCAGAGATCGGCCGCGAGCCGCCAGCATCCGGCCGACGATCTCCGGCACCTGGCAGCGCTGCGCAATCGCGAGGCCCAGCCGCTCGTCCCCCGGCCGCTCCAGCCAGAACCGGCCGCACAGCGATTTGGAGACATCGAAATAGGGGGTGGCTTCCGTCATCGGCGCCAGAAAACCCCTGCGCGCGCGATTCTACAAGCTCGCCTTGATCTTCCAGTTGTGCTGCGCCTCGACTATCCGGACCGTGCCGGACTTCGAGCGCATGACCATGGAGTGGGTGGTGGCGGTGTGCGGTCCGCGCCGCACACCCTTCAGCATGGCGCCATCGGTAACGCCGGTTGCCGCGAACATCACGTCGCCCTTGGCCAGGTCGTGCAGTCCGTATTTGCGGTTCAGGTCGCCGATCCCCAGGCGGCGCGCGCGGCCCTTTTCGTCATCATTGCGGAACAGCAGCCTGCCCTGCATCTGTCCGCCGATGCAACGCAGCGCGGCGGCGGCCAGCACCCCCTCGGGTGCGCCGCCCGAGCCCATGTAGATGTCGACGCCGCTATCCGGCCTGGCAGTCGAGATGACGCCGGACACGTCACCGTCCGAAATCAGCATGATGCGCGCGCCAGCGGCCCGGACGCGCGAGATCAGCTCGGTATGGCGCGGCCGGTCGAGGATGCAGGCCACCAGGTCGGCGATCTCCATATGCTTGGCATTGGCCAGCCGCTTCAGGTTCTCCTCCGGTCCGGCATCGAGGTCGACGATGTTGTCGGGCAACCCGGGTCCAATTGCGATCTTGTCCATATAGACGTCGGGCGCGTTCAGGAAACCGCCCTCTTCGGCCATCGCCACCACCGCCAAGGCGTTCTGTCCACCCTTGGCCGTGATGGTCGTGCCCTCGAGCGGGTCGAGCGCGATGTCGATCTTGGGTCCGCCCGATCCGACCTTTTCACCGATATAGAGCATCGGCGCTTCGTCGCGCTCGCCTTCGCCGATCACAACCGTGCCCTCGATCGCGAGGCTGTTGAGGGCGGAACGCATGGCGTCTACCGCCGCCTGATCGGCGGCCTTCTCGTCGCCGCGTCCCATCAGGCGCGAGGCGGCCAGCGCCGCCGCTTCGGTCACGCGGACGGCTTCCAAGGCGAGATTTCGGTCCATGATTGTACTCCCTGTTGCGGATCGCGCGGCGCCCTTCTTGATCGAAGGCAGTCGCCGTCACGCGAGCAATTCAATGGGTAGAACGTGCGGTGGTTCCAATATCGAGTTGACGCTGCCAAGGCGCCGCACCACCCGGTCGATCGCCGCTTCGGTCGTCTCATGCGTTGTCAGCACGACCGGAACAGTGTCGCCGCGGGCGCGCTGGATCATCGCCTCCAGCGACACCTGCTCGTCGCGCATCGCCGCCGCGATATCTGCGATCACGCCCGGTCGGTCGGCCACCATCAGCCGCAGATAATACGGCCCCACATGGCTGCCCGGCGGCGCCGAGGGCAACTTCTTCAAGCTTGCGGCCGGCGCGGAAAAGGCGGGCAGAATGCGGTCGCGGGCGATGTCCATGAGGTCGCTGACGACCGCCGAGGCGGTCGGACCCTGCCCTGCACCACGTCCGATCACGACATTCTGTCCGACATAGTTGCCGTCCGTGACGACCGCATTGTAGACCCCATCCACCTTCGCGATCACCGCCGCCTCCGGCACCATGCAGGCATGGACACGCTGTTCCACGCCGTGGGCGGTGAGGCGCGATATGCCCAGCAACTTGATCCGATAGCCGAGCTCGTCGGCATAGGCGATATCCATCGCCGAGACATTGCGGATGCCGCTGATTCGCACGCCGGGAAAGTCGATCTGGCAGCCGAAGGCGACGCTGGTGAGGATCGACAACTTATGTGCGGCGTCGATACCGTCGACATCGAAGCTGGGATCGGCCTCGGCATAGCCCAGTTTCTGCGCTTCCGACAGCACCTCCGAGAACTCCCGCCCGGTCTCGCGCATCTGCGTGAGGATGTAGTTGCAGGTGCCGTTGAGAATTCCATAGACCTGTTCGATCCGGTTGGCCGCCAGACCCTCGCGCATCGCCTTGATGACCGGGATGCCACCGGCAACCGCCGCTTCATATGCGAGCGCAACGCCGGCATCCTCCGCCGCGCGCGCCAGCGCCGTGCCGTGGTGTGCCAGCAGCGCCTTGTTGGCGGTGACGACATGCTTGCCCTTGGCGATCGATTTTTCGACCAGCGCCTTCGCTACGCCATCGGCGCCGCCGATCATCTCGGCGACCACGTCGATCTCCGGATTGTCGGCAAGCGCCAGCGGATCGCTGCTCCACTGCAGCCCTGCAAGGTCGATTCCGCGATCCTTGTTGCGGTCGCGCGCCGATACGGCCCTCACTTCGATTGCACGGGGACAGTGCAGCCGCAGAATCTCGGCATTCTCCTTCAGCAGCTTGACCACGCCGACGCCGACGGTTCCCAAGCCGGCAATGCCGATGCGCAGCGGCCGGTTGTCCCCGCGCGAAGGAAGCACGGAGTTAGTTGCCATCGTGAGCGCAGGTCGGAAGCCCGACCCCTTTCTTGTTTCTCATGATGAGACCCGAATCAGTAGGCGCCGATATAGACTTCGACGCGTCGGTTTCCGGCTTCGCCGCTCGGCGAGGCTTCCGAGTAGAGCGGTTGCGAATCGCCGACGGCCGTTACTTGGA
Organism: Dongiaceae bacterium; assembly: GCA_041398065.1. Classification (GTDB taxonomy): domain Bacteria; phylum Pseudomonadota; class Alphaproteobacteria; order Dongiales; family Dongiaceae; genus Dongia_A. The sequence goes on along the minus strand of JAWKVL010000056.1, from coordinate 22,117 downwards.
TAGCCTCCTGCGGCACGCCGTTTTCGACAAGCTGACGGGCTACCGATTGGGCGCGCGCTTCCGAAATGCGCTGGTTGGCCTCCTGCTGCCGGGCATAGTCCGCACTGGCCACGCCCATGCTGGCGTGGCCGACGACATGGATCACGCCGCCGTAGGTGTGCTGCACCTGGGCGATCTGTTCCAGCACTCTCCGGTCGTCGGAAGATAGATTGGATGAACCTTCATCGAAAAAGATCAGACCGACGGGCTCGCTGCCATAGTTGGGCCGGCCGTACCCGGCCGGCGCCGTTGCAGCCGGCTCCGCCGGGGCTGTGGGGTAGGCGCCGTTTGCGTCGCCATAGAGCTGGTACGTCTCCTGCGCCGAGTTGTAGACCTGGTTGGCGGATGTGGTCGGCTGCGGCGAGCTGATGCCATATGCTTCCGGCGCAATCGCGGCATAGTTGGGCTGATACGCCGTGGCTGGCGCCTGCTGCTGCGGTACGCTTGTCTCCGGCGCCTGCGCGCCGGCAGGCGCAACCGCGGCGATTTCTTCGCTCGGCTGCGGCTCGGGCGTCGTCGGTGCGACAGGCGGCGCTGGCTGCTGCGCCTCGGTCACTGTGGGCGCCGACGGTGCCTCAACGCCGCTATCTTCGGCGGGGGCAGCGGTCGTGCCTTGGACTGTCTCACCCTGCGTGGCAGGTTCCGGCGCTGGTGCTTGCGCGACCTCGCCGCTCTCGGCCGGCTCCATCGGCGCGGGTGCCGCAACCTCAGGAGTCGGTATCGGCTCGTCCGAGGCAGTCGGCTCTTCGGTTGCGGCCGGCGTCGCGACCGGCTCACTCGAAGCGGTCGGTTCGGCGGGGGGCGGCGCGCTGGCCGCGACCGGCGGACTGGAGACTGGCTCGGCAGGCGGCGCGCCGGTATCGCCCGTGCTCTCGGTCTTGATCCCGGTCTCAGGGATGGGCGCCAATTGTTCCTGCGGTGCGGGCGGTGGCGGTGGCGGCGGCGGTGCCGCCGTGGAAGTCGGCCCGCCTACCAGCGCCTCGCCGTAATGCGTGCCACTTTGCGCGCCGGACAGGCCCTCAGGCGCCAGGTTCAGATCCTGGATCGTCGATGTCGGACGCTGGTTCGGGACGGTATTCACGTCCGGGAAATTGCCACCGGTACCGGTGTCTGTATTGATCTGCGTTCCGCCACCCGCCGCACTCGCAACTGTCGGCGGGACATCGCGTTCCGACGAGCACCCGGCGATCAGAAGGCCAACAGCAAGCACCGCGGCGCTCATTCCGCGCGATGGCAATGAAACGATCATTTGGTCAGCACCCTCCCTGCCGGACACTCTGGCCGCGCGCGATCAGCTTGTCATTTGCGACCGCCGTTCAACGACTTAGTGCCGAATCCTGAGCGTGCGCTACTATAACAAAGATCAGCGGGCGTCGATTGCCAATTTCATCCCTCGACGCAGGCCCATCAAAGCGTTGAAAAGAAACGAGAAATTCTGAGAGGAAGCATGAGCGATCAGACTGGGGGAAACGGCCACATGGATCCGGCGGCCTGGTCCCAGGCCATGGCCCGGATCGCCGAGCAATCCCAGCGCCTGGTCGCCGAATTCATCCAGCGCAACCAGTTCCAAAACGCCTCCGGGGCGGACCCGCTGGCGGTCGGCCGCGCCTTCATGGAGATGACCACACGCCTGATGAGCGATCCAGCCAAGCTGATGGAAGCTCACTTCTCGCTTTGGCAGGATTACATGAATCTGTGGCAGTCCACCGCCAAGCGCTTGATGGGGCATGAGACCGAACCGGTCATCGCCCCCGCAAAGGACGACCGCCGGTTCAAGGACGCCGCCTGGCAGGACAACCAGGTATTCGATTTCGTCAAGCAGTCCTATCTCCTGACCGCACGCTGGCTGCAATCGACCGTGCAGAATGTTGAAGGGCTGGAGGACAAGACCGCGCGCAAGATTGACTTCTACACGCGCCAGTTCGTCGATGCCATGGCACCCAGCAATTTCGTGCTGACCAATCCTGAAGTGCTGCGCGCCACCATGGACAGCCGCGGCGAGAACCTGGTCAAGGGCCTGCAGAACCTGCTCGACGACCTGGAGCGCGGCAAGGGTCAGCTGAAGATTCGCATGACCGATCTGGAGGCGTTCGAAACCGGCAGGAACGTCGCCGTCACGCCGGGCAAGGTGATCTACCAGAACGACCTGATCCAGCTGATCCAGTACACGCCGACCACTGCGGAGGTCGCGAAGCGGCCGCTTTTGATCATCCCGCCATGGATCAACAAATACTACATCCTCGATCTCAAGCCGGCGAATTCGTTCGTCAAGTGGGCGGTGGATCAGGGCCACACCGTGTTCGTGATCTCCTGGGTCAATCCCGACGAGAAGCTCGCGGCCAAGACCTTCTCCGACTATCTGCTGGAAGGGCCGCTGGCTGCACTCGACGCGGTCGAACAGGCGACCGGCGAGAACACCTGTAATGTAATCGGCTATTGCCTCGGCGGCACGCTGCTGGCGTGCCTGCTCGCCTATCTTGCCGCCAAGGGTGGCGCCGAGCGCATTGCAAGCGCGACGTTCCTGACCACCCTGGTCGATTTCAAGGAGGCTGGCGAACTTACCGTCTTCATCGACGAGGAGCAGCTCGCCGCACTCGAGGAGAAAATGAACGAGCGCGGCTATCTCGAAGGCGCGGAGATGGCGAACACCTTCAACATGCTGCGCGCCAACGACCTGATCTGGTCATTCGTCATCAACAACTATCTGCTCGGCAAGGAGCCTTTCCCGTTCGACTTATTGTACTGGAACTCCGATTCGACGCGCATGCCGGCGGCGATGCACAGCTTCTATCTGCGCAATATGTACCAGAACAATCTTCTGAGCAGGCCCGGCGGAATTGAGCTGAATGGCGTGCCGATCGACCTGACCAATGTGAAGACGCCGAGCTTCATCCTGTCGACCCGGGAGGACCACATCGCACCGTGGAAAGCGACCTATGCGGCGACCCAGCTCTATTCCGCGCCGGTGCGCTTCGTGCTGGCGGCCTCAGGGCACATTGCCGGCGTGGTCAACCCGCCCGCTGCCAGCAAGTACAATCACTGGATCAACATCAAGGCGAAGAAGTATCCGAAGAACCCGGACGAATGGCTGGCCAATGCCGAAACCCGTCCGGGATCCTGGTGGCCGGAGTGGCAGGAATGGATCGCCGACTTCTCCGACGGCAAGATCGCGGCGCGCGAGCCCGGCTCAGGCAAGCTGAAGGCGATCGAGGACGCGCCCGGCTCATACGTCAAGGTGCAGGCACAATAGGAGTCAGGCCGCCTGCAGCGGCGCGTGAAGCCGGGTGCCGGTGACGACGATGCCCCCGCGGTCGCCGATTGTCACCGCGCCGTAGCGTTGCGCGAAAGCCTCCGGCAGGGGCCGCGCATCCCAGGCCGCCAGCCACAGTCGCAGCAGATGTCGCCGCCGTTCCGGCTCAGGCCAGTCCACGAACGCCGTCCGATCGTGCAGCACCGTGTGATTGTGCACCAGCTGAATATCTCCCGGCCTGAACTCCATGTGCATGTTCAATGCAGGATCGTTTGCCAGCGCGTCGAACAGATCCAGCGCTTCGATATGTGCCGGCGTGAGGCGCGGCGCGCCCGCGAAGCGCTGCGCCGAGTCGATGTATTGACGCTGATAGATCGCCGTCAGATATCCCTGGTGCCAGCTGAAGACCGGAATCTCGAAGAACGGATTTTCGCCCGCGCGCACTTCGCCGCGCCGATCCGTGGCGATCGGTTCGAACAGCAGGCGGAGAAGATCGGGCCTGCGGCGACGCATCTCATTGAAGATCGTCGTCGAGCTGACGAGAGCCGACAATCCGCCCGACTTTGCGGTCTTCAGACATAGCAGGCCGACGACATCGCAGGAATCGGTGTGGAATGTCTGACGGGCATTGGTCTGGTAGATACGGACATTCGGGTCAAGCGCGTCGTAGCCGAGGTCCTGCACATGGCCCAACACGTGGCCCTTGGCGTTCTGGGAACGGGCGCTTCCGAGATGAGCGCCCAGAGCGAAGTAGGCGGTCGCCGATTCACGCACGGTCCAGCGCTCGACCGGCAGACCCCTTATCAATAGAAAGCCGCGGCCACTCAGGACTTCATCGCGCACGCGCGCCTTGAGCCTCGGCCCAAGACCAGGGAGCGGAAAGTCGCGCGCCGAGATCGTCGCGATGTCGGTCTCGTGCGAGACCAGCGCCGCGGTCGCATGCTCGATTTCCGCAATCTCGCCAGCCGTCAGGGTCACGAGCCAGTCATCGCGCCCGGCCATCGCTGGCCCATACCAGGCGGCGGCGCCACTCTGTTCCGGCGGAAGTTCGAACGGCATGACCTGCGTCTCCCTGCTAGAGACCAGTCTCGCACAAAGCGCTGGCGTCGGTAAGTTCTAGGCCGCAGCCGGCAGGTCCAGCTCCACTTTCAGGCCGCCGAGCGACGATTGGCCGAGCGTCAGCGTGCCGCCATAGAGCGTTGCCAGATCCATGGCGATGGTCAGACCAAGCCCGCTGCCCGGCTTGCGTTCATCGAGCCGGCCGCCACGCTGGAGCGCGATCGCCTGCCGTTCCGCCGCGATGCCGGGACCGTCATCGCCGATTTCGATCTTCAGGCGATCGTCGGCGCGCGCCGCCGCGATCCGCACCTTGCCGGCGGCCCACTTGCAGGCATTGTCGAGCAGATTTCCCAGCAGCTCACTCAGGTCCTGCGCCTCACCCGCGAACCACAACGGCTTGGCGGCAAGCGCAACTTCGACCTCGAGGTCACGATCACTCATCCGCGGCAGAGTGCGCGCCAGAGCCTCGATCGCATGAGCGGCATCCGCCCGCACGCCCAGGAGGCGGGCGCCACCCACTGCCTGGGCGCGCGCCAAGTGATGATGCACGACGTCCGTCATCTCGGCGATCTGCTCCAGCGCGAGCTTTCGGTCCGGCTTGTCCTCGTTTTCGAGCTCATTGCGCAGGATCGCGAGCGGAGTCTTCAGCGCATGCGCAAGATCGCCGGCCTGGCCCCGGGCGCGATCGATCAGGCCGCCATGGTGGTCGAGCAGCGCGTTCAGCTCCTGTGCCAGCGGAGCGATTTCTGTCGGCACATCATCCGACAGCCGCTGAACGGTACCGGTCCGGATGGCCGCAAGCGCGGACTTGATCCCGTCCAGCGGTCGCAGCCCGACCCGTACCTGCAGCACCAGCGCGGAAACCAAACCAACGCCGAGAACCGAGAGCGAGATCGCGAGAATCCGCGAGAACTGGCGCGCCGCAGCCATTGCCGGTTCCAGGTCGGCAGCGACGGAAAACGTTACCGGAACATCCGGAGCTTCGAATTGCAACGTGCGCTGCGCCAGCCGCAGCCGCTCCGAACGGGGACCTCTGATTTCGCGCAAGGTCACCTTTCCCAACTCAGCGGCGTCCAACGGCTTCGGCAGCCGGGCATCCCAGAGCGAGCGGGAGCGGATCGGCAACTGCCCCTCAGCCTCGACCTGCCAATATTGACCGGACAGCTGACGATCGAATTTTGGCACATCGGGCGGCCGCACCATGACGATGGTGCCGTCGGCGGTCGTATCGATTCCGACAGCCAGGTCTTCCAGCCGATCGACCAGATCGACATCGACGCCATGTCTCAGATGCAGGTCGATGAGGGTGGTGAGAAGAATGTAGGCAGCCAGCAGGGTCGCCCCACAAAGCAGCGACGCGCCGACGATCAATCGGAACGTCAGCGACCTGCGATCAAGTAGAAAAGTCCGGTCTCGCGGCAAATCAGCTGGTCCCGGTCGCGTCGCGCCCAGCACCGTTTCCTTGCGTGCCCTCGCCCAGCGGCATGCGGTAGCCCTGCCCGCGCACGGTCTCGATCGCGTCGGCGCCAAGTTTCAGGCGCAGACGTCTGACAAAAACCTCGACTGTGTTTGAGTCGCGGTCGAAATCCTGGGCGTAGATATGTTCGATGATCTCTCCGCGGCCAACAACTTGTCCGGCGCGGTGCATCATGAATTGCAGCAAACGCTGTTCGAAAGTGGTCAGGACGACCGGCACGCCGTCGCGGGTCACTGTTCCCGAGCGGGTGTCGAACTTGATGCCACCGCTGGTCAATACCGGATCCGCGCGCCCGCTGCTGCGCCGGATTAGAGCACGAACCCGCGCCAGCAGTTCGGCCATATGGAACGGTTTTGCGAGATAGTCGTCCGCACCGGCGTCAATCCCCGAGACCTTGTCCGACCACAGATCGCGCGCCGTCAGGATGAGGACCGGCATCATCCGGCCGCTCTCGCGCCATTTGCGCAGCACGTCGATACCGCTCATGCCCGGAAGGCCAAGGTCGAGGATCACCGCGTCGAAGTCGGAGGTGTCGCCCAGGAAATGCCCTTGCTCGCCGTCCACCGCACATTCGACCACATAGCCCGCACTATCAAGCGCACTGCTTAGCTGGCGACTGAGGTTGGGATCGTCTTCGACCACCAAAATACGCATTGTGTCTACTCGGTCGGTTGACCGTCCACGGAACGAAGAGAAAGAGTCGCGGCATCATAGCGTGCTTTCCGAACATGACCATCATCGGTCACGACCCGCAAATCATATGTCAAGCCTTGACGCCGGCTGCTGACCAATTTGGCATCGAGGACCTGTCCGCCCAGCTGACGTTCGGCCACTTGATAAAGGTCCTCAAGCGGGCGGATCACCCCTGCCTCGCGCAGAGCTAGAATGGAATCCTGATCGACGACTTCGGTCTCTGACGCAGTGGCATCGTCGGTTGACGTCGTGCTGTCGATATTGGCGTTGCCGTTTCCATTGCCGTTGCCATTGCCGTTGCCATTGCCATTACCGCCGCCGTTCCCACCACTGTTGCCGCCGCCCTTGCCGCCACCGTTGCCGCCGCCCTTGCCGCCACCGTTGCCGCCGCCATTGCCGCCGCCGTTCCCGCCACCATTGCCACCGCCTTTGCCATTGCCGTTGCCGGCATAGGCGGAATCGCTCCAGAGCGTGACAAGAACGGCTTCGGCGGCAAACAGGCTTATCGCCAGCAGCGCGACCAGCACTGCTTTCCGGCACCGTATCCTGATCAGACAACCACCAACGGCCACGGACAAACCCTTTCCGGTTTGCTCCTTCCTACCCTCGCAAACCTGAACACCCAATGAATTGCTGCTACCGGCCTACCACCGTTTGGCGTTGCTCTATCACTTTGTCCGCCAACCTACCCGTAAGCTCCTGTAAATGGTCGAATTTATAGGCAAAATTACCTACACCATAGGTCAGGGATCGCAATTCGATCACGAGATCCTGCAGTTCCGATTGCGGCATCAGGCACTCAACCACTTCCCAGCTGTCCCAGTCCGGCTTGTTCGTGATCTGCTGAATCTGGCCCCGTCGACCGGTCACCAGCGAGTGGACCCGGGACGTAAGGCTGGCAGGAGCCGCAATGTCGACCGCGTAGATCGGTTCCAGCAGGATGGGATGGCATTTCGGCATCGCCTCCTGCATCGCCATGCGCGCGGCGGTCTTGAAGGCCTGGTCGGAGCTGTCGACCGAGTGGTACTGCCCGTCATAGAGCGCGACTGCAACGTCCACTACCGGAAAGCCAAGCGGTCCGCGGCTCAGATATTCCCGGACACCTTCCTCCACCGAGCCAATGAATTGCCGCGGCACGGCGCCGCCGACCACCCGATCCTGGAATTCGAATCCCTGCCCGCGATCGAGCGGCCAGACCTCGACGTGGACGTCGCCGAACTGGCCGTGTCCGCCGGACTGGCGCTTGAATCGCGCATGCTGCTGGACCTTGGCGCGGATGGTCTCCTTGTAGCTGACCTGCGGCCGGCGCGCCTTGACCGGAAGATTGTAGCGCAGCTTCAGCCGCTCCAACGCGATCTGCAGGTGGACATCGCCCTGGCCATGCAGCAGCAGCTCGTGGGTATCCGGATCGTGGCCGAAGCGCAGCGACGGATCCTCCTCCGCCAGCTTGGCGAGCGCCGCGGTCAGCTTGACCTCGTCATTGCGGTTTTCGGCGTCCACCGCCATCGCATAGAGCGGAGACAGCGGTTCCGGCCACTTGAAGCCATCCGGACTCTTGCCGCTGACCGTGAGCACATCGCCGGTCTTCACCATATCCATGCGGCCCAGCCCGACCACTTCGCCCGCGCCGGCGCTCGCGATCTTCTCGAAGCCGCTGCCCTTGGGCCGCAGCAACGCGCCGATGCGTTGGCCGCCGATGGTCTGGCCGTCCGCGATCTGGCCCGACAGCACGCGCGCAAGCGCCACCTTGCCGCTGTGAGGCTGGTGATAGGTCTTGAAGACGACGACCGCCGTGGCCTCGCCGCCAAGGCCTAAGCGTTCGCGCGTCGCGTCGGGCCCAGGCACGTCGTGGCGCAGTGCTTTCAGCAAGCGGCGCACGCCGTAATCCTGCTCGGCCGAGCCCATGAGGACGGGCACGATCAGATCCTGGGCCAGATCCTTGCTCAACTGCTGATAGATCGACTCCTTGCTGGGCACCGCATCGCTCAGGAGTTGCTCGAGCAATTGATCGTCGAAATCGGCCAGGTGCTCCAGCATCTGCTCGCGCGCCTCTTGCTCGCGCGGCAGCATGTCTTCGGGCAATTTGACCAGGTCGGATGGCTGGCCCGGGTGATACTTGTAGGCACGTTCGCTCACCAGATCGACATAGCCGGTGACGACATCGCCGCTCTTGCCTTCCTCGCGAATCGGCACCTGGCGCAGGACCAGCGGCCGGGTGGAAACCGCTTGCAGCGCTTCCATCACATCGCGCACCCGCAGTTCCGAGCTATCCATCTTGTTGACAAAGAGAATGTGCGGAATCTTGTTGTCGTCGAGGAACTTGAAGATCGGCGCCAGGGTCAGGGCCTTTTCCGTCTGCGATTCTGCCACCACGATCGCCACGTCAGCCGCCAGCACCGCATTGCGCATGTCCTGGCCCAACTCGACGGCGCCGGGACAATCCAGGAACGTCCAGCGCTCGCCCAGGAACTCGGTTTGCGCGGCGGTCACTTCGACCGACATGCCGCGGGCGCGCGCTTCCGGCGAACTATCGCCCAGCAGCGTCTTTTCCTTGGCGGTGCCTTTCTTGGAGAGGGCGCCTGTTACGTGCAGCAGGCTTTCGAGCAGCGACGTCTTGCCGCTGGAATAAGGTCCGACGATCGCGGCGCAACGGGGCGCCGAAGGTGCTCTGCCAGCCATGATTCTGTCCCTCCCTGGACGACAGGGCCACGGGACCGGGATTTCTCATGGACGCCGGCGTACCGCGGCCATTTTCTTCCTGACGCGCTGATGATTTCAGGCTCCCGCAAACCCCGCAAGCGGGAATCCGTAGCCGGCTGATTTGGCTGATCTATTGCACCGCATCCGCTGACTGGGGCCGCTGCTCCATTCGATACACGGAACTGTTCTGCCGTCATCGCAATCGCGGCCGCGGCCCAAATTACCTGCAGCAACAGGTAATTAACTGACCGGTCAGTTAATTATTGACTCTCGCAACAAAACCACGGAAAATCGCCGTCATGGCTCGCACCGACAAGAAGACCATTCCCGCACCGGAAGACGTCGCGCCGCGTTGGCGCCGGCGCGCCGCCGACCGACCGCAAGAGATACTGGACGCCGCGCTGACGGTGTTCGTCGCCAAGGGCTTCGCCGCCACCAAGCTTGATGACGTGGCCGTCGCCGCCGGCATCTCCAAGGGCCTGCTCTATCGCTACTTCGACAACAAGGCGGAGCTGTTCAAGGAAGTGATCCGGCAGACGCTGGTGGCCACCATCCAAATGGTGGGTGACCGCGCGCGGTCCAGCGATACGGCGTGTGCGGCCCTCGACATTTTCCTCGACCAGATCGTCGAGGTCGTGAGCGATGCGCGCCGCTCGGCGATCCCCAAGCTGGTCATCAGTGAATCCGGCAACTTCCCCGAGTTGGCCGCGTTCTATCTGGCGGAGGTCATCGGTCCGGGCCTGCAGCAGCTGACCGGGCTCATCCGTCGCGGAGTCGAGAATGGAGAGTTCCGCCGCGTCGACCCCGACCTTGCGGCGAGAAGCGTCATTGCGCCCTTGGTGCTGTTGGTGATCTGGCGCCACACCTTCGCGCGCTTCGTTCCCGAGCCGTTCGATCCGCGAGCGCTGATCCGGCAGCACCGCGACATTCTGCTGCACGGCCTCGCCGCGCCCGCAGCTGGCGCACCGCCACGGCGGAAAAGGAGATCGTCATGACCGCATTGCGATTCGCGATTGCGCTCGCTGCGTTGGCCGCCGTCGCCGGCTGCGAGCGGCCGGATACGGGCACATGGCAGGGCTATGTCGAAGCCGAATACACCTATGTCGCGCCGCTGGAAGCCGGTCGCATCACTTCGCTCAATGTCCAGCGCGGGGACGAAGTACAGGCCGGACAGCCGCTCTTCGCGCTCGAAGACGATTCTGAGCGCGCCGCTCGCGACCAGGCGGTGGCTGAACTGGAGCAGGCGAAGTCCGATCTGGTTGACTTGCAAAAGGGCGACCGGCCGGAAGACCTCGCGGTCATCCAGGCCCAGCTCGACGAAGCGCGCGCCTCGCTCGCCCTCTCCGTGCCGCGCCTCGCACGGCGGGAAAAGATGGTCAAAGGCAGCATCGTCGGCGTAGAGGAACTCGACCAGGCCAAGTCCGAGATCCTGGCCGACCGCGGCAATATCGCCGAATACGAAGCGCGGCTGGCTCAAGGAAAACTGCCGGCGCGCGTCGACAAGATCGCGGCCGCTGAGAAGCTGGTCGAAGCGCGGCAGGCCGCGCTTGCCGATGCCGACTGGCGCCTGTCACGCCGCCAGGAAAAGGCGCCAGCGGCAGGCCGCATCGAGGACGTGTTCTTCCGGATCGGCGAGACCGCGAGTGCCGGGCAAGGCGTCGTGAGCCTGCTGACGCCGGACAAGCTGAAGCTGCGCTTTTTCCTCGCCGAACGGGAGTTGTCGAGCATCGCCATCGGCCAGAAGGTTGCGGTCAGCTGCGATGGCTGCGCGCAGAACCTGACCGCCACCATCACCTTCATCGCCCGCGCTGCCGAGTTCACACCGCCGGTCATCTACAGCCTGACGCGTCGGGAGAAGCTGGTATTCCTGGTCGAAGCCAAGCCCGACGATCTGAGCCAGCCGTGGCATCCGGGTCTGCCGGTCGATATCCGGCCCCTGCCGGCTCAGGGCGCCGCGTCATGACACTCGCCATCGACGTCGCCGGCTTGAGCAAGAGCTTCGACGGCAAGGTGGTCGTGCACGATCTGACGCTGAAGGTCGCACGCGGACAGATCTACGGCTTCCTCGGCCCTAACGGCAGCGGCAAGACAACCAGCATCCGCATGCTGTGCGGGCTGCTGAAACCGGATTCGGGCAGCGGCACGTGTCTCGGCTACGACGTCATCCGTCAGACCGACGAGATCAAGCGCCATATCGGCTACATGACGCAGAAGTTCGGCCTGTACGAAGACCTGACGATCCAGGAGAACCTGCAATTCACGGCCCGCGTCTATGGTCTTGACCGGCGCAACCAACGGGTCGTGGACGCGCTGGAGCGGCTCGGCCTGCAGGATCGGCGTCATCAACTGGCGGGTGCTCTTTCAGGCGGATGGAAACAGCGCTTGGCGCTCGCGGCCTGCCTGTTGCACGAACCACAATTGCTGTTGCTGGACGAGCCGACCGCCGGCGTCGATCCCAAGGCCCGGCGCGATTTCTGGGACCAGATCCACGCCATGGCGGCGCAGGGAATCACGGTGCTGGTCTCAACGCACTACATGGACGAAGCCGAGCGCTGCCATGAGATCGTCTATATCGCCTACGGCCGGCTGTTGACCAGCGGCCCGATTCACCAGGTGATCGCCGACTCCGGGCTCACCACCTGGGCGGTGTCGAGCACCGGCGACGGCGCGCGCATCGCAGCCCTGTCTCAGGAACTCAGCGGCAAGCCGGGCGTCGACGCCGTCGCGGCTTTCGGCGCGGGCTTGCATGTCGGCGGGCGCGACGCGGCTGCCTTGGAACGGGCGATCGCGCCCTACCGCAGCGATCCCATGTTGAGCTGGCAACACACGCAGCCCAACCTGGAGGACGTGTTCATCGACCTCGTCGCCCGCGCCGAAGTCGAGCACAAGGCCGCTTGATCCGTCATGTTCCTAGCCCGCTTCCTCGCCGTCTTCATCAAGGAGTTCGTGCAGATGCGGCGCGACCGCATCACCTTTGCCATGATGGTGGGTGTGCCGCTGATGCAACTCATCCTGTTCGGCTACGCGATCAACTCCGATCCCAAGTCCCTGCCGACTGCCGTCGTGATGGGCGATTCCTCGCCCTTCGCGCGCTCGATCGTGGCCGCGCTGCAGAATTCCGCCTATTTCCGCATCGTCGGGCCGCCGGTGACAGAAGCCCAAGCGGATGAACTGCTGCGCCTGGGCGATGTGCAGTTCGTCGTCACCATTCCGGTGGATTTCTCGCACGACCTGGTGCGCGGCGACCGGCCGACCTTGCTGGTCGAGGCCGACGCCACCGACCCGGCAGCGACCAGCAATGCCATCGCGACGCTGATCAGTCTCAACGACACGGCGCTCGATCACGATCTGACCGGACCGCTGGCGCGCCTCAAGAACGAGAAGCCGCCTTTCGACCTGCAGATCCACCGCCGCTACAACGAGGAAGGCATCACCCAGTTCAACATCGTGCCGGGCCTGATGGGCGTCGTCCTCACCATGACGATGGTGATGATGACCGGCCTCGCGATGACGCGCGAACAGGAGCGCGGCACGATGGAGAACCTGCTTGCCATGCCGATCCGCCCGGTCGAGGTGATGCTGGGCAAGATCGTGCCGTTCATCTTCGTCGGCTATGTTCAGGTACTGATCATCGTGCTGGCGGCGCATTATCTGTTTGCCGTGCCGATCATCGGCTCGCTGCCGCTCTTGTTCAGCGCCGCGATCTTCTTTATCGCAGCCAATCTGGCAGTCGGCTTCACCTTCTCGACCTTGGCAAAGAGCCAGATGCAGGCGATGCAGCTCTCCTTCTTCTACTTCCTGCCCTCTCTGCTCCTGAGTGGCTTCATGTTCCCGTTCCGCGGCATGCCGGATTGGGCACAGTGGATCGGCGAGATCCTGCCGCTCACGCATTTCCTGCGCATTATCCGCGGCGTGATGCTGAAGGGGAATGTGCCGTACGAAGTGTGGCCGAACCTGTGGCCGATCGCGGCTTTCATGCTGGCAGCCATGGCGTTGGCGCTGCTGCGGTATCGGAGGACGGTGGCCTAACCGAGCTTGTCCCCGCCCCGCTCCTTGAAGAACGCCTCGGAATAGGGATACCACCACCCCTGCAGCTCAGCCTTCGGATCCAGCATCACCATCTTGGATTGACGGAAGGCATTGAGGCCGAGGCGGCTGAGGGCGCGTCCCATGCCGCTCGCTTTCCAGCCGCCGAATGGCAGCGCGTCGTTGTCGCCCAGGACATTGTTGACCCAGACCATGCCGGCCTCGAGCCTCTCGGTCGCCAGCAGCGCCTCGTCCAGCCGGTTGGTGTAGATCACGGCGCCCAGGCCGTAGTGCGATGCATTGGCAAGCGCGATCGCTTCGTCGAAGGAGCGCACCTTGATGACGGGCGCCACCGGGCCGAACAGCTCCGCTCTTACGATCGCCATGTCCGGTGTCACATCGGTCAAGATTGTCGGCTCATAGAACCAGCCGACATTGCGCCCCGCCGGCACGGACCCGCCGCAGGCGATCCTGGCGCCTTGCGCCACCGCCTGCTCGACCAGGTGCATGACCTTGTCGCGCGCCGCTTCGCTGACCAGCGGTCCGATCTCCACGTTTCCGAGGCCCGGTCCGGTCCGCAACGCCCGGGTGCGCGCGACCATGCGATCGACGAAGGCATTGTGGATCGTCTCATGCACCAGGATGCGCTCGGTCGCCGTGCAGACCTGGCCGGAAAGATGGAACGCGGCCGTCACCGCGGCCGCTGCGGCGACATCGGGATCGGCACTGTCCATGACGATCAACGGATCGCTGCCGCCCGCTTCGATCACGCAGGGCTTCAGCCGCTCGCCGCAAGCCGCGGCGACGCGCTGTCCCGCCTCCACGCTGCCGGTGAAGGCGACGACCTTCACGTGCTCGTCGGCGATCAACGCCTGCCCGGCTTCCGCGCCGCCGGTCAGGCATGACACCAACCCCGGAGGCAGCGTCGCGAAATGCTCCATGAATTTCAGCGTGCAGAGCGACGTGGCCGGCGCGGGCTTCACGATGACGGCGTTGCCGGCGGCCAGCGAAGCGGCGGCCGTGAACGCCATCAGGATGATCGGGAAGTTGTAGGGCAGGATATGGGCGCTGATCCCGTACGGGAAATACCGGGCATATTGAAGCGACCCAGGCGCGGTCGGGCCAGCCAGAAAGCCGGCATCGTCGCGCGCGATCTCGGCGAAGTAACGGAAGATCGAGCCGACATTCAACAATTCGCCGACCGATTCGGTGTAGGGCTTGCCCATCTCGCGCGTCATCAGTTCCGCGATCTGACCCTGGGCGTTCGCCTCCATCGCGTCCGCGCAACGATGCAAGGCGGCGGCGCGGCTCTTGGCATCGAGTGCCGCCCACTCCTTCTGGGCGATTTGGGCCGCCGCGACGGCAGGGCCGACATGCCGCGCATCGCACAGCGCGATCTTTCCAACAGAGATGAGATCTGCCGGATTGATCACGTCCTGCGTCTTCGTCCCCGGCGGCGTCCGATAGCCACCGGCCACGAAGATCTGCGCGGCGAACGGATCGAAGCTCATCGGATCATGTAGACCTTGCGGATCGTCTCATGCACCCGGCAAGTCCCCTTCCAGCCCTGGGGGAAGAGGGCGATGGTGTCCGGCCTGATCTCGATCACCTCGCCGGATTCATGCGTGTAGGTGCAGCGTCCAGCTAAGAAGTGGCAGAACTCGTCGCGCGTCACCTCGCAGTGCCAATAGCCCGGTGTGCAGACCCAGATGCCGCTCTCGTTCTCGCCGTTCGGGCCCTTATGCAGCAAGACACCCGAAGTCATGGAACGCCCTTCGATCATGGTCGGGATCGCGCCCCAATCCTTCAGATCGGTCACGTTCTTCGGATCATATAGAACGGGTGTGGTCATCATTGCTCCTTCAGCGCAGCATGTAGACATTGCGCATGGTCTCGTGAACGGTGCAGGTCCCGGCCCATCCGGCGTTGAAATGCACGCAGGTCCCCGGCCTGACCTCGATAATTTCTCCAGTGTCGTGCCGATAGGTCGCGCGACCGGCGATGAAATGGCAGAACTCGTCGCGCGGGATGGTCAGCGGCCATGTGCCCGGGGTACAGACCCAGACACCTGTTTCCGGCTCATTGTTCGGCCCTTTGAACAGCAGGCGGCCGGAGGACTTGGATGGGCCGGCTGCACAATTCGCCTGCTCGCCCCAATCCGCGAGATCGGAGAACGACGTCGCATTGTAGATGTGCGGCGCCGTGCTCTTCAGGCTGTCGGTCACGGATTGTAGCTCCCCTTGGTCGCGACCTCCGTCAGGATGCGCGCGGCTTTCTCCGTGCCCTTGGCCGACTGCATGTGGCGCGCGACATCCGCCAGCCGCTTCTTCATCGGCTGATCCGCGATCAGGCGCGCAATGGCGCTGGTCAGCTGCTCGTCCGTCCACGTGTAGCGCGGCAGCTGGTCGCCATAGCCGGTGTCGTGGATGCGCGCGGCGTTGTCCAGACCGTCCCAGCAGAACGGCATGATCAGGGCCGGTTTGCCGAAATAGAGCGCCTCGTTGAAGCTGTTGTTGCCGCCGTGATGGATAAAGAGATCGACGTGCGGGATGACGGCCGGCTGCGGGTACCACGATTCCAGATGCGCATTCGGCGGCACGTCCTTGTAGTCACCGATATAGTCGCCCACGTTCATCAGGAAGCGATAGGGCAGCTCGGCGAACATGGCGATCATGCGCTGGTAGAGCTCGACGTCCGCGGCACCGAGCGAACCGTAGCTGACATAGATCAGCGGCTTGTCGTTGTTGGCCTTGAACTGCGGCACCTGGTAGGTGCCTTCGTCACGCACGCAGCCTTCCAGATACTGGAACTGCTTCGGGCTCAGCGGCTGGCGCCGCTTGAAAGCCAGCGGCTTTGGATAGAGCAGCAGATTCATGGAGGGCGAGGCTTCGAAGAACTGGCCGAGTGGATAGGGCTCGTGCCCGACCTTGGCCAGGAACTCGTTGAACCGCGCGTGGGTCGGCTTCACCAGCTCCAGGAAGCGGTTCTCGAATTCCTCGAAGCCTTTCTTGTCGTTCTCATGGCAGCCGGAGAGGTGCGGCGGGATGTCGGGATCGGGAATCTCGTTCTCGGAGCAGGAGATGATGCGCACCCATGGGCAGCCGGCGCGCTTGATGGCGGGAAACAGGATCACGTTGTCGACCGCGACCAGGTCCGGCTTGATGCGCTGCAGGTGCGCGTTCAGCGCGTCCTCGGCGATGATCGCGGAATCGACGATCGCCTCCCAGACGGGAATGACGTAGGTCGGCAGCTGATCGATCGGCGACAGGCGGAAGTGCGGCTTCTTCTCGGCGATGAAGTTGGCCCAGAACTTGGCGATCTCCTCGTCCGACATGCCGCCGGACATGTCGACCAGGTTCTCCTCGAACCCGTATTTCTCGAACACGCCTTTGAATCCGCGGTCGCACACGAAGACCGGGTTGTGCCCGTCCTTCTCCAGCTGCTGCGCAATGCCGACGCAATTGAGGGCCGGGCCGAATGCGGCCTCCGGAAACAACACGATGGTCTTGCCCATGCAAACTCCTCCTCGCTCAATCCTTTAGAATCACGGCCTGGTCGGCCTGCCAGTTCAGCCACACCTGTTGTCCGCGCGCCAGCTTCGCCGAGAGCGGATGCCCTGCTGCCAGCCGTGCCACGACCGGGCGCGGCAGTTTCGGTACAGCGACATGTGCAATCACGTCCTGGCCCAGGAAAGCGGCGCCTTCGACCTTGCCCTGCAGCGTGGCGCCGACGGCGGTGTCGGTTACGTGCACCCGCTCCGGCCGGATCGCCAGTGACGCCGGCCCATCTGCCACGCCGTTCGGCGCCGGCAGACGGCCAAGGCCGGGCGCCTCGAACCCGCTGCGCGCCACCGTGCCTTCGATGAAATTCATGAGGCCGATAAAATCGGCGGCAAAGCGATTGACCGGTTTGTCATAGAGCTCGCGCGGCGTTGCCAACTGCACGATGCGCCCGCGATCCAGCAGGGCGATGCGGTCGGCCAGGGTCAGCGCCTCCTCCTGATCATGGGTCACCACCACGAAAGCAATGCCGGTATCCTGCTGCAGGCGCTTGAGCTCGATCTGCATCTGCTCGCGCAGCTTTCGATCCAATGCGCCCAGCGGTTCGTCGAGCAGCAGCACTTTGGGTCGCTTGACCAAGGCGCGCGCAAGGGCGACGCGCTGTTTCTGGCCGCCGGACAGCTGGTTCGGCTTGCGGCCGGCGAACTCGGACATGCGCACCATGGCGAGCGCCTGGTCGACGCGCGACTTCAGCGCCGCGCCCTGCAGCCCTTCCATCTCCAGCCCATAGGCGACGTTGCCGAACGCCGTCATGTGCGGGAACAAGGCATAGGACTGGAACATCAGGTTGACCGGCCGGCGGTTGGCCTTAAGGCCCGTGATGTCTGTGCCGGCGAGGCGCACCCGACCCTCATCCGGCGTTTCGAAGCCCGCGATCACGCGCAACAAGGTGGTCTTGCCGCAGCCCGAAGGGCCGAGGATCGCAAAGAACTCGCCATCCCTGACCTCCAAAGAGATGTGATCGACCGCGACGATCGGGCCGAACCGCTTGGTAATGCCCTCGATCTGGAGCAAAGCGCTCACGACGCGGCCTCGCGATTGAGGCGCTGCGACAGCAGAACGAGGAAGAAGCTGAAGCCGATCACGATGGTCGCGATGGCATTGATCTCCGGCGTCACGCCGAAGCGGATCATGGCATAGATCTGCATCGGGAATGTCGTCGAACCCTGGCCGGCACCGGCGGTGAAATAGGCGATGATGAATTCATCGATCGACAGCGTGAATGCCAGCAACGCCGCAGCGATCACGCCCGGGGCGATCACCGGCAGCGTGACGCGCCGGAACGTCGTCAACTCGCTGGCGCCAAGATCGATCGACGCCTCGACGATGGATTTGTCGAAGTTCTTGAGCCGCGTCCGCACCACCATGCAGACGAACGCGATGTTGAAGACCGCGTGCGACAGGACGATGGAATGAAGGCCCAGGCTCATATTGAGCAGCGTATAGAACGACAGCAGGGCGATCGCCAGCACGATGTCGGGAATGATCATGGGCGCCGCGACCAGGGCATCGAGCCAGGGATTCGGCTTGCCCTCCTCCAGACCCATCGCCAGCAATGTGCCGATGGCTGTGGAGATGATGGTGGAGGCCACCGCCACAATCAGCGAATTGCCGGCGGTTGCCAGAATCTTCGGATTGGCGATCAGCTTGCCGTACCACTCGGTGGAGAAGCCGGTCCACGCCGTCGGCAGTCCGCTCTTGTTGAAGGACAGCGCGATCAGCACCAGGATCGGCACATAGAGAAAGACATAGACCAGCCCGAGATGCGCGTTGAGCCACAACCGGACGGGATCGCGCGCGATCATGCCGTCGCCCCGACCGGCTCGGCCGGCTTGCGCGCCTCCGCTTCGCCCGAGGCGCGCGCCGACAGCAGCGCCTGGGCAAACAGCAGCGCCAGCATGATGACGACCAGGATGAAGCCGAGTGCCGAGCCCATCGGCCAGTCTCGCGCTGAGAGATATTGGCTGTAGATCAGGTTGCCCAGCATCGGCCGCTGGCCGCCGCCCAGCAGGTCCGGCGTCACGAAATTGCCGATCGACAGCACGAACACGAAGACCGCGCCGGCTGCGATGCCCGGTACGGTGAGCGGCAGGGTCACCCGACGGAACGTCGTCCAGGCAGAGCCACCGAGATCGAACGAAGCTTCGCGCAGCTCCGGACCGAGCCGCGAGATCGAGCTGTACAGCGCCAGAATGACGAACGGCACATAGTTGTAGACAAGCCCCAGCTCGATCGCGAACTCGTTATAAAGCAGGGGCAAAGGTTGCTGGATCACGCCCGCCGCTTCCAGCGTGCGATTGATCAAGCCTTCGTTGTTGAGCAGCACGATCCAGGCGTAGGTGCGGATGAGATAGTTGCTCCAGAACGGCAGCATCACCAGAACCAGCAGCGCCATCTGCCGGTTGCGCGGTTGTTGCGCGATGGCATAGGCGGCAGGATAGCCGATCAGCAGCGCAACGAGCGTCGCAGTTGCCGCGATCCGCACCGAGTCCAGGAGTATGCGAGCAAACAACGAGCTGGCGGCACGCTGATAGTTCTCGAGAGTCCACGTATAGTCGATGCCACCATAGGTGCCGCGCTCGAACAGGCTGTAGGCAAAGATGATGAGGCACGGCGCGATCAGGAACAGGGCCAGATAGCCCAGTCCGGGTGCCAGAAGAATCGTGCGGCGCGCGCTCATCTCCGCATAAAAGCAGCGCCGCCGCTCCGAACACAAGGAGCGGCGGCGTCTGCGACCCGCCTACTGGAAGGTGATTTCGGTGACGGTCTGGGTATAGAGCTTCTGCCCGTTGCCCAGATCGCGGAGCTGTTCTTCCTTCATCAAGTCCGCCGGTGTCATGCCGAGATTCGGATATTGCTCGATCAGCGACTTATCCAGCGTCTCCATCGCCTTCTGGTTCGGCACCTTGTAGAGGATGTTGTTCGCGACCCAGGCGTGCACATCGGGTCGCAGCACATAGTTGATGAAGGCCATTGCAGCATCCTTGTTCTCGGACGCCGCAGTCACCGTCATGGTGTCGACCCACATATCGCTGCCTTCCTTGGGCACCACGAACTTGATCGCCGGATTCTCCGCGATGCCATAGTTGCACCAGCCGTCCCAGGCGTGGACCAGGCTCGCCTCACCCGAGACCAGCTTGGAGTAGAAGGTCGTGTCATCGTAGGCGAGGAGCGACTTCTTTGCCTCGATCAACAGATCCTTCGCCTTGCCGACTTCCGCTTCGTCGGTGGAGTTCACCGAATAGCCCAGCGCTTTCAGGCCCGCCGCCATCAGCCAGCGGTCGGTCTTGAGCATGGTGATCTTGCCCTTGAGCGCGTCCGACGGCTTCAGCATGTCCATCCAGCTGGTCGGCGCTGGCGAGACCAGGTCGCTGCGATAGCAGAGGCCCGTGGTGCCCCAGGCATAGGGCACCGAGAAATGATTGCCCGGATCGTAGGCGAGGTTCTGCGCCTCCGGATACAGATTCGCGAGGTTCGGGATCTTCGCCGCATCAAGCTCGGCGATCAGGTTCAGCTTCTTCAGCGCCTCTGCAAACGGACTGGAGACGAACAGCACGTCGTAGCCCTTGCCGCCGCCGGCGGTCACCTTGCCCATGATCTCTTCGTTGGTGGCATGGACCGACATCTCCGCTGCGATGCCGGTCTCCTTGGTGAAGTTCGCCAACAGGTCTTCCGGCATGTAGCCGTCCCAGTTGGAGATCACGATCTTGCCTTCCGCGAGCGCCGCCCCGCTGGCGCCGCACATCACGGTCGCGATCAACGCGGCCTTGATCATCGTTCTGGCCATGAATTGTCTCCCTGTCCCGTTTGCGCCCCGGCCGATGCAGTTCGGCCATTGATTGACGGCCGACAGATCGGCCGCTGATTGGCGAGATTGTATTTTTGTGCTAGAAAATACGTCAAGCACCAAGAATGTATAATCAGGTTCTATAATACAATCATGTCCGCCAGATCGCCCGCCCGCTCCGCTTCGTCCCGCCGTCGGGCCACCCAGCCGCGCCGCGCCGCCGCCACGCGGGCCGCACTCGCCGAGCGCATCCTCGCGTGGCTGCAGCGGCAGGACCTGAAGCCCGGCGATCACGTGCCGGAGCGCTTGGCAACCGAAGCGTTTCACGTCTCGCGCACGCCGGTGCGGGCGGCCTTGTCGCTGCTGACGCAGCAAGGGCTGCTGGCGCGGCACGATCAGCGCGGCTTCTTCGTCGCAGACGGCTTTGCGGCCGCGCATGGAACCCTCGCCACGGAGACGCCGGATTCAGTTCTGTACGACGCAATCCTGCGCGACCGGTTCTCCAAGCGGCTGGATTCCGAAGTGACAGCGGCCCATCTTGCGCGGCGCTACGGCGCCCCACGGGCTGTCGTGCTGCGAGTGCTCAACCGTCTGCAGAAAGACGGCATCGTTGAGCGTGCGCTCGGCCAGCGCTGGGTCTTCCTGTCCGCTCTGGATTCGCTGCGCTCGCAAGAGGACAGTCATCACTTCCGCCTGATCCTGGAACCGTCGGCCTTTCTCCAGCCGGGCTTCGCGCTCGATCCCAAACGGACGCGCGATCTCAAGTCCGCCCTGGCCGAGCTGGCGCGCCAGGATGCGCGCCACCTCGATCTGAAGCGTGCACTGGAAACCGATATCGCGTTTCACGAAGCGATGGGCGACGCCTCCAACAACCAGTTCATTGCAGACGCCATCCGCCGGCAGAGCCGGTTGCGGCGCCTTGCAACCAGCAGCATGCAAGTGCCGCCCGCCCGTCTGATCGAATCGTGCCGAGAGCATCTGGCGATCTTGGAGGCTGCCGAGTCCGGCGACGTCACTCGTGCCGCCGAGCTGATGCGCGAGCATCTGGCGGCCTCGCTGCGCGCGCGGCCCGGCATCGTCAATCGCGGCGCCCCGCCGATGCTGCGCGCAGCCTTGATGGGTGCGCGATGAGCGAACGTCTTACCATCGCCTTCCTGCCCGAGGCCGCCTATGGCGCTTCGCTGAACTGCGTCGCCCTGGCGCAGGAGCTGCGCGAGCTGGGTCACCGCCCGGTCTTCTTGTGCGATCCAGGTCTTGCCGGCTTGTTCGGCAATTACGGCTTCGACGAGGTGCCGGTCGCCATGTCGCCTTTGAAATCCGACGCCGAGATCGCGGACTTCTGGCAGCGCTTCATCGACCAGCACCGGCCGCATTTCCATCTCTCGCCGCTGGAGCAGCTCGCGACCTACGAGGTGCCGGCCTGGAACGCGATCGTGGACAGCGCGATCCATGCCGAACCCGGCCTGCGCAAGGCGCTGGCCAAACTGCGGCCTGATGTCATCTGCCTGGACAATGTCGTTCTGTTT
>JAWKVL010000055.1:0-31283 GCA_041398065.1 Dongiaceae bacterium | reverse complement strand
TCCTTCCAGCCGAGCTTGGCGAGATGATAGGCGACCGAACAGCCGGCGATTCCGCCGCCGATGATGACAACCCGCGCTTGCGATGGAAGTGCCATTGTTTATATCCCCAGCGTTTTAGGCTCTCAGCCGCGCATTGTCCGGATCGAAGATCGGCTCCTGGCTGACCACCGCCTTGCGGCGGTCGCCGAACACTTCGATCTCCAGCTTCTCGCCGACCTTGGCGAGATCGGTGCGCACGTAGGCGAGCGCGATGCTCTTGCCAACCGTGTGGCCGTAGCCGCCGGAAGTGACGAGCCCCACCAGCTCCTCGCCGCGATAGACCGGGGCGCAGGCCGGCGCGTCGCAATCCTTGACCTCGTCCAGGATCAGCGGCACGAAGCGCTCCTTCGAGCCCTTGCTGCGCTCCTTGACCAACGCGTCGAGCCCTCGAAAGGCAGGTTTCTGGAAATCGATGAAGCGGTCGAGGCTCGCCATCAGCGGCGTGTATTCGTGAGTCATATCGCTCTTCCAGCCGCGATAGACCTTCTCGAGGCGCAGGCTGTCCATCGCATACATGCCGAAATCGCGGACGTCGAATTCCTTGCCCGCCTCCCATAGCGCGTCGTAGATCGGCACCATCTGCTCCATGGGCACATGCAGTTCCCAGCCCAGCTCGCCGACATAGTTCACGCGCATCGCCAACATGCGGGCATAGCCGATCTCGATCTGCTTCGCCGAGAGCCAGGGGAACGCCTTGTTGGAGAGATCGGCTTCGGTGACTTTCTTCAGCAGGTCGCGCGATTTGGGACCGGCGACGATGATGGAGCCGTAGCGCGCCGAGACGTTGTCGATGCGGATCGCGTTGTCCTTTGGCATGTGCTTGGCCAGCCAGTCGAGATCGTGCCATTCGGCGGCCGCAGCGGACATCAAATAGAACTTGTCGTCGCCGAGGCGCGTGATCGTAAACTCGCTGACGATGCCGCCCTTGTCGTTCAGCATGTAGCTGAGGCTCATGCGGTTGAGCTTCGGCAACCTGCCGCAGATCATGGAATCCAACCAGTCGTTGGCCCCCTTCCCTTCGATCACCAGCTTGGTGAAGCCGCCGAGATCGAGGATGCCGACGCGCTCGCGCACCGCTTTGCATTCTTCAGCCACGGCCTCGTGCCAGTTGGTGCGGCGGAAGCTCGGCTTGCGCGAGGCGTCGTCGCCCAGCCTCGGGAACCAGGCTGCGCGCTCCCAGCCGCCGCGCGCGCAGAAGGACGCGCCCTTGGCCGTCAGCTTGTCGTAGAGCGCCGTCGTCTTGGCCGGGCGCCCGGCCGGCCACTCATTGGCCGGGAATGCGATGGCGTATTCGTTCTGATAAAGCTCGATCGCCTTCTCGACCACGTAGCTCTTGGTCGCGTAGTCAGTGTAACGGCGCGGATCCAATGTCCAGAAATCCCATTCCGGTTCGCCATGTGCGATCCACTCCGCCGCCGTCTTGCCGGCGCCGCCGGACTGCGAGATGCCGAAGGAGAAGCAGCAGGCCTGGTAGAAGTTGGTGAGGCCGTGCGCCGGGCCGACATAGGGATTGCCGTCCGGCGAATAGGGGATTGGGCCATTGATCACGCGCTGCACGCCGACGGTGCCGAGCAGCGGCACGCGTTCGATGGCCTTCTCGATGTAGGTCTCGAGGCGATCCAGCGAGTCCGGCCAGAGCTGGTAGGCGAAATCCTCTGGAATGCCCTCGAGCCAATGCGGCGTCGCCTGCCACTCGTATGGGCCGAGCAGCAGCCCGTGCCGCTCCTGGCGCAGGTAATAGGAGACGTCAGGATCGCGCAGCAGCGGCAGCTTCTCCTGGCGTGCCTCCAACTCCGGGATCATCTCGGTCACCAGATACTGGTGCGACATGGAAATGATCGGCATGTATTGCCCGACCATCGCCATGATTTCGCCCGCGCGATAGCCGGCGGCGTTCACAACGATCTCGCAGCGGATGTCGCCCTTGTCGGTCTTCACCAGCCATTCGTTGCCGACGCGCTCGAGAGCCGTGACGCGGGTGAAGCGCTGTATCTTGCTGCCGAGGTCTTTGGCGCCCTTGGCATAGGCCTGCACCAGCTGACTCGGGTCGATGTCGCCGTCGAACGGGTCGTAGAGTCCGCCGATGATGCCGTCCATTTCCATGAACGGGTACTTGTTCTTGATCTCGTTCGGGCCGATCACCTCGAACGCGATGCCTTGTGCATGCGCCATCGCCGCGACGTGGCGATACTCGTCCATGCGCGCCTGGTTGTTGGCGAGGCGGATCGAGCCGGTGACATGATAGTTGATCGGATAGCCGACCTCGTCTCCGAGCTTGGCGTAGAGCTTGGAGGAATGGCGCTGCAGCTTGATGATGTTCCAGGAGGTGGAGAAGTTCGGGACATTGCCGGCCGCGTGCCAAGTTGAGCCGGAGCTGAGCTCGTTCATCTCCAGCAGCAGGCAATCGGTCCAGCCCATCTTGGCGAGATGATAGAGCGTGCTGCACCCGACAGCCCCGCCGCCGATGATCACCACGCGCGCGTGATTGGTCATGAATGCCCCTCCGTTATTCTCAATGCGCGATGCTATTCAAGCATCAACCGCACTCTTTCTCCAATTCGTCATGGTCGTGCCCATTGGTGCAAGCGGGGCACGACCATCTACGAGTTTGCCTGCCATCGCTCCGACCTGCCCATCGAAACTCGTGGATGGTCGGACCAAGTCCGACCATGACGGCAGAGGGACGTCGAAGAAACGCGCAAACCGCTCCCTAGACCTTCGGCCGCATCGCCTCGCGCGGCAGACGCACGGGGAACTTGGCGCGGATGGCGTCGTCCACCGCTTCCGGCACGTGGCGCGGATAGTTGCGGTCGAGGATCAGCTTGGCCTGTTTGATCGCCTTCTGCACGATGTTGGTCGAGCCGCGCTCCACCCATTCCTTGGGCGAGGTGCGGTCGCCGACGATCGGATAGACGTAGTCGCGCTGCATCAGCCGCAGGGTCTGGTCGGAGCCGAGATAGTGGCCCGGCCCTTCCAGGCAGACCTTCTTGATGGTCTCGACCGACACCGTCTCGTCATTCACCTCGATGCCGCGGATGGTGCGCTGCGTCGCCCCGAGGATGTCGTTGTCGATGATGATACTCTCCAGGCAATAGCCCAGCAGGCTGGCATGCATGCCGGCGGATTCGTAGATCAGGTTCGCGCCCGCGTTGCCGACCAGCGCGTGGTTGTAGGCCTTTTCGTAGCCGGCCTGGGCATCGGGGATCTTGGAATCTGTCATGCCCGACGCGGTCCCGCCGGTCAGGTCATAGAAGTGGAACATCTGCGCGCAGCCGGCGGAGAGCAGCGCCTGCTCCGGCGAGCCGCCCGACATCGCGCCGGTCCTGAGGTCGGAGACGAACGGCCAGGTGCCGAAGATCGCCGGCGCGCCCGGCTTCAACGCGTTCACATAGACCAAGCCGACCAGGCATTCCGCCACCGCCTGCACGATGGTGCCCGCCAGCGCCGCCGGCGAGGTCGCGCCCGCCTGCGCTGCCGACAGCAGCAGCACCGGCATGCCGCCTTCCACCGCCAGCTCGAGGCAGCGGCAGGCGTCCTGCGCGAACTTGAGCGGCGGCACCACGAAGCAGTTGGACTGGCTGACGAACGGCCGCGCCCGCCACTTGTCCTCGCCGCCCGCGATCATGTGCAGCATCTCGAGCGAGGCCTGCAGGTGCTTGGGGTCGACCCAGCTCGCGCCCACATGCTTCGACGTGCCCATCACGCTGGCGTAGCAGGTGTTGAAGTCCATCTCGAACGGATCGGGCAGATCGCGGCACACAACCGCGCGCTGGAAGAAGTGGATGTGCTCCATCTCGTCGACGATGCGCGCGATGTCGTAGAGATCCTTGGTCGTACTCTCGCGATACTCGCCGGTGATCGGGTCAACGATATGCACGGCGGCGCCGGCGGTGCCGAAATAGACCTTCTTGCCCCACGGCTCCATGTCGAACTTGGGGTCCTGGCCGCACAGCGGGAACTTGCGCGCCGCCATCGCAATCGTGTCCTCGACCAGCGCACGCGGGAAGGTCAGGCGGCCGTTGCTCTCCAGTTTCGCGCCAGCACGGGTCATCGCCTCGATGCCGCTCGGGATCGCATCGGCGAAGCCCACCTGCTCCAGCACGTCGAGCGCAGCTTGGTGGATGCGCTGCTGGTCGGCCTCGGTCAGCGGCCGGTAGTTGCCGCCGCTCATGCCCGGCCACACCGGACGCTCATTCATGGCAAGCGGCGCCGCACGCAAGGCACGGCGCGCCTCACGCCCGCCGCGGCGCGGAGATTCGGCTTGAACGACGCTCATTGGATGACCCTCAATCGGAGCTCGGATACGAGCAATTTTCCCTTGAAATCAATAACTCAACAAGCGAGAGTATTTCACCATCTCATGAATGGAATTCATGTATGGCCGGTCGCGATCTGCCGCCCCTCTCCGCCTTGCGCGCCTTCGAAGCCGCTGCCCGGCATCTGAGTTTCAGGGCTGCGGCCGACGAGCTTGGCCTCACGCAATCCGCCATCTCGCACCAAGTGGCTGGCTTGGAACGGCATTTCGGCGCCAGCCTGTTCGACCGCACCGGGCGCCGGATCGCCCTGACCGCAGCCGGGCGGCTGCTCTTTCCCCGGATCCGCGACGGCTTTGACCGGTTCGCCCGCGGCGCCGAGCTCCTGCGCCGGTCGCGGATGAGCGACGACCTCAGGGTCCAGGTCTACGTGACCGTCGCCGTGCGCTGGCTGATCCCCCGCCTGCACCGCTTCCAGGCCGCCAACCCCAACATCGTCGTCAGGATCAATACCAGCGTGCTGGATTGGGATTTCGATTCCGAGATTGCCGATCTCGGCCTCGTCTGCACCCTGGAACCCGAGCGGCCGGGCCTCAGCTACGATCTCCTGTTCGAGGCGCTGCTGTTCCCGGTTTGCACGCCGGCGGTGGCGCAAGCCGGCCTTGGCCTGCGCCAGCCGGTCGATCTGGTCAATCATGCGCTGCTGCAGGTCTACACCACGGCGCTCGACTGGCAACTCTGGCTGGACGCGGCGGGCGTGCCGAACCTGAAGGGCCGCGCCGCACCGCAGTTCGATTCCTACCTGCTGGCCATCGAGGCAGCGCTGGACGGCCAGGGCGTCGCACTCGCCCCGCACTTCATGGTCGCCGAAGACTTGAGGTCCGGCCGCCTCGTCCGCCCGTTTCCCATCGAGGTCCGGCAGCCGGCCCGGTGGTACCTGGCCTGCCAAGACGACCGCATCGGCGAGCGGGCGATCGAGGCGTTCCGAAATTGGCTGAAGGCCGAGATCGCCGCCGACCCGGTGATGCTTGAGGCCGCCTAGCAAAATCAAGAGCTTGCCTAGATCCAACGCGCGCGGCCCTTGCAAAAACGCCGCTGTTTCCATAGCTTCCGGCTCGACTTCCGGTGGCCGGCGGGGTGTAGCTCAGCCTGGTAGAGTACCTGCTTTGGGAGCAGGGTGTCGCTGGTTCGAATCCAGTCACCCCGACCATCCGGACCGGTATTTCGTGAGGGGTAACGGATGCAAGTGCGGATCTATCAGCCGGCGCGCAACGCCATGCAGTCGGGCAAAGGCAACACCAAGCAGTGGCTGCTGCAGTTCGTCTCGCCCGTGAAGCGCGAGGCCGATCCGCTGATGGGCTGGACTTCGTCCAACAACACGCGCCAGCAGGTGGTGTTGAAGTTCGACACCAAGGAAGAGGCAATCGCCTACGCCCAGCGCGAGGGCTACGCCTATGTGGTGGAAGAGCCGAAGCCAAGACGCCTTCAGGTCAAAGCCTACGCCGACAATTTCAAGTATGATCGCGTCGGCCGCTGGACCCATTGAGACGGTACCCTCACGACCCCGTAGCTCAGCCCGGATAGAGCAACTGCCTTCTAAGCAGTAGGTCACTGGTTCGAATCCAGTCGGGGTCGCCATTGCATATCAATGGCTTAGATGACCGCGGTTTATCTGATGACTCGCGTCTAGCAAGCACATAGCAATCACGCTCCTAGCGACCGGCGTCCCTGCGCTACTTCTGGTCACATGCGGAGAACTGGCCTCACCCCGGGATCTGGAAAGAACTTCGGGGCCGATCAGCAAGCAGGCCGGCCCTGGGTGGGTACCGTGGGCCTACTCCGCTGACGAAACCGGCTGCGGCCACCAGGCCCAGCTCGACATTGCGGCGATCATCGCCAAGACGGGCGACATGCCGGCCGATCAGTTCCGGCGCCGGCTGCGGTGCTCGAAGTGTGGCGGGAGGGCGAGGCTGGTGATCTCGCATCGACAGAACCCTGCCACGCCCGATTCAGCGAGCATGATGTTTTCAGATCATCATGGCGGGTTCATTTCGGCCAGCAAGATAGGGCGTATCTGCCGGCTTGTGTCCCGCGTTTGATGATGACGATGTTGGTTCCAGATGCGCAACCAGCCATTTGAGGAGCGCCACTACCACAGAGCAATGCAACGTCACTGCCATGGGTCCGCACAGTGGTAGCGCCGCCAAGTGGAACCGCAGTATCGGTGGTACCGATACGTGCAGTCAGTGCCGGATCTGCACACGACAATGTCGTCGCTACAGTTGGACCCGGACCAGACGCCGCCCCTACAGCGCGATTGGTCATCGTGTCGAGCAGAAAGTCTCCACCGTTCACCGTCGCTATCGTTCCCATGGCAGACGGCCTGCGATGTGCAATCACCATTTCAGAAACAGGACCCGCAATCGACGGCTCTACGGGGAAGGGCAATGCGCTGGCCACATTCTCGATGTCCGCGATACTCGACGTGAAGGCTACACCACCTGCGGATTCCATCACATGTATGTCGACCGATCCTTGTTGATCGATCTTAGCAGCAGCAAGAGCGATTCCTGAGACGACATGGCTTAGATATGGACCGCCCGCATCAGTCGCGATGTTCGTTGTGCCAGGTGCCTGTGCTTGAGTTATGGGCGTAGTGGCAAGAACTGATGGTCCAAAAGCAACTCCGGTGGTGGACATTGCTACGCTTACTTTGCCGCTGCTATCCAGAAATGCCAGAACCAAGCTCCCATCTACGTAGCTGAGGGCTGGAGGCGCCGTACTTGTAAATGGGGTTGTAACCACTCCGAGATCCGTCGCCACATAGGTTGATATGCCACGACCATCCACGGCGCCTGTAGGAGCGATGCCAATTCGTCCAACGACTATGCTTCCATTGTTGGCATCTCGAAAAGCGTAAGACCATATGTTGATCCCGGGGAAATAGGTAAGCGCCGGTCGGGATGCTTCATTGATCTGTGAACTGGCCGCGACTGGCAGCACTCCAGCATTGGTCCAAGTCTCCGCGCGACCAATTTCTGAGACGAACACCTGTAACATGTTGTAGCTGGGTGTTCCGCTCCAATATCCTAGCACTCAAACATCGGAATTTGCCGCGATACCGGGTGTCGTGAACGGCCGAGCGTACTGGCTGGAAAGTAACCCACCCTCTCCTTCCACTGTGTAATGATCGATCCCATAGTTTTGGAAATCGTGCGGAAGAGCAAATACAGAAACACGTACGCCGGTTGTGATTGGAGCTGACTGACTTGCGACCAACAACACCTGCTGGGGTCGAAGTGCTGGTGGTGTACTTCCCCCACCGGACAAGGCCTGCAGGAATGCACACCCTGCTATTGGCGCGCATAGCAACAATATCGGCACTAGCCGCACTGAACATGCCATGGCTCCCTCCGATCTGAAAAATCTAAAGGGCTCAGGCTCGTATGATGAACTTGCGACGCTCGCGCGGTCTGCGTCTTGAAAGATCGACGACGACCAGAGACTAGAGACAGAGTGTTAGATCGAGGCGATCAGGCAGTTAAATGGCCTGAACCTGGACGAGCATCTTACTAGCGCACCACTACAGCGCGCAACATGCCTTCCTGTGTTCCCGCTCAGACAGACTCAATAGCACCAGTTGGCCTCGATGAATCGTTATATGGCATTAGCGCTTCGGCCCGCTGGGCACTTCACCACTATCCCAATGCTTCGCGATCGACGCGGCGTAGGCGTACTCTTCGCGGCTTTGCAGGTCTCATTGATCCAGATCGCTAGATCGCTAGATCGCTAGATCTCTGACTCCCGCCATCACGCACTGGCAGAGTTGGAGACCGGCAAGGGACCGATCATCGAGGAAGCGTGTGTTGGAAAAATCGGCGGTCCGTAAATGTCACGCTGGCTATCGCCTATTGCCGGACCTCTTAAGCCTGTACTCCTCGGCATGAGAGGATCTTCGGACCATTGGCAAGACCCCGTGGATGCGCGGCTGGGATGGCCGCTCGGCAGCCAGGTCCAGGTCACGCAACACTGAATCCACTGCTTCCAGGAGCATGACGTGCCGCTCCCTGGACCACTCGGGTATCGATCCAGAAATAAGCCTAAATCGTATCTGGTCTCTTAGACGCAGAAGTTCGCTCCGCATCGCCCAGAAACACACAAAGTGTCGATTGGTTCCGACGCTATCGCGGCCCTGACGCTGGTCCGCGCGCTCACTCACCACCTAGTCGAGACCGGGCGATTGACGGCAGACGACGTCGAGAAGACTCGGCTTGAAGCACTGGCCGAGCTGGAGACCGTCAAGGGGCCGATCATCGAAGAGGCGCGGAAGCTGGTGGAACAGGAGTATCCGTAGGCTGCTTCAACCCGCCGATTAGCCAGTGCTACAGGCGCAGCTACGTGAGGTTGTTTCCGGGAAACTCAAGCCCTGACGCCGGCTACCTGTGTCCATACACTGTAAAGACGTAGTCTCTTGCCTCGACTATCGTGTGACACTGGAACCCGCACTTGGCGTCGTTTTCCTGAGGAGGCTCGTCCGCTGTCGTGCCGGGCCTGAACGCATCTGACGCGGCGTCATACTCGAACATCGCCCATCCCCAGCCTCCGCTATCCGCGAACCTGTTGCTGTCCTTCTCCATGAAATCCACGTCATGCTGGGTACCTGGTATGGTGGTTTCGGGGAAGAACTCGTTCTTATCCGGGTTCCAGTGGATCTTTGCCATCTTGGCGCCGTCGGGGAACGGCTTCCCGTTGCCGGGAATGCCGGCCTGATAGGCTTTGATCATTACGGGATTGGCGAGGATTACAGCGACCAACTTGTCGTTCTGGCTCGTGGCAACAACTTGCCAACTTTCGTATCCCTTGAACTCAGAGAACGCGAGTCCACCCGGCACTTTCAAGCTGTACTTGTCCTGCTCGGCAAGCACCATCCCGCTGAAGACGGTGGACACTATAGCCACCAATACCATCAACTTAGATGGAACGCCCTTCATGACACTGCTCCCCTGCGATCCATGAATGTTCGTTTCGATAGAGAATATTGCGACTAGCTGCCTCCGGCAATGATTGGACTTTGCTCCAACGGTCGGCGCTATTGGCCGCGGCATTGAGTATGCTGACAGCATCGGCCGATCGATCTCGCGGATCAAAGAAGCTTGCAGGCACCACGCGGATGCATCTGACTATGAACCCAGGCAGCAGCCCCCTGGAACCCGAACCTGGGAGTGACGTCATGAACGAGTCTGTAATTTCCCCACGCCGCGACCAGGGTCATTCGCCCGAACGCCGCGCTGCGTTGCGCTGGCTGGGGGCGGGCTCGCTGATTCTGCCGGTCGTGCTCTCCGCATGCGCATATTCCACTCCGCCCAGACAAGTTAAACGACCGCCGAGTTACATTACCGGCGACTCACGAAGGAATGGGGGTGGCTGCTGGAATTTCTGCGACAGCAATGGCAGATATTACCGAAACCGATGAGACTGGCCAACGGCTGCCAAAAACTCAGGCGGCGCCTTGCTAACAACCTTTCTAGGATCGCCTCAGCAGAACCATGATAATGGGTTTCGATGCCAATCGATTAGAGGGGGAGGTGAAAAACAGGGAGGACCCAAATGACAACTTCGAAAACCATAGTGGACCTTGGGGCAAGGGAGATACTTATGCTCGGATCATCTCGGCACAGCGCCGGCCGTGTATCCGGGAATCCGGCCTGTCAGCCGGATTGCTGGCGCGCCAGCCACCGAAGCACGCGGCGGCGAA
Organism: Dongiaceae bacterium; assembly: GCA_041398065.1. Taxonomy (GTDB): domain Bacteria; phylum Pseudomonadota; class Alphaproteobacteria; order Dongiales; family Dongiaceae; genus Dongia_A. Next base: position 21,236 of record JAWKVL010000055.1, on the reverse strand, counting down.
GCGGTGGGATGTCCAGGCAAATCAGCACCACGCCCAGCGGAAGCATCCAGAACCCGACGATGGGCAGGAATCCGACGACTCCTGCGGCCATCGCTACAAGGCCAGCACCGGTGCGGACACCCGTAGGTAGGTGGCGGTCGCTCCAGAGCGCGCACGTGTAAACGACTGCCATGGTTCGGCGCCAGACCCGGCGGATCTGCGGCATGCCACTCTCCAGGGTTTCCGATGTCCCACATGCCACAACACGTATGATCGGCATTCGGCACCACGCCCAGAGTGCACACCAACATGACCGTGGCGAACCGGCCAGGTCTGTTCGGACTAGGCGGCCGGCGGCAGCAGTAAATCGACCCTCAGGGCCGCCACCGGCCTTGCGCCCTGTGGAAGAAAGGCGCCCACGCGTGGGGTCCCAACTGGCCACGCGCAACGTGATTCAGCGATCATCAAGATGAACCTTCGATGAACGCAGTGGCTCTCCTCGGATCTGGAGCGCCCGCGGATGCGCGAGAGATGCACAACGCCGGATCCAGCGCGTAGCATCCACGGCATTTCTGATCCGGCTGGTTGAAAGCATGGGGGACGCAGCGCTCTGTGTGATCTCGATCACAACAATGCGCAATGCGCCGGAGCGCCTTCTCACGACCCAGAATGATGAGAACTCGCGCGCCGTGTTTCGCATCTCGCTTGAACCGCACGGACAAAGATCCAAGAAAATCTCGGCGCCAGCGCCGCATGCCAATGTAAATGACATGTTTTCCTTACTGCCTTTTCATCATGATGACCTTCAATTTCGGCCATTTCCGAGACAATTTTCAGATGATTTTAGTCAATTACCATTTGTTGCGAAGACCTGATAATCGTGTCTATCATTTCAACGTGGCTCCACATTGCGAATACGCGTGTGAGTCCGCCGCATTCGATTAAACGTGGATGTGTCGGGGTTCACTCAGGGTCGCGGGCGGAGGCCACTTGGTGTCACGGCAGAGATTGAGTGACTGACGATGACGATGGGACTCATTGGACTGGCTTTGGGAGCCGTGGCGAGTGCCGGCGGCACGACGTTTAGGGTGAGCACCTTTCAGGGGCCCGGCAACTATCGCATCCCGGTGGGCGCGACAGTGTCGTTCCTCGGTGGTGTCATTGTGACCCTGAGCGTTGTCCAGCTTCTCCTGTCTATCTTCTAGGCGGAATACGCCTCTCCGCGCCTAGTATCGATTGACGGCGGCGGCACGCGCTCTCGCGACATTTCCGGGCATACTGATCACCCATCGAGATGGGCCGAATACGATCGGCCCACCCGAAGGGTGTATCGCGTCTGCTATCCGACCGGCTCGATCGCTTCACACGTGACCGGATCTTCCTTCTTGATGTGGCGGCAGTTCATGCGGCATTGCAGAACGCCGCTGTCGCCGCGCAATTGTGTGAACAGCTTCAGGCCGGCTCTCTGACATGCCTCGAGCGTGAGGTGCCCACCGAGATAGGTTTCATTGCTGTTGGAATCCGTCCGCGAAAGCGACCAGACGTTTGGGCTGATGGGATCGACCACGCAACTGGCGCAAGCAACGCACAGCAAAGCGACGAAGATGGATCGACTCATGTTCCCTATTCCTCCACGTAGCAGCGATGACTGTTTGTGCCATCGACGGCATTCTACCAACAGCTTTGGCCGATAGCGATGAAGGGTTATGGTTAATAAGCGCAATAGTCGTGCGGCCGCGCTGCTTGAAAGGCGCATCTGTGTCCCGAAGGAGCAGCCTTATGGAGACAGCCCATCCGCGCGGCGCTAGGACAGGTCGAGCGCATGGCGCTTGAGATCGGCCAGGTCCACGTGTTCGAGCGCGAGCTGGTGCGTCGCGCCGAGCACGACACGCGGCGCCGCTCCCGCCTCCAGCGCCTGCTGCCAGCGGTCGGCGCACAGGCACCAGCGATCGCCCGGCCGTAGACCGGGAAACCCAAACTCCGGGCGCGGCGTTGACAGGTCGTTGCCCATGCGTTTGGAGAACTCAAGGAACGAAGCGGTCATCTCCGCGCATACGACGTGACGGCCAAGATCCTCGTCGCCGGTCGAGCAGCAGCCATCGCGATAGAAGCCGGTGACAGGGTCGACGGAGCAAGGCGCCAGCCGCTCGCCGAACACGTTCAAATCCTCTTCCTGGTTTTCATTCGCCGCCATGATTGATGCCTCCGCTTGCTGCGACGCTGGTCACAGGCCCCACTTGACGTCGCCATTCGGGCCCACTGCAGCTCAACTTGGGATAGACACTATCCGCGACTTGAGGCATAGGGTCGCTCTACGCGGCCAACAGGCCCTTGATCCTTTATGACCGACGCCAGCCTGCCAACCAATCCAATAGTAGCGAAATCCGTCCGCATTTTGTCGGAGCTGGCCAGTTCGGACGAATCGGCTGACGTCGAGTGGTCCAACGCCCTCGTCTCGCAACTGTCGCCCTATCTCCCCGGACCGCCGCGCTGCGCGGAGCTTCTGGCGACAAACAGCGCCGGACCGGGCTTGCGCTGGCATGCGGACCGGCTGGCCGATTTGTGCCTGGAGCGCCGCGACCAACCGGTGGAACAGGCTCGACGGCGCTATCACGCGCGGATGCTGGGCCACGGCATCCTGCCGGACCGGAATGAATTCCGTCCGCTCGTGACGGTCCTTCTGCCCGTCTACAATCGCGCCGGTCCCTTGGTCGAGGCGGTACAGAGCTGTGTCGACCAGACCTGGCGTCCGATCGAGATCCTGGTGGTCGACGACGGCTCGTCGGATGACGTCGAAACCGCATTGCGACGTTTCGGCACGCAGGTCCGCGTCATCCACAAGCCGAATGGCGGTGTTGCGAGCGCACGGAACGTGGGCTTGCGCATGGCGCAAGGCGATTTCATCCATTTCCTCGATAGCGACGATCTGCTGACTCCCACTGCGATCGAGAATGCGGTCGCGGCGTTTTCGGCGGTACCGGATGCCGACCTCTGCTATGGCCAAGGGCAATGGATCGACATGCGGAAGTCGCCGCCCCGGACAAAGGAGCTCCACTTCCGGAATCTGCTCAATCCGATCCGCTCGATGATCGTTGAGTTCGCTTTCGCGGTGCCGACGGTGATGATTCCACGTTGGCGCATGCTGACCATGCCGCCCTTTGAAGAAGACCTGCGTCGTTCTTCCGACTGGCGCTTCTGGCAAGCGCTCGGATTTGCCGAGATCAAGGCGATCGGCATCCGCTCCCTGTCGGCGCATCTGCGCCGGTTCGAGCATAGTCTGCAGACGACGCCTCATCCTGAAGATGACAGCCATCCGGTGGCCATTCTGCGCGGCTTGCGCGACCTCATCCGACAGCCTCGCGCATGGCCATACGCCGTGGAGTATCTGAACGTCACTATGGATAGCCGGTCACGCACCTGGTTCTCGAAGGCTCCGTCGGCGCGCATCAAGACGGTGCTGGCGGAGTTGACGTCAGTGCTGCAACAAAGCTCTGCAACATGCGATGGAAGCAGTCTTTCGATGTTGCCGGTCTTGGCGGCGCTGCGCGGCCGGATCGGAAGACTGCGGCGGCGAGGCCGCTGGTCGGGAAACAGCTCGGACAGCGTCTACGAGGTCCTGATTGCCGCGATTTCCGCGGCGATCGACCGCGCCGCGCCGATCTCCGAGCAAGACATCGAATTCTGGACCCGTGAGCCAGTGGCTCCGATCGGATATCATCGCCCTCGAGACTTCTTCGCCAGTATCAGGCGTCGCTGCCCAACTCACGCCACCGCAGTGGCGGACGCGCTCCTCCGGAGATCTCGAAAAGTTCCACATCGTAGAATGGTGCGCCTTGCCGCCCGATTGCGCCCCATCGTCGGCCCTCGCATCGCCAGTGCCGCAGCGGCGCGCTGGATGCAATTAAGAGGGCGTTAGCGCCTGTTCTCCGCGACACCGGCCTTGCGCAGCTCGGCGGCCAGCCGCCCGGTCAGCCAGAGCCCATACATCCGCGCATCGCTGACCAGCGACCACAGCGGATAACGGAAAGTCGCAGGCTTGTTGTGCTCCACAAAGAAATGCGCAACCCAGGCCGGTCCATAGCCGGCGATGGGGATGAACGCGAGCCAGCCCCAGCCCTGCCCGGCCAGGAACAGAACCAGCGCCGCAAGCACCAGCGTGCTGCCGAGAAAGTGCCAGGCGCGCGTTTGGGGCTTCGCATGTTCGCGCAGATAGAACGGCCAGAACTCCGCGTAGCTTTGGATCCGGCCGCCGGTCATTTCACTCGGCGGCGTTCTGCCGCGGCGGGCCAGGATGCGTCACCGCGCCGAAACGCGCCGACGACACCGTCTCGCCATAGCGCCAGATTGCGCCCGATCGATATTGCGCCCGGCGCGGCTGCCACGCGGCCTTGCGCTTCGCCAACTCCTCGTCCGACAGCTCGACCTTGATTGAGCCGTTGTCGGCATCGATCTCGATGATGTCCCCGTTCCTGAGCAAGCCGATGGGTCCACCCACCGCCGCCTCCGGCGAGACATGGCCGATGCAGAAGCCGCGGGTCGCACCGGAGAAGCGCCCGTCGGTGATGAGCGCCACCTTCTGGCCCATGCCCTGCCCGTAGATCGCGGCCGTCAGCACCAGCATCTCGCGCATGCCGGGGCCGCCCTTCGGGCCTTCATAGCGGATGACGAACACATCACCCGCTTTGTAGGCGCGCTCAGTGACGGCCGCGAATGCGTCCTCCTCCCGGTCGAAACAGAGTGCGTTCCCGCGGAACTTGGTATTGGCCAGCCCCGCAACCTTCACCACCGCGCCGTCGGGCGCCAGATTGCCCTTCAGAACCAGCACGCCGCCGCTCGGGGCCAGGGGCTGGCTCACCGGGCGCACGACATCCTGATCGGTGCGGAACGCGACGTCCTTGAGATTCTCCGCCACGGTCTTGCCGCTGACGGTCATCGCATCGCCGTGCAGATAGCCACCGTCGAGCAGTGCCTTCAGCACCTGTTGCACGCCGCCGGCCTTGTGCAGGTCGCTGGCCACGTATCGGCCGCCCGGCTTCAGATCCGCGATGTAAGGCGTGCGCTTCAGGATCGCCTCGATATCGAATGCGTCGAAATCGATCCCGGCCTCGTTGGCGATCGCCGGCAGATGCAGCAGGCCGTTGGTCGATCCCCCTGTTGCCGCGACCACCGCGGCGGCGTTCTCCAGCGCCTTGCGCGTGACGATGTCGCGCGGGCGCAGATTGCTCTTGAGCAGGCGCATAACTGCTTCGCCCGACTGAAACGCGAATGCCTCTCGCTCCGCGATCACCGCCGGTGGCGAGGACGAGCCCGGCAATGCAAGGCCGATCGCCTCCGACACGCAGGCCATGGTGTTGGCGGTGAATTGCCCGCCGCATGCCCCGGCCGACGGGCAGGCGATCTTTTCCAGCGCCGTCAGTTCGGCCAGATCGATCTGGCCCGCCTGGTATTTGCCGACCGCCTCATAGACGTCCTGCACCGTTACGTCCTTGCCCTTGAAGTTGCCGGGCAGGATCGACCCGCCATACATGAAGACCGCCGGGACGTTGAGCCGCAGCATCGCCATCATCATGCCGGGCAGCGCCTTGTCGCATCCCGCGATCGCCACCAGCGCGTCGTAGCAATGGCCGCGCACCGACAGCTCGACTGAATCCGCAATGGTCTCGCGGCTGACCAGCGACGATTTCATGCCGGAATGGCCCATCGCGATGCCGTCGGTCACGGTGATGGTGACAAACTCGCGCGGCGTCCCGCCGGCGGCGCTGACCCCACGCTTGGCGATCTCGGCATGGCCCTTGAGGGCGGTGTTGCACGGCGCGGATTCGTTCCAGCTCGACACCACGCCGACGAACGGCTTGGCGATGTCTTGCTCGGTCAGCCCCATTGCGTAGTAGAAGGCGCGATGCGGTGCTCGTTCCGGTCCGGCCTTGACGTGGCGGCTGCTGAGATCGTCGTTCGGCTGCTGGCTCATGACCACTCCCTCCCGTATGCGGTCACGATACGCCCGGGCGCTTGGAGGTCAATAAGCCATGCTTCATGCCATGGGACCACTGCCGGATCAGTGCGCGGGCCTCTCGACCGACGTCCGGGTCGCGCCGCGCCGGAAGCGGTCGAACGCGATGCTCCAGGGTTCCGATTGTGAATCGCGATAGATGCCGTATTTGAAATAGGTGCAACCGACCAAGCCCGCATAGCCGAACGTTTCCGTGGCGTCGACCGTTCCATTGCCGTCCTGCACGCCATAGAGACCCTTGGCGAAGGGCTGGCCGTCGAGCCAACCTTCCACGAAGCCGACACCCTGCATGAGTGCGCTCGGTGGCATGATCTTCACGTGCAGCAGCACCGCATGCCAGCGATCGAGGAACGGCGTGCGCAACTGCATCAATTTTCCGACCGTCGCCTTGCGCACGCGATCACCGGCAACCGCCAGTTGCAGCCCCATGCTGTCGCTCGGTTCGTCCTCGATCAGCCGCAGCGAAACGGTCGGATTGATGCCGGCCCGGCCCGGCTGGCCGAACGGCTCGGGGCCAAGCGGGCAGGTTCTCGGATGCTGCTTCAGCTGCGCGATCACCAGACGCTTGCCTGCGAACTTGCCCTTCATGTCGGCGGGGACCATGAAGCGCAGGCCGTACCAGGCCTCGGTCGCCAGCGGCAGGCGTGCCTCGTCCGGCTCCGCCAGTTCAGTCCGCTCTGTCGATGCGTTGTCGGCCTCGCAGCGCCCAACCGACGTCGATTTGCGCGGATCCAAGGTCAGCAGCAGCGCCTCGTTGTCCGGCTGGTCTGGCGTTGGCGCTGGAATGAACTTTGCCACGCCCTTGCAGAAATAAGCCGTGCTGACACTTCGGTCGAGGGCGCCTTCAAAATCGGCAGACAGGGACATCGCCGCAAGCGGGATGACCCTGAACGCTGCGCCCGGACCATCGGGTGCGGATGATTGAGCAGCGGCCAGCCCCGGCACCAACAGGCCAAGGCAGATCAGCGGCATGGAAAGTCGCAACGAGGCTCGCTCCACGTGTTGCAGCTGGCAGACCTGATTATCCTAGCACATTGATCGTCTCGCGGCGAACAGGCTGCCGCGTGCGCTGCGTCACAAATCGCGCAGGCGCAGCAAAGCGATCTTGTGCACCTCCGCCAACGCCGTCTGGAACTCCGTCGCCTCGTCGTTCCCAATGCGGCGCTCGAAGGCCGCGAGGATCTCCGCGCGGCTCTTGCCTTTGACTGCCATGATGAATGGGAATGGGAACTTGCGCTTGTAGGCGTCGTTCAGTTCGGTGAGGCGCTGGAACTCCGCAGGCGTGCATTTGTCGAGCCCGGCGCTGGCCTGCTCGGATGTCGATTCCGCTGTCAACTCACCACGCACCGCAAGCCGCCCCGCCAGATCGGGATGGGCATTGAGCAGTGCGAGTTGCCGCTCGTGCGGCGCGGCGCCGACGATCCGGCTCAACACCTGATGCAAGCCCTCAACCGTATCGCAGGCTGGCTTCATGCCGGCACTCCAAGCAGCTTCCACAATCCACGGCGAATGCTCATAGACGCGGCCATAGAGCGTCACGAACTGGGTATGGTCGAGGCCGCTCGGCGGCCGCCTGAACGTCTGGGCCATCAGTCAATGCTCGCCTTGGATTCGCTCAGCCACTTGGCGATCATCAGCCGCTCCTGCGGCAGCATGCCGGTCTTGTTGGCGAGCGGCATGGCATGGGTCAGCACCACCATGCGCTCGATCTGCGGCGCCATGCGCTGAATCTGGTCGGCGGTGTCGAAGGCGATGCCCTTGGGCGGAGCCTTGTAGGCCGCGTCGGTTGGAGTCGCGGAATGGCAGGCCTGGCAGCGGTGCGCCATGATCGCCTGCACGTCGGCGAATGTTACGGGCCCGACCGCCGCCAGATCGGCGTCGGGACGGTAGCTGGCATAGGCGATGGCACCCATGCCGACCATCGCCGCGTAGAACAGGATGGCTGTGACGGGCGAGCCGGAGGCGCCGGCGTTCTTCATGTTGGCATAGAGTCGCAGCAGGCCGCTGAACAGCAGGATGCCGACCACGATCAGCCAGCTCTGCGCGTGCTCGAACATCATCGGATAATGGTTGCTGATCATCATCAGCACCACCGGCAGGGTCAGGTAGTTGTTGTGCAGCGAGCGCTGCTTGGCGCACTTGCCGAGCGCGGGATCGGGTGTCTTGCCGGCAATCAGCGCCGCCACCACCTTCTTCTGGTTCGGGATGATGATGAAAAAAACGTTGGCCGCCATGATGGTGCCGAGGAACGCGCCGACATGGACGAAGGCCGCGCGGCCGCTGAATACATGCGTGAAGCCGTAGGCGGCGACGCAGGCCAGCAGGAACACCAGGAACGCCAGCAGCCCGGTGCGATCGCCGAACGGCGAGCGGCACAGCAGGTCGTAGATCATCCAGCCCGCCGCAAGTCCGCCCAGGCTGATGCCGATCGCCTTCAGCGGCGTCAGTTCCATCACGCGCGGATCGATCAGCAGATCGTTGGCGCCGACATAGTAGATGACCGCCAGGAGCAGGAAGCCGGTGATCCAGGTGAAGTAAGCTTCGTATTTGAACCAGTGCAGATCGGCTGGCATCTCAGCCGGAGCGACCAGGTATTTCGTCGCGCGATAGAAGCCGCCGCCATGCACCATCCAGCTGGCACCGGCCAACCCCTCGCCCATGCCCTGCTCCCGGCGCAGGCTGGCATCCAGCCAGATGAAGTGGAACGAGGTTCCGATCCACATGATGCCGACCATGACGTGGGCCCAACGCAGAGCGAGGCTGATCCAGTCGGCAACGATCGGGTCCATGGCAATCCCCCTGATTGGCATCCCCTCGCAGCCCGGGGAGGGATAATGATCAGTCTTGGCAATCTACCAAACCTGCCTCTGGCTTCCGACGCCACTACCTGCCATTCTACTGAAAATCATCTTCAAGAAATCGGCGACAATGCCCGATACCGAGGACTTGGCCATTTTCGTGCGGGTGGTGGAATTGGGCAGCCTGTCGGCCGCCGGCCGGGACATGCGCCTGTCGGCTGCCGTTGTCAGCAACCGGATCGCCCGCCTCGAAAAGAATGTCGGGACGCGCCTGCTCAACCGCACCACCCGCCATGTCAGCCTGACCGAGGACGGCTCGCGCTACTACGAGCATTGCGTGGTGATCCTGAACGAGCTGGAACAGGCGGAAGGCGCGCTCGACGCCATCACCGCCGAGCCGCGCGGTCCGATCAAGGTCACCATGCCCTCGGTGTTCGGCCGCCTGCACGTGGCGCCCCACGTTCCGCGCTTCCTGGAGAAGCATCCGCAGATGCAGGTGCGCCTGCACCTGACCGATTCCCTGGTCGACCTGATCCAGGAGCGCATCGATCTCGCCATCCGGATTGCCGAGCTCACGGACTCCACAGCGATCGTGCGCAAGCTCGCCAACAACCGCCGCCTGATCGTCGCCGCGCCCGACTACCTGAAGCGCCACGGCACGCCGCAGGTACCGGAGGATCTGCTCGACCACAATTGCCTGCTGTTGCGCTTCCCCGGCTCGAAGCAGTATCGCTGGACTTTGCAGGGCCCCGACGGCCCGATCACCCTGCGGGTCTCCGGCAACATGGATTGCAACAGCGGCGAAGCGCTGCGCGACTGGTGCCTCGCCGGCCACGGCCTTGCGCTCAAGTCGCTGTGGGAGATCGTCGACGACCTCAACGAAGGAAGGCTGGTGCCGGTGCTGACCGGCTACTCGCCTCCCAACCACGCCATCTACGCGCTTTACCCCCACAGCCAGCACGCCCCGCCACGGGTGCGCGTCTTCATCGACTTCCTCGCCGAAGTGTTCGGCACCAAGCCGAGCTGGGAGAAGAAGCTGAAGATCGAGCTGCCTTAAGCCGGCCGGACGTTCTGGTTCAGGTGGAAGACGTTATCCGGATCGTACTTGCGCTTGATCTCCCGCAGCCGCTTGTAGTTGGCGCCGTAGGCCGCTGCGGCCGGATCGCCGGACTCGTCGTCGCCCAGATAGTTGACATAGCGCCCTGAGCCGAGGAACCGGCCCATCGTTGCATAGGTCTCTCGCGCCCAGTTGATACAGCGATCGGAAATCGCGGGGTCCATCCATTCGCCGAGGATGACGAGATTGTGGCCCTCGAGCCGATGCGGGAAGGCCGTGTCGGCGACTGCCACGCGGCTGACCGCGCCGTGGAAATGCTCGAGCAGGAGCTGACCCATCGGCGTCGGGCACTTGGCGAAGCTTTCGATCAGCCGCTCGATGGCTTCGTCGTTCAGCCCCGACAGGAAACTCGACTTCCAGTAATTGAGCGCGCCCTTCGGATAGGCGCCATCCAGCATCGAGTTGAGCTGGCAATAGGAGATCGGGCCGATCGCGTTGACGGCAGGTGTGCCGAACTGCTGGATCGGCTTGAGCGCTGCCGCAGCTACGTCCGGCGGCCCGAAATGCGCCACCACCATGGCCGCGAGCTTGGTTCCCGATCCGTCGGGAGCGTGGATCAGCCCGGCAACCGCCATCATGTCGTCCGGCAAGGAGCGCGTGGTCTCGCGGAAGAACTGCAGCACCTCGCGGGCTTGCGCGAACGGATAGGCAATGAGGCCGCCGGTGATGGTCGGCCCAACCGAATGCAGGCGGTATTCGAGAGAAGCAGCGATCCCGAAGTTCCCGCCGCCGCCGCGCACCGCCCAGAACAGGTCCGCGTTCTCCTCTGCGCTGGCCTTGAGGACCCTACCCTCTGCCGTCACGATCTCCGCCGAGCGCAGATTGTCGAGCGCGAGTCCGTGCTTGCCCATGAGCCAGCCCAAGCCGCCGCCGAGCGTAAGGCCGGCAATGCCGGTCGTGGAGACCACGCCGCCCGTGGTGGCGAGACCGTACAGCTGGGTCTCGCGGTTGAGCTCGCGCCAGGTGACCCCGCCCTGGGCCCAGGCGATGCGCGCCTTCGGGTCGACCCGGATCCCTTTCATCGGCTGCAGGTCGATCATCAGCCCGCCCTCGACCGTCGCGCGGCCCGCCACGTTGTGGCCCCCGCCCCGCACGGCGACTTCGAGACCCAGCTTTCGCGCAAGCCCGATGGCGTCGACGATATCGGCCGTTCCCGTGCACCGCGCGATGAGCGCAGGGCGCTTGTCGATCAATCCGTTATGGACCCGCCGCGTCTCGTCGTAGCTGGCATCGCCTGGCTGCAGCAGCCCGCCGCCGAAGCTCGCTGCGACTTCCGAAATCACTTCCGATGTCGATGTCATGGCGCCCTCTCCTATGGTTTCTGCCCGCCGCAAGCCGGCTGCCCTTGGCCCAACTGGCAGGACGGGCGGGAACGGAGCGGTATTGTTCCGGAGGGCCGGATAGCAATGCAAAATCAAAGAATTCACGCCTGGCTGAATTAATTTCAGCTACAATGCCAGCCATGCGCACCCTGCCGCCGCTGACCGAGTTGCGGGCATTCGACGCCGCTGCCAGGCATCTGAGCTTCAAGAAGGCGGCGGACGAACTATGCCTGACGCCGACGGCGATCAGCCATCAGATCAAGCTCCTGGAAGAATACTGCGGGCAGCCCCTGTTTCGTCGCCGCCCGCGCCCGATGGCCCTGACGGCTGCCGGTGCCAGGCTGTTCTCCGTTGTCCGCGGCGGGCTGGACTCGTTCGCAACTGCCTTCGCGACACTCCGTGAGACGGCCGATCGTCGGCCTTTGAAGATCTCGGCCACTAACGCCTTTGCCGGTCGCTGTTTGGTTCCGCGCCTGCCCGAGTGGAGCGAGGCCCATCCGGGTTGCCCGCTCGAAGTGATCGGAACGGATGACGTGCTCGACCTGCGGACGGGCGAAGCCGACGTTTCGATCCGTTATTCGTTCCGGCCCCCGACGGACCTCGTGGTGCATGAGCTGTTCCGGGATCGCTTCTACCCGATCTGCAGCCCGGATCTCCTGTCGCGCGAGGACCCCATCCGCCACCCGAGCGACCTACTGCGCTTCCGGTTCATCCATTGCCTTTGGCCGTCCTGGAACCTGGAGGCGCCGACGTGGCGCAGATGGTCAATGGCGGCGCGCCAGGTCGATCCGGATTTTCCCGAGGTCGGGGAGACCGGAGTGATGAACTTCCGCGAAGAGCTCCATGCGATCGCGGCCGTCATTGCGGGCCAGGGCGTGTCGATCCTGAGCGATGTCGTGGTGGCGCGGGATCTGGAATCCGGCCAGCTCGTGAAGGCGCTCGATCTGCCGATCCCGGGATTGGGCTTCTATCTGGTCCATGTCCCCGGGCACCCGCGCCAAGCGATGATCGAGGCATTCCTCTCGTGGCTGAGGCCGGCACGCGTACTCCCCCGATAGCCCGCTTCTAGCCAGCTTGCCGCAACGCAGAAGCCAGTGCACGCGCAGCCTGGTTCGCCTTCTGCGTCTGCACGTTCGTGAAGCCGATCACGAGACCGGGGTCGTACGCTCGGTCTATTCTGCAATCCGACAGCGACGAGGGGCCGATGCCGTCCCGCTTCAAATTGCGACCAGGCCGACGTCGTTGGCGCCGCTCGGCATAGACGTGGCGAATGCGCCGGAAGTGGCGCGCGAGGTGGCCGTGCTCGATGAACGCGGCGATCGTCGCCTGGATCAGCAGCGCCGGCGGTGGCTGCAGCGACTGCGCCGCCTCCGCGAAGTGGCCGATGAGCGCCGGCGGGACTACGAGGTACCCGACGCGCAGTCCGGGCGACAGCACCTTGCCGAAGTTGCCGACGTAGAGCACGCGGGTGCGCGTCTTCATCGACTTCCTAGCGGAGTTGTTCGGCACGAAACCGAGCTGGGAGAAGAAGCTGAAGGCTAAGATCGGCTGAGAGACTGGCTGTTCATGGCATTGCGGCTGTGCGATGGTTCGCAATGCAGGACTCGGGGGGTGTTCCATGAACAAGACCCTTGTCGCGCTGGCGGGCATTGCTGCCCTGCTCGTGATCGCGTTTCTCGGCTATCAGCTGCTCGCTCCGCGCGTCAATCAGTGCGAGGGCATCTTCCAGCAGACCGCGCCGAGCCTGGAAGCGAACGTCAAATTCCTTGAATCTGCCGGTGGCGTCGTGCTGGCGAGCAAACAGATCCAGGAATTGTCTGATCGCGCGCAGCAGGTCGCGCTCAATCTCAAGTCCTGCTGCGTCATGGCGGGCGCAGGGAATCTCGATCAGTTCAATCAATGCAAGGCATCGGCCGTGACCTACGATCGGCAGGTTGCGGCCGCTGTGGAGACCGTCAAATCCGTCACGGACGCCTCCGCCGCCGAAAAGGCCGATGAGCAAAAGAAAGCCGAAGAACGACTGACCGAAATTCTGCAAGCCGCGACTTCAGCCTCGGAGGCGCTTCGCCAGCAGGCGGAAGAGATCAACAGGCAATCGCCCTCTTCCAGCGATCAAAGTTCGCAGGGTGCGGCGACGAGCGGCGAAGCGAGTGCGGAGCCCGGTACTCTGCGACTGCAAGCCGCCCTGACCGACGGCGGCGAACAGATCGACGCTTGCTTCTACGTGTACGAGCCGAAGGAAGACCTGCAAGGCAACCGCAAACGGATCGACTACTCCTGCACCAGGAACGCTTTGTTCACCTTGCCTGCCGGTGACTATTACATCTACGCATCAGCCGGTGATGCTTCGGTCTCAACACCGCTTGCTGTACAAAGTGGTCAGGTGACTGACCGCGTCTTGACGCTCAACGCCGGGTATTTCCGGACAACGGCCGCATTGAGCGCCGGTGGTGAATCGCTCAACGCATGCTTCTACGTGTACGAGGCCAAGGAAGACCTGCAGGGCAATCACAGGCGCATAAACTACAGCTGCACCGACAAGGCGATCTTCACCCTGCCCGCCGGAAGCTACCTTGCATCCGCAAGCACGGGCGATGCGTCGACCTCAACGACCATTACAATCCAGGCTGGGCAAATCACCGACCACGCATTCGATCTGCAAGCAGGCTATTTGCGGAGCAAGGCCGTTCTGGCGGAAGGTGGCGATCCGTTGAGCGCTTGTTTCTACGTCTATGACCCAAAGCCGGATCTTCAAGGCAACTACCGGCGGATCAACTATTCTTGCGCTGATAGCGCAGTCTTTACGCTGCCAGCAGGCGAGTATCTTGTCTCCGCCTCCGTCGGTGACGCGTCGACTTCCGTCAACCTCTCGGTCCGGCAGGGACAGATCACCGACCAGCTGTTCACGCTCAATGCAGGCAATCTGCGCGCGAAGGCGACCTTTTCCGAAGGTGGCCAGCCGGTCAGCGCCTGCTTCTACGTATATGAACCGAAGGAAGACTTGCAGGGCAAACGCAAGCGCATCAACTATGCTTGCACTGACAATGCGATTTTCACGCTGCCGGCCGGCTCGTACTACGTTTGGGCGGAGTCCGGCGACCTGTCTCACAGCGAAATGCTCGAAATCAAGCCGGGCGAGTTGACCGACCGTATGATGGTCCTGTCAAAACCGTAGGTTCGGCGGCGGCGAGACGGCCAATTCCGGCGATATGGAACTCCGCGATCAGGAACCTGCTGCCTTGATCGCCATTCCCAGCCGCCGCGCGACGCTCTTCGCCTTGCCCGTTTCCACATTCGTGAAGCCGATGGCAAGCCCCGGTGCGTAGGGCCGCTCGACGCCGCACGTGGAGAGCGGCGACGGCCCCATCCCGGCTTCTTTCAGCCGCTCGACCAGCTTCACGTCGTCCGTACCGCGCGGCAGTCGCGCCAGCAGGTGCATGCCGCCGGGCTTCAATTCAATGCTGAGTGCGGGAACCTGTTCGGCGAGCGCGTCGGCCAGAGCCGCGCGACGCTCGGCATAGAGCTGGCGCATGCGCCGGATGTGGCGGGCGAGATAGCCCTGCTCCATGAATTCAGCGATGGCGGCCTGGATCAGATGAGCAGGCGGGGGCTGGAGGAATTGTGCGGCCTCCGTGAAGCGATCGACCAGGGTTGGTGGCAGAACCAGATAGCCGACGCGCAGGCCGGGCGAGAGCACCTTGCTGAAAGTGCCGACATAGAGCACCCGGTTATTCCGGTCGAGACTCTTCAGCGCCGGCAGCGGTTTGCCTTGGTAGCGGAACTCGCTGTCGTAGTCGTCCTCGACGATCCAGGCATCGGCGCTTTGTGCCCATTTCAGCAACGCCATGCGACGCTGCAGGGACATGGTGATGCCGAGCGGATATTGATGGGTCGGGGTGACGAAGGCGATGCGCGCGGGTCGCGCTTTCGACACCGCCGCGCCCACGTCGAAACCCTCGGCATCGATCGGAATCCCCACCGGCCGGATGCCCGCGCGGCACAGGCCATCCTGCCCATTTCGATAGCCCGGATGTTCCAGCCACGCCGTATCGCCCGCCTTCACGAGGGCGCGGGTGATCAGGCCGAGCGCGCCTTGATAGCCGTTCGTGATCAGCACCTGGGACGGCGCGCACGAGACCCCGCGCGCGACTGCAAGGTAGCGGGAGATCTGCACCCGCAGCTCTTCGCACCCAGCCGGGGATTGATAGGCATGATCGACCGGCCGCAAAGCGCGTGCTCGCCGCGCGATCAACCGCGGCCAGATCTTGCGGGGAAAGCCATCCAACGCGGGCACGCCCATCTGAAAGAGCAGCACTGAAGGCGCGCGCGCCGCAGCCGGTTGATGGCCAGCGGTCGTTGCCAATGTCCCGCGCGCCGCTTTCAGCAAGCGGCGATCCAGAGCCGGATCGACCATTGTGCCGGCGGCGCCGCGGCTGACGATGTAACCCTCGGCCGCCAGCAATTGATAGGCGGCATCGACGGTGCCGCGTGCCGTGGCGAGTTGTGCCGCCAGGCTGCGCGCCGACGGCAGCCGCGCCCCGGGCATCAGCCTGCCGTCAAGCACGGCCTGCGCGATCCGCCCGTGGATCTGACGGAACAAGGGTTCCGTTCTGGAGTCGTCCAGCGCCAGATACGCAGCTTCAATCACGGAAGTCATGGCTCAATCAATTTACCATTTCTTGGCTATTTTATAAAGCCAAGATTGCTTCGATATTAGCGTGACAACCCAATTGAGTGGATACATGCAACAAACAGCCACATTCCTGAACTCGCAGCCAGCGAACTCGCTGTCCCGCCACGCGCGAGTCTTCGCCGCCATTGCGCCAGTACTGCTGGTGGCCGGCGCTGCCTTCTTTGCGGGCGCCCGCGGCCCGGAGACGATGCGTCACGCATCGGCCAACGCACCTGCGATGATGATGGCGGCTGGCGGGTTGCGGCCGACAGCCCAGACGATTTCCTCAGACGCACTGCCACACGTTGCTGGCAAGAACATCACGACCATGGTGGTGGAGTTTCCGCCGGGCGGGTTTTCCCCGCCGCACCATCATGGCGGATCGGTCACAGTTTACGTGTTGTCTGGCGCCATTCGCTCGCAGCTGCAGGGCGGTCCGGCGCTCGTTTACACCGAAGGCCAGACCTTCTTCGAGCCGCCGGGCGTTGTCCATCTGCTGGCCGAGAATGTCAGCGCCACCGAACCCGCGCGCATCCTGGCCATCTTTGTCGCCGACGACGGCGCCACCTTGACCACATATCACGAGTAAGGAGCCCACCATGCAACAGCGTATCGATGTCAAGCAGATCGCGCCCAATGCCTATGCGGCCTTGGCCAGCGTGCAGGCCTATGTCAACAAGAGCGGCCTCGAGCATGCGCTGCTCGAACTGGTGAAGATGCGTGCATCGCAAATCAACGGCTGCGCCTTCTGCCTGCACATGCACTCGACCGACGCGGCGAAGGCCGGCGAACGGCCGGAGCGTCTGCATCTCCTGCCGGCCTGGCGCGAGACCGACCTCTACTCGCCACGCGAGCGTGCCGCACTGGCCTGGACCGAGGCGCTGACGCGGATCGCGGACAACGAGGTATCAGACGAGCTCTATGAAGAGGCGCGGCGACACTTCTCCGACAAGGAGCTGGTCGACCTCTCCTATGCCGTCGTGACGATCAATGGCTGGAACCGCCTGATGAAGAGCTTCCGCGTTCCGCCGGCCGTCGCCAAGGCATCCGTGGCGGCCTGAGCCATGGACGGGAGCCACTCCATGCAGCTGGCCCAAGACCCGCACCCCCGGCGACACGTGCGCGTGCTGCACAGCGAGATCAGCTATGTCGATGTCGGCGAGGGCCGCCCCATCGTCTTCCTCCACGGCAATCCGACTTCGTCTTATCTCTGGCGCAACATTATCCCGTTCGTCAGCAATGAAGGACGCTGCCTCGCGCCCGACCTGGTCGGCTTCGGCCGATCGGGCAGGTCGCCCAGCGGTCACTATCGCTTCGCCGATCACGCTCGCTATCTCGATGCCTGGTTCGACGCCGTCGGTCTTGAACGCGATGTCATTCTCGTGCTGCACGATTGGGGTTCGGCGCTCGGCTTCCACTGGGCCCAGCGCTATCCGGAGCGGGTCGCCGGCATCGCTTACATGGAAGCGTTGGTGCAGCCGCGCCGCTGGACGGACTTTGCCCATGGCCGCGATGCGATCTTCCGGGCACTGCGCTCGGACGCGGGCGAGCGGATGGTGCTAGAGGACAATTTCTTTGTTGAGACCGTCCTTCCCAAGAGCATCATCCGTACTCTGAGCGACCAGGAGATGGAAGCCTATCGCGCGCCGTTCGCGGAGCGCGCCGCGCGGCTGCCCACCCTTGTCTTCGCGCGCGAGCTGCCGATCGAGGACGAGCCGGCGGATGTCACTGCCATAGTCAGTTCCTACGCCGCCTGGATGGCGGGCAATGATCTGCCGAAGCTCTTCATCAACGCTGAGCCCGGAGCACTCCTGACCGGCCGCGCGCGCGAATTCTGCCGCAGCTGGAAGAACCAGCGCGAAGTAACGGTTTCCGGCATTCACTACATTCAGGAGGATTCGCCGCACGAGATCGGAATCGCCCTCGCGGACTTCGTGCGCGCGCTGCGCAAGGATGCCCCATGATCGACCTGTACTACTGCGCGACGCCCAACGGTCTTAAACTCAAGCTCTTCCTGGAAGAAGCGGAGCTCCCCTACCGGATCATCCCGGTCGATCTTGGCAAGGGCGAGCAGTTCAAGCCGGATTTCCTGGCGATCTCGCCCAACAACAAGATCCCGGCACTGGTGGATCACGCGCCGGCCGACGACGGCGAGCCGGTTGCCTTGTTCGAATCCGGTGCCATGCTGCTCTACCTGGCGGACAAGATCGGGCGCTTCATCCCCGTCGATCTGCGCGGGCGCCTTGAAGTGATCAAGTGGCTGTTCTGGCAGGTCGGTGGCCTCGGCCCGATGGCCGGGCAGATCGGCCACTTCAATGTCTACGCGCCCGAAAAAGTGCCCTACGCCATCGATCGCTACAGCCGTGAGACCCGCCGGCTCTATGGCGTGTTGGACAGGCGCCTCGCCGGACGCGACTTCATTGCGGGAGAGTATTCGATCGCGGACATGGCCTGCTATCCCTGGATCGTGCCGCACGAAGCGCACAGCCAAAGCCTTCATGACTTCCCGAATCTCGCGCGCTGGTTCGAAGCGATCAGAATACGGCCGGCCACTGTCCGCGCCTATGCCGCAGCGCCGGAGGCCTATGCGAAGGAGCGCGCGAAGCTTTCCAACGAGGAACGCCGAATCCTGTTCGGGCAAAGCGCCCGCGTCACGAATTGACGGTCAAGGTCTTGAGGACCGCCTCGACCTCGTGCTTCCGGCAGGGCTTGTTCAGGACGCCGGAGAGACGCAGGCCCCGGGCCTTGGCGCTGGCCGCCGCCATGTTGAGATAGAGCGGGTCTGCGCCGCTCATGATCACGACATGGCCTGCATAGGCGTGGTGCTGCAACGTGCCGAGCAGTTCCAGACCGTCGCGCTCTGGCATGAACACATCGAGGAACACGGCAGTTGGGTTCCAAGCCACAAGCTGGGACTCGAACTCCAGACTGCGATCCACCGCGCGCACATCGAACCCGACCCCACGTGCGACGATCGTGATAAAGGCTGCGAACTCACTTTCGTCGTCCACAATCAGCAGCCGCCCCATGTCCGTCGACATCGTTCCCCCCAAGTCCGCCCGCGAAAGAGACTCCGGAGCGTCTGCCACAGCTCTTCTCTGCTCCGACCGACCGTGTCTCCCTCAAGTACGCGTGCCGGAGGCAGTGCCCCAAGCCTTTCGCTATCCTTCAAATGAAGGATTGAAAGCCTGACCCAGGAAACCGCCAGCGCGCACGCTGAAAGAGCTATTGCAACCCAAGGTTATCGCGATCTCGACGGGAGAACCAGAGCAGGCTAGAGTCGATTCAATGCTCAATACCCACGAATCGCGTGCGGTTACGCAACTCTACGACGCCGCCAAGACGCCCGAGCTGTGGTCGGCGGCGCTGCAGCATGTTGCGGATCTCGTGGGCGGCGTCGGCGCCGGTCATGTCATCCAGAACAAGCGCACCGGCGCCGTGGAATGGGTAACCGTTACGGGGCCGTGCGCCGAGTTCGAGAGCAGATACATCGACTTCTACGCCGCCAGGGATCTCTTTGCGCCCATTCTGTTCATGGCGATGCAGGGCCGTTGGCTTCCGATGTCCCGCGTCTTGCCCAAAACCGAGATTGGGCGCAACGAATGGTACAACGACTTCATCGTCAAGACCGGGATCGTCGACATCCTCGCGGCAAAGGTGTTCGAGGACGACCATACGCGCGTGCTGATCGGTATTCAGCGCACGCGGGGATCCGACAAGGCCGCCACGCAGTTCAGCAATCGGGTCCGCTCGCTCCAGCAGCCCCTGGCCCGTGCCGCCCGGCTCCACATCGAGTTCCACCGCATGGGCCGCGCCCTCAACGCCGCCAATCAAGCGCTGCGCTATCTGTCGGTCGGTGTGGTGCTGACGGACGCCGAGGGACAGGTACTGGAGACGAATGCCCTGGCGGAGGAGATCTTGGACCTCAGGGACGGGCTGCAGATCCGCGGCGGGCGGCTCACCGCATTGCGGAGTTTCGAAGCGGCGAAACTTGCCGCAAGTCTCGCCAGCCCCGCACTGGCGAGTTCAAGTGCCGCGGGCGCGTCCGACGGGCATCTCCTGATCGGCCGGCGCGGCGGTGGACGACCCTACGCAGTCACCATCGCTCCGCTCAATGGCGAAGACGGCTCGCGCGCATCAAGAATCAACATGGTCCTGATCGTCAATCCTGACTGGCAGACCCCGTCAGAACGCTCGGTCGCGGCGTTCTTCGGTCTGTCGCCCGCGGAAAGCCGGCTGGCCAGCTCCTTGATGCAAGGCCGAAAGTTGCGGGAGATCGCGCGCGACAGCCAGGTCGAGATCACGACCCTGCGCTCGCAGCTCAGCTCGATCCTGAGGAAGGTCGGCGTCGAACGCCAGGTCGATCTGGTGCGGATCCTGTCGAGCATCGGTTCGACCGATCCCCATTCCGCCTGATCGCGTGCATGACGCAGAATTGAATTGGGTGGCACGGCCGGACGCGCGACCCTATATGCCGGACTGAACCATTGCTCGCGGAACGGCCCATGATTCGGCGCTGCCTTGTACTTGTCACACTCTTCTGTCTCGGCCTTGCGGCGCCGGCTGCCGGCGAGATGCAGCCAAGTCAGAAACCGGATATCGCCGTCTTCGATGAAGTCTGGCGGCTGGTCGACCAGCATTTCTATGACCCAGGTTTCCGCGGCCAGGATTGGGCGGCCCTGCGCGACAGATATCGGCCGCTGGCCGAGGCCGCGCCGGACGCCGATGCGCAGGCCAAGGTGATCGACGAGATGCTGGCGCAGCTCGGCGCTTCGCACACCGCGCGCTTTCGGCCGGACGATCCTTCCTATTACCAGCTGGTCGACATCTTCTCCGGCTCCTTGCGACGCGAATTGCGCAGCCTGTTTCCAAACGGAGTCCGCTATCCGGGTGTCGGGCTCTTCACCAGGCAGATCGGCGGCAAGCTGTTCGTCTCCGGCATGATCGCCGGGCTGCCGGCGGAACAATCCGGCATGCTAGTCGGAGATGAGATTCGCGACGTCGACGGCAAGGCATTCGAGCCGGTCGGCTCCTTCCAGGAAAAGGTCGGCCAGACAGTGACGATGCACATCCGCCGCTCGGCAGGCGGCGCGATTGCGCCGATCGAGATGAAGCCGATCTGGATCGAGCCGGCCAAGGCGTTCCTCAACGCCATGGCGGATGGCGCGCGCGTCATCGACAACAAGGGCCGGAAGATCGGCTATGTCCGTATCTGGTCTTATGCCGGCGACCGCTACCAGGACATGCTCGAAGAGTTGCTCTCGACCGGCAAGCTCAAGGATGTCGATGCGCTGATCTGGGACCTGCGCGACGGCTGGGGCGGCGCGCAGCCCTCCTA
>JAWKVL010000054.1:0-31294 GCA_041398065.1 Dongiaceae bacterium | reverse complement strand
ATGCCGGGATGCTAGGCGCGTTGGCCCAGGCCATGTTCGCAGGGGTCATCAAAAAGATATACTAATCTGTCAATCTTGGCGTATTCTGCGATCGATGAAGCCTATTTTTGAGAAGGTCATAGTGCCGACGGGAGCGTCCTGGACGCTGTTTCACCGGCGTCTGCCAGCTTTTCCGTTCGAATGGCACTACCACCCTGAATACGAGCTGACCTTCACCCTCAACAGCCTGGGGCAACGCTACATCGGCGATCACATCGCGCCCTATGGCGACGGCGACCTCGCGCTCGTGGGGCCGAACCTGCCCCATACCTGGCAATCGGCCCGGCCGATCAATGCCGCCGAGCCGCACGTCGCGATCGTCATGTGGTTCACCCAGGCCTGGGTGGAGCAGGTATTACGGCCACTGCCGGAGTTCCGCTCGACTTGCCGCATGCTGGACACTTCCTCCCGCGGCCTTGGCTTTTCGCCTGAGACTGCCGCGGCGGCGCGGAATCATATCCTGGCGCTGCTGGAGCGCGATCAGACCGCCCAAGTGATTGGCCTGATCGAGCTGCTCGTCATACTGGCGCGCGGGGAGGCGTTCACGCCCCTCGCATCGCCATCGGCCGCGGGGGGAGCGTCCGCCGATGGAGACGATGCGCGCATCGTGCCCGTCCTCTCCTATCTGCACGCGAACTATGCCGACCCGGCGCTATCGGTTGCGGGCCTGGCGCGGCGCGTCCATATGAGCCTCAGCACGCTGCACCGGCTGTTCCGGCGGCACACGCATATGAGCATGACCGACTATGTCGGTCAGCTGCGAATCGGGCGCGCCTCGGCCCTGCTGATCAACAGCGACCGACCTGTCGCTCACATCGCGGACGAAGCGGGCTACCGCAACCTCGCCAATTTTCATCGCCAGTTCAAAGCGATGAAGGGCGTGACGCCGCGCACGTTCCGGCAGGCCTATCGGGAGGGGCGGTGGGCCGCCGGGCCCTGACCCAGATCAAGCGCCCGGAACGATTTTGGGCTATGTTCAATTCTAACAACAATCGGTAGGAAGAGGGTTGCATCATGTCCTTCAAGCACATCCTGGTTCCGTTGTTCGGACTGGATTCGGATCGCGCTGCGCTCGATGCAGCCCTGGTGGTCGCACGCGCCAACCAATCGCATATCCAGGCGTTGCACGCCGTGGCCGATCCCTTGAAAACAACGCCCCTGATGGTCGACGTCGGTGTTGCCATCGCGGAAGTGGTGGCGGCCGCGGAGCGCCATGCCGAAGCGCGCTCGGCCCAGGCCAAGGCCGCTTTCGACAACTGGACGCGCTCCAGCAACGTGACGCTTGGCGACCGGCCTGACCCGCAGGCTGGCACGACCGCGGAATTCCGGGCGGAGAAGGGGCAGGAATCGGAGCTGCTCGCGCGCTTCGGACGGCTGACCGACCTCATCGTCATGGCGCGGCCGAAATCGGAACAGGCGCTGGATCTGGTGGCGGTCGCGGTCGAGGACGCGCTGTTTTCTGCCGGCCGCCCGGTCCTGCTGGTTCCGTCGGATTGCACGCCCGCCCAGCTCGAGGCGATGATCAAAGGGTCTGCCGTCATTTCCTGGAACGGCAGTATCGAGGCGATCCGCTCCATCACCGCGGCGCTGCCGCTGCTGGTGGGCCGGCCGCGCGTGCGCGTGATCGACGTGCAGGAAGGTCACGCCGGCGTGCAGCCGGCGGCTGAGCTGGTGCGGTACCTGTCCTGGCACGGCGTCGCGGCGTCGGTCGGCGAAACCAGCGATGCGGGCACGATCGCCGAGAAGCTGCTGATGGCTGCGCGTGAGGTGGAGGCCGGCCTGGTGGTGATGGGCGCCTACACTCACAGCCGGTTGAAGCATCTGGTGCTGGGCGGCGTCACCAGCCACATGATCGACGCCGCCAATGTTCCCGTCTTCATGACTCACTGATCTCGGGGCGGCGAACATGGCTGGTGCAACATTGCGGAAGGTCCGGCTCGAACTGGCGCGGACTAAGGAGTTCCCGGAGGGCAATCCACGGTGCGGCTACGAATTCACGGCGCCGCTCGACAGGGACGGCCACCTCGATCTCGAACTTTACCGGCAGAGCAAGAGCGCGTGCCGGGTCCAGCGCTTCTGGGAAGGGGAGAAGAGCGAGGCGGGCGCCTTGCTGCATCTGGGCAAGGATCGCTGGGTATTCTCCTATGCGCCCGGTGCAGATGACGACGAGCCCGCCTTCAAGTTCGATCGCCATCACTTCGCGACTGGGGAGTATGTCTCGATCACCGAGCATGACGGCGTGACGCGCCCGTTCAAGATCGTCTCCGTTTCGTAGCGAACTGCGGGCCCAGGATTTAGGCTGCGCGTGGCCAATTCCCGGTCTTGAGCGATTGCGGCGACCAGCCATCCGGCTGGAAGGTCCAGCGCAGTGGCAGCGCAGCGGGGCGATGAAAGATGCGGCGGGGTCTGAAACGCCAGAGGCGCTCGGCGCCCTGGAATGCCGCGATCTCCGGCGAGTCCAGGATCACGTCCGCGTCGCCGGTCAGCTGCAGCACATCGCCTCGCTCGAAATCGACAAACAGCAATCCGGCCTTCGGGTTGGCCAGGAGATTGCCCAGCGTGTTGAAGAAGCGGTTGCCGGAGAAATCCGGGATCGTGAGCGCGCCATCGTCGCCGATCCGCACGAAACCCGGCCTGCCGCCGCGATGGGAGACGTCCACCTGCCTGCCCGTTTCGGCACGGTCGACATAGGACGCGACGAAGAACGTATCCGCTTCCGCGATCAGCGCACGCGCACGATCGGTCAGGACATCGAGCTGATGCGGCGGCTCTGCTGCAGGCAATGCCGGATCGCGCACGAACCTGACGTCGCGCTGCTGGATGTATTGCGGGCAATTGCCGAAGCTCTGCTCGACCAGCACGTCGAAGCCGCCACCATCGGTGCGGCGCACCGATCCGTTCAAACGGTTGCGCCGCCGGCTATGCAAGTCGATGCCAAGCAGGCCGATCGAATCGCCGTCATTCATGCCGCCATCGGCAGGATCGAACGGATCGCGCGCTGCGGCGATGCTGAGCCGGGCCGGGTCGGGCGAGACCAGGAAGCCTGGTCTGCCGGACAGCACGGTGGCCCACGCATCGCCGGCTGCATCAACAGTACCGGCCACGACGAACGGCAGTTGCGGATAGAAGGCGCGGTGCTGCTCGATCAGGTGATCGCGCAGCACGTGCCCGTGTGCCGCCATCTTCTCGGCAATGCCAACACTGCGCTGCATCGCGATCTCGCCTGCGTGCCAAGGCGATTCCGCTCGATGTTCCGCAGCAAACGACATGAGGATTGCTCCTTGAATCTAGGCCGCGATGCCGACCGCCGATTTCCGGAACGGTACGAAGCCCGGCAGGGATTCGATGCGGCGGAGCCAGGCATTGACGTTGCGATAACCGGACAGGTCGACGTTGCCTTCCGGCGCACGCGCGACGTAGCTGTAGAGCGCCACGTCCGCAATGGTCGGATGGTCGGCCGCGATCCAACCCCGCTCCACCAGTTCGTCATCGATCAGCTTCAGGATGGCGTGCGCCCTGCCGATCACCTCTTCGGGATCGAACTTCGCGCCGAACAGGGTGATGAGGCGCGCTGCCGCCGGACCAAAGGCGATCTGGCCGGCCGCAACCGACAGCCAACGCTGTACCGCGGCAGCAGCCTCCGGCGCCTCCGGCAGCCAGTCCGTCTTGCCGTATTTCTTCGCGAGATAGACCAGGATGGCATTGGAGTCCCTGACGACAACGCCGTTGTCGTCCAGCACCGGAATCTGCCCGAAGCGGTTCAACTTCAGGAAATCGGGCGCCTTGTGCGCGCCGGCGGCGAGGTCGACCTGCACCAACTCGTGCGGGACCCCGATCAGCGAGAGGAAGAGTTGGGCGCGATGGGCATGGCCCGACAGCGGATGGTGATACAGCTTCATATTGGCCTCTTCTGGTGCGGCCGGGCGGAATGCCTTAGCCGGCACCATCCATGTTGACTGTTTCATTCCAGAGTGGAAGATGGTGGAATCAGAAGTAACTATTCCAGCAAATGAAATAGCGGCTCTTCCGGCGTTTCGCCGGGTTTCCCGTCACTTTTCTATCGACAGGTTCCGCGAAGATCGGTAAAAGAGCCGCCGACCGGGGCCGGCAGCGCCCCACTTAGGGAATTCGTAACGTGATCCAGGCCGTGATCACCCTGAAGACCAAGAAGACCACCGGCACCAAGACCGGGTGGTGGAGCGCGGCCTGACGGGATCTCGACGGATCAAAGGAAACCAGGGGCCGCAGCAAGATGCGGCCCTTTTTGCTTTTAGGCGAAGGAGCAGGTCATGGGTTATCGGGTAGCGGTGGTCGGCGCCACGGGCAATGTGGGCCGCGAGATGCTGCAGACGCTGTCGGAGCGCAGCTTCCCGGTCGACGAGGTGGTGGCGCTGGCCTCCCAGCGTTCGGCCGGTGCGGAAGTGTCCTTCGGCGAGGAAGAGGTCCTGAAGGTCCAGCGTCTCGACCAGTTCAATTTCAAGGGCATCGACATCGTCCTCTCCTCGCCTGGAGCCAAGGTCTCGGCCGAGTTCGCGCCGCGGGCGGGCGCAGCGGGCGCGATCGTGATCGACAACACCTCCTATTTCCGCATGGATCCGGATGTGCCGCTGGTGGTGCCGGAGGTCAATCCGCAGGCGATCGCCGGCTACAAGAAGAAGCACATCATCGCCAACCCGAACTGCTCGACCATCCAGATGGTGGTGGCCCTGAAGCCGCTGCACGACGTCGCGCGCATCAAGCGCGTGGTGGTGGCGACCTATCAGTCCGTCTCCGGCGCAGGCAAGGATGCGATGGACGAGCTGTTCAACCAGACCCGCGGCATCTATATGAATGCGCCGATCGAGCGCACCAAGTTCACCAAGCAGATCGCCTTCAACTGCATCCCGCACATCGACGTCTTCATGGATGACGGCTACACCAAGGAAGAATGGAAGATGTCGGTCGAGACCAAGAAGATCCTCGACCCGAAGATCAAGGTGACGGCGACCTGCGTGCGCGTGCCGGTGTTCGTGAGCCATGCCGAAGCGGTGAATATCGAGTTCGAAAATCCGATCTCCGCCGACGAGGCGCGCGCGATCCTCAAGTCGGCGCCGGGCGTCGGCGTGGTCGACCATCGCGTCAATGAAGGCTATGTGACGCCGGTCGAGGCGGCCGGCGAGGACAAGGTCTATGTCAGCCGCATCCGCGAGGATCACACCATCGAGAACGGCCTGTCGCTGTGGGTGGTTGCCGACAACCTGCGCAAGGGCGCCGCGCTCAACGCCGTGCAGATCGCCGAGAAGCTCGCGGGCGACTATCTGAGCGGGAAGGCGGCAGCCTGACCGGAAGTCGGAACACAGAAGTCGGAAGTCAGAAGGGAGTCGGTCACTCTGGCTTCCGACTTCAGGCTTCTGACCACTGATTCTGCGTCTGCACGATCAGCAGCTCATCGGCGTCCGAGGCCTCCGTCGCCGTGCAGATCACGTCCATAGCCCGCATGGCGAAGTCGAGCGCGCCGCCGGCGTCCCGGTCGCGCACATAGTGCCCGGTGAACAGGGCTGAGAAGGTGTCGCCGGTGCCGGACACACGCAGCTTGCGGCGCGGCGCTTCGGCGCGATGCACCTTGTCGCCGTCGAGCGCCAGCGCGGCGATCAGGTCCGGCCGGCCGGCAGGAATTCCGGTCGCCACCAGCACTTTGACCCCCGCCGTCTCCTTCAGTGCCCTTGCCGCCTCCAGCGCCGCCTCCGGCGTCTTGATCATGCGTCCGGTCAGGCGCGCCAGCTCGAAGATGTTGGGCAGCAGAACATCGGCGATCGGTACCAGCTCGCTGGTGATCGCTTCCGCCAGGTCGGGCTTTACATAGAGTGCGTCGTCGTCTCCCATCACCGGATCGCAGGCAAAGACCGCATGCGGCTTTTGCGTGCGGATGATGCCGGCCAACTCCGCCGCCAGCCGCGCAGTATCCGGCGTTCCCAGATAGCCGGTCAGCAGCATGTCGACGTCGTCGAGGTAGCCCAGCTCCTTCAGCCCCTGGATCAAATCGCGCGCCTGTTCCGCCGGCACGTCGCGGCCGCGGAAGGTCGGCTTGCCGAGATGGTTGGAGAACAGCACCGTCGGCACCTGCCACACGGCATGGCCCTGACGCTGCAGAACGAAGGCGGCGGCGGAATTGCCGACATGGCCGTAGACGACTTGGGACTGGATGGAAAGGACGTTCATGGGAAAGGGCGGGCGCGCACTGTGAGGAGAAGACGCCCGGTATCCTCATGATCACGGTGTCGCATGCAAGCGAAATCGGCCCCGAATCGGGGCCGATCTTGTCGCGGGACAATGGCGTGGCAGCAGCTTCGACAGGTCTAGCTACCGAATCGCTGCCACGCTGGCCGGACCGATTTCCGCAAGCAGCCGGTCCGTCACGCCGCGCCCGCGCGCTGGGCTGTGGCGACCTTATCGGCATAGCCTGGCTTCAGGCCGCGATAGACCTCCATGACGTCGATACGGCCGCCGCCCGAGATGCGCGATTCCAGGCAGTCGAGATAGGCATGCCAACCGCCGCCGTAGTTCGGCAGCTCCTGGGTCGGCACGCGCGAATGGAGCAGCGTCAGCAGCACCTTGTCGCCTTGCGCCTTGAGCTCGAAGCGCACCTCGCCTTCGTCGACGAAACGATAGGAGCCGTCCGCCTGCGGCCGCTGTTGGTTCCAGGAAAATGCGAACACGTGGGGCTTCCGGTACTCACGGATAACGCCCTGGACGCTGACGGCGCCGCAATCGCCATTCCCGTCGCTGAAGCGAACCTCGATGGCGCCGCCGACACGCGGCTCCATCGTCACGTCGTTGAACCAGGTCTTCAGCAGCTCGGGCTTGGTGAGATAGTCCCAAGCCAGCTCGATCGGACCAGGCAGCAGGCGTTTGAATTCCACCGTGTGCGGATCGAGGATCATTCCGTCGTGGCTCATGGCTTTCTTCCTTTCGGCTTGCGCGATTTGGACTTCGATTGCTTGGTCTCTTCCGCCTTGTGGCGTTGCATCTGCCGTTCCAGCTCATCCAGCCGCGGGATCCAGAACCGCCGGATGCTGGAAAGCCAATGCTCGATTTCGTCAAAGCCGGCGGGATCGAGCGCGTAGATCCGCCTCTGCCCATCGACCCGCATGGTGACGATATTCGCCTCCTTCAGCACCTTCAGATGCTGGGAGACAGCCGGGGCGCTGATCTCGAAGGCGGCGCCGATCTCGCCGGCTGCCAGCTCGCGCCCCGCCAGCATCTCAACGATACGGCGGCGATTCGGATCGGCAAGGGCGATCAGGGACTGCATGCGGTGGATAATGCAGCGGCCACTTAATTAAGTCAACACTAAAATACTAGCCGCGCACGATGGCTCCCCGCCTGGCGGCCGCCGCGGTCAGGAAAGATCGAGGCTGGTTTGGCTAGTCGTGACCGCCCAGGAACCGTGTGGCGATCTCGAATTTCAGCAGCTGGCGCTCCGCGCCTTCGCCGCGATAGGTGACGCGCACCTCGGCATGGCGGGCCAATGGCAACGTAACAAGATCCGCCTGCGGCAGCAGGAAGTCGAGATAGCGCAGACTCTGGTGCCGGTAGTCGAAATTGACGCCGCTCACCGCGAAGCGCTGGCTGGTTTCGACGAACAGGCCATCCGGCGTTTGATCGACCGCTGCCGCGTCGACCGGTCCGGCGGCGATGGAAAACCGAGTCGCGTCACGGGCCGCTGTTCTGTTCTGCCACAGGTCCCAGTACTGATAGAGCACCAGCGGCGCATATGACAGATAGGCAGCCCACAAAGCCAGCTGAAGCGGTCCTTTGGCGGAACGCCAGCTTCGGCCATTGGCGACATGAGCAAAGGCGAGCAGCAGGACCGGAATCGCCAGGACGATGATCAGCGGCTCCGGAGGAAGCGACGCCGCTCCGGCATCCAGCACCGTCGTATATTTGGACTCCATCGAACGCTCCCTGTCTTCTGGCGCGTCGGTGTCGTCCCCCACGGACCCTCTTTATTCCCAAACTCCCAAGAAGCCATTAAGAATCGTTAGCATTTCATGTGTGATTGACGGGGGTTTGGCGCGACTTTGCGCGCCACTCCGTCCGCACGTATGGTGCGGCGCGACGAGACTCGGGAGCAGCACGGACACATGACCGTCAAGACCAACGCAGGCAACTTCTTCGAGGATTTCCAGTTAGGGCAGGAGGTCGTTCACGCAGTACCGCGTACCGTGACGGCAGGCGACGGAGCGCTCTATCTTGGCCTCACCGGCTCGCGCTTTGCGCTCCATTCCTCCGACACGTTTGCCCAAGCGATCGGTTACGGCAAGGCGCCGGTCGACGACATTCTGGTGTTCCACCTCGTGTTCGGGCGCACGGTTGCCGACATCTCGCTCAATGCTATCGCCAATCTAGGCTACGCGCAGTGCAAGTTCGGCGTTCCCGTTCATGCCGGCGATACGCTCAGCGCGCGTTCCACCGTCATCGGGCTCAAGGAGAATTCCAGCGGTGAAACCGGGATCGTCTATGTGCGATCCGTCGGCCGCAACCAGCGCGACGAAGTCGTGCTCGACTACGTGCGCTGGGTGATGGTGAGAAAGCGCGACCGGACAAGCCCCGCGCCGACTCCTCAGGTGCCTGAGTTGACCGATGCGGTCGCACCGGCGGACT
Source organism: Dongiaceae bacterium (assembly GCA_041398065.1). Taxonomy (GTDB): domain Bacteria; phylum Pseudomonadota; class Alphaproteobacteria; order Dongiales; family Dongiaceae; genus Dongia_A. The sequence goes on along the minus strand of JAWKVL010000054.1, from coordinate 22,612 downwards.
TCTACATTCCGGCCGGATTGCAGATGAGTGAATACGATCTCGCGCTGGCCGGCTCGTCGCATTGCTGGGGGGATTACAAGAAGGGCGAGCGCATCGATCATGTCGATGGCATGACGCTGGAAGAAAGCGATCACATGACCGCGACAAGGCTCTACCAGAACAATGCCAAGGTCCATTTCAACCAGCACGCCGAATCCAGGGGACGGTTCGGCAAACGCCTGATCTATGGCGGGCACATCATCAGCCTCGCACGCGCGGCCAGCTTCAACGGCCTCGCCAACGCCTTCCGTGTGGCCGCCATCAACGGTGGCCGCCACGTCAATCCAAGCTTCGCGGGCGACACAGTCTATGCCTGGAGCGAAGTTCTGGAAGTTATTGAGCTGCCGGGCCGCGCCGACCTGGGGGCCTTGCGGTTGCGCAGCATTGCGACAAAGGACCGCTCCTGCGCCGACTTCCCGGGCCCGGATTCCGGCGGCAGATATCCGGCCGAGGTGGTTCTGGATCTGGATTACACTGTCCTGTTGCCGCGACGGCTGGCATGACGACCTTGCATGGGTGCCGAAACCGCTTTGATTGACGCTGCACTGCAAAAACGCTAATCAGATTTGAGCGTTTCGCGGGGTCTGGCGGCCTGCCGGCTCCATCTCTGGGACCTGGCGACAGGGCAACACGATCATGGCATCGCATCCGCGACCGATTTCGCCGCATCTCCAGATTTATCGGCCGCAACTCACCTCGATGACGTCGATCCTGCACCGGATCACCGGCGTCTTCCTGTCGATCGGCTTGCTGGTGCTGATCTATTGGCTGGTGGCGGCCGCCACCAGTGCCGAGGCCTTCGACCAGGCGCAGAGCATCGCCGGCTCCATCATCGGGCGCACGCTGTTGTTCCTGTGGACCAGCGCCTTCTTCTATCACCTGCTCAACGGCATCCGGCATCTTGCCTGGGACGCCGGCTGGGGCTTTGAGCTGACCGCCGCCTATCGCAGCGGCTGGACCGTCCTAATCGGCGCGGTGCTCCTGACGCTCGTCGCCTGGGCGTTTGGCTATTGGGCGCGAGGTGGCCTCTGATGGCGAACCTGCGCAGCGATCTGGGCCGGGTGCGCGGCCTCGGTTCCGCCAAGGAAGGGGTCCATCACTGGTGGGCGCAGCGCGTCACCGCCATCGCGCTCATCCCGCTCTCGCTCTGGTTCGTGGCCGGCATCGTGTTCCTGATCGATGTCGATCGCGCCACCGCCGTCCAATGGTTGGGCTCGCCGGTCACGCTCGGCCTGATGAGCCTATTCCTGATCGCGCTCATCTATCATGCGGTGCTCGGACTCCAGGTGGTGATCGAGGACTACATCCACACCAAGGCGACGAAGCTTGTCCTACTGCTGCTGATCCAGTTCGCGGGTTTCGCCCTGGCGGCGACCGGGATCATCGCGATGTTGTTGATCACGATCTACGGCGGCTGAAGACCGAAGGAGAACACTAGCACCATGGCCGAGGACAGCGCAGTCAGCGCACCGCAGATCAACGGCGAAGCCTATCCCTTTACCGATCATGTCTATGACGTGGTGGTGGTCGGCGCCGGCGGTGCCGGTCTGCGCGCCACCTTCGGCATGGCGGAGAAGGGGCTTAAGACTGCCTGCATCTCCAAGGTCTATCCGACCCGTTCCCACACCGTGGCCGCCCAGGGCGGCATCTCCGCCTCCCTCGGCAACATGGGCGAGGACGACTGGCGCTGGCACATGTACGACACCGTCAAGGGCTCCGACTGGCTCGGCGACCAGGACGCGATCGAATATATGGTGCGCGAAGCCGTGCCGGCGATCATCGAGCTGGAGCACTACGGCGTCCCCTTCAGCCGTACCGAGGAGGGGAAGATCTACCAGCGTCCGTTCGGCGGCATGACCACGCATTTCGGCAAGGGCATTGCCCAGCGCACCTGCGCCGCCGCCGACCGCACCGGCCATGCCATGCTACACACGCTCTACCAGCAGGCGCTGAAGCACCAGGCGCAGTTCTTCGTCGAGTATTTCGCGATCGACCTCATCATGGACGAGGAGGGCACCTGCGTCGGCGTGGTCGCCTGGAACCTCGACGATGGGACCATGCACCGCTTCAACGCCAAGATGGTGGTGCTGGCGACCGGCGGCTATGGCCGCACCTACTTCTCCTGCACCTCGGCGCACACTTGCACGGGCGATGGCAACGCCATGGCGCTGCGCGCCGGGCTGCCGCTCCAGGACATGGAATTCATCCAGTTCCACCCGACGGGGATCTACGGCGCCGGCTGCCTCATCACCGAGGGCGTGCGCGGCGAAGGCGGCTACCTCACCAACAGTGCCGGCGAGCGCTTCGCCGGAGCGCTACGCGCCGTCAGCCAGGACCACGGCCTCCCGCGACATTAGTTAGCCGCTCCATGACCATCGAGATCGGCAGAGGGCGCAGCGTCGGTCCGCACAAGGATCACATCCACCTGCCATCCTACCGAGCATCTGGACCCAAAGGTGATTACGAGCGCCTGCCGGGCATGCGCGGAAACCGCGCGCATCTTCGCCGGCGTCGACGTGACGCGCGAGCCGATCCCGGTCCTGCCGACCTGCCACTACAGCATGGGCGGCGTGCCGGCCAACGCAAGGCCGAGGTGGTGACCCTGAAAGACGGCGGCTAACACGGTGGTGCAGGGCTTGATGGCGATCGGCAGAAACGACGTCTCGGTCCATGGCGCCAACCGCCTCGGCTCCAACAACGCTGGATCTGGTGGTATTCGGACGCGCCGCCGCGCATCGCTGCGTGGAAATCGTGAAGCCGGAGGAGACGGCGCGCCCGCTGCCCAAGGATGCGGGCGAGCTTGCCTCGGCCAATCGGACAGGCCGTAACAGGGCGACGTCCCGACCGCGGCGCTGCGTTTGGAGATGCAGAAGATCATGCAATCCAACTGCGCGGTCTTCCGTACCGGGGAAGTGCTGCAGGAAGGCTGCGACCACATGCAGGCGGTGTGGGCCAGCGCGACCGGATCAAGGTCGAGATTATACTCGCGCTGATCGGAACGACCTGGTGGAAACGCTGGAACTCGACAATCTGCTCTATCAGGCGGTGGTGTCGATCGAATCCGCGCGCAACCGGCAGGAAAGCCGCGGCGCCCATGCGCGCGAGGACTTCCCGCAGCGCGACGATCAGAACTGGCTGAAGCACTCCATCGCCTGGGCCGGCGAGGACGGGAAGGTGAAGATCGATTATCGCCCCGTTCACCTGCAGCCGCTCACCAACGACGTGCAAAGCTTCCCGCCCAAGGCACGAGTCTACTGATGTCGCGGATCTATTGAGGTTGGCATGGCTGAACTGACGCTCGCCGCGAAGGATCGTCCGGTCGAAGGGAAGAAGTTCCCGGCACCCGCCGACGCCAAGCGCACGCGCACCTTCCGGATCTATCGCTGGGATCCTGACGTCGGCGGGAATCCGCGGGTCGACACTTACCAGGTCGATCTGGACAAGTGCGGACCGATGATCCTGGACGCGCTGATCAAGATCAAGAACGAGGTGGATTCGACCCTGACCTTCCGCCGCTCCTGCCGCGAAGGGGTGTGCGGGTCGTGCGCCATGAACATCGACGGCACCAACACCCTCGCCTGTACCAAATATATCGCGGAGGTGAAGGGCGACGTGAAGATCTACCCATTGCCGCACTTGCCGGTGGTGAAAGACCTCGTGCCGGACCTCAACACCATCTTTGCGCAATATCAGTCGATCGAGCCGTGGCTGAAGGCCGACAGCGCCGCGCCGGCGCGCGAGCGCCCGCAATCGCCGGAGGAGCGCGCCAGGCTCGATGGGTTATGGGAGTGCATCCTGTGCTTCTGCTGCTCCACTTCATGCCCGAGCTATTGGTGGAACGGCGACCGCTATCTCGGTCCGGCCATCCTGTTGCAGGCCTATCGCTGGATCGCGGATTCCCGCGACGAAGCGACCGGCGACCGGCTCGACAATCTGGAAGATCCGTTCCGGCTCTATCGCTGCCACACCATCATGAACTGCACCAAGACCTGTCCCAAAGGTCTCAATCCGGCGAAGGCGATCGGCGAGATCAAGAAGCTGATGGTCGAACGCAGGTGATGGCTGCGTAATCCTTGGGGCGTGCGGCCCGTCACAATCCCGACAAGTTTAACTGACAATTCAGCATGTCGTGGATATGGTGCGGCCACGAATCGACGGGACAACTCCAATCTCTGAGAAAGGTCTGCGACATGACCAGCAACCGACGGGCCACCGGCGCCCGTAGCCTTCTGGTGCTCGGATTCTGCGGGCTGCTTGCGCTGGCGGGCTGCGACAAAGGGCCGGACACGGCCAAGACGGCGGCCGAGCTGAAGACCAGCGTCGAGAACGGATTGGCAAAGCTCGAAGGCTCCTCGGCGCAAAAAGTGCTGAGCCATAGCGCGGTCACCGTCACGCCGCAGAACGACGCCTATCTGGTCGCGATCGAGGGGCTGAAGATCCAGCCCGCGCCGGAAGGCTATCTGGACGTCGGAACCGTCAGCTACGTGGCGAAGCCGAAGGACGACAAGAGCTACGAGATCTCCAGCCTGACCGTGCCGCAGACGATGCCGTTCAAAGGAGCGGATGGCACGGAGCACGGCAAGCTTGCGATGACCGCCAAGGCGTTCAGCGGAATCTGGTCGCGGGAGCTGGCGGCGTTCCAGAAGCTGGAGGGCGAGTTTGCCGACATCGCCGCGACCGACGACAAGGAAGGCGACATGCGGGTCGCATCCGCGAAGTTCAGCGGCGCGCTCACGGACAAGGGCGGCGGGCTGTTCGATTCCGCGGGCAATCTGGTGCTGTCGGGCTTCACCGCCAAGGACACCGGCGGCGGTATCTTCTCGGTCGCGGAAACCAGGATCGACGGCAAGTATGACTCGGTGAAGCTGAACGACTACCAAGCCGCGGTCGCCAAGTATCAGGAACTCACCCTCAAGCAGGTGGCGATGTCGGAACAGGGGGACGGAACCGCGACGCCGACGCCGTCTCTGACCCCTGAGGAACAGAAAGCGCTGAGCGATGCGATCTCCACCATTGCCGCGTCAGTCAAGGGCGGCGACTTCAAGATCGCACTCAACGGGCTGAAATACAGCGACAGCAGCGGGGACCCGTTCTCGATGGGCGCGCTGACCCTGGGCTTGTCGCTGGACGGCGTCAACCAGGACAAGGCCAGCCTCAACTTCGACGTTGCGCACCAGGATCTGGCCTTGTCGACCGAAAGCGTCGGCAGCCCGATCGATCAGGCGGTGCTGCCCAAGAGTGGCAACCTCAGCCTCAAGGTCACCGAGATCCCGAGCAAGGATCTCGTCAAGGTGCTGGCCGACAACCTGCCGGGCATCGGAACCAGCGATCCCACGATGGCGGAAGCAAATGCGATGGCGATGGTGGTTGCGTTGGAGGCGGTGCTCCAGGCCTCCGGCGCCAAGATTGAGATCGCGCCCTCGCAGCTGGTTTCCCAGCTGATCGAGACCAAGGCGGACGGCAACTTCAACGTCACGCCGCAATCCGCCTTCGGCGTGGTGGGCGGAGTCAACGTCGCCATCCGCGGCATCGACGACTTGTTGGCGTTGGCGCAGCAGACGCCAGATGACTCCGACGCACAGCAGGCGATGGGGTCGATCCAGATGCTGCAGCAATACTCCCAGCGTGAGCAGGGCGCAGACGGCAAGCCGGTCGACAAGTTCAAGATCGAGATCGACGCAACGGGTCAGTTCCTCGTCAATGGCAGGCCGATGTAGGATCGCGCTGTGACCTGCATCACTGACTGAAGCATGCTAGCGAGCCGCATCGATCACCATCGATGCGGCTCCTTCGTCGTGCGATGCCGCGCGATCTGTTGCGCCGATGACTCAGTTGCGTTGTGAAAAGAGAACACGCCGCGCGGGCGCGAATCACTTCCGAGTAGTCAAGTGACGCAAAATGTGATGTGATATGCGCAACATGCATATTGACCGAGTCGCCGCTTTCGCTGTGTCAGACGCGCTGGTCTCTTCACCCATCGAAGACGGACCCCTGTCGCGCTACCGTGCACTACAACGTGCGGGCAGCTTGGCGCATGACTCCGCGCAAGAGCTGGCGGCGGAGAAGCTGCAGTCGTTGCACAAGGCGCTGGCGCACTATCAGCCGGGCGAGAAGGCGAGCAACTGGCGCGAGCGTCTGGGCTTGGCGCGCCGGCGTGAAGCGGAGGCGCCGCAAGGTCTCTACATCTTCGGCCCGGTCGGCCGCGGCAAATCGATGCTGATGGACCTGTTCTTCTCGACTGCGCCGGTCGATCGCAAGCGCAGAGTCCACTTCCATGCCTTCATGCTGGAGGTGCAGCAGACGCTGCATCACTGGCGGCAGGGCAAGAACGGCAAGGATGACGTGATCGCCGCCCTCGCGGACAAGATCGCGGACGAGGCCATCCTGCTGTGCTTCGATGAGTTCCACGTGAGCAACATCGCCGACGCCATGATCCTGGGTCGCCTGTTCGAGGCCTTGTTCGATCGCGGCGTGGTGGTGGTGGCGACCTCGAACTGGGCGCCGGACGACCTCTACAAGGACGGGCTGCAGCGCGACCGCTTCCTGCCCTTCATCGCGCTCATCAAGGAACGGCTCGACGTGCTCGAGCTGGATGCGGCGCGCGACTACCGCCTGCAGCGCATCAAGGACATGCGGGTCTATTTCCATCCGCTGGGGGAGCTGGCTGCGCGCCACATGAAGGAGAGCTTCGCGCGCCTGACCGGCGGCGTGGAGCCGCGCCCGGATCATCTCATCGTGCAGGCGCGGCGCCTCGATGTCCCGCGTCAGGCCGAAGGCGTGGCGTGGTTCGAGTTCGGCGAGCTGTGCGGCCGGCCGCTCGGCGCCGCCGATTACCTCGCAATCGCGACACATTTCAACACTGTGTTAATTGATTGCGTGCCAACTTTATCGTCGGATCAGCGCGACTTGGCGCGGCGGTTCATGACGCTCATCGATGAGCTCTACGAACATCGCGTCAACGTGGTGATCGCAGCAGCGGCTCCGCCGGAGCGGCTCTATCCATCGGGGGATGGATCATTTGAGTTCGAGCGCACGATCTCGCGTTTGAACGAGATGCAATCGGTCGACTACCTCGCACGACCGCATTTGACGTGAGTGCGTCACGCAAAATGAGGAACGTCGTTAACGCTTGCTCTTGGGGTTAAATGATAGTATTAACACAACACCTAGTATTGTGCGCAATGGGGCAATCCGTGCTGCCGAATGCAATGGTGGCGATGCGTAAACCGGGGTCTAGGGTCCTGAATGGCACGTAGCAAGATCGCGCTGGTCGGCGCTGGACAAATCGGTGGAACGCTCGCCCTTCTCGCTGGCTTGAAGGATCTCGGCGACGTCGTGCTGTTCGACGTGGTCGAAGGCGTGCCCCAGGGCAAGGCGCTCGACCTCGCGCAAGCATCGCCGGTCGAGGGTTTCGACGCAGCCTATGTCGGCACCAACAAATATGACGCTCTGAAAGGCGCGGACGTCGTCATCGTCACCGCCGGCATCCCGCGCAAGCCGGGCATGTCGCGCGACGACCTGATCGCCACCAATGCCAAGGTGATCGATACCGTCGGCAAGAACATCAAGAAGCAGTGCCCGAAGGCCTTCGTCATCGTGATCACCAACCCGCTCGACGTGATGGTGTTCGTGATGCAGGAGGCCTCGGGCCTCCCCGCCAGCCGCGTGGTCGGGATGGCGGGCGTGCTCGATTCCGCGCGCTTCCGGTATTTCCTCGCCGACGAATTCAAGGTGTCGGTGGAGGATGTGACAGCCTTCGTGCTCGGTGGCCATGGCGATTCCATGGTGCCGCTGGTGCGCTATTCGACGGTCGCCGGCATCCCGCTGCCCGACCTCATCAAGATGGGCTGGACCACCAAGGAGCGAGTGGACGCCATCGTGCAGCGCACGCGCGACGGCGGTGCCGAGATCGTCAATCTGTTGAAAACCGGGTCGGCCTTTTACGCGCCGGCCTCATCCGCCATCTCGATGGCGGAATCCTATCTCAAGGACAAACGGCGAGTTCTACCCTGTGCCGCCATGCTGAATGGCGAATACGGGGTGAAAGGGCTCTATGTCGGCGTGCCGGTCATCATCGGTGCGAACGGCGTGGAGAAGGTGGTCGAGATCGATCTGAACAAGGCCGAGCAGGTCATGTTCGACAAATCGGTCGCGGCCGTTAGGGGCCTCATCGATGTGGTGAGGAAGCTTCAAAGAGGAGAGAAGCAATGACGAGTATCGCATTGGCGGCCAAGAAGGCTGCTAAGAAGAAGGGTGTGAAGAAGGCGGCGTCGAAGAAGGGCGCCAAGAAGAAGGCCGCGAAGAAGAAGTAGTAGCCTTCCCGATTCGCTTCTAGCAATCGGCTAGCGACGGCGGCAGTCCGCACACCGCCTGTTTCCTTAGCCGGCCCAGGCCACAATCGGCTTGAACCGGCCGCAGAGATGGGTAAATTCGGATTGCTGCATCACAGCAATTCCAGGACTGCCGCTGTCGCCCGCTTTCCCAAAAGTCGCACCCCTTACGCCTAAGGCCCGGGGGTCAGGGTTCCGGCGGATGCAACTTGCATCAGAGCGCCACGATTCGTGGCGCCGTAAACGAAGGGCCGGAACATGAACATTCACGAGTATCAGGCGAAGAGTCTGCTCGCCAAATTCGGCGTCGGCCTGCTTTCGGGCCAGGTCGCCTATAGTCCCGAAGAAGCGGTCGAAGCTGCCAAGAAGCTGGGCGGCAAGATCTGGGTCGTCAAGGCGCAGATCCATGCCGGCGGGCGCGGCAAGGGCGGCGGAGTCAAGGTCTCCAAGTCCCTGGACGAGGTGCGCGACAACGCCAAGCGCATGATCGGCATGAATCTGGTCACGCACCAGACCGGCCCCAAGGGCAAGCTGGTGAAGCGGATCTACATAGAGAGCGGCTGCGACATCCGGCGCGAGCTGTATCTCGGCATGCTGGTCGACCGCGCGACCTCGCGCATCACCATCATGGCCTCCTCCGAAGGCGGCGTGGAAATCGAAGAGGTCGCCGCCAAGCATCCGGAAAAGATCATCAAGGTCGCGGTGGATCCTGCGACCGGCATCCAGCCCTTCCATGCGCGCAAGATCGCCTTCGGCCTCGGCCTTGAGGGCAATCAGATCGCTTCCTGCGTCAAGTTCGTGATGGCGATGTATCGCGCCTTCGTCGAGCTCGATTGCTCGATCGTGGAGATCAATCCGCTGGTCGTCACCGGCTCGGGCGATGTCATCGCCCTCGATGCCAAGATGAATTTCGACGACAACGCGCTCTACCGTCACAAGGACGTGGAGGAGATGCGCGACGAGGACGAGGAAGATCCGGCGGAGCTCGAGGCCGGCAAGCACAATCTCAACTACATCAAGCTGGACGGCAACATCGGCTGCATGGTGAACGGCGCCGGCCTCGCCATGGCGACCATGGATATCATCAAGCTCTATGGCGGGACGCCGGCCAACTTCCTGGACGTCGGCGGCGGCGCCACCAAGGAGCGCGTCACCACGGCCTTCAAGATCATCCTTTCCGATCCCAACGTCGAAGGCATTCTGGTCAATATCTTCGGCGGGATCATGCGGTGCGACGTGATCGCCGAAGGCGTCGTCGCCGCGGCGAAGGAAGTGAGCCTTCACGTGCCGCTGGTGGTGCGCCTCGAAGGAACCAATGTCGAGCTCGGCAAGAAGATACTCGCGCAATCCGGCCTGCCGATCCTCAGCGCCGACAATCTGGCGGACGCCGCCGACAAGATTGTCAAAGCGGTGAAGGAGGCCTGACGCCCATGTCCGTTCTGGTCAACAAGGATACCAAGGTCATCTGCCAGGGCTTCACCGGCTCGCAGGGTACTTTCCATTCGGAGCAGGCCATCGCGTACGGCACCAAGATGGTGGGCGGCGTGACGCCGGGCAAAGGCGGCACCACGCATCTCGATCTGCCGGTGTTCGACACGGTGGCCGAAGCGGTCGCCAAGACCGGCGCCAACGCAAGCGTGATCTATGTGCCGCCGCCGTTCGCCGCCGACGCGATCATGGAAGCGATCGATGCCGGGATCGAGCTGGCGGTCTGCATCACCGAGGGCATCCCTGTTCTCGACATGGTCAAGGTGAAGCGGGCGCTTGCCGGCTCTCGCACCCGGCTGATCGGGCCGAACTGCCCGGGCATCATCACACCGGGCGAGTGCAAGATCGGCATCATGCCCGGTCATATCCATAAGCGCGGGCGGATCGGTATTGTTTCCCGTTCCGGCACGCTTACCTATGAAGCAGTGGCTCAGACGACCGCGGCCGGCCTCGGTCAGACGACCTGCATCGGGATCGGCGGCGACCCGGTCAACGGCACCAACTTCGTTGACTGTTTGGCAATGTTCCTGGGGGACGATGAAACCCAGGGGATCGTCATGATCGGCGAGATCGGCGGCACGGCCGAAGAGGATGCGGCCGATTTCCTGCGTCGTGAAAAGCGCAAGAAGCCGGTGGTCGGGTTCATCGCCGGGGTCACGGCGCCTCCGGGCCGCCGCATGGGCCACGCGGGTGCGATCATCTCCGGCGGCAAGGGCGGCTCCGGGGACAAGATCGAAGCCATGAAATCCGCCGGCATCCATGTCGCGGAGTCGCCCGCCAGTCTCGGCTCCGCTATGCTGAAGGCGATGGGACGGTAGGGGGAATGCCGGCCCGGGCGGCGACAGGGACGGAAACGAGCAAGCGGGTCGAAGTTCGCGGCTGATCGGGCACGAACGGACCCGCTTCGATGACGCAGCGGAACTGATGGGCCGTCGCCCGATCGCGGCCCACTGTAGCGAGCGACAGATGAGCACCAATCCCTCGAACTTCCTCTCCGGTCCCAACGCACCGTTCATCGAGGAACTCTACGCCCGGTACCTCGAACAGCCGGATTCGGTCGACCCCTCCTGGCGCAAGTTCTTTTCCGATCTGCAGGACGAAAGCGAGATCGTCCTCAATGACATCCGGGGCGCCTCCTGGGCGCCGCGCGAGCGCGCGGTGGAGATCGCACGCGAAGACGGCAACGGCTACGGCTATGCCGACGAGGCCGCCCCCGTCCGCAGCGCGCGGCCGCAGGACCTGAAGCGCGCCGCGCGGGATTCGCTGCGCACCATGATGCTGATCCGCGCCTATCGCGTGCGCGGCCACCTGGAAGCCAGCCTCGATCCGCTCGACCTCAGACCGCGCGCCAAGCACGCCGACCTCGACCCGCGCACCTACGGCTTCACCGACGCCGACATGGACCGCGAGGTGAATATAGACAACATCCTGGGCTACGAGAGCGCGACGCTCCGTCAGATCATGCATGTGCTGCGCCAGACCTATTGCGGCAGCGTCGGCGTCGAATACATGCACATCCAGGACCCGGACCAGCGCAAATGGCTGCAGCTCCGGATCGAGGGCAGCCGCAACCAGCGGGATTTCACCGATCGCGGCAAGATCGCGGTGCTGGAGCGGTTGACCGCGGCCGAGATGTTCGAGAAGTTCCTCGACAAGAAATATACCGGAACGAAGCGCTTCGGCCTCGACGGCGGCGAATCCCTGATCCCCGCCATGGAGCAGATCATCAAGCGCGGCAGCCAGCTCGGCGTGAAGGAAGTCGTGCTCGGCATGTCCCATCGCGGACGGCTCAACGTGCTGGCCAACTTCATGAACAAGCCGTTCGCCGCGATCTTCTCCGAGTTCCAGGGCAACGCCGCAAACCCTGAGGACGTGCAGGGCTCGGCCGACGTCAAGTACCACCTCGGCACGTCAGCTGATCGCGAGTTCGACGGCCGCATCGTCCACCTGTCGCTGACCGCCAACCCCTCGCACCTCGAAGCCGCCAATACCGTGGTGCAGGGCAAGGTGCGCGCCAAGCAACGCCAGCGCAATGACAAGTCCCGCGAAGAGGTGATGGGCCTGTTGCTGCACGGCGATGCCGCCTTCGCCGGCCAGGGCCTGGTGCCGGAATCGCTCGATCTGTCGGAACTGGATGGCTACAAGACCGGCGGCACCATCCATTTCATCATCAACAACCAGATCGGTTTCACCACCAGCCCGACCGCGGCGCGCTCCAGCCCCTATTGCTCGGACATCGCCAAAGGCGTGCAAGCGCCGATTTTCCACGTCAACGGCGACGATCCGGAATCGGTGCTGCATGTCGCGCGCATGGCGATGGAGTTCCGCCAGGAATTCAAGTGCGACGTCGTGATCGACATGTTCTGCTATCGCCGTTTCGGCCACAACGAGAGCGACGAGCCGGCGTTCACCCAGCCGCTGATGTACCGCAAGATCGCGACCCATCCGACTACGCGGCAGATCTATGCCGAGCGCCTGATCGAAGAAGGAACGCTCACGCGGGAGGATGCCGACCGCATCTCCGAACAATTCCAGAGCAAGCTGGATTCGGAGTTCGAGGCCGCAAGTTCCTACCGCCCCAACAAGGCCGACTGGCTGGAGGGCGCCTGGTCCGGTCTCGCCATCGCATCCGGTGACGAGCGGCGCGGTGAGACGGCGGTCGATCTCGACACTCTGCATGAGGTGGGCAAGGCACTGACCACCGTTCCGGCCACCTTCAATGTCAACCGCAAGATCGCGCGGCAGCTGGCGGTGAAGGAGCAGATGTTCAAGAGCGGCGAGGGTATCGACTGGGCGACCGGCGAAGCGCTGGCCTTTGGCAGCCTGCTCAAGGAAGGCTATTTCGTCCGCCTGTCGGGGCAGGACGTGAAGCGCGGCACCTTCTCGCAGCGTCACGCCGTCCTGGTCGACCAGGAGAATGAGAGCGAATACATCCCGCTCAACAACGTCGCGACCGGCCAGTCGGAGTTCGAGGTGATCAACTCGCCGCTGTCCGAGGCGGGCGTACTCGGCTTCGAATACGGCTTCAGCCTGGCCGATCCGAAAGCGCTGGTGCTGTGGGAGGCGCAGTTCGGCGATTTCGCCAATGGCGCCCAGGTCATCATCGACCAGTTCATCAGCTCCGGCGAATCCAAGTGGCTGCGCATGTCCGGCCTGGTCATGCTGCTGCCCCACGGCTACGAGGGCCAGGGGCCGGAGCACAGCTCGGCGCGCCTGGAGCGCTATCTGCAACTCTGTGCAGAGGACAATCTGCAGGTCGTCAATTGCACCACGCCGGCCAACTACTTCCATGCGCTGCGGCGGCAGATGCATCGCAACTTCCGCAAGCCGCTGATCGTGATGACACCCAAGTCGCTGCTCCGGCACAAGCTTGCCATCTCGACCCTGGCGGAGCTGGGTCCGGGCTCCAGCTTCCACCGTATCCTGTGGGACAGCGGCAAGACCGCGCCGGACAAGGATATCAAGCGGGTCGTGCTGTGCAGCGGCAAGGTCTATTACGACCTCCATGAGGAGCGCGAGAAGCGCGAGATCAGCAACGTGCAGATCCTGCGTCTCGAGCAGCTCTATCCGTTCCCGCACAAGCCGTTGAAGACCGAGCTGTTGCGCTTCCCGGGCGCGGAGATCATCTGGTGCCAGGAAGAGCCCAAGAACATGGGCCCGTGGACCATGGTGATGCCGGAGATCGAATCGGTGATGGCCGACATGGGCGTCAAGCAGCAGCGGCTGCTCTATGCCGGACGTCCGGCGGCGGCCTCGCCCGCGACCGGCCTGCTGCGCCGGCACTTGAAGGAACAGGCGGCGCTGGTCGAAGCCGCCTTGGTTGTCGAAGCGCCCGCTCGACGCGCGGCGCAATAGGAGAGCGTAGATGTCAACACCCATTGTCGTGCCGGGACTCGGCGAATCGGTGACCGAGGCAACGGTCGCCAAATGGATGAAGAATGTCGGCGACCCGGTGAAGGCCGACGAGGCGCTGGCGGAACTCGAAACCGACAAGGTGACGCAGGAACTCTACGCGCCCGCCGCCGGCACGCTGGGTGAGATTTCCGCGCCGGCCGGCAGTGTCGTTGCGATCGGCGCCGTGATCGGCCAGATCGTCGAAGGCGCCGTCGCGGCCGCCGCGCCGGCGAAACCGGCGCCCGCCGCCAAGGCTCAGCCCGCCGCGCCGGCCCAGCCCGCGGTGAAAGCGGCGCCGGCCCCGGTGGCGGCGCCAGCCAAGCCGGCTGGCGAAACCCTGTCGCCCGCCGTGCGCAAGCTGGTGGCGGAGAACAATCTCGATCCAGCCGCCATTGCCGGCACTGGCAAGGACGGACGCCTGACCAAGGGCGACGTGACCGCGCATCTGGCGAAGCCGGCCGCACCGCAAATCACTCCGGTAACGCCGCTGCCGCAACCCGCCGCGCCCCAGCCTGAAGTGCCGCACGTGCCGCGCGCCCTCACCGCCAACGAGGAGCGGGTGCCGATGACCCGCTTGCGCCGGCGCATCGCCGAGCGCCTGAAGCAGGCCCAGAACACGGCCGCCATGCTCACCACCTTCAACGAGGTGGACATGGGTTCCGTCATGGCCCTGCGCGAGCAGTACAAGGAGAGCTTCGAGAAGCGCCACAAGGTGAAGCTCGGCTTCATGGGCTTCTTCGTGAAGGCTTGCATCCAGGCACTGAAGGAGATCCCGGCGGTCAATGGCGAGATCGACGGCGGCGACATCATCTACAAGAACCACTACGACATCGGCGTCGCGGTCGGCACCGAGCAGGGGCTGGTCGTTCCGGTGGTGCGCGATGCCGACAAGATGAGCCTGCCGCAGATCGAGGCCAAGATCGGCGAGCTCGGCAAGCGCGCCCGCGACGGCAAGCTGTCGATCGAAGAGCTGATGGGCGGCACCTTCACCATCTCCAATGGCGGCGTCTATGGCTCGCTGATGTCGACGCCGATCCTCAATCCGCCGCAATCCGGCATCCTCGGCATGCACAAGATCCAGCAGCGTCCGATGGCGGTGGACGGCAAGGTCGAGATCCGTCCGATGATGTACCTGGCCTTGAGCTACGATCATCGCATCATCGACGGACGCGAGGCTGTCACCTTCCTGGTGCGACTCAAGGAATGCCTCGAAGACCCGCAGCGGCTGATCCTGGAACTGTGACCGTGGCGAGGCTGAAGGCGCGCCCGGCGCGCAAGGGCGCGCCCGGCGAGAACGCCGGCAAGACGGCGTCAAAAGCCCACAACGGCACGCACTTCAAGAGTGTCGGCCGGCGCGGGTCGGTTCCATACTACAACCAGACGACGGATTTCACCTGCGGCCCGTCATCGCTGTTGATGGCGATGAAGGCGCTTGATTCGCAGATCGACGTATCGCGCGCGCATGAGCTGCAGTTGTGGCGCGAGGCCACGACCATCTTCATGGGCGGCCCGCATCATGGCGGCTGCGGCGTTACGGGCCTCGCGCTCGCCGCTCATCGCCGCGGCTTCGACGTCGAGGTCTGGATCAATCACAAGGGCACATTCCTCGGCTCCCTCGCCAGGGACAAGGGGCGCGCCAAGGTGATGACCGAGTTGCACAAGGCAGATCTGGCCGAGATGAAGCGGCTCAAGATCCCCTACCGGATCGGTGCGCGCTCGATCGACGATCTACGCAAGGATATCGCAAGCGGTGCGATTCCCGTGGTGCTGGTTAGCATGGAATACATCCACAAGGACCCGACCGCGCATTGGGTCGTGGTGACGGGCATCGATGACAAGAACGTGACGGTCAACGACCCCTGGATCTCCAAGAGCATGGGCCATACGCCGCGCAAGGTAACGGACTACGTAGTGCCGCGCACCGCGTTCCCGGCGATGACGGCCTATGGAGTACGCAAGGAGCGCGCGACCGTGCTGCTGCGGCGGCGCTGAACGACAAAAGGGACGGGACATGGCGGAGCAGGCATTCGACGTGGTGGTGATCGGCAGCGGACCGGGCGGCTATGTCTGCGCCATCAAGGCGGCGCAACTCGGCCTCAAGACCGCCTGCGTCGAAAAGCGCGGCACGCTCGGCGGCACCTGCCTCAACGTCGGCTGCATCCCGTCCAAGGCGCTGCTGCAATCCTCGCATCTCTACGAGATGGCCGGCCACGATCTGACCCAGCACGGCGTGAACATCGGCAAGGTCGACCTCGACTTCAAGACGCTGATGGGCCGCAAGGACAAGGTGGTCGCCGATTTCACCAAGGGCATCGAATTCCTGTTCCGCAAGAACAAGGTGACATGGCTGAAAGGCCTGGGCCGCCTGGTCGGCAACGGCAAGGTCGAGGTGCTGAATGACGGCAAGGGCGAGACGATCAGCGCCAAGAACATCATCATCGCCACCGGCTCGGACGTGGCGCCGCTCAAGGGCGTGGAGATCGACGAGAAGCAGATCGTCTCCTCGACCGGCGCGCTGGCGCTGGAAAAGGTGCCCGAGCATCTGGTGGTGATCGGCGGCGGCGTGATCGGCCTGGAGCTGGGCTCGGTATGGCGGCGGCTCGGCGCCAAGGTGACGGTGGTCGAGTTCCTGGACCGCATCGTCGCGACCATGGACAAGGAGATCGGCGACGCCTACCAGAAGATCCTCGTCAAGCAGGGGATCGCGTTCAAGCTCGGCACCAAGGTGACGGGCGCCAAGAAGGCCGGGAAGAAGGTGACGCTGACGCTCGAGCCCGCGAAGGGCGGCGCGGCGGAGGAACTGACCAGCGACGTGGTCCTGGTTGCGATCGGGCGGCGGCCCTATGTCGAGGGGCTGGCGCTGGAGATGGTCGGCGTGAAGCTGGACGACAAGGGCCGCATCGCGGTCGACGGCCACTTCCAGACCAGCGTGCCCGGCATCTATGCGATCGGCGACGTGATCCACGGCGCCATGCTGGCGCATAAGGCGGAGGAAGAGGGCGTCGCGCTGGCGGAGATGCTGGCGGGCCAGGCCGGCCATGTGAACTACGAGACCTGCCCCAACATAGTCTACACCTGGCCGGAGCTGGCGAGCGTCGGCAAGACCGAGGAAGAGCTGAAGGCAGCCGGCGTGGAGTACAAGGTCGGCAAGTTCCCCTTCCTCGCCAATTCCCGCGCCAAGGCCAATGCCGATTCCGAGGGCATGGTGAAGCTGCTGGCCGACGCGAAGACCGACCGGCTGCTCGGCGGGCACGTGCTCGGCCCCGAGGCCGGCACGCTGATCCACGAGATCTCCATGGCGATGGAATTCGGCGGCTCCGCCGAGGACGTCGCCCGCGCCTTCCACGGCCACCCGACGCTCAACGAAGCGATCAAGGAAGCGGCGCTGGCGATCGCGAGCAAGCCGATACATATGTAGGTTAAGGTGAGCGCGAAAGAGCGCCTACTGCCCCACCGCGTGCTTCTCGAGATAATCTTGCGCGAACTTGCCCCAGGCGGTGAGCTTGCCGCTCTTGTAGCGCAGGCTCGGGCCGTAGTCGGGGTTCCAGCACCACGCGGTCGATGACAGGCCGCGCGCGTCCATGAAGTCGGCGAACGGCTCGCCGTAATCCTCCGCGGTCCCCGACCAATGCTGGTTGACGTCCGGCTCGAAGCCCCATTCGGTCACGATCACCGGCTTTGCCTTGTCCAGATCGTCGAGCGCGTCGGTCCATTCCTCCGGCGAATCGCCGGCATAGACGTGCCAGACATAGGCGGTGTTCTCGTCCGGCAGCGGATCGTCCTTGATGCCGCGCAGGTTGTAGGCCCAGAGCGGCGGGGCGACCAGCAGCACGTTCTTGCTGCCGCTGGCGCGGATCGCGTCGGTCAGCACGCGCCAGTAGGGGCGGTACTTCTTCCAGAAGGAGGGATCGCCGCCTTCCTCTTCTTCGGTGTTGCTGCTGGGCTCGTTCCACAGCTCGAACAAGATGTCCGGGTCGGTATAGTTGAGCGCCATCGTCATCCAGAAATCCATCGCCAGCGTGAAGCGCGAATCGTAGCGGTCGGTCTTGGTGCTGGGATCGGTGACGTCGAGATAGTCCAGCGCGTAGGCGTCGGGAAAGCCGATCACGTGATAGTCGATGATGACATAGAGGCCCGCGGCGCGCGCCATTTCGATCTGATGCTTCAGCGTGCTGAGCGCCTTGTCCTTCTTGTCGCGCCAGGTGCCGGGATGAATGGAGAGGCGCACGACATTGGCGTGCCACGCCTTGGCGATCTCGGGATATGGATCGGCGTCCGAGGGCAGATCGGTAACGTCGCCCATTCCGATGCCGCGCAGGACGACCGGCCGGCCGCCTTCGACGAACTGATTCTCTTGGACGGTGATCGCCTGGCAAGGTACCGGCAGCAGGAGCAGCAGCGCGAGCGCCGCCGAACGGATCAGAGCGCGTCCGCCCTTATGGTCATGACTGCCAGCCCGTCGCTCTCCCGCCCGCCTAGCCTGCGGTAGAAGTCGAACGCCATTTTGTTGGGCCGGTACACATACCATTCCAGCCATTCCCCGCCCCAAGTCCGGCAGTCCGCCGCGCAGCGCGCCACCAGGCTGCGGCCGATGCCCTTGCCGCGCGCATCCGGCTCGACCCACAGATCGCAGATGAAGAACAGCCGGTACGCGAGGTCCACATTATACCCTTTGAAATAAAGCAGGTAGCCGCGCGGTGAGCCCATTTCCTCGGCGATATGGCCGGCAAAGACCGGGTCCGGCCCGAAGCCATCCCGCAGATAACGGTCCCTGGTGAAGTGCTTGGTCTCGGCTTCTGGATCGCCCATCGCCAGCAGATAGGCGGTGAAGGCGTCGTGCATGGCGATGACGGCTTCAGCATCGGCTTCGGTCAGGGGGCGGACGGTGATGCTCATGGCCGATCCATGCCACAACTCACCCCGCCCAGCCAATGCCTGGCACCTATAGTTAGCGCCGGGCCCGTGGGTGGGCGGCTTGGTAGACCTGCAGCAGGTGTTGCGCGTCGACGTCGGTGTAGCGCTGGGTGGTCGACAGCGAGGAATGGCCCAGCAACTCCTGGATCGCCCGCAGATCGCCGCCGGCCCCCAGCAGATGGGTGGCGAAGGAATGGCGCAGGGCGTGAGGCGTCGCGGTTTCGGGCAGGCCGAGCGCCAGGCGCAAAGTCTGCATCGCCTTCTGGACCAGGCGGGGGCTGAGCCGGCCGCCCTTGGCACCCATGAACAGGGGGTCGCTGCCGGTCCCGCCCCATGGACAGGCAGCGAGATAGTCGCGCATTGCGGATACGATCTCCGGCAGCAGGGGCACGATGCGGGTCTTCCGCCCCTTGCCGGTGACGGTGAGGGTGCGCGCCTCTCCAGTCATCGGCAGGTCGCGGCGACTGAGTGACACCGCTTCGCCCACGCGCAAGCCGGCGCCGTAGAGCAGCATCAGGATCGCGGCATCGCGTTTGCCGATCCAGTCCACCTCATGGAGCGAAGCGACCTCGTCCACCACATCCATCGCCTCCCCGACCGTCAGCGGCTTGGGGACGGCGCGCGGCAGCTTGGGCGCGCGCAGGGTTGCGACGGCGCCATTGGCAGCAAGAGCGCGACGGCTGAGGAAGCGGAACAGGTTCTTGAGCGCACTCAAGGCGCGGGCGAGCGAGCGGGCCTCGATCCCCTCCGCCTGACGCGCCGCCATCCAGGCGCGGAAATCGCCGCGGCTGAGGCTTGAGAGGCTGGCAAGGCGCGGCAACCCGCCCTGATGGCGGGCGAGGAATCCGAGGAACTGCGCGATGTCGCGCGCATAGGCGGCGCGCGTCAGGTCTGCGACCCGCCGCTCATGGGCAAGCCACGACAGCCATTGACCGAGCGCGTTCTGCAGATCGGGCGCGGCGCGGAAGCCTTCCGCCGCATCCGCCTCCTGTTTCAGGGGCGCGGCAGATCCAGCCACGACCGGATGCCGAATTCGATGATCCGGCCAAGGAAGCTCAACAGCTCCGTGCCCTGCCCCGGATGGAAATAACCGGGATGGCGCGTGCCGAAAGCGAGCACGGCATTGGGTGCGGCCTTGCTGGGCTTGAGGCGCAACAGCGCGTCGGACCGCACCAGGTCGGCGGCGCCGCCGAACACTTCCGGGTCGCCGACCGTGTCGTCGCGCAGCAGCACCTGCTTGCCCTTGCCCATGATGCGATCGACGGAGCCCTGCTCCAACAGCTCGAGCCCGTCAAGCTTCGGGCGGCGGTTGTAGCCCTCGGTGCGCTCGATGCACAGGCACACCACGTCGACTTCCAGCAGCAGCACCAGGTCGCCGGTGATGATCTCGATGAACTCCTCGAACGTGTCGGCTTCCAGCAGCGCCAGAACTGCCTTGTGGATGCGCTCCTGCGTGCCGAGATTGTCACGGCTGTTGGCGATGATCTCGTCCTGGTTGGCGCGCAGCTTGGCGACGTCGTTGCGCAGGCGCTCCACCATGAACTGCTGCAGGTCGACAATGGGACCTTCGACGTGGCGTCCCGGCGCGGCCTGCAAATCGAGGAGCTCGGGATGGCGATAGAGGAAATCGGGATGGCGCCGGAGGTAGGCGATCACCTGCGCGGCGCTCGGCATGGCCGGCGATTTCTTCTGCAGCTCCTCGGGTCGTTCCGCCATGCTGTGATCCGACGCTAGAGAATCTTCTGACCGGTCTTGGCCCAATCCGCCAGGAAGGCGGCGAGGCCCTTGTCGGTCAGCGGGTGATTGAACATCTGCCGCAGCACGCTGGGCGGCATGGTCGCGACGTCCGCGCCCAGCTTCGCCGCCTCGATGATGTGGATCGGGTGACGCACGGAGGCGACCAACACCTCGGTCTTGATGCTGTCATAGGCGCGATAGATCTGCACGATGTCGGCGATCAGCTTCATGCCGTCGGTGCCGACATCGTCGAGTCGCCCGACGAAGGGCGAGATGTAGGTGGCGCCAGATTTCGCCGCGAGCAATGCCTGCGCTGGCGAGAAGCACAGCGTCACGTTGACCTTGGTGCCTTCCTTCGAAAGCTTGTTGCAGGTCTTGAGGCCGTCCGGCGTCAAGGGCACTTTCACGACCACGTTGCTCGCGATCTTGGCCAGCTTGCGACCCTCGGCCAGCATGATTTCGTGTTCGGTGGAGATGACCTCGGCGCTGACCGGGCCGGGCACGATCTCGCAGATCTCGCGCACTACGTCGACGAACTGCCGCCCGCTCTTCATCACCAGCGATGGGTTGGTGGTGATCCCGTCGACCAGGCCGGATGCAGCCAGCTCGCGAATGTCATTGATCTCGGCGGTATCGAGAAAGAATTTCATGACGCTTGTTTCACTCGCAGCAAATCTTCGCAAATCCAGGTTCCGGCGGATGAATGGGCGCGGTACGATGACGCTCCCGAATCGACCCCCGGATGTGTGCCCGAGTCTAGCCCATGGCCTCGCTCTTCGCCAGCGATACACCACCTGAAACGGCGGCGGCTACGGATCGCCGGATCGGGGTGTTGCTGCCGTTGCCGCTGAGCGGTGCTTATGACTATCTGGTGCCGGATGGCATGGAAATCGCAACCGGCGATTTCGTCGAAGTGCCGCTCGGCTCGCGCTCGGTCCTCGGCGTCGTGTGGGGCGAAGCCAAGGATGATGTGCCGCGCGCCAAACTGAAACAAATCGAAGCAAAAATTGAAATCGCGCCGCTGCCGGAGATCTCGCGGCGCTTCGTCGATTGGGTCGCGAACTATTGCCTGTCGGCGTCCGGCGCCGTCCTCAAGATGGCGATGAGCGTGAGCGATGCCTTCAAGCCGGAGCGCAGCCTCAAGGCCTATGCGATCGGGGACCCAGAAGCCGGACAGATGACGGCGTCCCGCCGGCGCGTGCTGGACGCGCTCGCCGACATGCCGTCGATGCAGCCGGGCGATCTGGCGCACCGGGCGGGAGTCACGACCAGCGTCCTGGGCAAGATGGCGCAGCTTGGGCAATTGCGCGTGGTGGCGCAACCGCTGGCGAAGCCGTTCGGCCAGCCTGATCCCGATCTGCCCGGCGCGCAGCTTTCGCCGGCGCAACGCGCTGCGGCCGACGAGCTCATCCAGGCGCATGCGGGCGTGACGCTGCTCGATGGCGTCACCGGCTCGGGCAAGACCGAGGTCTATTTCGAAGCGATCGCGGCGTGTCTCAAGCGCGGCAAGCAGGCGTTGATCCTGCTGCCGGAGATCGCGCTCACGACACAGTGGCTGGAACGTTTCACCGAACGGTTCGGTGCAGCGCCGGGCCAGTGGCATTCGGAACTGACGGGGCTGGAGCGGCGTCTGACCTGGCGCGCTGTCCTGCGCGGCGATGCGAAGGTCGTGGTTGGCGCGCGCTCGGCTCTGTTCCTGCCGTACCGCGATCTCGGCCTCATCATCGTCGATGAGGAGCACGAACAGGCGTTCAAGCAGGAGGATGGCGTCGTCTATCAGGCGCGCGACATGGCGGTGGTGCGCGGCCACCTGGCGCAGATCCCGGTGATCCTCGCTTCGGCGACGCCATCGCTCGAGACGATGCACAACGTCGAGACCAGCCGCTATCGCTTCCTGCATCTGCCGGACCGTCACGGACCTGCGCAAATGCCGGAGGTACGCCTGATCGATTTGCGCCGCGAGCCGCCACCGCGCCAGTCCTGGCTGTCGCCGCCGTTGCGCGAAGCGGTGAAGGCGACTTTGGAGCGCAAGGAGCAGGCGCTGCTGTTCCTCAATCGCCGCGGCTATGCGCCGCTGACCTTGTGCCGCGCCTGCGGGCATCGGCTGCAATGTCCGAACTGCAGCGCCTGGCTGGTGGAGCATCGCTATCTCGGCCGCCTGCAATGTCATCATTGCGGGTTCGAAGCGCCGCCGCCTGCGAACTGTCCGG
>JAWKVL010000053.1:0-31531 GCA_041398065.1 Dongiaceae bacterium | reverse complement strand
AGCGAGGAGGGGGATCTCGTTCGCACACTTCGGCAATCAACCCAGGAAAGCACCAACCAAGCGGGCCAGCGCCTGGTCGAGAAAAACCTCGACATCCAGCCCACGATCACCGTCCGGCCTGGCTGGCCGCTTCGGGTAATTGTCGAGAAGGATCTCGTGCTCCGGCCTTATCGCGGATGAAGGAGAGATCATGCCAGAGTTGAAGCTTGCCAAGCTCCCCGACCGCGTCCCCCTCAAGTTGACGATCACCGTCCAGCCGGATCTCGCCCAAGCGCTTCGTGAATATGCTGCTGTCTATCGCGCGACATATGGACAAGCTGAATCCGTGGAGGAGCTTGTCCCCTTCATGCTCGCCAGCTTTCTGGAGGGTGATCGAGGCTTCGCGAAAGCGCGGAAAGAGGTACCGGAGCTTCCAGCCGTCGAACCTCGCCCGCGACGCGGCCGTCGAAAGAGTTCTGGCCAACAGGCTGGCGGTGAGTCCGAGGAGACCTAGGAATGGCAATCATCGGGACATTTACTCCGGCGAAAGACGGCGGGTGGGTTGGAACCATCCGGACGCTCACCATTGATGCCAAGGTGCGCCTGGTGCCGAACGATGACCGGACCAGCAAGAAGGCGCCGGCGTTTCGGGTATTTGTGGGGACTTCGCGGATTGGAGAGGCATGGGAGGCGAAGACAGGAGGAACCAGTCCGAAGGACTATCTTAGGGTCAAACTGGATGATCCAGTTCTGCCGCAACCGATGAATGCTGCGATGTTTGTGTCGGAGAGCGGAGATGGCGCTCAGATGTTTTGGAGCCGTCGTACACCGTGAGCTAGTCGGTTATTGTGGTCTTGCCCGTTTGATTGTCCCAATTCCGACCAACTCATTGCCTCGCATTGCCATTACTAAACCAACGGACTGCGGAATCTCTGCCGCGGCCGATTGCGGGTCAACGGCGGCACCCTTCCTCAGTAGCTCCACCGCTTTCGCTAACTCATCCTGCGTCAAAGAGCGCGGATCACGGGGCACGATTGAATAATTGCTAGATTTGCCGTCTGTCTCCGGCCTTTCCATGGTGCCTGCCCTCCCGATATCGGTCCACTTTACAGCGAGCCCCGCCGAGAAGCTGGCCAGAATTGGCGGTGCCAGTAGGGCCCTACCGTCGGTTTGGCTTGTCCGACTCGGAAGGCTCAACCTACATTGCCGCGTGATGCTATAGCGACTGCCCGTCACCCGCCAAGTTAAGGCCGGTGACACTGGCGGCCCCTTAGTGTTGCCCAGTAGCGGCCCGCCCGACCACCCGCCCCAAAGGCCGATGGAGAGGCCGACGTCTCTGATGCACGCGGATCACCAGCGGAATGGTGTTCGGTTCTGCCGCCCCGTTACAGGCCGCCGAGATGCCCCTCGCTTGGGCACATATGGAGAGCACCACCGATCACTATACACCCCGGGCAACCGCCTGGGCGCGCGCGCAGGCTCAGCGTGAAGGAAACCACCTCCATGTTTGAGTTCGAGTTGAGGGTCAGGCTGGACGGGGAAGTCGCACTGCGACTGTTGGCGTTGATACTGGCTCTGTTGAAATAGAATAGGGGGCGTGACCGGGGAAACTCGGTCGCGCCCTCGTTCCTTGTGGAGCAAACTATATGTCACAGATCGGCTTGAGCGAGGAGGACGCGGAAACAATCGCCAGAGGCGAGGGGCAGAAGCTGGTCGATGAGTTGGTGGGTTTGCGAGATGAGGCTCAACTAGAGCACCACTGGACGACTGCGCGCCAATATGAGGAGCGCCGACGGCTTATCATCGCCGCGATGCGGGTAGGCTTCTGAATACAAGACTCGATTGGAAGGCAAGGTACGCAGAAGCTTTCGCGTCCCTTGAGAGTCGGATCAGACGTCCTGCCACTAGTCAGCGCTGACGCCTCCGCTCAGTCTTCGGCTGCTGCTTCGCGCAGCGAAATCGACAGCAGGTTGCACAGTCCCGACACTCGCGCGGTATCGAGGTCAGCAGCCAACTCTTGGGCTAAGAGATCATCGCCAAGACACCAATCGTACTTGTCGCGCAACTTCTGCGAAATGAGATACGCAAGTTCGACGGGATCGGGAGGCGCAGCCGTGGCCAAGCGTTCGAGCGCGCGCCGGAGCTGTATCTCGAGCTTTGAGGGGATCCCAATGGCAAGCCCCATCGGCATTGGCTCAAGCTCATAGTCCTCCAAGGATAAGAGCAATGCCTGTTGCGCTTGCGGCCCGACCCATGGAAACAGCAGGATCATATCGCCGCTGTAGAGGTGGTTGCGCTTCCGTAAGCCATAAAGGTCGTAACTTTCACGGGCTTCCTGAATGAGCTCAGTCGCACTCTTATCCGAGTAGGATGGGAGTGGTATTTCCTCGTAGACGCGCTTCATCTCCAGGATAACACCGTCCGCGGGCGGCAGGGCCGTGCCTCCGAACGTCGGCGGACGCCCGCCTCTGGCCGGAGTGACGACGATTTCCTTTCTGATGGCTTCAATTGTGAAAATGCGCCAGCGCCGGCCACCGAAGATGATGAGCTGGCCAGGCTGGTATGGCGTCTCCAGGGGAAGTGTCCCGAGAGCTCGCCCTCGATCGGTTATCACGCGATATTCCTCTGGCGTCTGGAACACCGCGTAGAAGTCGCGTCCTTGGATGATGCGTTCGCCAGCTTCACCTGGGAGCAGCGTGCCGTCCGCGGCTTGTTCCAGGATTCGAACGCTGGGATCTGCGAGCCGGCGAAGAAGTGTCTTAAACAGATCTATCGAGATCGAACCAAACACCTTGCTTTCGATCAGCAGCTGCCACGCCTGTTTCGCCGTTAGCCCGCCATGTTGGGCGATCAGCGCCAGAATCTGATGCGTCAACGTCGAGAAGTTAGGTCGGCCAAGAGCGGGCGGTTCATTCCACTTAGCCAACATTAGATTGATCATTGCGACGCACTGGATGGTTTCTCTCCGCAAGGCATCCAACGGGTGAATCCGCTCGCCAAACTCCAGCTCCTTAGCATAGATGCGCATAATCGATGGCTTGCCCGGCCGGCGTCCGGAGCGGCCAAGGCGCTGTCGCATTCCGGACACGGTCTGTCCCGGACCCAGCTGAGCGACGCTCTCGATCTGCCCCACGTCGATGCCAAGCTCCAACGTCGTGGTGCAGACGACAGATGCAGGGCGATCCTCTTCTTTCATGCGCTGTTCAGCATGCTCCCGATACTCCCGCGATAGGCTGCCGTGATGCGCGAAAAACTCTTCGGGCACACGCTCTTGCTCAGTCAATTCATTGAGCTTTGCGGTATACAGTTCGACCCGGTTGCGGGAGCCTGCAAAGATAAGGCTTCTCTTGCCGCGCAGTGTCTGGAAGAGATGGCGCGCAATTGCGCTGTCAGCGGGGCTCTCCTCATTCGCTGTTCGGGCGGTTTCATTGTCATCTTCTGCTTCGTCGTCCGACCGGGTTTGCGACTGCTTTGGGACGTCCAGCCGGGCACGTGCAGGCTCCAGGTAGCCGCGAAGCTGTAGCTTTAGCTCCTGACCGCTGCTCTTCGATTCCAGGATATGGACATTGAGCGGATCGAGCGGCCTAAGAAATTCCGCCGAAAGTTTCATGTCGGCCAGGGTCGCCGACAAGCCAATTCGTGGAATTCTGCGACCAGCTGCGATTTCTATCCGATGCATCAAGGATTGCAGCTGCTTACCTCGCGGCGACCCGAAGAATGCATGCAACTCATCCACGACAAGGTAGCGGAGGCTGCGAAAGAGCTTAGGCACGTCAGGTCCACGCCGAACCAGCAGGGCCTCTACCGACTCGGGCGTAATAAGTAGAATGCCTTCCGGCCGGCTGCGAGCACGTTGTTTGACCGCGGCGGAAACGTCACCATGCCACTTAAAGACCGGGATATCCATTTCCTCGCAGAGGGCCTCAAGCCGACCGAACTGGTCATTGATGAGCGCTCTTAGCGGGCTGATGTATATTGCGCCGAACCCATCCACCGCGCCGTCCCATGCCAGGCGTGAAACGATCGGGAGAAACGCAGCTTCGGTTTTACCGCTTGCCGTGCTTGCACCGATGATTACGTCACGGTCAGCACCGATCAGAACGGGGATTGAGCGCTCCTGAATATCACGGAGCTCGGTCCATCCTTGCCGCCAGATCCAGCGCTGCACCTTCTCGTGAAGCTGCCCGAATGCCGCAGAGGCGCGAGCGTCGTCAGATCCCGGCGGTGGTCCTTCGGACGGCGCTGCCATCGCGTGGCTCTACATCCGAAACGACGCCAGATCATCGTCCGCTGCGTCGCCGGATTGCTGTTTGGTAATCTGCGTCTTGGTAGAAGGCGCGATCGCATCGTCGTCTATATCTCCGCCTGCCGGCGGCCGGTCTTCCTCGAGCTCGATGGTACCTAGCAATTGCTCCCATTTTGTGCCGGGATTCTGATCGATGATTGAAAGAAGATCTAGGAAGGCCTTAATCGTGTTGCGAGGCGTTCGGAAATACGCCTCTCCGATCTTCTTATTGCAGTGCTCCATGAATGCGTTGAGCGCGTGATCCGGAACCAGATAGCGGTCGCGGTTCCCGCTGGCGAAGAGGTGCCTGAGGTTCTGAAGAAGGACATACATCTCCTCGATCGACAGGGTTTGCAACCGGATGACCGGACCTGAGAAGTCGATCATGCCATCGCGGGCAAACGTATTCTCGGCCAGGCGAGACCTTAGGGCTTCATAAGAGTACAGCCCTCGCCGGCTATCCATGAGGAACTCGGGCGTGCCACCGAAAAAGAACCCGATGTGTTCAGCCGAGCCTTGGAGCACATCGTTAACGATTCGAAGTATTTGCTCGTAGTTGGCATTCCTGGCTTGCGCATTGACCAGCTTGAAGAGGTTGACCATCTCGTCCAGGACGATCACCAGACCATCATAGCCCGCGAGGCGTGTGAAGCGGCTCATGAGCTTCAGGTAGTCGTAAACCGAGGCATCATCGATGATGGTTCGAACACCCAGGGCTTCGCGAGCCTCCGTCTTAAGGGCATATTCGCCGCGAAGCCATCTCAGCGCTGCGGCCTTCTTCTGCTCGCTGCCTTCCTCGAATGCGTTCCAATAGCGTTCAACCACGCTCGCAAAGTCGTAGCCTGAAACCAGTTCCTGCAGCGGCGCCAAACGTTCATGAATGAGATCACTGGTCTTGCGCCCGGATGCCTTGGCTTCTTTCTGAACCTCACCGATGAAGCGTTCAACGACACTGCCGAGCGCTCCGCCATCTGGTTTCGTGCGAGTGGCGACATTGCGCATGAGTTCGGCATAGAGGCCTCGGGCCTGACCGCTAGTTGCGTGAATGCGGCGATCCGGCGCCAAATCCGCATGCGCCACGACAAGCTTCTTTTCCATGGCAATGGCGCGGCTCAAGTTGAGGAAGAAGGTCTTGCCTGATCCATATTCGCCGACAATGAACCGGATCGCCGAGCCTCCGCCACCAATCCGCTCGACGTCCTTGATGATTTCCTCGACTTCCCGCGCGCGACCCACCTGGACATGTCGCAATCCTTGACGGGGCACTACACCGGCACGCAGTGCCTGCACGACGCCGTCACGCTCTTTTAGTTTGATACTCGCCGTCATGGCACCTTCCTCGTTCTGTGTTCTATTCAGCAGTATCCTGGAGAAGCTCCCGGTTGACGGAAAGCGGTTCGCCATCTTCGATCAAGGCTTCGTCCAGCGTCTCGAGGGACCATTCATTGATGACCTCGAGGGCACCATCAGGCATCAAACCAAGCTTCTTTGCCTGATCTTCAAAGGCGGCACGAGACCACTCGCTAGTCTTGATAAGAATTGCGACTAGCTGTGCATGTTGAGGATCCAAGCCAGCAAACAACCCACTGTCAGCTTCGACCGCTGTCGGAGCTTCCGGTTTCGTCGACTCTTCTTCCTTGAAGATGTCCGAAAGCACGTCGGAAACCCGCTTGGTGTCCTCAACAACTGCTTGGACCTTACGAGTATCGATAATCGGGCCGGAGGCAGGTTTCTTCGCCTTGCGGGCAGGTGCAGGCGGAATTCGGAAGGTTGGACCTTTCTCGGTTTGCGGCTGGACCGTGACGGGCTCATCCGTGGGTGATGCTACCTCTGACGCCGCTCTATGTAGCGCTGTATAGAGTTTCTGCCGAGGGACACCGAGCTCGTCGTAGATCTTCTCGAGGAAAGCGACTTCCGACTTCTCGATCACACCGTCAGCGGCTGCAACGCTGGCAGCAAAGTCCGCAATCTCTTCGCGCTCGGCAATTGGCACCGTGCCGATGGCTCGCTTCACCTGCGAGACCGATAGGCGTTTTGCGACCAGCCATTGAACATGAGCGCGCAGTCGCAAGCTCTCGACGTCGCTGAGAGCAAGGCGCTCTTTGATCCAACCAAGCCATTTCAGCTCTTCCGGACCGAGACCAGAGGCGGAGGATGTTGCAATGCCAGCGACGAGCGTCACTATGGAGGTTGCCAGCAGGTAGGCGGGCCTTGGCTCCTGCCGAACGATGTGGCTGTCAGGAGCAGAGAAGATGCAAACCAGATCGGTCGCGCGAGCCTTCATCCCACCAAAGAGTGGATCCGGCTCTATTCCGTAACCTAAGGATTGGAGGAGCTCGGCGATTGCCCGAAACTGGCGTTGGTCGACCTCCCCGGAACCGGAAAATTGCGTGGCGACTTCGCATAGGGGCACCTGAGCAATCGGCTTTTCGAGAGCTTCTAGCCATTCCGTCTGACTGGCAAATCGGTCTTCTACGGCATTCGACTGCAACTCCGCCGGTAGTAGCAGCAAGGCTTCCGGTGACGCGGACTTTTCCGGGTTGCGGCCGATGAACCGGGCATATGGAGCGAGGTCGTCCATGGCTTCCTCGCCAAGTTCGACCAATTTGGTCCAGGTGAGCTCAATGGGATCCGGGACGCCTTTAAGGTTCATGCCGGCGGCCAGATCGATACGCTCATTCTTGCTCGCGGCCTTATAGTCGATGCGAAGTTGCGAAGACTTCTTGTTCCGGAGCTTGAAGCCATCCGGAAAGGCTTTCGCGAATCGGAGGCGCATGAGATCGAGGAATTCGGAACGCGCTCGGGTGGCGCCAACGCGCAACCGAGAGCCTCCCGCGAATTCCGGAATCGAAAGATACCCGGCGGTCGCTAACTCAAAGGAAAGCGGCTCTTCTCGGCTCACCTTGAGGGCGATCGCGATTCTGAGCGGCAGAGGCATTTCCTGGTTGGTAGCCGAGAGGTCTGGCTTGAACTGCACTGCCGAATTCGGATTGGCAAGGAGATGGCGGGCTTCAATGGCCTCCAGGAGCGCACGGCTGTATCGCTGGAATGAGGCGTTTCCCCCATAGATCTGTCGCAGCCGGAGAATCTCCTTGACTAGGAAGCCTGTTTCCCGCGCATCGGGCCGCTCTATCAGAAGACGCCGCTCGATCCCATAGAAGTAAAGAAAGACGTAGCCGATCGAGTATTGCGGCGCCCTCTTTCCTCCTGCCAACCATTCCAGATAAGCGAGGCGGCATTCCGGGGCGATTTCGGAATAGGAGGGCCAGTAGTGCATGCCCGCGCCACTCACGTCCGCATTGGTCCGTGCAACGGGGAGATTTACGTCGATGAAGCAGGGGGCGACGCCGCTCGTATAGTAGCTGGTCAGGCCACCACCCAGGTTATCGCCAACGTAAACCATGCCATCGCTGATGGCGTAGCCCTTGACGTAGGCGGCTGTTCCGGGTGGATGCCAAATGGGCTCGACACGCTTGGCCGAACCTTGATTTGGCCTGTTGGATGGGAAGGATGGCTCGGCCCTGCTACGCGATGATGTCGCCGAGCGGGCGGATTCAGCCTTGTTGCCTCGAGAGAAAAGAAAGCGTGCAACCACCACGGCGACAATCAAGATCGCAATGAGTTCCCAGCTCATAAGACCCCCACGTGAACCCACGACATTCTGCCGCGTGCCGGACGCTCGAGCCTAGCTGGAGCGCCGGTCTCTCAACTTTACGGGGAAGCCCCGGCACGGAGCAACGGTTTCGACCTGCGAGCTGGAAAAACGACGGATAGTTAATACGTCGGCTTCTGAAGGTATCTGCGGTAACGCGCGCCAAGACGAAGCCGGCCAACGCCTGGAAACTTAGCTCTACTTTCAGTAGGAGCTATGGATCCATCGAGAACGCAGATGGTTAAGAGCTAACCCGATTTCAGACAATTAAAGATGGTGGCATACTGGAAATGCCCGCTAGAATCACAGGCGACGTCAAGTCAGGGAACCCCGTGGACTGATGGAAATAGTTCAAGGCGTATTACAGCTCAGCGCAAGTGACTTGGTCGGGCACCTCAGTTGCCGCCACCTGAGCGTCCTTGACCACGCGGTTGCACACGGGCAGTCCCCAAGGCCGACACATTGGGACCCGCTGCTCCAGATCCTTTGGGAACGCGGCGCCGTCCATGAAGAGAACTTCGTACAGCATCTCACAGTAGCCGGACACCAAGTGAGGCGCATTGATGGCTTTGACATCACTGAAGCTTCGTTGCGGGCAACACGAGAAGCAATGGGGGAGGGTGTTGCTGTCATCGTGCAGGGTGCACTCAAGGGCGGCAATTGGAGCGGACGCGCCGACATTTTGCGCAGAGTCGAAAAGCCGAGTGGCCTCGGTGCTTGGTCCTACGAAGTGCTCGACACGAAGCTCGCCCGCGAGACAAAGGCCGGCTCAGTGCTGCAGCTTTGTCTTTACTCGGACTTGCTTGAGAACATGCAGGGAGCAAGGCCCGAGCACATGTATATCGTTGTGCCTTGGTCTGATTTTGTCCCTCAGCAATTTCGTTTCGCGGACTATGCAGCATACTACCGGCAGGTTAGGCAAAACTTTGAAGAAGCGCTGAGGCAGAATGACGCTCGACAGACCTACCCGGATCCCAACCCGCATTGCGATGTCTGTCGATGGTATGAGAACTGCGATCGGCAGCGGCGACAAGACGATCATCTATGTCTCGTCGCCAATATCACAAAGATCCAGATCGGTGAGCTTGCACAACACGGCGCTACCACGATGGCGTCGCTCGCTGCCCTTCCCCTGCCGCTGCAATGGCGGCCGGAACGCGGTTCGATCGTGTCCTACAATCGAGTTCGCGAGCAGGCGCGTTTGCAGGTCGAAGCGCGTGAGACCGGCATCGCAATATTTGAGCTTCTCAACGTCGAAGCTGGATTCGGACTGACGCGACTGCCCGAACCATCGCCTGGTGATATCTTCCTCGATCTCGAGGGCGATCCCTTTGTCGGCGAGCACGGTCTTGAATACCTGCTCGGCTATGTTTGCATCGATGACGGCGGACAGCTCGCCTATCGTGGCGACTGGGCGTTAAGCCGCGCCGACGAACGGCGGGTCTTTGAAAACTTCGTCGACTTCGTGATGTATCGTTGGATGGCCTTTCCTGGATTGCACATCTATCACTACGCACCCTACGAACCAGCTGCCCTCAAGCGTCTGATGGGGCGGTATGCCACGCGCGAAGAAGAAATCGATCGTATGTTGCGTGCAAAGCTTTTCGTGGACCTCTATGGAGTGGTCCGCCACGGCCTGCGCGCCAGCGTGGAAAGCTATTCGATAAAGCGTCTTGAGCTCTTCTACAACTTCGCTCGGCAAGTTCCGCTCCCGAACGCGAACAGCGCGCTCGCAAACCTCCAGGCGCATCTCGAACTTCAAGACGTGCCCTCTATCAGTGAAGAAACGCGCGCCATCGTGCGCGGCTACAATGAGGATGACTGTCGATCCTCGTTCGCTTTGCGCAATTGGCTCGAAGAGCGTCGCGCCGAACTGATGGCGGCCGGTACGCCAGTGCCGCGGGCGCAGGACGTCGAAGATGGCGCACCAAACGAAAATGTGGCGGCGTGGCTTGCGCGCATTGAACCGGTAATAGAACAGCTGCTTAGGGACGTTCCCGACGACCCTGCACAACGCACGGAGCAGCAGCAGGCCCGATGGGTCCTCGCCAATCTGATCGACTGGCACCGACGTGAGCAAAAGGCGGTCTGGTGGGAGTATTTTCGGCTTTCCGCCCTATCCGCCGAAGATCTGCTCCACGAACGGTCAGGACTTTCAGGGCTTAGCTTTGTCGGTGGTGCCGGCGGAACCGCCCGGGCGCCGATACACCGCTATAGCTTCCCACCGCAGGAAACTGACCTTCGCGGCGGCGAAAAATTGCGTAATTGCGGCGGCAATGAGTTTGGCGCAGTCGAAGCCATCTCGCTTGAACAGCGGACCGTCGATATTAAGAAGCGCCAAGACAGCGCCGCTATTCATCCCCAGGCCGTCTTCGCTCATGACTACGTCGGTACGGGGGTCATGGCAGAAGCACTTCTGCGCATTGGTGAACATGTAGCGGCCAACAGTATTGAGGGACCTAGTAGATACCAAGCAGCGCGGGACTTACTACTGAGACGACCGCCACCAGTCGGGGAAGAACCGATAAGGCAACAAGCCGAAAACACCCTCCAGGCTGCGCTGCGACTGTCAGAGCACCTCGGACATGGCATTCTGCCGATCCAGGGACCACCCGGCGCCGGCAAAACCTATACCGGAGCGCGGATGATCTGTGCGCTTGTCCGACAGGGCAAGACGGTCGGTATCACAGCCAACAGCCATAAGATCATTCGAAACTTGATCGACGAGGTCATCAAGGAAGCCGACAAACTCGGCGTGGAGCTCGTTTGCCAACAAAAGGCCGACGAAGTTGGCGAGGCCCGTCACCGTCTCACGTTCGCGCGGCGTTCCGAAGATCTGCTCGCCGCAATTGGTCATGGCGTGAATGTCGGCGGTGGCACGGCGTGGCTATGGTCGCGCCCGGACGCCTTTGAAAGCGTGGATGTCCTATTTGTCGACGAAGCCGCTCAGATGTCGCTCGCTAATGTCGTTGCCGTCTCGCAGGCGGCAAGGACAGTTGTTCTGATTGGCGATCCGCAGCAGCTGGACCAACCGATTCAAGGAAGCCATCCCGATGGCTGCGACGTCTCGGCATTGCACCACATACTGGGCAATGCGCAAACGATCGCTGCAGACCGCGGGCTTTTTCTTGAAGAAACGTGGCGCCTTCACCCGGAGATTTGCGCCTTTACATCCGAGCTTTTCTATGCCGGCCGATTGCACGCCCTGGACGGTCTCGAGGCCCAAAGGATCGGCGGCAATACCCGCCTATCAGGAGCGGGCTTGCGCTACTTGCCAGTACTTCATGCCGGCAATCAGAATAATTCGCCTGAGGAAGCTGCTGCGATAGCTGATCTCGTCAATGAAGTCATGGGGGCTGGTGTGCGCTGGACCGATCGTGAAGGTCAATCGCATCCAATAACGCTCGACGACGTCCTGATAATTACGCCATACAATGCTCAGGTATTCGAGATCCAACAACGGTTGCCGGGAGCACGGGTCGGCACAGTCGACAAATTTCAAGGTCAGCAGGCCCCCATTGCGATCTACTCGACAGCGACCTCAAGTTACGCTGATGCACCGCGCGGAATGGAGTTTCTCTACAGCCTCAACCGCCTCAACGTCGCGACTTCGCGGGCCAAGTGCGTTTCGGTCCTCGTTGCGTGCCCAGAGCTATTTGAAGCCGAGTGCCGGACGCCCCGTCAGATGCAACTGGCAAATGCGTTTTGCCGGTATCTTGAACTGGCAGAGCCGCTCGCATGAGCGGCTGCCAAAGCCAAGGTCCGAGCGTTCCTTTATGCCTCATATGTCCTCTCCATGCCTATATCTCCGACTATCGTCTCGCTGTCACGCGCGTGACAGCAACACAATGCGACATCGTGATTGTCGAATTTGGTGACGCACCGGAACGCCAGGCGCGCGTATAGTCGTCCCAGCGCGGTGCGAATTGCGGGCACTGCCCATGCTGAATCAGAAGACTAGCACAGGCCTAACAGCGTTGGCCGTTCCAACGCGAGCTGTCGCGTACGTACGCATGTCGACTGAGCATCAGCAATATTCGCCAGCCAATCAAATGGCGGCGATACGGCAGTATGCCGAGATCCACAGCATGATGATTCTCCGCATCTACACCGACGAGGGCGTCAGCGGCCTTGATGTCGTCAAGCGCGCGGGCCTTCGGCAGTTGCTTTCGGATGTTGCCTCAGGTGGTGCGGACTTCGAGAAAGTTCTTGTCTACGACATCAGTCGGTGGGGCCGGTTCCAGGACACCGATGAACCCGCATTCTATGAGTATCTCTGCCGGCTGAACCGCATTGAGGTCATCTATGTGGTGGAGCCTTTCAAGAACGACCACAGCCCCATGACCACAGTGTTTAAAGCCGTCAAGCGGGCCATGGCTGCGGAGTTCAGCAGAGAGCTGTCGGTCAAGGTGTCTCGGGCAATGTGCAACCTGGCGGCGCTCGGGTATGACCAGTGCGGTGCCTGCATCTATGGACTTAAGCACGTCGTTGTCGATTCGACGGGCCGGCCAGTAACGGCTCGCGAGCGCCTCTCTCGCAAGACGGTCAAAACCGACCGACTGATCCTGGCACCCGGACCAAAGGAAGAAGTGCGGGTAGTGCGTGAGATTTTTCGGCGATATGCCGAACTGGGCGAGAGCGTAGGTCAAGTCGCCGCTCACCTGAACGCTTGCGGAGTTCGGACGCGGCGCGGCAAGCGCTGGAGAACCGAGCATATTTCCTACATGGTCCAATGCGAGAAATACATCGGCACTCATGTCTACAACGTGACCAGCGGAAAGCTGCTGGCGCCCAGAGTGACAAACGATCCTGCCTTGTGGATCCGCGTTCCCAGTGCCTTCAAAGGCATCATAGATCCGGATGTGTTTCAAAAGGCGCGAGATCGCCGCGTCCGAGAGCTGAAGCACCTGCGCGGCCTTCGCAGCCTGTCAAATGACGAGGTCTTGGACCGGTTGCGAGCATTCTACGAGAAACACGGGTCGATTTCAGTTCATTCGATGCGTCGCCATAGATTTCGGCCAGGGCCAATGGCATTTGTAGGACGGTTTGGCTCCCTGAGCGCAGCATATGCCCTTGTCGGATATCGCATGGGGCCGGAACACGACAATTGGAAGGAGCGCCGGCGGCTAATCGATCTCCGGGTTGGAGTGCTGCAGGAGATTCGGCGGGCGATCGAGACCAAGTCCCGGAGGATGTTCTGGCACCGATACGGAACGACTTTTAACGTCGGACGCAGTATCTACGGGGCGCTCCACCTCTTGAAGGTGGCGATCGGGCTGGACGGCAAAGCCAGATGGCGCCATTTTGCGCGGCAGTATCCAGATGCCAATGTGCATGTCATTGGGCGACTCGATGATGACGATCGAACGATAAGGGATTTCTACGTCATACCGGCGGATTGCATTGAACATGTGCCAACGATCTTGCCTCTTCAGGTCGGTCCAGACTTGGAGGAGTTTTGCTACCCCGACCTACAATCGGCAACTAATCGGCTGAGAGTGCTCACTGGGAGCAAGCGGAGGACGAACTAGGGTGCTTCCAGCAATTCGGCATAGTTGTTGCGTACGTTCCCCACGGCCTTGTCGACCGTCCGCTCGGTCAGCACATCCTCATTCGCCGGATTCATCAGCGCAGCCGCGGCTTCTGAATCTCCTTTCAGCCACAGATCCCAGGTGTCCGGCTCTAGCACGAGCGGCATGCGATTGTGGAACCTAGCCGCGAACTTACTAGGCTCCATCGTGACGATGGTGAACGTCTCTCTGGTCTCTGACTTGTCAGGACTCCTCCATCGGTCCCACAGGCCTGCAAGCGCCATTGGCTGATCATCGGCACGCGTGAAATAGTGCGGCTGTCGATCG
Source organism: Dongiaceae bacterium (assembly GCA_041398065.1). Classification (GTDB taxonomy): domain Bacteria; phylum Pseudomonadota; class Alphaproteobacteria; order Dongiales; family Dongiaceae; genus Dongia_A. Next base: position 17,757 of record JAWKVL010000053.1, on the reverse strand, counting down.
TTCTTCGGCCCTGTCCACTCGAAGTATCCGCTCGCTGGCACAATGCAGCGCCGACCTTTGGCGAATGGCTCACGATATGACGCCGCGGTGCGGAGACCTTCGGCGCGTGCATTGATCGTGGAGAACGCGGGCTTGCCGTCCTTCGAGAACCACGGGATCAGGCCCCAGGTCATCAGCACTAGTTCGCGACCGTCGCCTTCCTTCGCCTTCCGCACGATAGGCAGGGCAGTCGTCGGTGCGGCGTTGTAATACGCGGGCCAGTTCGGCAGCTCGCCGCGAGTCTGGAAAATCTCGCGGATGGCTTCAGGGGGCAGGGTGATGGAATAACGGCCGCACATGATTAGTTCGCTTTGCCAAAAGGTGTCTTTTGCATCTCGTCAATCTCCTTCAGTATCCGAAGCCAAACTCGCTGGCCGTCGAGATCGCCCTTGTCCAGAAGCGCATCGGCACGCGCCGCGGCCTCAATCTCGGCGGTGTCGCCAAACTGCTTGATCAGTTCGTTGGCCGATCGCCAGATGTCGAGGTCCGATATCATGGGACAGTGTCGACCGGCACGAGGCTCACGATCGATGTCGACCAATCGATTCCGCGATCGAGCGCCCACGCATCGTCGGCGCGGAGATCTTCATATGACCGCGGCGCCGGTATCGGATCGCCGCTCTTGCGCGTTGCAGCCAGCCAGGTCGAGGCCACGCCAGAGGCGGTCTTGATTGCGTCGTGCACCGTCGGACCATGAGTCGCGCACCCTGGGAGGTCGGGAAAGATGACCGACCAGCCACCGGCCTTCTCCGGCACTAAGACAGCGATGTAGTGCATGGACATTGCTTTCCTCGTCAGTCCTGCCACTTTGCCACCCAGAACTCTGCTGGCGGCCGGCGTCTGCACTTACCGCACCGGAACCGATCGCGCAGGCTCCAAACCTTGGTATGCTTTTGAACGCCATGCTGGCCGATGAGCTGATACGGTGCAATCTGCACCTAGCGGCCGCACTTGCACCGCACGTTGATGACCTCGCGCCGACCGAGATCATCAAACGTCGGATCTGTCCTATCGATGAAGCTTCGGCCCATCACTCGCCCGGCGTTGAATGCGGTGGATCGGGTGGTCGTTTGATGATGAGCCACCGCGTGAGTTTCATCCGCTCAATGATTGCCGCAGCAAGGAACGACGGAAGGCGCCGATCGAACTTCGGCCCAAGGTGCCGGCGCAGCACCTCTTTGGCAGCCCATGCGATCGGCCATTCCGGTGATTCTGGGTCGGGAAGGGGATCGGTATTGGGCATATGCCCATATGAGAACAAATAAGGAACATCGGCAACCGATCATCGATTGATTCGATCGATGCTGCTGCCTCGACCGAACAGCCAACGTAACCGCCAACAGACCAGAATTAATGGATTTCCAGCGTTGCGTAACCGTTTGAAATCCCAAGAAGAGTTACGCCGCCACAAATGAAGGGTTGCTATGCGCCATGATGAGGGCCGAGGCGCCGAGCTCCAGCGCGCGCTTCACCACCTCGCGCACATAGAGCGGCGTGTGGTTGACCGTGCCCTTGCTCTGGATCTCGTCGGCGACCAGCGCATTGCGGCCGTCGAGGAAGAACAGGCGCAGCTGTTCCTCGCGCTGGTGCGCCATCACCGAGTGGCAGTAATCGAGCACCTTGTTCCAGGAATCGAGCACCGGGTTGTCCAGCACTTCGCGCTTCAGCATGCGCTGCGCGACGGCCTGCACCAGCTTCAGCGCCGTGATCGTGCTTTCGCCGACATCCCCCACCTTGCGCAGGGCGTCGGGATGCGCCGCCATCACGCCCGGCAGGCTGCCGAACTGCTTGATCAGCGCCTTGGCGATCGGCTTGCAGTCGATGCGCGGCCGCGCCAGCGTCAGCAGCAACTCGATGATCTCGTAGTCGGCAAGCGAGTCCGGCCCTTGCTCCAGGAACTTGTCGCGCAGGCGCTCGCGGTGGCCCAGATAGTGCGGCTTCTCAGGCGCGTCCTTTTGCGGCGCGTCGTCGGCCACGATGTCACGCGGAATAGGGTGGGCGATCCCAGCCTTTGGGAGACATGGTGAAGATCTCGTACCCGGTCTCGGTCACGGCGACGGTGTGCTCGAACTGCGCGCTCAGCTTCTTGTCGCGCGTGACGGCGGTCCAGCCGTCGTCGAGGATCTTCACTTCGTGGCGGCCGGCATTGATCATCGGCTCGACCGTGAAGAACATGCCGGTCTTCAGCACCGGTCCGCTGCCCGGCCGGCCGAAATGCAGCACCGAGGGCGAGTCATGGAATACGCGGCCGATGCCGTGGCCGCAGAAGTCGCGCACCACGGAATAGCGGTGCTTCTCGGCATAGGATTGGATGGCATAGCCGATATCGCCGAGCCGGATACCCGGCTTCACGATCTCGATGCCGCGCATCATGCACTCGTAGGTGACGTCGACCAGCTTCACCGCCTGCACGCCGACCTTGCCGACCAGGAACATGCGGCTGGTGTCGCCATGCCAGCCGTCGACGATGGTGGTGATGTCGATGTTGACGATGTCGCCGTCCAGCAGCTTCTTCGGTCCGGGAATGCCGTGGCACACCACGTGGTTGATCGAGGTGCAGATCGAACGCGGGAAGCCGCGGTAATTGAGCGGGGCGGGAATGGCGCCGTTGCCGGTGATGAAGCTATGGCACAGGCGGTCCAGTTCGTCGGTCGTGACGCCCGGCACCACGTGAGGCGTGATGAAGTCCAGCGTCTCGGCCGCCAGCTTGCCGGCCGTGCGCATGCCCTTGAACGCCGCCTCGTCGTGGATCTTGATCTTGCGATCCTCGTAGTCCCACTCGTCGACGACGTCTTTTTTCTGCATCTGGGTGCCTGGAACTTCGCGCATCTTCCTCACTCTCCTTGGCGGATAGATACGTTTGAACCCGCGCCTAAGCAAGCGGTCTAGGTCTGCGTTCCCTGCAAGCCACTAATTCCACAGTATTTTCAGGGGCTTGCGCAAATCGATCCGCTCGGGCGAAACGCTGCAATCATAGGCCAGAATCCGGACTTTGGCGCGGTCGATCTTGGCCAGCGCGGCGGCATAGGCCGGATCGATGTCGCCCGCCACCCGGAAGTCGGTGCAGTCCGACCGCTGGGTGAGGAACAGAAGGGTCGCTTTCGCACCGCCCGCCGCTAGGCGCGCCAACGCCTCCAGATGCCGGGCGCCGCGGCTGCTTCTGGCGTCCGGCCATTCCGCGAGGCCGGCCTTCCGGCTCATGGTCACACTCTTTACCTCGAGCCAGCAATCGGCTCCATCGCCGCCGGAAAGGTGGAAATCGAGCCGCGAACCGTCGCCATCCGGGACCTCGCGCCGCACGGCCGGCCAACCGGCGAGTTCGGGAATTGCGCCGGCGGCCAGCGCTTCGGCGACGATCGTGTTGGCGCGCGCGGTGTTGATGCCGATGCAGCCGGTCGGCGCTTCTTCCAGCTCCCAGGAATATTCCAGCTTACGTGCGGTGCCAGGGTGATGGCTGAGCCAGCAGCGACGGCCCGCGACCGCGAGGCTCAGCATCGAGCCGGGATTGGCGCAATGCACGGTGATCTCGCTGCCGTCCGTCATCTTCATGTCGGCCAGGAAGCGCTTGTATCGGCGCAGCAGTGTCGCCGGGATCAGTGGCTGGGGAAATCGCATGGAGGGTGAGACGGGAAATGAGCGTTCGGCGCCATGTTGCAACTTCGCCCCGATCCCGGCAAGGTAGCGCCGAATTTCGATCCGACAGAACAGGGCTTTCATGCGACTTGCGGTTTCGATGGCGATGGCGGTACTGCTCGCCGGCTGCTCGCTGTTCTCCAGCCCCACGGCCTGGACCAAGCCGGGCGTGACGCAAGAGCAGGCCGACGCCGATCTCGAATCCTGCAAGAAGATCGCGTGGGCGGAGCAGGACACCGACGCGAAGATCGATCAGGATACGTCTGCGACGATGGATAGCAGTGCCCAGGGAGCCGTCGATACCGAGCTGTCGCAGAACATGTCGAGCCAGCGTTCTGGCAAGCGCTTCGGCGATATCGTCGATGATTGCATGCGTCAGATGGGCTACTCGCCGGCGAACTGAGAGATGGCAAAGCTCGTCACCGCCGCGGTACTTCTCATCGGCAACGAAATTCTTTCGGGCCGCACCCAAGACGCCAACCTCAACTACATCGCGACCGGGCTGACCGCGATCGGCATCCGCCTGACCGAAGCGCGCGTCGTGGCGGACGTTCCCGAGGCGATCATCAAGGCCGTCAACGAGCTGCGCGCCACCCACAACTATGTCTTCACGACCGGCGGGATCGGGCCGACCCACGACGACATCACCTCCGAATGCATCGCCAAGGCGTTTGGTTTGCCTTTCATCAAGGATCCGCGCGCCGTCCGGCTGCTGACCAATCACTATGGCGAATCGAACCTGACCGAGGCGCGGCTGCGCATGGCGCAGATGCCGGAGGGGGCGGTGTTGATCGAGAATCCGGTCTCCACAGCGCCGGGCTTCCAGATCGGCAACGTGTTCGTCCTGGCCGGCGTGCCGTCGGTCTGCCGCGCGATGTTCGACGGCGTGAAGGGGCGGCTGACGACCGGCGACAAGGTCCTGTCCGTCACGATCTCCGGTCATGTCGGCGAAGGCGTCATCGCCAAGGGTCTCGGGGAATTGCAGGATCGCTTCGCGATGCTGGAGATCGGCTCCTATCCGTTCTATCGGCAGGGCCGGTTCGGCGCCAGCTTCGTGCTGCGCGGCACGGATCAGGCCGCGCTCAAGTCCGCAGCGGAGCAACTGCGCGCGCTGATCCGCTCGTTGGGCGCGGAGCCGATCGAAGGGGAGCCGCAGGAATAGCCGCGAGGCGCTACACCGCGGCAAGGGGGTCTCGATGTTCAACGGCATCGAACTGCGCGAGTGGAACGAATATGTGCGCCTGCTGGTCGGGCTGCTGGCGCTCATCAATCCGCTCACGGTGCTGCCGATCTTCCTCGGTCTGGTCCAGGGGCGGACGGAGGCTGACAAGCGCCGGATCTCGAGCGTCGCTTCGCTGACTGTGCTGGTGACGTTGCTGATCTTCACCTATCTGGGCGGCGCGCTGCTTGACCTCTTCGCCATCACCATCGATTCCTTCCGCATCGCCGGCGGCATCCTGCTCTTGTTGACGGCGCTGGAGATGATGCGCGCCAGAGCGGGCGCACAGACCAAAGGCGAGGATACCGAAGTCAACATCACGTCCATTGGCATTGTCCCGCTCGGCATTCCCCTCCTGGCCGGTCCGGGCGCGATCGTGACGACCATCGTCGATGCCACCGCGCTGCCCAGCATCGCGCACAAGCTGGCGGTCAGCCTGGTGGTCGTGGTGGTCGCCATCGTCGTCTATGTCGCGCTGCGGGTGTCCGCCAAAGCTGGCGCCTACATGAGCCCGACCGCGATGACCATCTTCAACCGGGTCATGGGGCTCATCATCGCCTCGATCGCGATCGAGTTCATGCTCGGCGGCCTGGCGGATCGGTTCCCGATCCTGACCGGAACGCAGTCCTGATGCGGGCTTGACCAAGGTCAATCGCGCGCCCTTATTCAATGGAGTATTGTGGCAAGGGAATGAAATGGCCGGATCGATTCTGACGTTCGGTCGAAGCGTGGAGGAACCATGATCCGTACCGTGATCGGACTGGCGGCGATCATCGCGCTCAGCGTCGTGGCGGTGAGCCCGAGCGAGGCCTCGTGCCGCGACAGCCCGCAGCCGGGTGTCGACTGGTCGAAATGCACCAAGTCAAAGCTGATCCTGAAGGGCAGGGACCTCAGCGGCGCCAATATGCAGTCGACCGATCTCAGCCGCAGCGATCTCACGGGCGCCAACCTCAGCAAGGCCAGTATGGTCCAGGTCAATCTTTCCTCGTCCCGGCTCAAGGATGCGAACATGACCGGGGCCGATCTCACCAAGGCCATGTTGGATCGCGCCGATCTCCACGGCGCCGACCTCACCGGTGCGAACTTGCAGAAGGCGGAACTGGGTCGCGCCAATCTGACCGGGGCCAAGCTCGCCGGCATCGATCTGAGCAAGGCCGAGCTGGGCCGCGCGATCCTGGCGGGCGGCGACCTTTCCAACGTCAATCTCGAGCGCGCCTATCTCGCGCGCGCCGATCTGCGCGGCGTAACACTGGCCGGCGCCAATCTGCTCAATGCCGCGCTCTATCTCTCCGACCTGCGCGGCGCCGATCTCAGCCAGGCGCAGAACCTGGAGCAGGGGCAGCTCGAAGACACCTGCGGCGACGGCACCACGAAGCTGCCGGCCGGCGTGACCGCGCCGCCCGAATGGCCCTGCGCCAGCCGCGAAGACGAATAGCGCCGCCGGCCCGGCCGGGGCCGGGCATTGTCGATCGATCCACCCCCATGTTACCCATGCCGCGCGCGCCCGCGTGGTGGAATTGGTAGACACAAGGGACTTAAAATCCCTCGGCCCGAAAGGGCCGTGCCGGTTCGAGTCCGGCCGCGGGCACCATGAGGTCACGCCGCGTCGAAGGAGATCCGAGTGCTCCAGCTCAAGCCCAACTGTGAATGCTGCGACCGCGATCTGCCGCCTGACAGTACTGCGGCGCGCATCTGTTCGTTCGAGTGTACGTTCTGCGCATCGTGCGCCGAGACCGTGTTCAAGAGCATCTGTCCGAATTGCGGCGGCAATCTGGTGGCGCGGCCGATCAGGCCGGCGGCGATGCTGGCGAAATATCCGGCGTCTGCCGAACGTCACGTGCGCGCGGCGCCGTGTGGGACGCGCGCCGCGGAGTAGCATCCGAATTCCGCGGCGCGCCGGTCGTCCGGTATCCATCGAGGGATCGGCGACGCGCTCACTGTCGATCCGGTCGCCCTGGCGGCAGATGCGCAGAGCCTGCGTGGCCTCACCGATCGCGACCGGCACGGAGATCAGCTGCTCCTGTCCGGGCGACAGCGTGGCGGAGAAGCGAACGATGGCATGCTGTTCCGTTTCGGTGTCCTTGCCGGTCACGGTGTCGACCGTCGTCACCACGTGCCAGCCATCGGCCGCGCTCGACCAATAACTGACGGCGGTCGTATTCTCGCCCAGCCGGATCGTCACGGCCTGGTTCTCGAGCACGGACTCATGAACCGGATGGTGGTTGGCGCGGCCGTTCGCGCTGCTGCTCACCGCCTCATCCGCGTACGCGGCGCCCACGAACCCGGCGCTCAGGACGGCGCCAAATGCCGCCGACGCGATCAACATCGCAATGGTCTTGCGCTGCACGATATCTCTCCCCTTTATCTTTCGCAGACATTCGCACCCGATGGGTCGCGCAGTGCACGGCACTGTCGCTGCGTCCCATCGGTGCTTTGGTCCGCCGATTCGGCCGGTCAGAGCATCGGGCCGTGCGGCGGCGGGTGGAGAACTAGAGAAAACCGCGCCGGGATGCTTGGAGAGAATGTGGAGAATTTGAGGAGAGGCGCGGTTTTGGCCAAGAATTCAGGCCTTGTGAAGGTTATGCTCGCAAGAAAATTGCCGACTCGGAGAACCTGATGGCCCTCGAACCCCGCTCGCCGCGCCTTGCCGTCCTGATCGACGCCGACAACACCTCGGCCAAGATCGCCGACCGGCTGTTCGAGGAGATCTCGCAACTGGGCGAGGCGAGCGTGCGCCGCATCTACGGCGACTTCACGCGCACCGCGTTGCGCGGCTGGACCGACATCCTTGCCAAGCACGCCATCATCGCGCATCAGCAGTTCGCTTACGTCACCGGCAAGAACGCATCGGACATCGCGCTGGTGATCGACGCGATGGATCTGATGCATAGCGGCCGGTTCGACGGATTCTGTCTGGTGTCGTCGGACAGCGACTTCACGCGCCTCGCCGCGCGCATCCGCGAGCAGGGGCTGGACGTGTTCGGCTTTGGCGAGCGCAAGACGCCGGAGAGCTTCCGCCAGGCGTGCCGGCGCTTCATCTACACCGAGAACCTGCTGGTCGGTGCGCCGGCACAGGCCGATGCGGCAGTGCAAGCAAAGGCGTCGCAGATTCCGGCCGACGCGGTGCCGATCCTGAAAACCGCAATCGCGCAGATGGACAGCGAGGATGGCTGGGTCGGGCTGGGATCATTGGGCAACCGCCTCGCCAACCTCGCACCCGATTTCGATCCGCGCAGCTACGGTGTCGCGAAGCTCAGCGACCTGGTGCGCAAGTCCGGCGCGTTCGAGATCGACCAATCGGAAGGCCGGCGCGTGCGAGTCCGCCTGAAGCCGGATGCCGCGGCAGCACCGAAGCCGCGCCGCCGCCGGCGTCCCGCCGTACCGCGCGCAAGCTAGCGCCGGAACAGAACGTCGTCCCGCAGCAGACGGTTCATCCGCGCATCGTCGGCCAGGCCGATGTCGCGCAGGAAATGCGGCGAGCAATGCCGCAACGTCGCGATTGTCGTCCGACGCGATCCAAAGAACGTGGAGCGCAGGCGGCCGAGCCAATTCGCTCGATGGTTTTCGCACTTCGGGTGTCCATGAATATCAACAGCTTGTTCCATGACCGACGAACCTGTTTCTCGAGCCCAAATACAGCTTATGGCTCGCCCGTGAATTTGCGCTCGACATTCGGTCCATTCAAATCGATCCTCAGGGGAAGAGCATAAACTCAGCTTATGGGTCGCCGATGTCGCGATTGCCCCCGCTACCTGCCATCCGGGCGTTCGAAGCCGCCGCGCGCCATGGCAGTTTCACCAAAGCGGCAGAAGAGCTGGGGATGACCCAGGCAGCCGTGTCCTACCAGGTGAAACTGCTGGAAGACCGCGTCGGAACGCCTTTGTTCGTCCGTCAGCCGCGCCGCTTGGTGCTGTCGGAAGCCGGCAAGCGACTGGCGCCGGCGATCGGCGAGGCGTTCCAGCGCTTGAACGCCGCCTTTGCCACGTTGCGGGAGACCGATGAAAACGTGCTGTCGGTGACCGCGATCAACACCTTCTGCACGAACTGGCTGGTGCCGCGGCTGGGCACATTCCAGGTGGCGCATCCCAGCATCGCCGTTCGCCTCGAAGCGTCATCGCGCCTGGTCGATTTCAGCCAGGAAGATTTCGACGTCGGAATACGCGACGGCAAGGGTGAATGGCCCGGATTGAAGTCGCATCTGCTGTTCGACGTCGATCTGGCTCCGGTCGCCAGCCCCGAACTCCTGCGGCGCTTCGGCGGGGCGAGGAAGCCCGAAGATTTGTTCGACTTGCCCTTGCTCGATTACGGCGACGAATGCTGGCATCGCTGGTTCGCGGCGGCGGGCATTGCCAAGGTGCCGAAGCTGAAGGGGCCGGTGTTCCAGGTGCAGACCCAGCAGATGCTGGGCAGCGCCGCGATCGCGGGGCAAGGGGTGGCCCTGATAACACCCGCTTTGTTCGAGATGGACCTCGCCGCCGGACGCTTGGTGGAGGTGCTGCCGATCCGCTGCTCGCACAAAGAAAGCTCCTACTGGCTGGTCTATCCGCAAGAGCGCCAGAACGTCGCCAAAATCAGAGCGTTCCGCGACTGGATCTTGGCGGAGGTCGCGAAAAATCTTGGTGCCAAGCAACCCCTAACGCCACGCCTCGCGGCCATGTGATCGGGCCGGCCAGGGTCCGCCCCGCGGCCCAGATAACGATAGAGTGATCGCGCCGCGACGAGCCGCAGGGAATCCCCGCCACGTGTCGTTGTTCATGGGAGGTGTCCAAATCAGCAAAGGCGCATGGCAAAATGTCTCCGCGTCTATCTTGCATCGCAGCAATTGCGGCTCTCACTTTGGCGGGCTGTGTGAGCGGCGGGTATGGCGGACCGTACCGTGCCTATCCGGCTGAGCGCTATTATCCGGGTGGCGGCTACTACTACGGTGAACAAGGCTACGCCGCGTATCCTTACTACGCCCCCTATTACGGCCATGGCGCGTTCGTCTACCACCGGGATTTCGATCATCGTGACGGGGACCACGACCGTGATCGCCACGACGATGGTCATGACCGTCACGGCGATCGTGATCGGTCTTCCCATTCTTCGCCCGGCGTGAACTGCGAGGGAAGCAGGCAGAACTGCTCCAGCGAGCGCTGGATGAACCGCGACTACCGCAAGGACGGGCCGGCTCAGCCGAGTCATTTCGACAAGAAAAATTCCGGTTCGTTCGACGCGAGCCATCGCTCTGCAAACGGGCAGCAGCAAACCTGGCCAATGAGTTCGAAGTCCAAGGGCGCTGACAAGGCGAGCAACAGGCAGCCATCGCAATTCAAGCGCTTTGCGGACGATGACGAGTCCGGCAGGGCTCACGGGTCTTCAGGAGCGAGGCCAGACTTCCGGAAGCGGCCGGTACTCAATTCGCACGACCGGCCGAACGGTTCCAGCACCCATCAGTGTCCGCCGGACGGCTGCAAGAACGACTAGCGTCTATAGGGACAGCTTCATCCCCTCGTGGCTTGACTTGAAGCCGAGGCGCTCATAGAAGCGGTGGGCATCCGCGCGGCTCTTGTCGGTGAAGAGCTGGACCAGGCTGCAGCCGCGACGCCGGCATTCCGCGATCGCCCATTCGAACATCGCCGCCCCGATCCCCGCGCCGCGCTTCGTGCGGGCGACGCGCACGGATTCGATCTGGCCGCGCCAGGCGCCGCGCCGCGACACGCCGGGGATGAAGGTGATCTGCATGCAGCCGATGACCGCGTTATCCTGCTCGACCGCTACCAGCATCTGGTTGGGATCGCGCATGATCGCGGCAAACGCGTCGAGATAGCGCCGGTCGAGCGGCAGGCTCGCATCGTCCCGCGCCTTGCCGAGCTGGTCGTCGGCGATCAGGGTGATGATGGCGGGCAGGTCGTCGTGTGTCGCCGATCGGAATGCGAGTTCGGGCATGGATGATCTCTTCAGTAGGGGGATCGAATTGTCATTGATTCGGAGGGTCGCGCACCATAAGGATGTCGCGCCGCTCGTCGGCACCTTCGTTCGCCTGAAGCTGTTCCGCACGACGACAATGGCCGTCGGCCTTGTCGGAGCGAGCGCAGAAGCGGTCGGATAGACGCCAGATCGCTCGCTCTCCGGCGAGTCTCAGAGCCAAGAAGAGTGTCGCTGCGTAAGCGGCTCTCATTTCAATATAAGTTCTGTTCCAGGCTGACTGGCGAAATGCCCGCCTTCAAGACTTGCTTTATAGTGTTTTGATCGCGTTCCTGAATAATCCTGCGGCACCACGCCGCAGAATCACGCTATGTTTTTTTCCGTCGGCGGCGCGCGCCGGGGAGCGCGAAAGCCGCTGAAACCGCCCGCTTTGGAAATGCAGGGGGACGGATGGGACGGCTGACGACGCATGTGTTGGACACCGCCCTTGGGCGACCGGCCGCCGGGATCGCGGTCACGCTCTATCGCGTTACGCCGTCGGGCGGGCGCGACAAGCTGGGCGAATTCGCGACCAACGAGGACGGCCGCTGCGACCGGCCATTGCTGGAGGGCGCTGCCTTCACGGCGGGCACCTATGAGCTGGTGTTCGCGGCCGGCGCCTACTTCGATCGTGCCGGGCTGAAGCTTCCGCATCCCAAGTTCCTAGACGAGGTGACGATCCGCTTCGGCATCGCCTCGCCCGAGCAGCACTATCACGTGCCGCTGCTGCTCTCGCCCTACGCTTATTCGACCTACCGCGGGAGCTGACGATGGCGGAGCAGACCCGGCCGGTGCGGTTTCTGTTGGGCGATGAGAAGCGCGAGCTGAGCGGCATCGACCCCAACACGACCGTGCTCAACTATCTGCGCCGGGTGGAGCGCCGGGTCGGCACGAAGGAAGGCTGCGGCGAAGGCGATTGCGGCGCGTGCACCGTGGTGATCGGCGAGCTGGATGGCGAGCGGCTGCGCTACCGCGCGGTTAATTCCTGCATCCAGCTGGTCGGCGCGCTGGACGGCAAGCAGCTGCTGACGGTGGAAGATCTGGCGGCGCCGGACGGCACCCTGCATCCCTGCCAACAGGCGATGGTCGATTGCCACGGATCGCAATGCGGCTTCTGCACGCCCGGCTTCGTGATGTCGCTGTTTGTGCTGTACCACGAGAGCGGCATGCTCGACCGAAACCGTATCGATGATGCGCTGGCGGGCAACCTCTGTCGCTGCACCGGCTATGGGCCGATTGCCGCCGCGGCGAAAGCGATGAAATCGGGCCAGCAGGCCGACCGGTTCGCGCGCCAGGCCGGTACGACAATCGCGGCCCTCAAGGCGTTGGATGGCGGCGGAATGGCGGGGCTCGAGGCCGATGGGCGCCGCTATTTCGCGCCGCGCTCGACCGAAGCTCTGGCGCAGCTCCTGATGGAGTATCCGGGTGCCACCATCCTCGCGGGCGGGACCGACGTCGGGCTGTGGATCACCAAGCAGCTGCGGCGGCTGGGTCCCATCATCGCGATCGGCGGGGTTGCCGAGCTCAATCGAATCACGGTGAACGATCGCTGGATCGAGATCGGAGCGGGCGTCAGCTACACCGATGCGCTCGCGACTATTGAAGAGCACTATCCCGACATCGCCGACATGATGCGGCGTCTTGGCTCCGAGCAGATCAGGAACGCCGGAACCATCGGGGGCAATATCGCGAACGGCTCCCCGATCGGGGACTCGCCGCCGCCGCTGATCGCGCTGGGTAGCCGCCTTGTCCTGCGGCGGGGAGAGCGTCACCGCGAACTGGCTTTGGAGGACTTCTTCCTCGATTACGGCAAGCAGGACCGGCAGCCCGGCGAGTTCGTGGTTGGCGTGCGCATTCCGGTCGCTGATTCCAGGCGCATCCTGCGCTGCTACAAGATCTCCAAGCGCTTCGACCAGGACATCACGGCCTCGCTCGGCGCCTTCGCGCTGACACTGTCGGGCAACGAGGTCGAGGATATCCGCATCTGTTTCGGCGGCATGGCGCCGGTCCCCAAGCGTGCGCGCCAGGTGGAAGCGGCGCTCAAGGGCAAGGAGTGGAGCCGGGACAACGTCGAAGCGGCGTGCTGGGTCCTGTCAGAGGACTACACACCGATCAGCGACATGCGCGCCAGCGCACAGTACCGGTTGCGCGTGGCACAGAATCTGCTCCGCAAGTTCTTCATTGAGACGACCGACTCCAAGGCCAGGACGCGCATCGCGGCGGAACGGAGGGCTGCTCATGCACAAGCATAGCCCAAGCCTCGCCAAAGCGGTGGAGATCCGTGGCGGTGTGCGCAACGCCATCGCCCACGACAGCGCGGCCAAGTATGCCACCGGTGCCGCCATCTATATCGATGACATTCCGGAACTGGCCGGCACCTTGCATGCGGCGCCCGGTCTTTTCGGCGCGCGCTCATGCGCGGACTGGGCATTCGACCTTTCCAAGGTGCAATCCGCCCCCGCCGTCGTGATGGTCCTGACCGCTTCCGACATTCCCGGCATGAACGACGTCTCGCCGATTGGCGCGGGCGATGTCCGGTGTTCGCGACCGACGTGGTCGAGTTCCACGGGCAGGCGCCTTCGCCGTGATCGCGGACAGCCATGAGGCGGCGCGGCGTGCGCCAAATTGGCCAAGATCACGAATACCTCCCGGCGATCCCGACGGTCGACGATGCGCTGAGGGAAAAGTCCTTCGTTCTGGCAGCATGAAACGCGGCGACGTGCGCCGATCAAGATCGCGCGCTCGCCGCATCGTCTCAAAGGCGAGTTCCGGCTTGGCGGGCAGGAGCACTTCTATCTGGAAGGCCAGGCGTCGCTGGCGGTTCCGATGGAAGACGGCGCGATCTTCGTCCATTGCTCGACCTGAGCGAAGTGCAGCACAACGTGGCGCACGTAAGCCGTCCGAACAACGCTGTGAGGAGGCCGGCGCATGGGCGGCGGCCGGCGGCAAGGGAGACGCAGGGCTCGCAATGGCCGCCATCGCCGCGGTGGCGGCGGTCAAGCTGGAAACGTCAGGCCGGCTGTGATGACGACATGATCGCGACCGGTGTCACGATTTCCGTAAACAGCGACGTGGGTCAATGATCAGGGCCGTATCCTCGGCATCAGTTTCGACCAGGCGGCGCGCTGCGGCTATTCGGCGGATCTCTCTGCCGCGGACCGCGCGATGTTCCATGCCGACAACGGCTATTTCTTCGAGGCGGTGCAGATCCGTCCGTTCGCAGCGCTGCAAGACCAACACGGTGTCCAACACCGCCTTCCTCCGTGGTTTCGGCGGGGCCGCAAGGCATGCTGGGCATCGAAGAAGTGATGGACGCGATCGCGTGCAATGTGGGCCTGATCCGCTGGATGTGCGGCGGATCAACTCCTATGGCGATGCGAACGTCACGCCCTATCACATGGCCGTCGAGGACAACGTCCTGCCGGAACGATCACGCGGAAGCTCGAGGAAGGCAGCGAGTATCGCGCGCGTCGCAAGGCGATTACGCAAGGGAACCGGCAGAATGCGCACTCAAGAAGGGGATCGCTTTGACGCCGGTGAAGTTCGGGATTCTTCACCACCACCCACCTCAACCAGGCCGGCGCGTTGGTCCATGCGTCTATACCGACGGCAGTCCATCCGAATCACGGCGGGACCGAGATGGGGCAGGGGGCTCTTCATCAAGGTCGCGCAGGTGGTCGCCGAATTCCAGATCGATCTCGACCAGGCAGAAGATCACGCCGACCAACACTGGCAAGGTGCCCAACACCTCGGGCCACCGCGGCATCTTCTGGCTCGAGTTGGCGAACGGGATGGCGGCAGGCGGCGGCGCGCAAGATCAAGCGGCGCCTGACTGAGTTCGCCGACAAATTCAAGGTCGCGGCGGAGGATATCGAGTTCCTACCGAACCGCGTGCGCATCGGGAACCAAGAGGTGCCATTCAAGGACCTGGTCAAGCAGGCCTATATGGGCCGCGTCTCGCTCAGCGCCACCGGCTACTACCGGACGCCGAAGATCCACTATGACCGCGAGACGGCCAGCGGTCGTCCGTTCCTTTATTTCGCCTACGGAGCCGCGGTCAGCGAGGTGATGATCGATACGCTGACCGGCGAGCACACGCTGACGCGCGTCGATATCCTGCATGATGCCGGCCGCTCGCTGAATCCGGCGATCGATCTCGGCCAGATCGAGGGCGGCTTTATCCAGGGCATGGGCTGGCTGACCAGCGAGGAGCTGGTTTTCGACGCGGACGGGCGGTTGCGCACCCACGCGCCCAGCACCTACAAGATCCCCACATGCTCCGACCGACCGGCGGATTTCCGGATACGCAGCTGCTGGATCGGCCGAACGAAGAGACCATCCACCGCCTGTTGGCGACGCCCTTGATGCTGGCGATTCCGGTCTTCCGCGCGATCTCCGATGCTACGCAGCGCCGACTATCGCGTGCTGCCCAAGCTTGATGCGCCGGCGACGCCGGAGCGCGTGCTGGCGGCGGTCGAGGAGTTGCAAGCGCACGTGGAGCCGGCGGAATGAATTGGCTTGCCGCAGCCTTGGAATGCATCGCCACGGGGCAGCCCGCCGTCCTGGTCACGGTTGCGGAAGCCAAGGGTTCGACGCCGCGTGAATCCGGCGCCAAGATGCTGGTGCGGGACCACGACATCGTGGGATCGGTCGGCGGCGGGCAGCTGGAGCTGCTGGCGATCGATGCGGCGCGCCGTCTGATTGCGGACAGCGCCACACGCCCAGACCTGATGCGCTATTCGCTCGGCCCCGACCTCGGCCAATGCTGCGGCGGCGCGGTGCGCTTGCTGCTCGAGCCGCTGTCCAAGACCGATCGCCGTTGGCTGACGCAGTGGCAGACGCAGAGCGCCAATGCCAGCGCACGTCTCCTCACCACGGCGAAGGATGGCGAGAAGAGCTGGATCGATGCCGACGGCATCGAGGATGGCGCACGCATCGTCGAGACCGCCAAAGGCTGGCAGGTATTGGAATTGGTTCGGCGCAAATCGCGCCCGCTCTGGCTGTTCGGTGCCGGCCATGTCGGCCGCGCCCTCGCCAAGGTGATGTCGGAGCTGCCGTTCGAGGTGACATGGCTCGACAGCCGGTTCGATGGATTTCCAGCCGAGATCCCATCAGGGGTTCAGCACATCGTCGCGCCGGCGCTCGCGGGCAAAGTATCGGACGCGCCGTCGCATACGTTGTTCCTGGTGTTGACGCACAGTCATCAGCTCGACCTCGATATCTGCGATCGCGTTCTGCGGCGCGGCGATTTCGGATTCCTGGGCCTGATCGGCAGCGCCACCAAGAAGGCACGGTTCCTGAGCGCGCTCAGGGCGCGCGGCCACGGTGCGGCGGCGCTGGAGCGATTGGTATGCCCGATCGGCCTTGCCCAAATTCCGGGCAAGCAGCCTATGGCGATAGCAGTCGCCACGGCAGCACAGCTACTGACCTTGCCGACTGTGCAGGTCGAGCATGCGGAAAGCGAACAATCCACAGGGAACAAGCGGGGGGCCGGGTGACACATGTCCCGGCGCCCGCTAGAACTGCAGCATAAGCAGAGGGGGATATGACAGGGCAGGCGGAAACCAACAAGGCGACGAGGACCGAGGTCCCGCTGCTGTCGCTCACCGGCATCGTGAAGCAGTTCCCCGGTTGCCTGGCAAATGATCGGGTCGATCTGAGCGTTTTGCCCGGCGAAATCCATGCCCTGTTAGGCGAGAATGGCGCAGGCAAGAGCACGCTGGTCAAGATCATCTATGGCGTGCTGAAGCCCGATCAGGGCGAGATCCGTTGGCAAGGTCAGCCGATCGTTGTTCAAAACCCGAACCATGCGCGGCGCCTCGGCATTGGCATGGTGTTCCAGCATTTCTCGCTGTTCGAAGCGCTGACGGTCGCCGAAAACATCGAGCTTGGTCTGACCGACGCTGCGGACCGCAAAGGACTGCGCTCGCGGATCGCGGAAATCTCCAAGGCCTATGGATTGCAGCTCGATCCCGACAAGGCCGTGCACGACCTTTCGGTCGGCGAGCGTCAGCGGATCGAGATCGTGCGCTGCCTGCTGCAGAAGCCGAAGCTGCTGATCATGGATGAGCCGACCTCCGTCCTGACACCGCAGGAGGTGGAGCGGCTGTTCGAGACACTGCGCCGGCTGGCGCACGAAGGCTGTGCCATCCTCTATATCAGCCACAAGCTGGAGGAAATTCGCGCTCTGTGCGAGCGTGCAACCATCATGCGCCTGGGCAAGGTGGTGGCGCATTGTGATCCGCGCCAGGAGACCGCGAAGCATCTGGCCGAGTTGATGATCGGAACGGAACTGAAGGCCGCCAGCCATCACGGCCGCAGCGAAGCCGGTGGCGCGCCGCGCCTCCAGGTGCAGAATTTGAGCCTCAAGTCGGAGCAGCAATTCGGCACCGACCTCAAGGGCATCAGCTTCGCGGTCAAGGGCGGCGAGATCCTCGGCATCGGCGGCATCGCCGGTAACGGCCAGTCGGAGCTGATGGCGGCTTTGTCGGGCGAGATGCTGGCCGCAAGTCCCGCCGCCATCGCGATCGATGGCGTCCCGGCCGGAAAGCTGGGGCCGCGCGAACGGCGCGCGCTTGGCGGCTGCTTCGTGCCGGAGGAGCGCAACGGCCACGGCGCGGTGCGCGACATGTCGTTGAGCGAGAACGCCTTCCTCTCCGGCTATGTGCGCCAGGCGCTCGCGAGCAAGGGGCTGATCGATTCCGGCAAGACGACGGGTTTTGCCGGCGACGTGATCAAGAGCTTCGATGTGCGCACCACCGGGCCGGCGGCGGAAGCGCGGTCGCTGTCCGGTGGCAACCTGCAGAAATTCATTGTCGGCCGCGAGGTGAAGCAGAGCCCGAAGGTGCTGGTGGTGTCACAGCCGACCTGGGGCGTCGATGCGGGTGCCGCGGCCGCGATCCATCAGGCGCTTATCGATC
>JAWKVL010000052.1:0-32015 GCA_041398065.1 Dongiaceae bacterium | reverse complement strand
TGATGACAGCGCGCGTCGAGGTCACGTCGACCAGCTGGACCGAGCTATCCCTGCGCATCTGGCTTTCGATCCAATGCGCATCGTGCTTGCCGAAGGCGGCGCCGGTCACGAAGTAGTAGCGATCCTCCGCGACCCGCGTGAAAGTGAGGTCGCATTCGATCCCGCCGCGTTCGTTGCACAGCTGGGTATAGATGACGCTGCCGACCGGCCGGTCCATGTTGGAGACGGCGATGCGCTGCAGGAACGGCACGACGCCGGGGCCGATCAGCTCGAACTTCGAGAACGAAGTCTGATCGATCAACGCCACGCGTTCGCGCACCGCCTTGTGCTCTTCACCGACCTGGGCAAACCAGTTCGTCTTCGTCCGGTCGAAGTCGGGCTTGTCCTTGGGCTCGGTTCCTCCAGGCGCGAACCAGTTCGGCCGTTCCCAGCCGCCGCGCGAACCGAACACAGCGCCGCGTGTCTTCAGCGTCTCGTAGAGCGGCGAGCGACGGATGCCGCGCCGGGTCTCGTGCTCCTTGGCGGGAAATGCGAACTTGTAGTGCCCGCCATAGAGCTCCACCGCGCGGGCATACATGAAGTATTTGGTCGCGTGGTGGAACGAGAATCGGCGGATGTCGAGCGGCCACAGATTGAGGCTGGGCCTTCCGTCCAGAATCCATTCCGCCATCATGCGACCGGCGCCGCCGCCCGCCGCGATCCCATAGAGGAAGCCGGCGCAGACGAAGTAGTTGTCGAGCTCCGGCGCCTTGCCCATCACGAAATCGCCGTCCGCCGAATAGGGGATCGGACCGTTCAGCAGCTGCCGCACGCCGACCTGGTTGATGATGGGCGTCCGCTTGGCGGCGAGCTTCGCCAGCTGCTCGAAGCGGTCGAAATTGCCGGGCAGCAGCTCCTGCGCAAATTCCCGCGGAATGCCGTTGGGCGCGAAGGGCTCGGTGTCCGGCTCGTAGCCGCCGACCACCAGCCCGCGCACTTCCGGCTTGTAGTAGACTAGGTGATCAGGGTCGCGCATGGTCGGCATGCGCTTGGGCGCATCGGGGATCGGATCGGTGATGAGATATTGATGCTCCACCGCGAATGAGGGTACGCGCACGCCGGCAAGCTTGCCGACCTCATGACCCCACATGCCGCAGGCATTGACCAGGAGATCGCAGGTCCAGGCGCCCTTGTCGGTCTCGACGCGCGTCACGCGGCCGTTCTCGACCGCGAAGCCGGTGGCGCGTTCGCCTATGACGATCTTGGCGCCCCTATCCTTGGCGCCTTTCGCCAGCGCCTGCGCAACGCTAGCAGGATCGATGTAACCGTCGCTCGGAATGAAAATGGCGGAGCGCACATCCTCCGTGCTCATTAGCGGGAACAGTTCCTGCGACTGAAGCGGCGAGAGCCACTGCATCTCGAGATCGAAGCTCTTCGCCATGGTCATCAGGCGGCGGTTTTCCATCTCCCGCTGCTCGGAGCAGGCAAGCCGCAAGGAACCATATTTCTTCCAGTCGATCGCCTGGCCGGTCTCCGCTCCCAGCCCGTCGTAGAGCTCGACCGAGAATTTCAGCATACGCGTGGTGTTGCGCGAGGAGCGGAGTTGCCCGACCAGACCGGCCGCATGCCAGGTCGCGCCATGGGTCAGGCCGCTCTTTTCGAGAATCACGACGTCCCGCTTGCCGGCCCGCGCCAGGTGATAGGCGATCGAGCAGCCGAGGATGCCGCCGCCGAGAATCAGGATTTCGGCATGACGAGCGCCAGCCGAGATGGATTCGGACACGTCACGTGCCTCCAAGGCCCATTTTGGCAGCACAAAACCACATGAAAGGCAAAAATTCCAGCACGAAAGCCGCAAAACAAACAGGTAAAACACAGCATTTTAACAATGTTCTTGCGCACTCCTCGCCTTCCATGGTGGACTTGAGAGTGAGCGACCAATCAGCAAAGGGCAAAGCTCGGCCCGACCAAACAGGAGGCATGTATGCGGAATACGTTTCTGGGCGGCCTGTCGGCGGTCGCCCTTATCGCGGCAGCAATGCCGGCAATGGCGGGAGCCCCGGAGAGCTCTGACCCGATCAAGATCGCGAACATGGATTGGACCAGCGCGGTGCTGAATACCAAGATCATGGAAGTGATCCTCAAGCAGTACGGCTACAACGTCGAGATTGTGAACGCTGACTACATCTCGAGCGTCAGCGCGGGTATCCCGACGGGCGATCTGACACTGGGGCTGGAATATTGGGACACCACTGCCGGCGAGGCGATGGCGGAAGCCGACAAGACCGGCACCGTCGAGCGCCTGGGACCGCTCGGCCCAAAGGCCAAGGAAGAGTGGTGGTATCCCTCCTACATGAAGGAGAAGTGCCCCGGCCTGCCGGACTGGAAGGCGCTCAACGCTTGCGCCGAGGCCTTCTCGACTCCCGAGACTGCGCCCAAGGGCCGCTACCTCGGCGGACCCGTGACCTGGGAAGGTCATGACGACGAGCGGGTCGAGGCGCTGGGGCTGAATTTCGAAGTCGTGCACGCCGGCACCGACGCCAACATGTTCGCGGAGCTTGAATCGGCTTATCAGCGCAAGGCGCCGATTCTGCTCTGGATCTACTCACCGCACTGGGCGGTCGCGAAATACGAAGGCGAATGGGTGCAGTTCCCGGAATACACGCCCGAATGCTACAACGACCCGAAGTGGGGCATTAATCCCGACATGGCTTTTGATTGCGGCAAGCCGCACGGCGAGATCTGGAAATACGCCTGGGCCGGCATGAAGGACAAATGGCCGGTCGCCTATCAGATCGCCAAGAACTACCAGTTCGAAGCGCCTGAGATGAACGCTCTGATTGCGCAGGTCGATCTCGACGGCAAGAGCCTGGACGAGGTCGCGAACGCTTGGGTCTCGGAGAACCAGGCCAAGATCAAGAAGTGGGCTGGTCAATAGCGGCCCGCGCATAGCGGTATCAATGGGCCGGCAAGTGTTATGCTTGCCGGCCCCTTTCGTCGGAGACAAACTGGCGCGGGGCAGCGCGCAATGGGGACTTGGGACATGGCGGTGGGACAGCAGCGAGCGAACGGAGATGCCCGACATGCGGTGAAGCTCTCGTGCCGCCATGTCTGGAAACTGTTCGGTCCCGATGCCGAGACCTTTCTGACCGGCCGCAACCAGGCGCCGGACGCCGAGGCCCTGACTGCCGCCGGGCTGGTGGGCGCGGTGCGCGACGTCAGCATCGACGTGGCGGAGGGCGAGAGCTTCATCGTCATGGGCCTCAGCGGCTCGGGCAAGTCCACCCTGCTGCGCTGCCTGTCGCGCCTGATCGAGCCGACCGCCGGCGAGGTGGTGTTCGAAGGCCGCGACCTGCTGAAGGCCGGCGAGCGCGAGATGATCGACATCCGCCGGCACAAGATGGGCATGGTGTTCCAGAACTTCGCCCTGCTGCCGCACCTCAGCGTGCTGGACAATGTGGCCTTCCCGCTCGCCATCCAGGGAGTACCGAAATCGAAGCGCATCGACCGCGCGCGCGAGGTGATCGAGCTGGTCGGCCTCAAGGGCCGCGAGCACTCCTATCCGCGCCAGCTGTCGGGCGGCCAGCAGCAGCGCGTCGGCATCGCCCGATCGCTGGCGGTGGGGCCGGAGCTGTGGTTCCTGGATGAGCCGTTCTCCGCGCTCGATCCCCTGATCCGCCGCGAGATGCAGGCGGAACTGCAGCGCCTGCAAGCGGTGCTGAAGAAGACCATCGTCTTCATCACCCACGATTTCGACGAAGCCATTCGCCTCGCCGACCGCATTGCCATCATGAAGGACGGCAGCGTCATCCAGGTGGGCACGCCGGAGGAGCTGGTGCTGCACCCGGCGACCGACTATGTCGCGGAGTTCACCCGCGACGTACAGCGCAGCAAGGTGATGTCGGTGAAAAGCCTGATGCAGCCGACCAACACCGCGCACACCCTGGTCGGCACGGTGCGCGACACCGACAAGATCGGCGCGGTCGCCGGCCGCATCATCGAGACCGGCAAGCCGTTCGCCGTGGTGGACGCCGAAGGGCGCATGGTCGGCGAGATCGCGCCGCGGCCGATCCTCGACATGCTACTCGGCCGCAGCGACGGAGCCGTGCAATGACCGACCTCGCGCTCCGCGATGCGCCGCGGCGCGCGGTCGTTTGGCCGACGATGCTGTGGGCCGTGCTGCTGGTCGGCGCGGTTGCGCTCGGCCTGCAGCACCAGCTGCTGCCGTGGGCGGCCGACTATCCCAAGCCGTGGATCCTGCCCCTGGCGCGCGAGATCACCGCCTTCTCCAAGTCGGTCATCCAGTACATCTCGCCGATCACGCGCGCGATATCCGCGGTTCTGCAGCTGCCGCTGGACTTCGCCGTCGGTCTGTTCGCTAAGGGCTTCAAGCTCGGCAACGGCGCCGAGGCGATCCTCATCCCGCGCCTCTCCTGGATTGGGATCCTCGCGGCGATCACGCTGATGGGCCATGCCTTCGGCGGGCGGCGCACGGCGCTGGTCGCCTTCCTCTGCTTCTTCTATCTCGCGCTGTTCGGGCAGTGGGATCGCGCCATGCTGACCCTCGCGCTGGTCGCGGTCTGCGTGCCGGTCGGCGTGCTGGTGGGCCTCGTCCTCGGGATCGCGGCCTACCGCCATCACCGCTTCAACATCTACTTCGTGCGGCCGCTGCTCGACCTGATGCAGACCATCCCCGCCTTCGCCTATATCGTGCCGACGCTGTTCCTGTTCGGCTTCACCCCGGTAACGCCGCTGATTGCGACCGTCGCCTTCGCGATGCCGCCGATGGTGCGCGCGACCACGCTCGCCCTGCACCGCGTCCCGGTCGAGATCGAGGAGCTTGGCCGCATGACCGGCTGCACGCGCCGGCAGATGCTGTGGCGCATCCTCCTGCCCGCCGCCAAGCCGACCCTGATGGTCGGCGTCAACCAGGTCATCATGCTGACGTTGAACATGGTGATCATCGCCTCGATGGTGGGCGCCGACGGCCTCGGCTACGATGTGCTGTTCGCGCTGCGCGGACAGAAGATCGGCGTCGGGTTGGAGGCCGGCCTCGCCATCACGGCGCTCGCCATCGCGCTCGACCGGCTGAGCCATGCGGCGGCGGACTCCAAGATCGATCTTCATGGCCCGGGCACGCCGTTCTTTCGCCGGCACCCCCACCTGGTCGCCGGCATCGCCGTGCTGATCGTCACCACGCTGCTCGGCCAGGTCGTCCCGCTGTTCGCATCGGTGCCGCCGGCAATGACAGTCACCACCGCGCCGATGTGGGACGAGATGGTGAAGTGGGTCAACATCAACTACTTCGACTATTTCGACGCGGTACGCACCGTGATGCTGCTCCATGTGCTCAATCCGCTCAAAGGCGCCTTGCTCGCCGTGCCGTGGGCCGGCGCCGTCCTGATCGCCGCCTACGCCGGCTGGCGTCTGCGCGACAGGAACCTCGCGCTGCTGTGCGGCCTGCTGATTGCCTTCATCGCCGCGGTCGGCATGTGGGACAAGGCGATGACGACAGTCTACCTGTGCGCGATCTCCGCCTTCATCTCATGCCTGATCGGCATTCCGCTGGGCGTGATCGCGACCCGCAGCGACTGGTTCGACAAGGTGCAGCGCGTGGTGGTCGACACGTTGCAGACCCTGCCCTCCTTCGTCTATCTCATCCCGGTCGTCATGCTGTTCCGCGTCGGCGACGTGACGGCGCTGATTGCTATCGTCGCCTTCGCCGTGACGCCGGCGATCCGCTACACCATCCACGGCATCCGGCAGGTGCCGCCGCACCTGATCGAGGCCGCGGTGGCGACCGGCTGCACGCGGCGGCAAATCCTCTGGCGCGTGCAGCTGCCGTTGTCGCTGCCGGAGATCATGCTGGGCATCAACCAGACCATCCTGTTCGCGCTCGCCATGCTGGTGATCACCGCGCTGGTTGGCACGCGCGATCTGGGTCAGGAGGTCTATTTCGCTCTCACCAAGGTCGACACCGGGCGGGGCATCGTCGCCGGATTGTGCGTGGCATTCCTCGGCATCGTGGCCGACCGCCTGCTGCGCGCCTGGGCCGACCGCTTCCGCCGGCGGCTCGGCATCTCGCCCGGAGCGGAGATCGGCTAGGGGAATTCGCATGCCGTCGGAAGAGGGTTGGACGTCGCTGCGTCTAAATCCCCGCCAGGAAGACCTGGTGGAACGGTTGCGCCGTGACCGGGTGCTGAGCGTCAGCGCGCTTGCCGACGCACTGCAGGTCTCGACCGAAACCATCCGGCGCGATGTCAGGACGCTTGCAGCCAAGGGCATCGTCGTCAAACGCCACGGCAACGTGCTGTGGCCAGACAGCCGCGACGATGAGCCGTTGCAGCGCCGCATGGCCGCCAACATGGGCGCCAAGAAGCGCATCGCGCAGGCAATCGCGCGTGAGATCAAGGATGGCGAATCGCTGCTCATCGACAGTGGCAGCACGACACTCTATGTCGCCGAGGCGCTGCGCGGCCATCGCGGCCTCACCATCGTCACCATCTCCGCCCCGGTCGCCCAGATGCTGGCCCCCGGCGAGGGCAACCGGGTCTTTCTCGCGGGCGGCGAGGTGCGCGCCGACGATTGTGCGGCTTTTGGCCCTGCCTGCCTCTCATTCCTGGCGCAATTCAGCGCCGAGACCGCCATCATCTCCGCCGCCGCTATCAGCCGCGAGTTCGGCGTGATGGACCATCACATGTGCGAGGTTGAGGTTTGCCGCGTGCTGGTCGAGCGCGCCGAGCGCGTCATCGTCGCCGCCGACCACAGCAAGTTCAGCGCCAAGGGCCTGATCGCCGCCTGTCCGCTGGCGGATATCGACCTCCTGGTCACCGACAGCGTGCCGCCCGCCGACTTGGCGCAGGTGCTGGAGGCCGCGGACGTAGAGTTGATGGTCTCCTAGCCAGTCAAAGCGCTGGCCTTGTGCCCGGCTTGCCGTACCAGCCGCCGACCGCCGCTTCATAAGCCATGCCCGCCCGGAAGACGTCGGCGTCGCAGTAGGTCCGCCCGACGATCTGGATGCCGGTCGGGACACCGTTGGCGGCGCGGCCGGACGGGACCGCCAGCACCGGGCAGCGGCTCATGGTGTTGAAGGGCGTCGTCATGCACCAGGCGATGATCGGCCAAACCTCGACCTTCTTTCCGTTGATCTTCACGTCGTGCAGCGTCGGGTCGAAATCCGCGCGCACGGCCGGCAGGGCCGTCGTCGGGCAGATCAGCACGTCGTACTTCTCGAGGATCGGGCCCAGCGTCGCATACATTTGCGTCGCGACCTCCATCGACCACAGGAAGTCGGCGGCGGTCGATTTCGAACCATGCTTGGCGAAATCAACGGCGTACGGTGTCATGATCTTGCGATGCTTCCTGGCATAGGCCGCCATCTGGTTGCCGAACAGGTGATTGAGATGGGTGACACCGGCCTTGAGCGCATCGATGGTCCAGCCGAGATCGACTTCTTCCACCGTGGCGCCGAGCGAGCGGAACACGTCAAGCGCGGCCTTGGTATTCGCGACCACCTCCTTGTCGACATTGAAGAATCCGAGGTCGATGGAGTAGGCGATGCGCCAGCCCTTGATCGGCTTGTATTGCATCGGCAATCGGAGCTTCGGCCGCAAACTTGCAATGTCGGTCGGGCTCGACCCGCAGATCACATTCTGCAACAGGATCGCATCGGCGACCGTCCGTGCCAGCGGTCCGGTATGACAATAGGGATCGAGATTGAACGGTGGGTCGTCGGTATTCCGGCCGTAGGGCGGCTTGTAGCCCACCACGCCGGCGCAGGATGCGGGAATGCGGATCGATCCGCCAATGTCGGACCCCATGGCAAGCGCACTGGTGCCCGAGGCCAGGCTTGCCGCCGATCCGCCCGACGACCCGCCAGGCGTGAATTTCAGGTTCCAGGGATTGCGTGTGACACCCCAGAGACGCGTATGGGTGGCCGACGAGCAGGAGAATTCCGGGGTCGCCGTGCGTGCATGCACGATCGCGCCGGCCTTCAAGATGCGCTGGTTATTGACGGACGTCGTAGTCGGCACGTGATCCTTGTAGATCAGCGAGCCGTAAGAGGTCGGCTTCCCAGCGATCCAGCTTTCGTCCTTGATGCCGATCGGCAGGCCTTCGAGCGCCCCCATTCGCGCATCCGTCCTGGCATACTTCGCCTCGGCCTTGCGCGCCGCTTCCAGGGCTTCCTCGAAATAGGTGAAGGTGAAGGCGTTGACCTTCTTGTTGACTTTCTCGGCACGCGCAATCACCGCCTTCATCAGATCCACCGGTGAAAGCTTGCGCGCGCGGAACGCGGCGAGCGCGTCGGTCGCGCTCATGTAGCACAGATCGAGGTCGCTCACGGCAACCCTCCGCAGCGAGATTTCGGAGGAAATCCCCCGGCGGGAAATCCGCCGGGGGATTTGAGGAAGAGACCTACTTCTGCAGTTCGGTCCAGATCTTGGTATAGATGTCGTTCACTGCGGGATCGCATTGCAGCTGGAA
This sequence comes from Dongiaceae bacterium, assembly GCA_041398065.1. GTDB lineage: Bacteria > Pseudomonadota > Alphaproteobacteria > Dongiales > Dongiaceae > Dongia_A. The sequence continues at coordinate 23,552 of JAWKVL010000052.1, read as the reverse complement.
TGCACCCTTGTCGGCGAATTCGGCCGGAACGTTGATTTCCGGCGCGTCCTTGATATCCGCCGGCATGAACTGCTCCGATCCCTTGATGCCGTTCGCATACTTGGCGAACGCCGAGATCAGGGCGGCATTCTCCGGATCCATGATGAAGTTCTGGAACAGCTTCGCGTTCTCGACGTTCTTCGCGTCTTTCAGCACGGCCACGTTGTCCATCCAGATCGGATAGCCTTCCTTCGGATAGCCATAGACGATGGTCGCGTTCTTCAGGCGCGCGCGCAGGGTCGAGCCGTTCCAGTTCACGCCAGCGATGATGTCGTCCTTCTCGTATTTCTCCTGGTTGCCGTAGTCCATCGACATCCAGTACTGCTTGGCGTTCATCAGGGTGTCGCGCACCTTCTTCAGCATGGTCTTGTCGTCCGAGCACCACTCGCCGCCGACATAGTGGATGGCGAGATTCATGATGTCCGACATCTCGGGAACGACGTTGATCTTGCCCTTCAGCTCGTCGGGCGGATCAAGGAAGATCGCCGAGGTATTGGGATCCGCCTTCGAGTATTTGGTGTTGAGCAGGATGCCGGTCGTGCCCCATTGCCACGGCACGGTGTAGTGGCGGCCCGGATCGAACGGCACGTCGACCCACTTTGGATCAACGTTCTTGAAGTTCTCCATCTGGTCCGGACGCGATTCAAGCAGCAGGCCGTCCTTGATCCAGATCGGAACGAAGCTGGCCGAAGGAACGACGATGTCGAAACCGTGGCCGCCGGCTCGCACCTTGGCCAAAGCCGTGTCGTTCGAATCGTAGTCGGTGATCGTGACCTTGACGTTGTACTTGTCTTCGAACTTCTTGATCAGGTCCGGGTTCGTATAGTCGCCCCAGTTGTAGATCTGCAGCTCGCCGTCGGCGAAGGCCGCACTCGCCGATGCGGCCAGCGCAAGGCCGGCAACGGCGCCCAATAGCTTGAGTTTCATCACCATCTCTCCCTAGTTAAGAACCACCCCATCTACTTCTTCCGGTTCATGAAGAAGAAGAACGTGACGAGCACCACCGACAGCGCGAAGAAGATCGCGGAGACCGCGTTCACCTCCGGCGTCATCGAGCGGCGCAGTTGGCCCAGCATGTAGGTGGGCAGCGTCTCCATGCCTGCCGATTTGATGTGGTCGGTAATCACCACGTCGTCCAGCGACGTGACGAACGCCAGCATGAAGCCCGCGATAATACCCGGCCAGAGCAGCGGCAGCGTGATGCGCCGGAACGCCTGGACTGGCGAGGCGTACAGATCGGCGGCCGCCGTCTCCAACGTCGCATCCATGGATTCAAGGCGCGCACGGATCGGCAGATAGGCAAACGGCACGCAAAACGCCGAATGGGCGGCCACCAGATAGGCGGCGCCAGTATAGTCGGTCGCGACCTTGATCCAGGCGAAGAAGATCAGAAGGGCCACCGCTGTCACGATCTCCGGCACCATCAATGGCATGTTGATGATCGCGTAGACCAGCGTCATGCCGCGGAATGCCTTGGTCCGCGTGGTCGCGATCGCCGCGAGCGTGGCAACGCTGGTGGAGATCGTCGCGGCAGTGGTCGCCAGCCAGAGCGAGCGGAACGCCGCTTCCTTGATCGCGCGGTCCGCCCAGGCCGCCTCGTACCATTTCAAAGAAAAGCCGCCCCAGACCGCCACGGATTCGCGCTCGTTGAAGGAAAAGATGACGAGGAGGAACAGCGGCGCATACAGCATGAAGAACATCAGCAGCGCCATCGATCCGAAGCCAGGCATGCGGCTGATGATGAATGGCTTGACCCGTCGGGCCGCCTTCCACATGGCCGGCGCATCATCAATCGCGAGCGACTTGGATTCCGTGGCCATGATCCGCCCTAGTGTGTCCGTGCCGATGCGCGCGAAGCATTGCGCACATAAACGAGAAGAGCCGCCATCACGACCGCCATCAGCGTGATGGATAACGCAGCGCCGAGCGGCCAGTTGCGGCCCTGACCGAACTGCAGGGAGATCAGGTTGCTGACCATCATCTTCTTGCCACCGCCGAGCAGCGCGGGCGTTACGTAGGCGCCGATCGCCGGAATAAAGACCAGGATTGAGCCGGCAATGATGCCGGGCTTCACCAGCGGAATGATGATTCGCCGCAGCACGGCCAGCCTGCCCGCATAGAGATCGTAGCCGGCTTCCACCATGCGGAAGTCAAGCTTCTCCATGCTGGCATAGATCGGCAGCACCATCAGCGGCAGATAGACATAGACCATGCCCACCGCGATCGCGAAGTCGGTGTCCAGCATCTGGATCGGCTGGTCGATGATGTGGAGCCACTGCAGCAGATTGTTGATGATGCCGTCGCGTCGGATCAGCTCCTGGATCGCGAACGTGCGGATCAGCAGATTGGTCCAGAACGGAATGGTGACCAGGAACAGCCAGATGTCGCGCTGCCGTTCCGGCCGCGTGGTGATGAAGTAGGCGGCGGGGAACCCGAATATCAGAGTTAGGAGCGTGGTATATGCGGCCAGGCTGACACTGCGCCAGAAAATGATCATGTGCGCGTCGGCGAAGCTCAGCGTGTCATCGAAGATGTCGCGCTCCAGGACCACGCCGACCCAGGCGTCGGTCGAGAAACTGGCCGTGACCCCGCCATAGTCGCCTTTGCTCAGAAGCGAGTAGACGCACATGATGAAGAGCGGACCGATCGCGGCCGCCATGATCAAGACCAGCGACGGCGCGATCAGATACCAACGATTGCGGACATCCTTGCGCTCAGCGGCTTCGGCGACTTCGCGGGCGCTCGGCATGGCGTCAGTCCCTTAGCACCTGGGCGGCGTTCTCGCCGATGAAGACACCTGCCTTTTCGCCTTCTGCGAAGTCGGCCGGATTGGCGCGGCTGTTCTGCTGGCGGACGATGAACTCGCCGCCATCTTCCAGCTTCAAGTGGTAGTGCGTGTCGGTTCCGAAATAGACGATGTTGTTCAGCGTACCTCTTAGTGTCGCCGGTGCACTTTCGCCGACTACCTGGGCATGTTCCGGCCGGATCACGACCGTGACCTTGCCGTTCGGCGCGAAGCCGCTCGGCAGCATCGCGGTGATTGCGGCCCCGCCGCAATTGAGGCGGACTTGAACACTTCCGTTCGAAACGCCCGATACCTCGCCTTCGAGAAAATTCGTCTCGCCGATGAAATTGGCGACGAACCGCTCGGCCGGGTGATCGTAGATGTCGCGCGGCGTTCCGACCTGCAGGATGTGGCCCTTCGACATGACCGCGATCCGGTCCGACATCGTCAGCGCCTCTTCCTGATCGTGCGTGACGAAGATGAAGGTGATGCCGGTCTCGTGCTGCAGCCTTTTCAACTCGATCTGCATGTCCTTGCGCAGCTTGTAGTCGAGCGCGGACAGCGGCTCGTCCAGCAAGAGCACCTTGGGCTGCGGCGCCAGCGCGCGGGCAAGCGCGACGCGCTGCTGCTGTCCGCCGGAAATCTGGCTGGTCTTGCGATTGCGCAGCTCCTCCATCCGCACCAGGCGCAGCATTTCGGTCACGCGCGCATCGACCTCCGCTTTCGACTTGCGCAACATCTCCAGGCCGAAGCCGATGTTCTGGCCGACCGTCATGTGGGGAAACAGCGAGTAGTTCTGGAACACGGTGTTGACCGGCCGCTTGAACGGCGGCAGCGGCGCGATGTCCTGACCGTAAAGCAGGATCTCGCCTTCGGTCGGGAAGTCGAAGCCGGCGATGAGCCGGAGGAGCGTCGTCTTTCCGCAGCCCGAGGGACCGAGCAACGTGAAGAATTCGTTCTCCCGGATCGTGACGGAAACGCCGTCCAGCGCCCGGACGCTGTCCGGACCCGCACCGAAAATCTTGGTGACGCCTTTTGCTTCTACGGCCGCAGCCGAGGCCATCATGTCCCCCGCAAGAATAAAGTCTCTGTGTTGATTTTTATCGTTTTGACGCAAAGCCTCAGGAATAATGTGCCGGGCGGGTTCCTCGCCTGTCAATGCCGCGTAAGGTCATAGCCCATCTGGACCAACAGTCGATTGGTTCAGCGCGCTCTTTCGGCCAGATCTTCACCCTGCGGCCGCCCGATCCCGGATATCTCCAGCACCATCTTTTCCTGCAAGGCACGCGCAAAATCAGCGCGGGTATTGGCTGCGATCGCGAAAGCGCCAAAACCGCCGATAATTGTTCGCTCATACGCTTCCACCAGCCAAGGCCTGCCGTTTGGACCGAGCCGGTCATCCTGCAAAATCGCGAGCGCATTGATAGTGACGCCACTGGAGAGTGCAACATCGCGCGCCAAGGGAGCCGGGTGATGGCTGCGATTGTCCGGATTGTCCCCAGACACATCGATAATCCGGCGCGTCGGCTGGCACGGACATGCGCCGAACAGTTTGACCGCGAGGTCAATCGCGTCACCGATCGCGTTGTAGCTCTGGATCGATCGTGGAGCTTCCAGGACCGCCGTGCCGAAAGAAGCGGCACTTTCGTCATCGCTGACCAACATCCAGTCAACCATGAGCTGGGCGCCGCCAGGCGCGCCCCACTCCACATAGGCGATGGCGATCCGTCCATTACGGCCCGACCGGATGGTCGAAAGTACTTCAGGATTGGATATCGCGCTGGCGATCCCCTCCTTCTGCAGGCGGAATTCCGAGGGGTCGATGCTGCCGGATGCGTCCACCGTCAACACCAGCGCGACGTCGACCCGCGCCGCACCGCTGCCGGCCTGCGCCGCAGCGTCGCTGCTCCAAAAGGCGCACAGGATTGCCAGGGCAAGGCGGATTCCCTGCATCGCGCAGCCTCCGACCTTTCACGGAAATGGAATTGCCTAGTCGGTCAGTCTGGCCGGAAATCCCGGCGCGCGCAAATCGGTTCCGAGCGCGTCTTCCAACAGCTTCACGATCTGCGTCGACTGCGCCCCACCGCCATAGGCGGCGCGGCCCTGCTGGAAGACATCCGCTGTGCGCCGCGCAAGCTCCAGCGGAACCCCGAACTCGCGGCTCATCCCCATCGCGAAACCCAGATCCTTGCAGGCGAGATCCATGGTGAAGTCGATCTCGTAGCTGCCATTCAGGATCAGCTGGCCTTCGGTTTCATGAACGAAGCTGTTGCCGGAGCTGGCGCGAATTGCTTGGTAGGCCTGGGCCAGATCGAGCCCGCCCCTTTTCGCCAGCATGAGCGCCTCGCCGTCAGCCACCAGGTGAATGAAGGCGAGCATGTTGGTGATGACCTTGATGACGGCCGCCGATCCCAACGGCCCCATGTGGAAGATCTCGCCGCCCATCGCCTGCAGCGCCGGCCTGTGCAAATCGAACAAGGCCTTCTCGCCGCCCACCAGCACCGTGATGGCACCTTCCGCCGCGCGGTGCACGCCGCCGGTGACCGGGGATTCCAGCACAGCGATGCCCTGCGCTTCGGCCAGTTGCGCGAGGCGCTGGACCTCATCGCGGCCCAATGTGCTCATCTCGATCCAGGTGCCGCCCTTGCGCAGTCCGGCCAAGATGCCATCCGGGGCCGACAGCACCGCCTCGCTCACGACCGGTGACGGCAGGCACGTGATCACGGCGTCGCACGCGCCGGCCAGTGTCTTCGGACTGTCCGCCCAGACGGCACCTTTGCCGAGCAGGGATTCGGCGGCGCTGCGATTGCGGTCGTGCACCGCGAGCGGGAATCCAGCGCGCAGCAGGCTCGCCGCCAAGTGGCCGCCTAGATGACCGAGGCCGATGAAGCCGTACCGCATGTCTACGGAACCGGATGATTGGTCATTTCAAGATGCAATCGGTCGCCTGTGTACGGGTGGGCGAGCGCGACCTGTTCGTCGAGTTCGACGCCCAGGCCCGGCTCGGTGGATGGTATGACGTAGCCATCCTCCCACCGGATCGGCTTTTTGAGCAGCTTTGCGTGGAAGCCCGTCCAGGTCTGGATACTCTCGAGGATCAGGAAGTTCGGCAGCGAAGCGGCGAACTGGACATTGGCGGCGCCCTCGACCGGCCCGCAATAAAGATGCGGCGCGATCTGCACATAATGTGTCTCGGCCATCGCCGCGATTTTCTTGGCTTCCCAGATGCCGCCGACGCGGCCCAGCGCCATCTGCAGGATTGACGCGGCGCGCAATTCGAGCACGCGCGAGAATTCGTACTTGGTGCACAGGCGCTCGCCGGTCGCGACCGGGATCGAGGTGCCGCGCGCGACCAGCGCCATCTCCTCCGGCATCTCGGGCGGCGTCGGCTCCTCGAACCACAGCGGATCATAGGGCTCGATCCGCTTGGCAAGACGGATGGCGCCCGAGGCGGTGAACTGGCCGTGCGTGCCGAACAGCAGATCGGCCTTGCTGCCGACAGCCTCGCGCAACAGCCGGCAGAACTTCTCCGCACGATCGAGTGCTTCCAAAGAGGGCTGCCGCGGATCGAAGGCGGTGTATGGCGTGACGGGATCAAACTTCACCGCGGTGAAGCCGCGCTTCACATATTCCGCCGCACGCCTCGCCGATAATTCAGCATTGTGATAGATGCTCTCATCCTCGCCATCCTCGGGATAGATGTAGGTATAGCTGCGCAGCCGCTCATGCACGCGTCCGCCGAGCAGTTCGTAGACGGGCTTGCCCACCGCCTTGCCGAGGATGTCCCACAACGCGATCTCGATGCCCGACAGCACGCCGACCAGCGAAGGATCCGGGCGCTGCGAATAGCCGCTGCTGTAGACCTTGCGCCACAGGCTTTCGATATGGAACGGATCCATGCCGACGACGTAACGGCCGAACACATCTTCGGCCATCGTTTTGATCACCTGCGGCCCGAAACTGTCGCAATAGATTTCGCCGATACCGCTGACGGCGTCATCGGCCGTCAACTTCACGAACACGAAGTAGCGCCCGCCGAAGCTGGGGGGCGGGTTGCCGACGATGAAAACCGTGATGTCCCTGACTTTCATGACCCCCGTCTTCCTGGCTGCGCCGACCCTAGGGCAAGCCGAAGGCAAGTGCAAATGCACGCACCGGCTATGGCGCTGAGTAGGCGGAGATAGTCGGTTCCAGGCGAAACTCGCCTTCGAGATAGTCGATGAAAGCCCGGACTTTCGCCGGTACGAATCGTCGGGATGGATAGACTGCATTGAGCGGCAGGCGCTTCGGTTCGAACGCCTGCAGGATCAGCTTCACGAGCCCCTTGTCGATCTCGTCCTTGAAGACCCAGATCGGCAGCACGCCGATGCCGAGGCCGGCCACCACCGCTTCACGTACGCCTTCGGAATTGTTTGCCTGGAACGGGCCGGTGACCTCGACCGCCAGCGGACCGCTCGGACCGTCGAACAGCCAGCGATTGCCGGTCGCCAGCAGCGTGTAGCAAATGCAGGCATGGTCGGCGAGCTCCCGCGGGTGCTTCGGCTCCCGGTGCTTCTTCAGGTATTTCGGGCTCGCGACCGCGACCCGCCGCGTCTCGCCGAGCCGCTTAGCGATCAAAGTCGGGTCGGCAAGATCGCCCACGCGGATGGCAACGTCGATGCCCTCTGCAACCAGGTCGGCAAAGTTGTCATGCATGATGAGATCGATCGTCATATCAGGATAGCGCGCCAGGAAGGCCGCTATGCGTGGCAGGAGATGCAGGCGGGAGAATGCGACCGGAGCTGCGACCCGCAAACGGCCAGTGGGACGCACGCGGCCGCGCCCGACCGAGGCCTCCGCCTCCTGCACCGTCTCCAGTACCTGAAGCGCACGATCGTAGAACCGCCGCCCTTCCTCAGTCGGCGTCACCGAGCGGGTAGTGCGTTGGACCAGGCGGGCGCCGAGATGTTCTTCGAGCGCCGAGATCTGCCGGCTGATGCTCGGCTGGCTGGTACCAAACTCGCGCGCGACCTTGGTGAAGCTGCCGGTCTCCACCAGCCGCAGGAAGGCTCGATAGGCGTGCAGGTCTTGGGTCATTCATACAAAATATGAATGAATATTATGAATTCATCCAGCATTATCGTTGCCCGGTAAATGACCGATCTTCGTGCGGCCAGGCGGTGAACTGGACGACCGCCGACACCCTGGGAGAGCGCACGGAGAGATCGATGACAAGCCTGAAAGCTCAATTGGATCAGTTCCGCGAAGGCTGGCAAGCACGCGTCGGCCCCGACGTCGCGGCACTGGTGGCACGCGACAACGAGGACGTAGAGCGGCACCTGCGCGACCGGACGGCCAAGGTAGGCGCCACGATTCCGGATGTGACCCTGCCCGACCATCTGGGAAAACCCACGCGGCTCCTGGACCTGCTGGCTGGTCGGCCGGCCATCATCAGTTTCTATCGGGGCGGCTGGTGTCCTTATTGCAGCATGGAGCTTCGCGCCTACCAGGCGGCGCTCGATCAGATCCACGAGGCCGGCGGCATCTTCATCGCTGTCTCGCCCGAGCGGCCGGACAACGCGCTCAGCACGGCGGAGAAGAATGGCCTCAAGTTCCCGGTATTGTCCGACGTGCAGGGAAAGTTCGCCAATGCGCTCGGTCTGCGCTTCGAGCTGTCGGAAGCGATCGTCGCGCTCTATCGCAAGTTCGGCCATGACCTGCCGATGCACAACGGAGACGACAAATGGGCATTGCCGATTCCCGCCACCTTCGTCGTTGATCGCGGTGGTCGCATCGTGCTGGCGCATACTAATGCAGACTATCGCGCGCGTCTGGAACCCGATGAAGCCGTCCGGGCCTTGCGCCAAATAGGTACTGTGGCCGCCGCCAAGTAGCGCCGGCGGCTGGCAAAGCCCCGCCCCACTCCCTATATCACGAGCACCTCGGCCGCGCCGACCCCTGAGCGGGTTGGCGCGGCTGCCTTGGTATTCAGGGATGGAGACCCATGTCGGAAATCTTGACGGCGGAAGCCTTGGCCGCGTTCGCGACCCTGGCCGCGCTCGAAATCGTGCTCGGCATCGACAATCTGATGTTCGTCCAGATTGTCGCATCGCGCTGCAAGCCGGAGCAGCAGGACTCCGCTCGGCGCTGGGGCCTGGCGCTGGCGCTGCTGACCCGGCTGGGCTTGCTGTTCTCGATCTCCTGGGTCGTCGGGCTGGTGACGCCGATCGCCGATCTCTGGGGCTACGAGCTGTCCTGGCGTGACATCATCCTGGGCGGCGGCGGCATCTTCCTGCTGGTCAAGGCCACGATCGAGATTCACCTCTCGGTCGAAGGCGAGGATGCGGCAGGCGGCAAGCGGGCACATCTGTCGTTCATCGCCGCCATCATCCAGATCGCGCTGCTCGATATCGTGTTCTCATTGGACTCCGTCATCACCGCGGTCGGCATGGCAAACCATCTCACCATCATGGTGGCCGCGGTCGTCGCGGCGATGATCGTGATGCTGGTGGCCGCGGCACCGGTCGGCCGCTTCGTGCACAACCATCCGACGGTGAAGATGCTGTGTCTGTCGTTCCTGCTGTTGATCGGCACAGCGCTCATTGCCGAGGGGCTGCACTTCCATATTCCGAAGGGGTACATCTACTTCGCCATCGCCTTCTCAGCCGGTGTCGAAGCGCTCAACCTGATGGCGCGGCGCAGAGCGGCACGGCGCGTCGAAGGCGAAGGACGGGTCGTCTAGGCCAGCGCTTCTTCGATCGCCGCCGTCACATCCTTCGCGGATGGAGAGGTCTTGGTGGGAAACCAGGCGGCAAGCGCGCCGTCCGGGCCGATCAGGTATTTGTGGAAGTTCCAGCGCGGGCTGGCGGCCTCGCCCGCGATATCGGCCGTCCATTTGTAGAACGGGTGGGCGTCCTTGCCTGTCACGTGCACTTTGGCGGTCAGCGGGAAATCGACACCATAGTTCACTTCGCAGAAGCTCTGGATCTCCTTTTCCGAGCCCGGCTCCTGTCCGCCGAAATCGTTGCATGGAACGCCCAGCACCACGAGGCCGCGGTCGCGGTAGCGCTGCCACAGCGCCTCGAGGTCCTTGTATTGCGGCGTGTATCCGCATTCCGACGCGGTGTTCACCACCAGCACCGCCTTGCCCTTGAACTTGGCCAGGGAGAGGGGCGCTCCATCGATTGTCGTGAAAGAGAACCCATGCGCATTCGTTGCATCGCTCATGACTGCACACTCCCATAATATTTTCCGAGTTTAACGTTTTTTCCCACTGGTGTCGCCAAGGTTGCGCAGGTTCGGTGCTACAAGAAAGCGCCGAACGTCACGGTCATATCAATCTCAATATTATGGGGGCGATCATGACGAACCTCGTCATCTGCTGCGACGGCACCTGGAACACGGCGGACCAAGAGCAAGGCGGCATTCCCACGCCCACCAACGTGGTTCGCCTGCATGCCTGCGTCGCGGACCGGAACGCAAAGGGCGTTGCGCAGAAGAAATATTATCATCCCGGCGTCGGCACCGACCCTGGCTTGGTGCACCATTTCCTCGGCGGCGGGATCGGCCTTGGCCTCAACCGCAATATCCAAAGCGCCTATGCCTGGCTCTGTCGCACCTATCAACCCGGCGACGCGATCTATCTGTTCGGCTTCAGCCGCGGCGCCTACACGGTGCGCAGTCTCGGCGGCCTCGTGGCCCGATGCGGCCTGCTCGATCTTGCCGGTATCCCGGATGAGGAATCCTGGAAGCGCATCGAAACGGTGTTCCAGAGCGGCTATCGCGAGCACAAGGAGACGCGCGACGACTGGATCAAGCGCGGCTGGAAGTTCCATCAATCGAAGCCCGGCTCGCAGGATATCGGCATCCATCTGATCGGCGTGTGGGACACCGTCGGCGCGCTCGGTATTCCCGATCATCTTGGATTGCTGAACCTGTTGGACGATCCGAACAAGTACAAGTTCCACGATACGACGCTGAGCGACCTGGTGGCGCATGCCCGCCACGCCATCGCGGTCGACGAGATGCGCGGCGCGTTCCAGGCGACCCTGTGGACCAAGGTCAAGCCCGGCCACGACGTCAAGCAGGTGTGGTTTCCGGGAGTCCATAGCGATGTCGGTGGCGGCTATCGCGAGACCGGGCTCTCCGACGGCGCCCTGAAATGGATGATCGACGAAGCCGCCGAGCTCGGCCTCGGTTTCGACGAGCAGCTTACCACGCAGATCGCGCCGGACTTTCGCAGCCTGCTGCACAATTCGCTCGAAGGCCTGTTCAGCCATCTGCCGAGCCAACCGCGCAGCGCGCCGGCGCTGCACGAAGCCGGCACCCGGCTCCACGTCTCGTTGGTGGAACGTCGCAAGAGTCCGCCGATCACACAGGCGCCCTATGGCGAGAGCCGTGGGCTGAAGCCGGGAGAGAGCGCGACTCACACGATCTTTGCGATCAATCCGTGGAATGCGACGGGCCTCTATCTGGATGCAGGGGCGACCTACAAGTTCAAGGCCGAAGGACAATGGCTCGACCGCACGGTGACCTGCGGCCCGGGCGGCACCAAGGACGGAAATTTCCAGCCGGCCGAAGTGTTCCACGTGCTGGCGGGGGTTCTGGGAAAGACCGAGACCCTGTTCAAGCAGCTGACCGGGAACAAGGCGACCGATTTCTGGACCACCAAGCGTCATGAGGAGCTGAACTGGTTCCAGCTGGTCGGCAACATCGCCAACGGCGCGAGCGAGGACGCGGAAATGGGACCGGACGAAGTGATCCCGATCGGCGATGGCTGCGAGTATAAGCCGAAGCGCTCCGGCTATCTCTACGCCTACGCCAACGACGCCTGGAACTTCTACAGCAACAACCGCGGCAGCGTGCAGCTGACCATCACGCGCCTGTAGCGCAGGGTCAATGCACGATCGCGGGAACGCGGTCGGCGGGCGGCGTATTGCGCGAGCGCTGGCAGCGCACCACGCCATCGATCACCACCATGCCGATGCCGGGCAGGTCGCCCTTGCGCACCGAATCCAGCAGATCCGCGCCGGAACTGTGCTGCGCCTTGTCCATGAACACGAAGTCCGCCGCCCGCCCGGGCTCCAGCAGGCCGCAATCGAGATTGCGGATGCGCGCGGTGTTGCCGGTCGCGAAACAGAACACCTGCTCCGCCGGGAGGTCGCCGAAGCTCGACAGCATCGCAATCACGCGCAGGATGCCGAGGGGCTGAACGCCCGAACCGGCAGGCGAATCGGTGCCGAGGATCACGCGGTCAAGCTGGCCCAGCTGCTTGGCGATCTTCACTGCATGCAATCCTGCCATCTCATTGCCGTTGTGCACGATCTCGATGGCGCGGCTGCATTGCTCGCACAGGCACTCGATCTGCTTGAGGTCGAGCGCCGTGTGGCCGCCATTGATGTGGCCGATCACGTCGGCGTCGGCCTCCAGCACCACGTCCTTGTCGATATAGCCGGAACCCGGCACCGACGGGCCGCCGGTATGAATGGTCGACTGGATGCCGTGCTTGCGAGCCCAGGCGACCATCCTCTTGGCCTCGTCGCCCGACTTGACCGAGCCGAGGCCAACTTCGCCCAACAGCTTCACGCCGGCCTTGGCCATCTCCGCGAAATCGTGCTCCTCCATACCTTTCTCGATCACCGGCGCGCCGGCATGGACCTTCACGCCACCGGGCCGGAAGGCATCGAAGCTGCGCTGCGCGGTGATCGCCAGCGCTTTCAGCCCGACGATGTCCTTCGGTCGGCCGGGCAGATGCACCTCGCCCGCCGAGATCATGGTGGTGACGCCGCCATTGAGGAAGGAATCGATCCAGCCGAGCTGGCTCTGCCGCGGCGTCCAGTCGCCGAACACCGGGTGCACGTGGCTGTCGATCAGGCCGGGCGACAGCGCGCAGCCCTTGGCGTCGATCGTCACTTGCGCCCCGGAGGCGTCGAGGTCGCGCTCCTTGCCGACCGCGACGATGCGGCCCTTGTCCGCGATGATCGCATCGGCATCCAGGATCGGCCGTTTCAGATCGCCGGACAGCATCAATCCGACATTGCGGATCACCATTTTCCCTGCCGGTCCGCCGGCTGCCGTCGGTTCCGCCATGTTCGCCTCCCTACCGCAACCCGTCTTCGCCCTTGATCTCGCTCTTTTGCAACCCGCCGACGCGCGGCAGCGGGCGGCCGGAATCCGTCACCACGATCGCGACCAGGATCTCGCCCGCGCGCGGCGCATCCGCGACGCGCACCTCCATGCCGTCGAAATGGCTGCGCACGAAGGCGGCGTCCTTGTGACCAAGCGGCACGTCGACCGGGGTGCCGATGCCGCCCATCTTCTTCGCGGACGGGATCAAGGCTGCACCCTTGGTCAGAACCTCGCGCACCGGCTTGCCAAGCTTGGGATGCAGGATCGCGGCGGCGTGCTCGAGCTCCCCGCCCTCGCCCACGACCGCGGCCTTGCCGTAGCTTTCCGCCTTGCCGCCTTCGATGCCGAGCGCCTGGACAGCGCGCTTGGTGAGATAGCCGCCCAATTCCTCGCCGATATCCATCAAAGGCGTCAAATCGTCCACGAACTTGCCGGCAAAGGGGTTGGCGATGACCGCGACGGCCGCCGCCTTTCGCGTCGCCGGGTTGATGCCCTTTCCGCTTTCGCGATGGGTCTCCTCCACCGTCACCACGATCTTCCTGATGTCGCTCTTCATGTCAGCCTCATCCCATCTTTTGCAGGGTCGCCAGCAGGCTCTCCCGCTCCGCGGCGCTGGTCGGCTCCAGCGTCTGTTCCGTCACCCGCCCAATGCGTTGCATCGCATCGGCCAGAAGCGCCTCGCCCGATGAAGTCAGCGCGATGATGCGCGAGCGCTTGTCCAGCGGATCGGGCTTGTAGAGCACGAGGTCGCGGCGCTTCAGCCGGGCCACGACGCCGGAGATAGTGGCGCGGTCCATGCCGGTCAGGCGCCCGAGCTCGGTCTGCGACACCGCCTTCAGCTCGCGCAGCTTCACCAGCGCGGCGAACTGCATGGAGGTCAGGTCGAGATCGCTCATGACGCCGGCGAAGATCGCCATGTGGCGCTGGTAGGCGCGGCGCAGCCAGTAGCCGACCTGGTCCTCCAGCCGATAGGAATCGGCCGGGTCGTTGCCTTGGATCGTGCGCAGATCCGGCTTCATCGCTGGCCGTCTTCGCCCTTGACCTCGCTGGCCTTCAGCCCGCCGGCGCGGTCATGCACACGTGCGCCGGTTCCCATCGCCAGGATGTAGACGATCTCGTCCGGCTTCGGCGCGTCGTTGATGCCAACTTCCATAGCATCGAAGTGGCTGCGCACATAGGCTGCGTTGATGTGGTGCAGCGGCACATCGATGCGCGTGCCGGCCGGCCCGACCTTCTTGGTCGACGGCACGATCGCCTTGGTGCCACCGAGCACTTCGCGCATGGAATAGCCTCCGGGCGCATGCCACAAGGCGCCATGCTCCAACTCCCCTGCCAGGCCGACGATAGCCGCCTTGCCGTAACTCTGAACCGCCTTCGGCCCGCCAAGCGCATCCGCCAGCTCGCGCGCCAGGGACACGCCCAGCTGCTCCAGCGGCTTCATGAAGGGCTGGATATCTTCGACATAGCGGCCGGCGAACGGATTCCTGATGACCGCCAGGATAGCACCGCGCAGACGCGGTTCCTTCAAAGGTGGCCCGCCATCGTGCCAGATCTTGTCGACGATCAGTTGCGACTTGCGGATGCTGATCTCATTCATGCAGATTCCTTTCACGCCGCGCGCAAAGGCGCCGATTGTTGCCCCACGCCGACCACGCGCACCTGGTCCTGGAGCTGCAGATAAGCCGCGGCGATCAATCCCCGCGCAAGCAGCTCCGCAGCGCGATCTACGCCGTTTTCGAGCGCCTGCTCGACCTTTCGCGAATCCAGCAGACCGACGTCCACTGTCACTGGCAGATCGCCGAGATCGCTGTCATCGCGCACGTCGCAGGCCGGCAGGCGGTCGATCGCCGGGTCGTCGATGTTGACTGCATTGGCGATCATGGTCGCCGCCGCGTCGGCCATCGCGGCGCTGGGTGCCAGCACCGTCACAGCATCGGCGATGCCCAGCGACAAAGAACGGCCGCGCCAGCCCGAGGTCGCGATACCGCGGATGGGGTCATCACTCGTTATCTCGATTGCGGCGTCCAACTTCGGCAGCGAGAGATCGCCAACCACGCCGGCCCGCATGGTCTCACCGTCCGCCAGATGGATCGCGATGTCGCCGCCATTGTTGACGATGGCGCGCCGCAACGGCGCTGCATCCACCATCACCTCCAGCACGTGCTCCGCAACGGCGCCGGCCACGGCGGCCATCGGCGTCACGAAGACATCGCGATAGGGCCATACGGCATCCACCATGCGCCGCGCGATCGGGTTCATGACCATGGGCTTGGCTTCGCCGATGGGCGAGCGCAGGATCGCGAGCTTCGTCACCAGTTCGGGCAGGATGTTCGGGAACATCGCGGCCGCGACGTGATAGGCGCGGCGGACATCGGCCGGCTCTCCCTCGGCCGAGATGACGAGGTCGATCGGCCCGTGATTGAGATGCAGCCGGTTGCCGGGCAGCAGCGTCGCCTGGGCGCTCATCGTGCACCTCCGCCCGGCGGATTCATCGGCCACGGATTGTCGGCGTGCGGCGCCACCGCCTTCTTGCGCTGGTCCGCGAGCACCTGCTCCACCGGCACGATATGCCTCACGTGACCACCCATCAGCCGGTAATCCTCCAGCCGCATGGTGAACTCGATGGGGAACACCAGCGCTGGCGTCGGCACGTAGCCGGTCGACCGATCCGGCATGCGCGCCACATCCACCATCACGGTGATGCCGCCGCCTGGCCACACATAGGCTGGTGCGCCGCCACACGTTACGCGCGTCAGCTTGTCCTTCACAGACATGGTAAGGCGCACCGGATTCTCGGTAACGCCGGCGCGCAGCGATCCGCCGGCCCCGCCCATGAACAGGACGGTGCACAGCGCCGGCTCGCAATTCTCCGCGATGCGCGCCACCAGCTTGTCGATTTCGGGGGGTGGATCGGCGGGGCGCGGCTTCAGCTGTTCATCGAGCACGTACCACGCGTGATGCTCGCCGGTGGTGGACACCATGAACAGGCGCAGGCCCGGCCACGCGACCTTGGGATCGAACTTCTCGACGATCTCGAGCGGGTCCTTGAGATCGGTGCCGCCCCAGCCCAAGCCCGGCTTCGCCACTTGGAAATAGCGGCCGGGTGTCGATTTCCGGCCGCGAATCTTGATGCCGCTGGGCTTCACATCCAGCATCCGGCCGGCCTGATGCTCGGTGAAAATGCCGGTGATATGCTCGTCCACCACCACCACTTCGTCGGCAAGACCGAACCACTGCTTGGCGAAGATGCCGGTGACCGCCGAACCGCAGCCGACACGCATCCGCTCTTCGGAATGACCATCGACGATCGGGGCCGTGTCGGCCTGCACCACGACGCTGGAGCCGCCATCGATCGACATCTCGACCGCTTCCTTGTTGCAGAGGCGCATCAGGGCATCGCACGTCACGTTGCCTTCAGCCTTCGAGCCGCCGGTCAGATGGCGCACGCCGCCCAGCGAGAGCATCTGCGAGCCGTATTCGTGGGTGGTGACATGGCCGATCTGCTCGCCCTTCACGCGGACCGCCGCCTGCTCGGGCCCGACATAGCGGTCGGTGTCGATCTTCACCTTGACGCCGCAATAGCTGAAGATTCCTTCCGTCACCACGGTGACGCAATCGACGCCATCGACCTGGCTGGAGACGATGAAGGGCGCCGGCTTGTAGTCGGGATAGGTCGTCGTGGCGCCGATACCGGTGACGAACGCGTCTGGCTGGCGCACCAATTCACCGCTCCAGTCGCGGGCGCCTTCCAGGAAGCGCACGGCGCCGCGGCCGGATTCGACCGAGCGGTCCAACAGCACCAGCGGGTCGGTGCGCACCAGCTTGCCGTCGACATTGCCATAGCGGTCGCAGGCACCGAGCTTGCCGGGCCGGATGCGACACAGGACGGGGCAGGCATCGCAGCGCACGATGCCATCAGCATCCGAGACGGGCGCGACTTCGTTCATCGTTCTTGTTCCTTGGCGCGGATCGCCGCACGCAGCCGGTGCGGCAGCACCGGCACTTTGGTCACGCGCACGCCGGCCGCGCGATAGATGGCGCCGAAGATCGCAGGCGCGGTGGAGATCAAGGCCGGCTCGCCCACGCCTTTTGCGCCATGCGGCCCATGCTGCGTCGGCGCCTCGACGATCCTGCAGATCATCTCCGGCATGTCGCCGAAGGTGGGAATGAGGTAGTCATGCAGATTCTCCGTGCGGCCGGGGATGTATTCCTCCATCAGCGCGAGGCCGATGCCTTGCGCCGTCCCGCCGTGAATCTGGCCTTCGACCTGCTGTGGGTTGACCGCCTTGCCGACATCGTGGGCGGCGGCGATCTTCAGCACCTTGGTGGTGCCGAGATCGAGGTCCACTTCGACCAGCGCCACTTGCGTTGCAAAGCCGTAGCAGGCGTACGGTACGCCTTGGCCGTTGGCGTCGAGCGGCGTGGTCGGTGGATCGAACCTTCCGTACCCGGTCAGCACATCGCCGTGATTGTCGACCGGCAAGTCCCGCAGGGCGCCATGGTCCTTGAGCTGCGCAAGCTTGGCCTTGAGATCGAGCGCCGCCAGCTCGCATGCCTTGCCGGTGACAAAAGTCTGGCGCGAGGCTGACGTCTTGCCGGCATCGAGTGTGCGTGCCGTATCGCCCATGACCAGATGAATGCCGGACGCCGGCACGTCCAGCGCGTCCGCCGCGATCTGAACCAGGATCGTGTTCGAGCCCTGGCCGATATCAACCGCGCCGCAATAGAGCGTGATCCGGCCATCCGGCGCAATGCCGATCTTCATTTCCGACGGATTGCTGAGCGAGGTATTGCCGATGCCGTACCAGGAGCAAGCGATGCCAACGCCGCGTTTGCTGCGCGGCGATGTTTCATTGAACGCGGCAGCCGATCTGTTCCAGTCGCGCCAGTGCGGCTCAACGGCGTCGAGCGTTTCGACCACCCCGACCGAATCCTCGAGCACCTGGCCGGTAATGGTCGCATCGCCCGGTTTGAACGCATTCAGCCGCCGGAACTCCAACCAATCCATTCCCAGCTTGTCGGCCAACTCGTCCATCGCCGCTTCGCTGGCGATGGCGCTTTGCGGCACGCCGAATCCGCGGAAGGCGCCCGACGGCGGGCAATTGGTGAAATAAGCGGTGCCGCGAGTCCTGGCATGCGGCACGGCGTATGGACCCGGCGCATGAACCGGCACGCGGTTGGCCACCGTCGGACCCCAGCTTGCATAGGCGCCGGTATCCAGCTCCGCGTGTGACCAAAAGCCCGTCAGCTTGCCGGCAGCATCGCACCCGACCTTGGCGCGGACGCGCGCTGGGTGACGCTTGGTCGAAGCCGCCATGCTCTCCGGCCGCGTATAGATGTAGGCGACCGGCTTGTCGGTAAGCCACGCCGCCAGCCCGACCAGCGGATGAACATTGAGATCGAGCTTTCCACCGAAGCCGCCGCCGACCGCACTCGCAATCAGTCGCACGGCCTGTTTGGGTAGATTGAGGATCTGCGCCAGGTCGTCGCGATGCTGGAACGGATTCTGCGTGGAGACGTGAACCTCGAGCGCGTCGCCCTTGCGCTCGGCCCACCCGGCTTCAGGCTCGATATAGGCGTGCTCGACAAAGCTGGTTTCGTACGTGACTTCGGCGAGATACCCAGCATTGCCGAATGCAGCCCCGACGTCACCGGATGTCACGCCACCATCGGCCAGGACATTACCTTCCTTGCCCGGATGAAGCGGAGATGCGCTCTTGGCCGCATCGATCCCAATGATTGGCTGCAGTGGCTCGTAGGCAATTGGAACATCCTCGTCACGAATGGCCTCGATCGCCGCGCGCGTCCCGACGAAAGCGACGACCGGATCGCCGCGATAGCGCGCCAATCCATCGGCCAGGACCGGCTGGTCCTTGATGGTCGGATAGATGCCATAAGTGTTGGCCGGCACGTCGCGCGCGGTCAGGGCGCGAACCAGACCCGAATGCGCCGCGACGAACGCATGGAGATCACCGATCGTGAACTTGGCATAGGCATGCGGCGAGCGGATGGCGCGGACGTAGAGCGCGTTCGCCGGTATGGCATCGGCGCCGTAGCGCTCCGTCCCAGTCAGCTTCGCGGGGCCGTCGACCTTGGCCGTGCGCGCACCGACATTGCCCTCGCGGACGACCTCGGCTGGGCGCGCGACGTCCAGCACTGCCTCGACGATCTTCTGATAGCCGGTGCAGCGGCACAAGACGCCACCCAACGCGTCCTCGATCTCGGCACGCGAGGGATTGCTGCGGCGCGCCAGCAGATCGCTCGCGGCCATCAACATGCCGGGCGTGCAGATGCCGCACTGCGCGGCGCCGTGTGCGAGGAACGAACGCTGCAGGTGGTTGAGCCGCGCAACTTCTGCCAATCCCTCGACCGTCGTGATCGCTGCCCCGTCGCATTGCCCGACCGGCACCAGGCAGGCGCAGACCTGCGCGCCATCCATCGAAACCGTGCAGGCGCCGCAATCGCCGGCGTTGCAGCCGATCTTGGTGCCGGTCAGGCCGAGATCGTCACGCAGCACATCAGCCAAGCGGCGCAGACCGTCGCCGCGATAGGAGTGCCCGACGCCATTGACGGTCAGCGATATCGCTTCCTGCGAGACCTTCACTGTGCTGAGGTCGTTCATGCCGACAGCTCCTCGAGCAGGCGGCGGACGACGACCAAGGCAGTCTCTGTGCGGTACTCGGCGCTGGCCCGCACATCATCGATCGGCTCGAGCGGCGCCAGATGCTCCGGCTTCACAAGGCGCGCAAGCTTGGAGATCGCCACCTCGCCCTTCAACGCCGCCTCAAGCGCCGGCAGACGCTGCGCGACCGGCGAGCAGGCGCCGACGGCGATCCGCGCCTCGGCGATCCGGCTGCCCACGATGTCGAGGTAGCCGGCCGCCATCACAATGGAGATGACGAGATATTTGCGCGCCCCGAGCTTCACGAAGCTGCTGTGCGCCGCGCCTTTCGGCTTGGGGATCAGGATGGCGGACGCGATCTCGTCCCGCCGCAGTGCGATCCGGCGCGGGCCGAGGATGAAATCCGACAGCGGCAGGCTGCGCACGCCGGTCCGGCTCAACAGTTCGATCTCCGCACCCAAGGCGAGGAGCGCCGGCACGCCATCTGCCGCCGGCGAGGCATTGCACAGATTGCCGCCGACGGTGCCGCGATTCTGGATCTGCCGTCCGCCAACTTCGCGCGCCGCCGCCTGCAGGCAATAGAACTGCGCCGGCAGCGGCGCCTCGGCAATATCGGTCCAGCTGGTCAGGGCGCCGATGCGATACCGGCCCGCCTCCTCGCGGACGCCGCGAAGATCGGGCAACGCCGTCAAATCGAGAACGCAAGCGACGTTACGGTCGTAGAGCGGCCGCCCGACCCGGGCCGGATAGAAGTCCGTGCCGCCGGCGATGATCTGGGCGCCGCCCGCCCGCAGCGCCAGAGCCTCGTCGAGCGCCTTGGGCCGCGCATAGCGCGGCGTCTGTCCTGACCCTGATTCTGCGCGGGATCCCAGCATCCCCGGCTCCCGATCGGTGATCGTTCGTATACGAACGATCTAGGCATTCTGCACCCGTGGCGATGAGAGTCAACGCTGCTTTCGCAGAACCGGGCTAGCCGATTTGGTTGGATTGGGCCAGGGCGATTCCGGACTTGATCATCTCGCCGCGCGCGGCGGCGAGGCTGCCGTTCAAATCGATCGCCCGGCACGCATCTTCGATCACGATGACGGGAAATCCCTCGCGCCGGCCATCCAGCGCAGACCAAGCGACGCAGAAGTCGGTGGCGAGGCCGCACATGAAAAGCCGTTTCAGCCCGCGATCTCGAAGATATCCACAGAGCCCGGTCTTCGTCGCCCGGTCATTCTCGTAAAATGCCGAATACGAATCGATCTCCTTGCGGAATCCCTTGCGCAGGACCAGCTCGCTGCTCCGCACCATGAGATCGGAATGGAACTCGGCGCCGCTGGTGCCCTGGACGCAGTGATCCGGCCACAAGGTCTGATCGCCATAGCTGAGTTTGATGGTGGTGAAAGGCTCGCCCTTGTGAGTAGAGGCAAAAGACGAATGGCTGCGCGGGTGCCAGTCCTGGGTCAGCACGACGTGCGGGAACCGACCGATCAGCCGGTTGACCAAGGGTACGATCTCGTCGCCCTTCGGCACCGCCAGCGCACCGCCCGGACAGAAATCGTTCTGCACGTCGATGACGATCAGCGCATCGTCCGCTGCCGGTGCGATGGTTCCTGCCATGCGAAGCACCCTCCCAAAGGTAAGAGAACTATAGGGGCGGCGCGGCAACGACGCAACGCAACGCCCTCGCATCGCAATCAACCGTGACCCCAACACTGAGCCGGGGTCCGCGGTTCACCCGCACATGCGACTGCGAAATGGATCCCGGCTCAAGGCCGGGATGACATAGGAGTGGGTTGCGCCGGCACAGTCCGCGTCAGACGGCGCCCAACCGCTCAGCGTGCCAATGCACGTGCTCGGCCATGAAGGTCGAGATGAAATAATAGGAATGGTCGTACCCTGCTTGCATCCTCAGAGTGAGCGGCACATGGCGGGCCTTGCACGCGTCCGCGAACAATTGCGGCCGCAACTGGGTGGCCAGGAACTCGTCGGCATCGCCCTGGTCGATGAGGATGTCGCGCGCCCAGCCGCGGCTTGCCATCAAAGCGCATGAATCGTAGTCGGCCCAAACCGGGTGCTCGGGCCCCAAATAGGCGCTGAACGCCTTCTGGCCCCACAGCACCTGCGCCGGCGCGACGATCGGGGAAAAGGCGGAGACCGACTTGAAGCGGTCGGGGTTCTTCATGGCGATGGTCAGCGCACCATGCCCGCCCATCGAATGGCCGCAAATGCCGAAGCGAGCAAAATTGACCGCAAAAGACCGCGCGACCAGTTCGGTCAGCTCTTGCACGACGTAGTCGTACATCTTGAAGTGCTTGGACCACGGCGCTTGTGTGGCATTGAGATAGAAACCGGCGCCCTTGCCGAGGTCATAGCCGGTATCGTCGGGAACATCGTCGCCGCGCGGCGAGGTATCCGGCGCCACGATCACCATGCCGTGCTCCGCCGCGGCGCGCTGGAAACCGGCCTTGGTCGTTGCGTTCTCCCACGTGCAGGTGAGGCCCGAGAGATAGAACAGCACCGGCCAGGGCTGCTTGGCGGCCTGCGGCGGCACGAAGACAGCGAATTCCATGCGCGTGCCGGTCGCCTTGCTCTCATGCGCGAACACGAGCTGATCGCCGCCGAAACACTTCCAGCGCTTGATCGGCGACAGGCCCGCCGCCACCCAGGTTTCCACAGCCATCGGATCCTCCACCACTCGGACTGCCACGTGTCCATAGATAGCATGTGCCTGCAGAAACAAAAGCGGCGGAGCTTTGTTCGAGCTCCGCCGCCAAGTCAGACAGGACGAGGCTAGTAAACGACGACGCTGCGGATCGACTTGCCAGCGTGCATCAGGTCGAATCCCTGGTTGATGTCCTTCAGCGCCAATTTGTGCGTGATCAGATCGTCGATATTGATCTTCTTCTCCATGTACCAGTCGACGATCTTCGGCACGTCGGTGCGGCCGCGCGCGCCGCCGAAGGCAGTGCCCTTCCAGACACGGCCCGTGACCAGCTGGAACGGACGCGTGGAAATTTCCTGACCGGCACCGGCGACACCGATGATGACCGAAACGCCCCAACCCTTGTGGCAGCATTCCAGCGCCTGCCGCATCGTCTTCACATTGCCGATGCACTCGAAGCTGTAATCGGCGCCACCCTTGGTGAGATTCACCAGATAGGGAACGATGTCGCCTTCGACCTCCTTCGGATTGACGAAGTGCGTCATGCCGAACTTGGTGGCCAGTTCCTTGCGCGCGGGGTTGAGGTCGACGCCGACGATCATGTTGGCGCCGACCAGCTTTGCGCCTTGGATCACGTTGAGGCCGATGCCGCCCAGGCCGAACACCACGACATTGGCGCCCGGCTCCACTTTCGCGGTGTTGATGACCGCGCCGATGCCGGTGGTGACGCCGCAGCCGATGTAGCACACCTTGTCGAACGGCGCGTCCTCGCGAATCTTCGCCAGCGCGATCTCCGGCAACACCGTGAAGTTGGAGAAAGTCGAGCAGCCCATGTAGTGGAAGATCTTCTTCCCGCCCATCGAAAAGCGGCTGGAGCCGTCCGGCATCAGGCCCTGGCCCTGGGTGGATCGGATCGCCTGGCACAGGTTGGTCTTCTGACTCAGACAATATTCGCACTGCCGGCATTCCGGCGTGTAGAGCGGGATGACGTGGTCGCCCTTTTTCAGGCTGGTCACGCCCGGGCCCACGTCCACCACGATGCCGGCGCCTTCATGACCCAGGATGGTGGGGAACAGACCTTCCGGATCCGCGCCCGACAGGGTGAATTCGTCAGTATGACAGATGCCGGTCGCCTTGATCTCGACCAGGACTTCGCCCGCCTTCGGGCCTTCCAGATCGACGTCGTCGATCTCCAGCGGCTTTCCGGCGGCAACGGCTAATGCAGCACGGACTTTCATGGTTCCAACTCCCTATTCGATCTCAGTTCGTACGCAGGCGAGAGGCAGGCGCTTGCCTGCCCCTCGCCAGCAACCCTAGTCGCCGGTTGATAGGGCTAAGCTGCCAGCTTG
>JAWKVL010000051.1:0-32157 GCA_041398065.1 Dongiaceae bacterium | reverse complement strand
CAACCGCGTGCTGAACGACGAGAACATTGTCGAGATCGCGGCACACGTGCCGGAAACGCCGGAACAACTGGCGCAATGCCGCGGGCTGACCCGTGGCTTCGCCGAAAGCCGCAATGGCGAAGCGATCCTCGCGGCCGTGCGCCGCGGGGTTGCCATCCCGGACAGCGAAGCGCCGAAGCTGCCGCCGCGGCCCGACATCCCGCCGGGACTGGGGCCGCTGATCGATCTCCTGCGCGTGCTGCTGAAGCTGCGTTGCGACGAGTTCGAAGTGGCGCAAAAGCTGATCGCGAGTTCATCCGATCTGGAGCGCATCGCCGCCGACGATCACGCCAAGGTGCCGGCCCTGCACGGCTGGCGCCGCATGGTGTTCGGCGAGGAAGCGCTGGCGCTGAAGCACGGCAAGCTGGCACTTACGGCCAAGGGCCGATCGATCAAGATCATTTCGCTGGAATAGAACTAACTTTCGCCCTGCTCCCAATTCGTCATGGTCGGACTTGGTCCGACCATCCACGAGTTTGTGTGAGCAAGATCGAGACGGCGTCAGGGAAACTCGTGGATGGTCGGACCAAGCACGACCATGACGGAAGAGAGTGTCGCCCTCAGCAGTGCTAGACGATCTGCACCGCCTTGTCGAAGGCGCGGCCCACCGTGTCGAGGCGGCGCTGCACCGCTTCGCCGAACATGAGGCGGGAATCTTCCGGCAGGTGCAGGCAGATCCTGCCGTCCTTCTTGTAGAGCCGGGTCTGGTTCAACATGGCGAGCGTTCCGCCGCTCAGCGAATAGGCGAGGCGGATGACGGCGCCAATCCGCCAGGCGAACGTGACATCCTCGTCCTTCACCAACTGCATGAACGGATCGGCGTAGTGCGTCTCATCCAGGTCAGCGCCGTAGCGGATCGCCATGGCGAGCGCCAGGATCACGCGCTCTCCGTGGTCGATGCCGGCGACCGGCATCCGAAGCACGCGCATGAAAGCCTGCTCCGATCGATAGTCGGGATGCTCGCGCCAGCCGAGATCGGACAACAGACAGGCTGCTTCCCGTAGCCGGGCCCGGGCATCATCGTCGTCCGAGAACAGCGGCGCAATCCAGGTATCGAGCGCATCGCTTACCGATTCGAACCGGCTGTCCAGGCCCGCGAAGTCCGCGCAACCGACCAGCAGCGGATCGGCTTCCTGATCATTCGCACTCAGCTTGGCAAACAGGCATCCTTCACGCAGACCATATGCGGAGAACAGGGTCCGCTCGGGTTTTGCCGCGCGCAGCAGACGCTCCATGATGAGGGCGCCGAGCGGCAGAGTGTCGATGCGGCGCTTCGAGATGCCACCGACCGATGAGAGGCTGCGACGTCCGAGACGGCTCACCACGCGCGCCAGATCCTCCGCAGCGCGGCGGGCGATGCGATATTCGTGGATTACGTGAAGCGGGTAGTGGCTCTGCTCCATGTGGATCTTGGCGAGCGTGCGCCAGGTGCCGCCCACCGGATAGAAGGTGCGGCCCTTCACCTCCTGCAGCCAATCCAGCTCATCCAACTGTCGGTCGATGATCTTCTGCGCGGCGTCAAGGTCGCCGTCGGTCGCCTCCACCAGCCGCAACGGACCGATCGGCAACGTGACCTGCTGCGCGATCTTACCCTTATTGAGCAGTACAAGCTCGAGACTGCCGCCGCCGAGATCGCCCATCAGACCATCGGCCTTGGGCACGCTCGCAATCACGCCGAGCGCGGACAGCCGCGCCTCTTCTTCTCCGGAAATGACACGCACCGCGACGCCGGTCGCGCGCTCGATCTCCTTCGCGAACTCCTTGCCGTCCTTGGCATCGCGCACGGCGGCGGTCGCCAGCATCTCGACGTCCGTGACGTTCATCGAGCGGGTTAGCGACACGAAGCGGCGGATGTTGATCAGCGCCTGCTTGCGTCCCTCGGCATTCAGCTTGCCGCTCCGCTCCAGCCCCTTTCCCAGGGCCGGCAGCGCCTTCTCATTGAAGATCGGAACCAGGCTGCGCGAACGCTTGTCATAGACCACGAGGCGAACGGAGTTCGATCCGACGTCGATGACCGCGACCCGCCCGGGCTTTGCAGCTTTGGCGATCGCGGCCGCTTGGCGCAGCGTTGCCGTCAATGAGTCAGCCCTTCAGCAAATTCAACTTCGGAGTCCTGGCCCGCTTCTTAAGCGCAGAGCCGCGTCCCGACAAGCTCGGATTCGTCATGAAATAATGATGCGCGCTGAATGGCGGGTCGTCGCCTGGCTCGACGCGATGATAGGTGCCCATCGCGTCGGAGACCCAGCTCTGCAGGTTGTCCTTGAGATTCGCGATCATGATCTGATCGAGGATCTGCTGATGCACCGTGGGGTTCTCGATCGGCACCAGCATTTCCAGCCGGCGGTCCATGTTGCGCGGCATCCAATCCGCCGACGAGATGAAGACCTTTGCCTGACGTGACGGCAGCGCCTGCCCTGCGCCGAAACATACGATGCGCGAATGCTCGAGGAAGCGCCCGATGATGCTCTTGACCCGGATGTTCTCCGACAGGCCGGGAATACCGGGCCTGAGGCAACAGACGCCGCGTATGACCAAGTCGATCTTCACACCGGCTTGGCTTGCGCGATAGAGCGCATCGATCAGCTCGCCGTCGACCAGCGAGTTCAACTTGACCCAGAGATTGCCGGGCCGGCCGGCCTTCACATGCTCGATCTCGTCGTCGATCAGCCGCAGCAAAGTCGGCCGCAACGTGATCGGCGCGAACGCCACCTTCTCCGTGGCCTGCGGCGTCGCGTAGCCGGTCATGTAGTTGAACAGGCGCGCCGCATCGTGGCACAGGCCCGGATCGCACGTGAAGAAACTGAGGTCGGTGTAGATCTTCGCCGTGACCGGATGGTAATTGCCGGTGCCGTAGTGCACGTAGGTGCGCAAGGAACCGCCCTCGCGCCGCATCACCATCGATACCTTGGCATGGGTCTTCAGCGCCACGAATCCGTAGACGACCTGCACGCCGGCGCGCTCCAGATCGCGCGCCCAGCGGATGTTCGCCGCTTCGTCGAATCTGGCCTTCAATTCGACGAGCGCCGTCACCGACTTGCCGGCTTCGGCCGCTTCGATCAGCGCCTTGACGATCGGGCTGTCCTCGCTGGTGCGATAGAGCGTCTGCTTGATGGCGACGACGTTCGCGTCGCGCGCCGCCTGCAGGATGAACTGCACCACCACGTCGAAGCTCTCGTACGGGTGATGGACAACGATGTCCTTTTGCCGGATCGCCGCGAAGCAATCGCCGCCCATGTCGCGGATGCGCTCGGGGAAACGCGGGTTGAAGGGCTGGAACTTGAGGTCTGGCCGCTCGTCGACGATCAGCCTGGAGGTGCTGGCAAGGCCGATGAGTCCATCGAGCGGGAACACATCGGCGCGGTCGGCGCCGAGCTCGTCGATCACGAAAGCCAGCAGGTCCTCCGGCATCTCGGCATTGACCTTGAGGCGGATGACTGGGAAGCACGGTGGCGCTGCTTCATGCCGATCTGAAATGCCGCACGAGATCTTCGGCCTCTTCCATGATCTCAGATTTCGCTGTCGCGGATCAGGCGGAAGTGGCCTTTGCTGATGACGTCGAACTGCGGGAACAGCCGATCAAGATAGAGCCCGGCCATGTCTTCGATGGTCAGGAAGCGGATGTTCTTGGTGTCGGTGCCCGGCAGCCGGACGAAACGCGGCAATTGCGAGGGCAGCGGCAGCAGCGCGCGCATCATCTTGCCATCCGATGCACGCCGCAGTTCCAGCGCCAGCGCGAACCCCTGGTTCGGCATGAAGGGGAATGGGTGCGCCGGGTCGACCGCCATCGGGGTCAAGACCGGAAAGATCTGATCCAGGAAAAACGTGTCCAGCCAGGACTTTTCCGTGCCGGTCAACTCGCCGGGATCGATGACGGCGACGCCGGCCTCGCGCAGCAACTCGCGGAGTGCCCGCCAATGGGCCTGCTGGTTACGCATCAGCTCGCCACTGCGTCGCGTGATGGCAGCAAGCTGCTGGGCGGGTGTGAGGCCGTCGGCGCTGGTCACCGATACCCCGGCCCGGATCTGCCCGCGCAGGCCGGCGACCCGCACCATGTAGAATTCGTCGAGGTTGTTGGCGGAGATGGACAGGAACCGCAGCCGCTCGAACAGCGGGTGATTGGGATTGCCCGCCTCGTCCAGAACGCGCTCGTTGAAGGCCAGCCAGGACAGCTCGCGATTGATGAAGCGATTGGGTGACGTGATGTCGATCTTGAGCGAAGACAGATCCGGTGCGGCATCGTCCACGGCTTGCACTCCAGCTGCGATAGCGTTCCCGCCGCCAACCCTGGCAGCGGCGGTCTTGTCGGTTCCTTCAATCATAATCCGGCCGATTCAAACGACGGTAAGGTCCATCCATGACAGTTGCGTGACATACTCGCGACCTGCATCCTATACCACGAAATTCACCGTCTTGGACCTTGTTCACGACGACGCTCGCTGGCAAGTATAGCGGCCGTAGAGCGGTCAAGAGCCGCCGAGGGGACCCTGGCCAAATCCGTGCCCAAACGACTGATCCTGCTGCGCCACGCCAAGTCGGCGTGGGACAACCTGAGCATTGCCGATTTCGACCGACCGCTCTCCAATCGGGGGCGGAAAGCGGCACCGCTGGTAGGCGCCTATCTGGCCCGCCATAACCTGTTGCCCGGCCTGGTGCTCACTTCCTCCGCCAAACGGGCGGTCGAGACCCTGGAGCTGGTTTCCGTCGGCTGGCAGGTCAAGCCGACAGTCCGCAAACTGAAGAGCCTCTATCTCGCCATGCCGCGCGAAATGCTGCGGCGGCTCCAAGCCGTCGGGCAAGAGCCGGACTGTGTCATGCTGATCGGCCACAATCCGGGCATCGCCGACCTCGCCAATTGGTTGTGCATACAAGGCAAGGCCGATCAGCGCGCCAGCATGGTGCGCAAGTTCCCCACTGGAGCCGTTGCCACGATCGAATTCGATGTTGAGGATTGGAGCGACG
Source organism: Dongiaceae bacterium (assembly GCA_041398065.1). Taxonomy (GTDB): domain Bacteria; phylum Pseudomonadota; class Alphaproteobacteria; order Dongiales; family Dongiaceae; genus Dongia_A. The sequence continues at coordinate 27,159 of JAWKVL010000051.1, read as the reverse complement.
TCGACGCGGAAACCGGACGGCTCGTAGATTTTGCCACGCCAAAGCAGATCGAACACGCGGACTAGCCGCGCGGATCAGCGGCGTGCGCGCCAGAACCGCTTGGTTTCGGCGAACGCACTCCAAACCTGTTGGAATTGAGCGACCTTGCTGTGAACGGCGTAGGCTTGCCAGCCGATCACCAGCCCCTGGATGCGCTGCAGATCGGGCAGTTCGAGGCTGCCCTCCGCACCGGCGCGCTCCACCAGCTGGCGGACCAGTTGCCGACCCACGGCTCCGTCATTCACCGCTCCCAGGCAGTCCTGCAAATCCGACAGGCGATCCTGGAAGCGCTTCGTCACTTTTGGCTTGAATAGCGAGGAGAATGCGAGCGCGACGTAGCGCAGCTTCTTGCCAAAGATGCGCAACCGGTGGAGCTCCGCGTCCGGCAACTCCGACCACCGCTCCCCAAGCTTCATGATGCGCTTGTAGCGGGTCTGCAGCAGCCGCTCGGCAAAAGTCGTGACCGGCCCATCCAGGATCGGGCCGGCAAGTGCGTGCCGCCACGCACCGTTGTGCAGGCCCTGGAACAGTTGCAGTTGCATCGCGGCATAGCGCGGGTTGTGCAGCGCCAATATGGCCTCGCGACGCGCCGCAGCGCGCTCCTCGTTCGCGACCTGCAAGAAACGCTGGAATGGTTCGTCGTTGGCCAGGTGCGATGACATCTGAGACAGCGTCTCCAGCACCAGCACGTCGAGATCGCGCGCCGGCCCGCATGCGCGCTGCGCCCAGCGCAGATCGATCGACCATGCGGCATGAACCGTGTCGTCGATCAGTTCGCGATAGGCGCCGACGATCGCGCGCAGGCGCCGCAGCGCCACCCGGAACTGGTGGATCGCCTCGACCGCGCCGGTCGCCAGCATCGCGGCTTCGTTCGCCTGCATCTGCGCGGTGCAATTGGCGACGATTTTCTCGAAGGCGGTTGCGACGGTATCGTTGTCGCTGAGCTTGACCGGTATTGCCTTCTGCGGCATCGGAGTCGCCGCATCGGCCAGCGCATAGCCGCGCGCGGCCTTGGTGATGTGCCCCAGGCGGAATGGCACGACATCCAGCAGTTCCTCGGCGGCGCCCCAGAGGTCAACGCGATCACCGCCCTTTAATTCAATCTCAAGCTCGTGGATCGGCTCCTCTCGATCGCCGGCATGGATGCTGCCGCGGTCGAGCGAAACCTCGATCTCCGACGCCCGGTACGGCAGGCGCCATGATGTGCGTTCGAAGTTGGTCAGGAAGACCGGCTGAAGCCGCGGCCAGATTTCCGCGCGCAGTTCACGCGCCAGCGCACGGTCGCCGACCTTCGCCAAGCTCGGCCGGTCGCCCGGCAGTTCAGCTTCGAGCTCGCGAAATGTCTGCAGGCCGAGTTCGCCGCCGTTCGGCACTTTCAACGTCTGGAAGCGCTTGCGGCCGATCTCACGCACGCGCAGAGCAATCCCGCGCTTCGCCAGATCGCGCTCCGCGGTGTCGAAATAGACGTTCCGGAGAATTTTCTTGATCCCGCGCGAACGCAGATTGGGCTTCAGACGTGTGAGTAGTTCGTGCGAATCAACGTCGTGGAGCGTTGGCGGCAATTGCAGCTTCAGCTCCGTCTCGATCGACATACCGTCCCCGTTTACTTTCTCCTTTGTGGCGGGCACCATAAAGTGCAGCCTCCGCGCAAGAAAGTTACAGAACGGCGTCAGTTCAATGACAGCCGGCCTCCCAAGCAGCGGCATTCTAGGTCACAAGGACGTGAACGGCCAGATGACATCATGTCCAGTTCGCTGGTCACTGTTAATGTAACTCTCTCAGTGACTTATCCTTGCTAGCGTTGCCATACCAAGAAAGGGGAGCAGGCCAGATGAAGGGATGCATTACGAAGCTGGGTGTCGTCGCCATCGCCACGGCGATCGGCTTTACCACCCTCGCCACCTTGGTCCAGGCGGCGGATCCAATCACCGTTCGGCGTGAAGCCATGAAATCCAATGGCGCCGCGATGAAGGCAATCAACGATATTCTGCAAAACGGCGGCGCGGTGGCCGATATTGCTCCGCAGGCCGCGAAGATTAACGAAGTTGCGATGAAGGCGCCGACCCTGTTCCCAGCTGGATCGGACCATCCCCAAGGCAAGGACCCCGGCCAAACCATGGCCAAGCCAGACGTTTGGCAGAACCCGAGTGATTTCGCCTCGAAGATCAAAGACTTCCAGGACGAAGCCGCAATGTTCCAGACCGCTGTCGCAGGCGGTGACATGGGCGTTATCAAGGCGGAATTCGAGAAGCTCGGTGGAGCCTGCGGCGGCTGTCACAAGGTCTATCGGGCCAAGTAGCCCTGTCCTAGGTCATCAGCGTCAGATGGATCGTCGCGGGAACGGCCGCGGCGATCGCAGCGCAGACTAGCGCCCGCCAGACCGGCGCGCTCTTGGTAACGCCCTGTTGCGTGGCCATCTGGGCGACGGACCGCGGCAGACGCGCGCGGCCGAGGATCATCGCCCGCACTAGATTCTCCCGCTTGAAGAAGCGGTAGAGCACGACGACCAGGACATGCAGCAGCACGAGCAGCAGCAGCACATTCCCCAGCGGTCTGTGCAGCGCCTCCAGCGGCCGGTCCAACCACGATGGCAGCCGTCCGTAGAGCGGGCCATCGAACAGCACATCGTCGGTCGAGGTCATGCCCGACAATGCCTGCAGTCCAACCAGCACGATCAGCGCCAGCACCATCAATCCGCCGGCTGCATTGTGGCCATAGCTGTATGACGGCCCGCGATGACCGAGTGCCCGACGTAGATAGGCATAAGCTGTTGTGGGCATACGGAGGAAGTGAGCGAAGCGCGCCGTCGGGCTGCCGATCAGGCCCCACAGGACGCGAAAAATCACAAGCCCCAACAGCACCATGCCGCTGCTGTAGTGAAGATCGCGGTATCCCGCTTTGCCACTGATCCAGCTCACGGCAAATGCAATGACAAAGCACCAGTGGAACAGCCGTGTCGGCAAGTCCCACATCGGGACATCGGTCAGTGGCTCCTTCTCTTCACTCATCGCCTGTCCTTGCGCTGGTGGCTGGCGGAACGGTCGCACTGCCCGCTCAGATGCTCCGTCGCCATGTCCATGAATGCCCGCAGTTTTGGAGATTGGTGCCGGTTGGCCGGATAGACAAGATAGAGATCGTGCGGTTCCACCGCGTAATTCTCCAGGATGCGCTTCAACTTTCCGTGACGGATGTCATCACCCACCGTGAAATCAGGCAGGAGCGCGATCCCCATACCCGCATGCAGAAAAGACATCAGGAATTGCCCATTGTTGGACTGGATGGCTCCATTGACCCGCACGGTGACAGTTTTATTCCCGCCGGTGAACTTCCAGTCGAGCGGCGATGTCGACAGACTGTAGATGAGGCATGCGTGATTCTTGAGATCCTCGGGCGACTTGGGCGTTCCCATGCGCTTGAGATAGCCCGGCGCCGCGCAGACCGACCGGGTGATTTTGCACACCCGGCGAGCGATCAGGGTCGAGTCCGGCAGGTTGGTGCGGATGCGCAGCGCGACATCGAACCCCTCCTCGATCAGATCGACGAACCGGTCGTTCAGCTCGACCTGAATCTCGAGCCGTGGATAACGCTGCGCAATGGCGCAGATCACAGGGCCGAGGACCGCATTGCCGAAATTGATCGGGGCGCTGATTCTGAGCCGGCCGCTCGGCTCGGCCTGTGAATTGCGGACTTCGGCCTCGACTTCATCCAGCTCGTCGAGCAGGCGAACGCAATTCTCGTAGTAGCGCCGCCCGGCGTCGGTCGCATTGAGACGTCTGGTCGTGCGATGCAGCAGCGCCGTTCCGAAGTGAGCCTCGAGTTCGGCCACCTGCTTCGAGACAGCCGCCTTGGACAAACCAAGCCGCCGCGCCGCCGCCGAGAATCCCCCGGTCTCCACCACGGAGCGGTAGGTTCGCATCGCACCTAGACGGTCCATTCGTCGCGCCTCTTCATTGTCTACCAATCGCGAACAATCCGATCGCGAGCATGCGGATACTCAGGTGCGCAGGCAAGGCCATATCTTCACGCCACAGTGACGATTGATTCGAAGCGAGGCGCGAGATGACGAAGGTTCTGGTGCTCTATTATTCGAGCTACGGCCATCTGGAGAGGATGGCGAATGCCGTTGCCGACGGCGCAAAGTCCGTGTCCGGCGTGCAGGTGGACGTCAAGCGCGTGCCAGAACTGGTTCCGGAAGACGTGGCGAAAAAATCCGGCTTGAAGCTCGATCAGGCAGCTCCGATCGCGACCGTCGACGAGCTTGCCAACTACGACGCCATCATCTTCGGCGCCCCGACCCGGTTCGGCATGATGGCCGCGCAGATGCGCAACTTCCTCGACCAGACTGGCGGTTTGTGGGTCAAGGGCGCACTGATCGGCAAAGTCGGCAGCGTCTTCACCTCGACCGCGACCCAGCATGGCGGTCAGGAAAGCACAATCCTCTCGTTCCACACCACGCTGCTGCATCAGGGCATGGTGATCGTCGGGCTTCCCTATTCCTGCAAGACGCAGATGCGTCTCGATGAGATCACCGGCGGATCGCCCTATGGCGCCAGCACCATCGCCGGCGGCGATGGCAGCCGGCAGCCGAGCGAAGGCGAACTCTCGATGGCCCGCTTCCAGGGCGAGCACGTCGCCGGGATTGCGGCCAAATTGAGCGGCAACGCCTAGCTTCTGGCGGCCGCCTTTCGGAACGCGGAGATCAGAAGCGCGACATCGCGGCGCGCCTGCTCGACGGGTGTCGGGACAGGCGCGTCGCCGCAAGCGGCAGCATGAAACGCGCGCAGCTGGTCGCGGAACGATTCCTCGTAGCTTGCGCGATGGTCGGTCGTTTCCAATGCGTGGCCCGCGGCACCGCGACGTAGCGTAAGGCGCGTCGGCTCATGGCGCAGATACGGCGCCGGAAAAGTCAGTTCGACGATCCGGTCAGTGCAATAAACCTTGACGCGCTCCGTGTAGTCCGGCACGCCGCTCAGGCTGAGGTGCGTCATCGCCACCCGCCCTCCCCCGGGCAAGCCGAAAGCGAGCTGCACGCCGCGGCCCTCATCGAACAGAGCGCCATGGTCCACTTCCGCCGGCAACTCAACGCCCAGATGAATAAGCATGCCGTGAACGACCGAAACATCGTGGACCAGCGATGACAGATACCCGCCGCCCAGCGCACGCGCGCCGATCTCGGTCAGATCGGCGCCGGCGGACTCTCGAAGTTGAGCCGCTGTGGTCGTCCGAGCCTGACTACGCAAGGCGTCTGGGATGTCTTTGGGCCACGTCATCGGCAGATGCGCGGTGAAAGGCTCGAAGTCTGGATCATTGACTTCGACCGAGATCAGCTTCACGTCAGCGATGTTCGTGGGCAGCAGTTCGAGCGCGCGCTTATACGCGGGATCATGCCGCTTCATGTAGGCGACTTGCAACACGCGGCCGGACTTGTCGCGCGCCGCCGCGATCCGGTCGCAGCCCGCTAGCGTCAGGGCCAGCGGCTTTTCACACAGCACATGCATGCCGGCCTCCAAGGCCGCCACCGCCAGATCGGGATGGAACGCATCTGGCGCAGCGATCACGACCGCGTCCAATCCGGTTGCCAGCACGCCGTTGATGTCCGGGTACACCTGCTGGAGAGCATAGCGCTGGTGCAACGCTTCGCGCACCGAAGCGGATGCATCGGCCAGGGCGACGAACTCGAACCGCTCGCGCTCCTCCCACAGGTAGAACGCATGTTCCGCCTGCCCGACCAGGCCTGCACCCACCAACCCGACGCGTAGTCTTTTCACAGTGGCTACTCCCCTGACTGCGGATTGCATGAATGGCTGTCCACTGAATGGTGTCAAGCGAACCAATTGACAGGAAGCCTTCATCCATGCGATGGGAGCCGTGGGCCACGCTCCCCCACCGGAGCGCGTCGTTCTGGAAGGGACGCGAACATGAATAGACCTGCCTTGCGGCCGGCGCGGCCGCATTTTTCATCCGGACCGTGCGCCAAGCGCCCTGGATGGACCCCGGAAGTTCTCTCCCACGCAGCATTAGGACGATCACACCGGTCGGCCGCCGGCAAAGCCAAGCTCGCCGAAGTCATTCAGCTCAGTCGAGACGTGCTCGGCATCCCGGCCGACTATCGTCTCGGCATTGTGCCGGCATCCGATACGGGCGCGGTCGAGATGGCGCTATGGTCCCTGCTTGGGCCGCGTTCCGTGACAGTGCTTGCGTGGGAAAGCTTCAGCAGCGAGTGGGCGAGCGACGTCACGAATGAATTGAAGCTGGTGCCGCACGTGCTCAGAGCCAGCTACGGACAATTGCCGAAACTCGGCTCCATCGACTGGTCGCACGACGTCGTTTTCGCATGGAACGGAACAACATCGGGCGTGTGCGCGCCGAACGGCGATTGGATCCCGGGCAACCGTCAGGGCCTTGCCATCTGCGACGCCACCTCTGCGGTGTTCGCGATGGACATCCCGTGGGCCAAGCTCGATGTCGTCACCTGGTCGTGGCAGAAGGTGCTGGGCGGCGAAGCGGCACATGGCATGATCGCGCTGTCGCCGCGCGCAGTGGAGCGACTGACTACGCATAAGCCTGCCTGGCCGATCCCTAAGATTTTCCGCATGGCCAAAGACGGCAAGCTGATCGAAGGCATCTTCAAGGGCGACACGATCAACACGCCGTCGCTGCTGTGCGTGGAGGATCAGATTGATGCGCTCAAATGGGCGCAGAAGATCGGCGGCCTGCCGGCGTTGATCGCCCGGTCGCACGGCAACCTGGCGGCGCTGGAAGGCTGGGTCGAAGAGTCCCGATGGGCGCGTTTCCTGGCCGAAGATCCCAAGATGCGCTCCAGCACCAGCGTGTGTTTAAAGATCATCGATGCCCAAATTACCGCCCTGCCTGCGGCCGACCAGGCCAAGGCGGCGGCTGGAATCGCCGCTCTCCTCGAGAAGGAAGGAGTTGCGTTCGACATCGGCTCCTATCGTGACGCACCGCCCGGACTCAGAATCTGGTGCGGCGCGACCGTGGAACAGGCCGATATCGAAGCATTGACGCTCTGGCTCGACTGGGCGTTTGCCGAGGTCAAGAGCCAGATCGCGAGCAAGGGATGACGAACATGCCAAGAGTTCTGATTGCCGATGAACTTTCTCCGGCTGCGGTGCAGGTGTTCCGAAATCACGGCGTCGAGGTCGACGAGAAGGTCGGCCTCAAGCCCAAGGAGCTGCGCGATATCATCGGCGAGTATGACGGTCTTGCGGTGCGCTCCGCCACCAAGGTGACGCCCGAAGTCATCGCCGTCGCGAAAAAGCTGAAGGTGGTCGGCCGCGCCGGCATCGGCATCGACAACATCGATCTCAAGGCCGCCACCGCCGCCGGCATTTGCGTGATGAATACACCGTTCGGCAATTCCATCACCACGGCCGAGCATGCCATCGCCATGATGATGGCGCTGGCCCGCCACATCCCTCAGGCGGACCGCTCCACGCAGGCCGGCAAGTGGGAGAAGTCGAAGTTCGTCGGCGTCGAGCTCTACGCCAAGACCCTCGGCCTGATCGGCTGCGGCAATATCGGCTCGATCGTCGCCGACCGGGCGCAGGGACTGAAGATGAAGGTCATCGCGTACGATCCCTTCCTGTCACCCGATCGCGCGCTCAATCTTGGCGTCGAGAAAGTGGAGCTGGATGAGCTTTACAGCCGCGCCGACTTCATCTCGCTGCATACGCCGCTGACCGACCAGACCCGCGGCATGATCAACAAGGATGCTCTCGCCAAGTGCCGGGAAGGCGTCCGGATCATCAATTGCGCCCGCGGCGGACTGATCGTCGAAGAGGATCTGCGTGCCGCCCTCGACAGCGGGCACGTCGGCGGTGCCGCGCTCGATGTGTTCTCGGAGGAACCCGCAAAGGAAAACGTTCTGTTTAATCACCCCAATGTTGTGACGACGCCGCATCTCGGCGCCTCCTCGACCGAGGCGCAGCTCAACGTGGCACTGCAAGTCGCGGAGCAGATGTCCGATTTCCTGCTGCATGGCGCCGTCACCAACGCGCTCAACATGCCGTCCGTGACGGTGGAAGAGGCGCCGCGCCTGCGGCCCTACCTGAAGCTGGCGGAGCAGCTGGGCTCCTTCGCCGGGCAGGTGACGGAGGATCCGATCAAGCGCATCGTGGTCGAATTTGAAGGCCACGCCGCCTCGCTGAACATCAAGCCGCTGACCAGTACCGTTCTCCAGGCCGTGCTGCGCAGTTCACTCGACAACGTGAACATGGTGAATGCCGCTCACATCGCGAAAGAGCGCGACATCGAGGTGAGCGAGGTGCGCACCGAGCGCGAGGGCGACTACCACACGCTCATTCGCCTTACGATCGAAACCGACCGCTTCACGCGCGACATTGCCGGCACCCTGTTCGCGGAAAAGCGCCCGCGGCTCGTCCAGATCAAAGGCATCAATGTCGATGCCGAGCTCGGCCCGCACATGCTCTATGTCACCAACGAGGACAAGCCGGGAATGATCGGCAACCTTGGCACGACACTGGGCGACAACAAGATCAACATCGCGACCTTCGCCTTGGGCCGCTCGGCGCCGGGGCAGGATGCCATCGCACTGATCGAAATCGACGGTCCCATATCCGCGCCGGTCCTGGAAAAGGTCTGCAATCTGCCCAATGTGCGCCAGGCCAAAGCACTGGTATTTTAGGCTGATCGCTGCCAGGAGCTGGAGGAGCCATGTCCCGTGGTCGCAAACGGATCCGGCTGAATTCCCTGAAGCCCTTGCCGAAACGGTCCGATCTTGACAACGAGCACCTCCTGCAGAGCCACCAGCAGAAACTGGTCCGCATCCAGCAAGCCTATCTGGTGACCGGCGAGCGTGCCGTCGTGGTATTCGAAGGCATGGATGCGGCGGGCAAGGGCGGGACGATACGCCGTATCGCCTGGGCGATGGACCCGCGGTCCCTCAAGGTCTGGCCGATCGGCGCGCCAAACGAGATCGAGCAGCGGCAGCATTATCTTCAGCGGTTTTGGATCCGACTGCCTGAACGATCGCAGTTCTCGGTATTTGACCGCTCCTGGTACGGCCGGGTCTTGGTGGAACGGGTGGAAGGGCTGGCCAAGCCTTCCGAGTGGCAGCGCGCCTACGAGGAGATCAACGATTTCGAGAAGCAGCTCGTCAACGACGGCATTCGCGTCGTCAAGTTCTTTCTGCACGTCACCAAACAGGAACAGCTGCTGCGGTTGGAAGACAGATTGCGCGACCCCCTGAAGCGCTGGAAACTGAGCTACGAAGACTTCCGCAATCGCGAAAAGTGGGATGAGTATGTCGCGGCAGCAGAGGAGATGTTCGATCGTACATCGTCGTCGCATGCTCCGTGGAATGTGGTGCCCTCCGATGACAAGCCGGCCGCTCGTGCTGTCGTTCTGGGTACGCTCGTCGATCATTTGGGTCGAGGCCTGGACCTAAGCGACCCACCACTGGACCACCGCATGATCAAGATGGCCGTTCAAGTCTTGGGCAAGCGAGTCGTAAACAAGCGAGTCCTGGGCAAGCGGGTCTCGGGCAAGCGAGTTCCGGGCAAGCGAATCTCGAATGCAAAGAAGAAGGTCCGCAGCTCCACCAGACGCCGGGTCTGATACACTGATCCACCGTTTTGTCATGCCTTGACAAATTTCCAGCAAGGCATGGAATCCACAAATATTCGTGGAAGAAAGACGCTTCTGGGGGAGATTCGGGGATCCGTACGCCTTCATTCAGCAAATGGATAGATGCATTTGATCGCGCGATCGTCCGATTGAGCTCCGGCGATCCGATTGACAGCGCGCTGCGGACCAGCGCCTCATCCGGCTCTGGCCATTTGCCTGTTCGCGATCTGCCGCACGAGCAGCGCATGTCATCGCTCTACTGTGCAATCCAAATAAGGACCAGCATGACCGGTCGGTCCGATGGAGTAAGTCAGCCACTCAACGGCAGCAGCGGCGCATGAATGCGCCGAGCCATATTGTCCAGGCCGAGCCGCAGCACGTTACGCTGCACGATGCGATTGCGACCCCTTTCGCGCTGATCGAGCCGTCTGATGCGCCCGATCAGCCACCGCGCCACCCTAGCTTCAAGGCCTATACCAAGGGTTGCCTCTATGATGCAGACGGCACCCGCGTCGACCTGTCGGTGCGTGTCGGGGGCGTCGGAGGCGATCAGGCGTTGTCGATCGATTCCGAGACGCTGGCACCGGAACAACGCGGCGGCACCTGGCTGGCCGGGCGCACGCTCTATCTTGGTCCCTTCATGAACCACTATGGACACTTCATTACGGAGAGTCTGTCGCGCTATTGGCTGCAGGACGCCGGCCGGTTCGACAACTACGTCGCCTATCCCTTCATGCACAACAACGGAAACATCCTGATCCGGGAGTTTCATCGCTATCTGGCGGGATTGCTGGACGTTCCGATCGACCGCATGTCGATCCTGCGCAGCCAGACGGTGTTCGACGAAATCGTGGTGCCGGAACAGCTCTGGACCTACAACGTCCACGTCAACGCGCGGATGCGCGATCTCTATGCTCGCATCAGCGCGCGCCATGCCGGCAGCCAGTCGACCGGGCGTATCTTCCTGTCGCGCACCGATTCGCCGCGGCTCGGCAATGCGCCGGCGGTGGAAGAGGTCTTCGCCGGATTCGGCTTTCGCATACACTACCCCGAGCGCATGACGATCCAGGACCAGCTCTCGCTCTACGCCAATTGCGAGATTCTGGCCGGACTTTCGGGCAGCGGCATGCACAATTGCCTGTTCACTCGGCCAGGTTTGATGACCATCGAGGTCGGCGATGCACGCGCGCGCCGCCATCCGGTGTTCATGCAACGCATCGCCAACGAGCTGGCCCGGGTCGACGCGCACTTCATTCCCTTCGGCGAAGCGAAAGACATCCGCATCGATCCGAGGATCGTCCTGAAAAGGCTGCGCGACATTCTTGGCGAGTTGCCGCGGCAGGGATCGATGTTCCTGTTCCGCCTCAAGCGTCGGCTCGGTCGGGTCAAGAATCCGCGCGGGGGCAAGAAGACTTAGAGCAGGCTTCTCCAAGATAGGAGCGGTTCTGTTCGCCAGCGGTGAGGCAGGCCGCCAGGAAGGCCGCGCAGGCCATAGCGGCACTACGGCCCCGGTCGGCGACAGCCGACTTCGTCGGCGGCCGGCCTGACGCCGCGGATGCCCAGCGATGGCGAACCCGAAGGGCCGGGCGCTTTTCGGCAAGGACAGCGTCAGAGGCTTTGCCCGTAGTCCCGCTACGGGCTGCGGCCTCTTCCTCCTCCTTGCCGAAAATCGCTCCGGCAGAACCGCTCCTATCTTGGAGAAACCTGCTCTAGGCCGACTTGCGCGGCGGGTCGTAGAACATGCGATTGGCGGCCCAGCAGCGCACCATGGAGCGCTCGATCTTGTGCTCCTTCTGGTACCAGATCTCGATCCACATCTGGTTGCCCTTCTTGGCATAAGATGCTGGCACCCGCGCATAGGCGATGTTCTTCTTCATGGTCGGCGACCAGCAGGCAGACGTGGTTAGTCCAAGCTCGTGCTTGCCGGCTTGGTCGGCATAGAGGAAGGAGCCGGGAGCAGGCTTGCGCCCCTCGATCTCGATGCCGGTCAGGACGTAGCGGCTGAGGCCCTGCTCCTTCTCCCGTTTAAGGGCGCGCTTGCCGACGAAATAGCCCGGCTTGTTGAGATTGACGGTCCAGCCGATGCCGAGCTCATAAGGCGACATGCGGTTGCTCGGGCGCAAGGCGTGCAGGGCGCCAGAATAGTCGACATCGATCAAGATGAAGCCGGCTTCAATGCGCGCGATCTCCAGCGCTTGCGCCCCGATCGGCGCAATCTTGTGGTCGCGACCGACCTCGAACAGCCGGTCCCACAGCCAGAGCGCATCCTGTGGCTTGACCCAGATCTCATAGCCCAGATCGCCGGTGAAACCGGCGCGGTCGACGCGCAGCCAATGGCCGCCCAGCTCAAGCTCCATGATGCCGAAGCGCGGCAAGTGGTCGATGCCGTTGATGCCCAAAGCGCGCAAGACATCGCGCGATTGCGGTCCCTGCAGCGACAAGCCGCAGAGATCGTTCGACGCCTCCTCGATCTTCACCTCGAAGCCGTAGGCGACCTGCTCCAACCAATGAAGCTGATCCTTGGCGGAATTCAGCAGGAAGTCATTCTCGCCGAAGCGAAAGATCGTGCCTTCCTCCACCAGCATGCCGTCATCCTGGCACCAGGAGGTGTAGAAGGCCTGCATCGGCTTGACCTTGGAGAGATCGCGCGTGATCAGGTGATTGACGTAGTCAGCGGCCTGCCGCCCGTGGATGCGATACTTGATCAGCGGCGAGATATCGTAGACCGACGCGCCGTTGCGGATGGTGAAATACTCGGACTGCACGGATTCGAACGCGGCCGGCGAATAGTGGCCGGTCCAGCGCATCCAGTGATTGCCGTGCATGAGCGCCTCGATGCGCTCGTGGAACGGTGTCTTGCGCAGGAACGGCTTGAGGTGCTCGACATAGGCCGTCATGCCGCCCCCACGACGCGCTTTTGGGTCCGCACGTCCTTCAGTATCTCGCGCGCGGCATTATAGCCCGGCGCGCCGGACACGTTGCCGCCGGGATGCGCGCCGGCGCCGCACAGATAGACTCCCGGAACCGGCATGCGATAGTCCTGTGCCTGCCCGACCGGACGCAGGAACAAGACCTGGTCGAGCGTGATCTCGCCATGATGCCACTGGCCGCCGGTCATGCCGAATTGCGTTTCGAGATCCTGCGGCGTCAGCACTTCCATCGCCGTCACGCGCTTTTTCAGACCGGGCGCGACCTCCTCCAGCACGTCCAGACTGCGCTCGCCGATCTGGCGCCGCGCCTCGTTGACCGAAGTCGCACGCAATCGATAAGGGCAATATTGCGCGACGATCGACGCGACGTGCCGGCCAGCGGGCGCCAGCGACGGGTCGCTCAGGCTCGGGATCGCCAGCTCCAGCGCGGGACGGTCGGACACCCGTCCGTATTTCGCGCAATCATAGGCGCGCTCGATATCGTCGGGCTTCGGCGCGACGACGATGCGGCTGCGCTCGCTGATCAGCGCCTCCGGCAGACCGTCCAGCGCCAGATGGATCTTGGCCGCGCAGCCATTCATCCGCAGGTGGCGGATGCGCGAAACGAACATGGTGTCGAGGTTGCGCGGACCGATGAGCTGCAGGGCCGTGCGCTGGGGATCGGCATTGGAGACGACGCACGACGCCCGGACCTCCTCGCCTGTGGATAGCACCACGCCCGCCGCCGAATCATTCTCGACCAGGATGTGGTCGACCGCGGCGCTAGTGCGTATGACCGCACCGGCGGCCTGCGCCGCCTTCGCCAGCGCGGCCGTGACGCTGCCCATGCCGCCCTTGGGGATCAGAAAGCCGCCCTGTCCATTGGCGCCGAAGCCGGACAAGCGATAGAGCAGGTTGAACACGGTACTGGGCGAACGCGGGCCCAAAGCCAGTCCCAGCACGCCTTCGAAGCAGATCAGTCCCTTCACCGCTTCGCTCTCGAAATAGTCGTTGGCGAGGTCGTTGACGTTCATGGTGAGGATGCGGGTGAGCTCCAGCATGTCCTTCTTGCCGAGCCGACGCAGGCCCCATGCGAACCTGCCGAGATTGAGCTTGCCCTCCCAGTCCATCTTCCCGATGTCGGGGCGCGGTGGCGTGTGCAGCGCGTAGGCGGCCAGCGCATCGGCCATACGGGTCAGGCGCGCCATGACCGCCGGATAGGCTTCAGCGTCCGCCTTGCTGATCGCCGCGATGGTGCTAGCCGAGCCCGGCCCCACGTCAAAACTGCGCCCGCCCGGCAACAGCGAACGCGTGGCGACGCGCTGTGCCTTCAGATCCAGTCCGTGGCGCGCGAGGCCGAGATCGCGCGCGATGCCGGGGTGCAGTCCATGGAGCAGGTGGGCGACGCCGGAGACTTTGTAGCCCGGCACGAATTCGCGCGTGACCGCGGCCCCACCCACCTGCGGCGCCGCCTCGAGCACGGTCACCTTCAATCCGGCTTTCGCGAGATAGGCAGCGGTGACGAGGCCGTTGTGGCCGGCGCCGATGACGATCGCGTCCATATGATTCGCGGCGCCGGTCATTGCACCACCCCGCGCTTGAAGTCCTTCAGCATCTCGGTCGCCGCGTTGGCGCCGGGCGCGCCCATGACCCCGCCCCCCGGATGGGTGCCGGACCCGCACATGTAGAAATTGTCGAACGGCCCGCGATATTGGCCCATGCCGGGGAACGGCCGGTTGAACAGCAGCTGATCGAGCGTCAGCTCGCCATGGAAGATATTGCCTTCGGTCATGCCGACTTCGTTCTCGATGTCCCACGGCGTGCGGCATTGCACGTGCAGCACCAGTTTCTTGAAGCCGGGTGCGTGCATCTCGATCGTATCGAGCACATCCTGCTCGTACTGCGCCTTCATCTCCGGCGTCCAGGGCCCCTCGGCCAATTGGTACGGCACGTACTGCACGAACACCGACATGAAGTGCTTGCCCGGCGGAGCCATGGTGGGATCGACCGTGGTCGGAATGACGCAATCCAGGAACGGCCGCTTGGACCAGCTGCCGTATTTGTAGTCGTCGAAGGCGCGCTCGATGTAGTCGAAGTCGCCGCCGATATCGATCGTGCCGTAGGCGGCATCCTTCGGCAGGCCGGCAAAATCCGGCAGGCCGTCGAGCGCGATGTTGAGCTTTCCCGATGAGCCGCGGATCTTGTAGTTCCTGGCGTAACGGTGGATGTCGGGATCGATCGTATCGAGATCGCCCTTGTCGACGAGCTTCAGATAGGTGCGCTTCGGATCGGCGTTGCTGACGATCGACTTGCCGTAGATCTCCTCGCCGGACTTGAGCGCCACGCCGACCGCCTTGCCGTCCTTGACAATGACCTTTTCAACCTCGGCATTGACGCGGATCTCGACACCGGCCTCTTCCGCCGCCGATGCGATCGCCTTGCTGACCGAACCCATGCCGCCGCGCGCAAAGCCCCAGGCGCCGATCTGGCCGTCCACCTCACCCATGTAGTGGTGAAGAAGTACGTAAGCCGTGCCCGGCGAATAGGGCCCGAGCGCCGTGCCGATGATCGAGGATGCCGCAGCCAAGCCCTTCCAACGCGGCGTTTCGAAATACTGGTCCAGGAAATCGGCGACCGACATCGACCAGAAGCGGATCATGTCGTACATGTGCCGCTCTCCCAGCCGGCCGAACTCGCGCCCGATGCGCAGCAAGCCGTCGAGGTCCTCGCGATGGCCCCAGGGATTGATCCGGTTCTGCACGAAGGGATTGATCTGGGTCGGATCGGGCGGCGTCATCAGCAGCGTGCGCTTGATGAAGCGGCAATGCCGGCTGATTTCCATCGCATATTCGTCATACGCTTCGGCGTCGCGGATCGAATGGCGGCGCAGTGCTTCCCGCGTGCGGTCGTGGTCGTTGTAATAGATGATCCCCTCGCCTTCCGGATTGGGCGCGGAGTTGATCTCGTACGGGATGACCTGCAGGCCGTGCCGCGGCAGATCGAGGAAGCGGAAGATTTCGGGCCTCAGGAGCGAGCAGACATAGGAGCAGGTCGAATAGATGAAGCCGGGAAACTTCTCTTCCGACATGGCGGCGCCGCCGACCTTTTCGCGCCGCTCAAGCACCAGCACCTTCAGCTTGTTCTTGCCGTCCTTCTCCCCACCTTTGGCGAGATAGGCAGCGCAGGTCAGGCCGTTATGCCCGCCGCCGATGATGATTGCGTCGTAGCTCTGCTGCATATTCCGGCCCATGCCATCGAGACAAGAATCCACCAGCCGCCGCGCCTCTCGCCGCGGCTGCGCGCATCCTGCACAAGGGGTCGCACCCGGTCAACAAATAATGTACAGCCGTTCAGACAATTTACTGTATCGTATTGATAAATCGGAAAACCTGACCAATCGGTAATGGGGGTTGCAGTGCGCAAGGCGGCAGCGTCAAATGTGCCACCTTAAGTGGAGCCCATATTTTTGGAATTCAGGGGTGCATATGAAGAACGGTGAGTACAAGAGGCATGCCGCGCAGCTCTATAAGAAGGCGCTGGTCTGGGACGACCATTCCGGGTTCGACCCGCATGGCGGCGCCGATCTCAGCAATCTCGAGATCTGGCGCAAGTCCGGCGTGCACTATCTGTCGGTCAATGTCGGCTACGACGTGGTCGATTGGCAGGCGACGATCAAGACATTGGCGCGGTTCCGCACCTGGCTGCAGACGCATCCCAAGAAATTCGCGCAGGTGAAGACGACGGCCGACATCAAACGCGCGCGCAAGGATGGCAAGCTCGCGGTCGCCTTCGATCTCGAGGGCATGAATTCGCTCAACGGCGACGTCAACATGGTCGGCCTCTACTACGACCTCGGCGTTCGCCAGATGCTGTTCGCGTACAATCTCAACAATCTCGCCGGCGGCGGATGCCATGACGGCAATATCGGGCTCACCCCGTTCGGCCGCGCGGTGATCAAGGAGATGAACCGCGTCGGTATGCTGGTGGATTGCTCGCATACCGCCTACCGTACAACCATGGATGCGATGGAGGTCTCCGAGGCGCCGGTCATTTTCTCGCACTCCTGCGCCAAGGCGCTGCGCAACCATGGGCGCAACATCGTCGACGAGCAGATCAAGGCCTGCGCCAGGACGGGTGGCGTCGTCGGAGTCACCGGCGTCAGCATGTTCCTGGGGGAGAATGACATCAGCAGCGAGACCTTCGTCAACCATATCGCGCACATGGCGGACCTGGTCGGTGCGGAGCATGTCGGCATCGCGCTCGACTACGCGTTCGACGCCGGGGACGTCGATGAAATGGTCGAGGCCAATCAGGCTTATTGGCCGCCGAACGAGGATTACGGGCGCTGGCCCACCTCCTACGTGCCGCCAAACCAATTGCGCGAGATCACCGAGACCATGGTGAAGCGCGGTTTCCGCGACAAGGAGATCCTGGGCGTGCTCGGCGGCAACTTCATGCGCGTGGCGAGCGAGGTCTGGAAGTAGCCTTCATCCCGCCACCCGCGCCAGAGTCCGGGCGATCGCGGCAGGCTGCAGCTTGGCATCGATAACGAGTTGTGCAGCG
Organism: Dongiaceae bacterium; assembly: GCA_041398065.1. Classification (GTDB taxonomy): domain Bacteria; phylum Pseudomonadota; class Alphaproteobacteria; order Dongiales; family Dongiaceae; genus Dongia_A. The sequence continues at coordinate 10,042 of JAWKVL010000051.1, read as the reverse complement.
CCCAGTATGCCGGCGCGGTCATCGCTGCAAGCGGTGTGGATGGAAAGACCCTCGATCGCCAGCGGCAAGCAGCGCTGGTAGATCATCTCGCGAATACCGGAGATCAGGTGCTCACCCGCCTGCGCCAGGGTGCCACCGATGACGATCGTCGTCGGGTTGAGGATGCTGACCACGTCGGCCAGCACTTCACCCAGCACGCGGCCGGCTTCGCGAATCCGCTGGATGCATTCCGGCGTGCCGCGATCGAGCAACGCCATGACGTCGCGCGCATTCTGGCCGTCAAGGCCGATGGCGCGCAGATCGCGGGCAATCGCCCAGCCGGCCGCTCGCGCCTCCACACAGCCCAGTTTGCCGCAGCGACAGAGCGGCGCCTGTGGCGCATCGAACTGGATGTGACCGATGTCGCCCGATGCACCGCGGCCGCCGCGATAGACCTGTCCGTGTGTGACGATACCGCTGCCGATGCCGGTCCCCGCCTTCACGAAGAAGAAATGGTCGGCCGAAGGCCAGAAGCGCCGATGCTCGGACAAGGCCATCAGGTTGACGTCATTGTCGACCAGCGCATCGATACCGAGCGCCTTCTCCAGCCAGCCGCGGATGTCGAAATTGTCCCACTGGCGCATGACCGAGGGCCCGACCACCCGCCCGCCCGCGTGATCCACTGGGGCCGGCAGGCTGAGTCCGATCCCCAACACCTCCGATGCTCTGCGACCCATCCTTTTCAGCAGCGCCCGGCTGCAACGCGCGATCTCTTCGAGAATGGGCAATGGCCCGCTTGCGACGTCGATGGCGACCGTCTGCTCCGCCACGATGCGCGGCCCGAGATCGGTGATCGCGACGCGGGTGACGCTCTCGCCGATATCAGCGGCCAGGGTTAGGGCGAAGGTCTCGTTGAGTTTGAGGATGCGCGCCGGCCTTCCGCCGCTCGGCTGGCGCTCCGTCGATTCAGCGATCAGGCCGGTCTCCAGCAGTTCGTCCAGCCGGTGCGCCACCGTGGCGCGTGAGAGCCCGGAGACGCGCTCGATGTCAGGCCGCGTCGCAGCTTGGCGCGACAGGATCAGGGCGAGGATGTGCCCGGTACCCACGGCGGGCTGGTTCGGAGGCAACGGTAGCTTTTGCATAGAGATATGCATATCTTGTATATGATCTGCTTGACAAGAGGCAAAATAGGCGCGTTCAATCTGCGCTGGCGATGCTGATGCATGAGCCGAAATCCGGCCCGCCATGAATGGCGAGGACCCTATCGGGAGGACGTACCATGATCGTGCAAACACCTGCGGTCGCGCGCGGGCACTCACGTGCAGCGCGTTTGAAAAACGTTGCGGCATGTTTAGCGATTTCGGCGTTGTCAGCGGTCTTGTGGACCGGTCAGGCCGTCGCAGCCGACAAGGTCATTGTCGGCCTCATCACGAAGACGAATACCAACCCCTTTTTCGCGAAAATGAAGGAAGGCGCCGAGGCGGAAGCCAAGAAGCTCGGCCTGGAGCTGCAGAGCTTCGCCGGCAAGTATGACGGCGACAATGAGACCCAGGTGGCGGCAATCGAGAACCTGATCGCCAGCGGCGCCAAGGGCATCCTGATCACCGCGAGCGATACCAAGGCGATCGTGCCCTCCGTGGAAAAGGCGCGCCAAGCCGGCATCCTTGTCATCGCGCTCGACACACCGCTCGATCCCACGAACGCCGCGGACGCGACCTTCGCCACGGACAACTTGAAAGCCGGCGAATTGATCGGCGCCTGGGCGGCCAAGACCCTGGGCGACAAGGCCAAGAACGCGCATATCGCGTTCATCGATGCGATCGAATCCCAGCCGACCGTCGACCTCGCGCGCGACCAGGGCTTCATGAAGGGGTTCGGGATCGATATCAAGGATCCCACGCGCTATGGCGACGAGGATGATCCGCGGATCGTCGGGCACCAGTGGGGCGCCGGCGCCGAAGAAGGCGGCCGCACCGGGATGGAGAACCTGCTGCAGAAGGAGCCCGCCGTCAACGTCGTCTACACCATCAATGAGCCGACGGCAGCGGGAGCGCACGAAGCGCTGAAAGCGGTTGGCAAGCAAGCGGACGTGCTGATGACCTCGGTCGACGGCGGGTGCCCGGGCGTGCAGAATGTGAAGGCCGGCGTGATTGGCGCCACGGCTCAGCAATACCCGCTGCTGATGGCGTCAATGGGCGTCGATGCGGTGGCGAAGTTCGCCAAGACCGGCGAGAAGCCGAAGCCGACGCCGGGCCTCGACTTCTTCAACACCGGCGTGGCGCTGGTCACCAACAAGCCGGTAGAGGGCATCGAATCCATCACGTCGGAGCAGGCGCTGAAGAAGTGTTGGGGCTGATGAATTTCGAGGCGAGCAGTTGAAATCAGCTGCTCGCCCCATCTTTGGCAAGGAGCGTTCTGGAATGAAGCGTCTGGATACCAAGCTGGCCCGCATCCGGTCCGGTCAATACAAGCGGTCCGATTTCATCATCGCCGACGCCAAGGACGGCGATATGGGGCCGAGCCTCACTTCAAGCGGCCCCCATCGCCAATCCGACGGCACCTGGACGCGCTACCGAACCCGTGCCGAATTCCTGGACCAGATCGCCGCAATCGTGCAGCAGGACATTGTCGACATCATGCTGGTGTCGGCCTCCAATCTGGAGCTGCTCAATGAACGCGACCTGTTCCGCAACAGCGCGGTGAAGCCGGCCATCCGCGCCAATGACACGACCGACATCTGGCGCTGCCGCGGCGCCGTCTACCACAACAGCCCATCGCGGCCGTTCCGCTCCGCTTCGCTCACCCACGCGATGTACGGTTCGGCGGAACCGACGCCCGACAAGCGCATCGTCGGCACCGACCTCGGGCTCTATTCCATCACCTTCAACAACGACATCGAAGCCGATGTGCGGTCGCTCGAGGCATTCCATCACTTCCGCGCGGACGCCGTCGCGCTCGGCTTCAAGTATTTCCTCGAGGTGTTCAATCCGAACGTGAACACCGGCATCGATCCCGAGATCCAGCCGCACTACGTCAACGATGTGATTTTGCGCTGCCTCGCCGGCGTGACCAAGGCCGAGCGGCCGCAATTCCTCAAGATCGCCTATAACGGTCCGAAAGCGCTGGAAGAGCTCGCCTCCTTCGATCCCAGCCTGGTGGTCGGCGTGCTCGGCGGCGGCGCCGGCACGACGCGCGACTGCTTCGAACTGCTCTACCAGGCGGAGCGCTATGGCGCGCGCGTTGCCTTGTTCGGGCGCAAGATCAATCTCGCCGAAGACCCGCTCGCCATGGTCGCGACGATGCGCCAGGTCGCGGACGGCACGGTTGCGCCGGCGGAAGCGGTCAAGGCCTATCACGGCGAACTGCAGAAGCAGAAGATCAAGCCGGCGCGCGCGCTCGAGGATGACCTTGCCGTCACGGAAGCGCCGTTGAAGGCCGGCTGAGATCGTCCATGGCGAACATGCGGCGCGGCTTCGTGACCGGCGGCACCTGGTGCGTCGATCTCAACAAGATGATCGATTTCTGGCCGCCGGAGGATTCAATCGCCGAGATCCATCAGATCGACGTGCGCGGAGGCGGCTCGGCTTCCAATCTCGCGATCGACATGAAGAAGCTCGATCCGGCGATGCCAGTGGAGACCATCGGCATCGTCGGCGACGACGAGAACGGGCGTTTTCTTCTGCATCACGCCGATTCCTTCGGCATCGACCGGCGGCAGATCACCGTGACCAAGGAGCTGCCGACCCAGTTCACCGACTGCTTCGGTTCGAAGCGCACCGGCCGCCGCACTCATATCTACTATGCCGGCGCAGCCGCCCTGCTGACACCCGACCATTTCGACTTCGCCCGGACACGCGGGCGAATCTTCCACCTCGGCCTCCCCGGCATCCATCGGCTGCTGGACGAGCCCTGGCAAGGCGATGCGAATGGCTGGGTCACGGTCCTCAAGAAGGCGCGGGCAGCCGGTCTCGCGACCAATTTCGAGCTGGTCATGATCGAGCCCAAGCGCCTCGCCGGGATCATCCGTCCATGCCTGCCCTACCTCGACTACCTGGTGGTGAACGACTGGGAGATCGGCGCTCTGGCGGACGAGCGGACCTACGACCAAGGCGTCACCGATATCGCGGCGTGCCTCAGAGCAGCACGCAATGTCCTCGATCGCGGCAGCATGAGACTGGTGGTGGTGCATTTCCCCAGAGGAGCGATTGCGGTTTCCCGCGACGGCACCGTCACGCAGCAACCCTCGGTCAGGATGCCGCCATCGGCGGTCGTCGGCGCCAATGGCGCCGGCGATGCGTTCGCGGCGGGCATGCTCTACGGGCTTCACGAAGGCTGGGACGTCGGACGAAGTCTGGCGCTCGCCCATGCCAGCGCCGCCGCCTCGTTGCGCGGCGCCTCGACCACCGACACGGTGGAGCGCTGGCAGACCTGCCTTCAGCTGGCCGAAGACTGGAGCTGGAACGACTGGCCGAGCTGACGCCTTTCAGTAGTGCCGGGGAAAGACGCTCTTCAGATGTGCGCGCATCAGGTCGACGGCGCGTTCGCGGCTGATCAGCCCCAGCATGATATTGACCCAGAGCCCGTCGCCGGCGGCGAGCAGGAATTGCCCGACCTTTTCGGCGTCGAGCGTCTTGTAGCGTCCTGACTGCGCCAGCGCCCGGCAGGCCTTCATCAGGGCCTCGCCATACTCCGCGTCGCTTTCGGTGCAGACTTCCATGTATTTCGGCCGGAAGCGCGTCTCGCTCCAATAGGCGATCCAGACCGAAATGCGCTCGTGCCGGCACACTTTCGGATGAAGCTGGGCCATGGCCACCGCTTCGAGGATCGCGGTAGGATCGTCGCCGGCCTTGGCAAGCGCCTGGTGCCAGATTTCCCGGAACTCGATCGTTACTGCGCGCAGGGCCTCCAGCAGCAGCATGTCCTTGCTGGCGAAATATTGGTTGACGGCCCCGTTGGCCATGCCGGCTTCCTTCACGACATCGGCGATGGTGGTTTCGCCGATGCCATGCAGGCTGATGGCGCGGATTGCAGCTTCGATCAGCTGCTCGCGCCGGATGTCACGCACCGCCTTGCGGGCGACTTTCAGGGTGTTGCGCGGCTTGCGGGGCTGGGTCGGGTGATCGGATTTCGGCACAGGAGGCACGACTCGGATTTCGATCGCTCACCATAGCGACCAAGTGGCGCAGTGGCCAAGGGCGTAATCTTCATCCATCGACGAACAATTCCGAGCGAACGGGTTGAGCCAGTTGGATTCCGCTCATCGCCCCGCTCGTCGCGGTGCCAGGCGAACTTCGGCATCGTCATCGCAGCTTCACACGTCAGCTATAGATTTGAGTCGTCGGCCTAGCAGGGTTCGGATAGCATGTTGTTATTCCGCGACACGAAGCGCCCGAAATATTCAACGCTTCGCGCCATCGTTGGCGACACGGTTTCGAAAGCGCCGATGCGGATGAGTGCGCGCAGCGACGCGCCTAGCCCGACGATCGAACAAGGGGACGATTTAGTGCGGGCTGAAGGCGGGCTCCGCCGCGACTGTGCGCCCGACCGGCATAGGTTGGGTCTTTTTCTCTTTGGGAGGTAAACATGCGTAAGTCCGAAAAGGCAGCAACGCGCGGTGCTGCCGATCTCCAGGCACAATTGACCGACGCCTGGAACAAGCAACTCGGCCATACCGGCGAGACCTATGGAAAACTGTTCGCGGCGATGCGCGACGAGATTACCGGCTTCGTGCAGCGCCGGCTGGATGCCAATCTGGCGACCATGCGCGAGTGGTCGGAGTGCCGCAGCTTCAATGACGCCCTGGCATTGCAGCAACGATGGGTGCAATGCGCGGTCGATCACTATGTCGAGCAGGGCAACCGAATTATGGAGACGTGCCGGACGTGCGCCGCCGACATGACCGAGCAGTCGCAACCGGCGACCGAAGCCGCGAAGCCCAAGGCTGACGGCAAACCCGCGACTGAGACACAGCACACCGAGCCGAGCGTCAAGCAGGCCGCATAGGATTTCGCAACTGGTTGCGGCAGCCCCCCGATGGAGGGGGACTGCCGCTCAGTTTTTCGGCCGCCACTCGAATACGAGCAGGAAGCAACCGGTTTCCGTGCGCGAGGAGTGATGTGTGCCCGGCGCGAAGGAGACGAAGTCACCGGCCTTGAACACGGTGCCGTCGGAATCGATCAACTCCCCTTCCAGCACCAGGATTTCCTCATACCCCGGATGATCGTGGGCGAGCGTGATCGCGCCCGGCTGCATCCGCATGGCGTAGCTCCCGACACCGGTATCCTTGCGGTAGGTGACCGGCAGCCAGGACATCTCCGGCTGGACGGGTCCTTCGAGATCGTATGGCTGGAATTCCGACCTGGAGATCGAGGTAACGCGGCGATTCATTTTTCACTGTCCCGGTTGACAGCCCGCGCTGCGGGCAGGGTCACCGTGACAGTAGTGCCAATTCCGGGCGTGGAGTCGATCCCGATCGTGCCGCCATGCAGTTCTGCCAGCCGCTTGGTGATGGCGAGCCCAAGGCCGGTTCCGCCCTTCGACCGGGTGGCGGCGTGATCGATCTGAAAGAACGGCTGGAATACCTGGGACAAGGCAACCGGATGGATGCCGATGCCGGTATCCGCCACCATGAGCTGGATATCTCCGTTGCCGGCCGCGCCAACCTTCACCGAAACCTTGCCACCCGCATGCGTGAACTTGATGGCATTGGACAGCAGGTTGAGCAGGATCTGTTTCAATGCGCGCTGATCGCCGCGCACTTTGATCGGCCCATTGGGCTGGACAGCACTCAGCGCGATCGCGCCGTCCTCCGCCCGGCCAGCGACCATGGTCCGGCAGCTCTCAACGACCTTGTCCAGATCGACTATCTCGTCCGCCAGCTTCAGCTTGCCCGCTTCCAGCTTGGACATCTCCAGGATGTCGCTGATGAGGGCCAGCAGCATCTCGCCGCTGTCATAAATATTGGCGGCATATTCCGAGTAGCGCGCCAAGTCGTCGCCGAAATGGCGGTCGCGGATCACCTGCGAGAATCCGAGGATCGCGTTCAACGGCGTGCGCAATTCGTGGCTCATGTTGGCAAGGAACTCGGACTTGGCGCGGCTGGCGTGCTCTGCTTCGTTCTTGGCCCTGGTCAATGTCATCTCGAGTTCGTGCTGATCGGTGATGTCGAAGCCGATGCACACGATCATCGCGACGCCGCCCTCGGAATCCGCGAGCGCGACGTTCGACCAGCGCAGCAGGCGCCGGGTGCCGTCCTTGTGGACCCAGGGATTGATATTGATGATGGGGAAATCTTCAAGCCGCCGACGGCCGAGAATTGCCATGACCCGTCGATGATCATCACCTGGGATGATGTGTCGCCAAGTCGCAGGATTGCGCATTTCCGCGTAGGAGAAGCCGCTGATGCGCTCGGCGCCTTTGTTCACGCGGATCAGATTACCATCCACGTCATAGACCGTGATCGCGGCGTCGACATGATCGATGATCAAGTTGACCAGTGCATCCTGGCTGACGCCGGCGGTCGGACGGGGCTTCGCTGTGTTTCGCACGACCGGACGCTCGCGCCGGGCGAACAGCGGCACACCGAGCGTGCGGAACCTCTGCCACAGCCCCAATCTGCGTTCATTTTGCGTTAGATCGACAGCCACCGCGCGCCTCGTTCCATGCTGGCGCAGCCCGATCCTCTCGCCGCACCCGCCAGACGCGCTAGTTCAGCATTGCACTCCTTAATAAGAAAATAAGGCCAAATCCAGTACAACACCCATAGGTGTGGGCGAGTGGCATTGGCAAGGCGTTGCGCAGTAGCACGACAGCTCTCTGTTCCCAAACTTCCTCGAAGCGAGGAGGTGTGGACGAGAATGAGCAGCACAAATGAGAGAAAGCGGCCGGTGCCTCGTCAGGCCTACAGCGCCTTACACTCCTCCCAGAGCTTGATGTATTTCGCCTCGCGCTCGGCCTCGACCGGCTCGAAGAAGATGCCGTTCGCCAGCGCTTTGACCGGATCCGTGATGCCGAGCGCAGCCACCTGCTGCGGATCCGCAATCTCGAACGCCTTCTTGTTGCTGTGGCCGTAGCCGGTGTTCTCGATCAGGTATTTTCCGGTCTCCGGCGAAATCCAGGCATCGAGGAAATCGTAGGCCGCGGCCGGGTCCCCCTTGCCGACATTGAGCATCGTCAGGCCGCACAGCCACGTGAAGATGCCTTCCTTCGGCACAGCATATTTCATCGGCACGCCTTCGGCCGACAGCGTCTTCACCGTCTCGTTCCACGCATAGCCGGCCACCACCTCGCCCGACGCCAATGCTTGGTTGACCTGGGTCGGATCGCTCCAGATGAAGCGGCAATTCTTCACCAGCTTCTGCACCAGCGGCTTGGTCGCTGCCAGTTCCTCGTCGGACATTTCCCAGATCTTCTGCGGCGAGTAGCCGAGCAGCAGGCCCGCAATCTCCACCGCCACTTCGCTGTCAGTGAACGCGACCTTCCCGGCATACTTGTCGCCGTAGAGGACATTCCAGGATTCGCCGTCATCGCCGTCAACGAGATCGGTGCGATACGCGATGCTGGAATTGCCCCAGTCGGCCGGCACCATCACGGTGTTGCCGTCGATCACGACACCCTGCACGGTCTTGAGCGCCGGGATGATATCGGGCCAGTTGCTGAGCTTGGAGGTGTCGATCGGCGCGGCGAGCTTCGCCTCGGTGAAGCGCACGACCGAATAGGTGCAGGGGTGCATGATATCGGCGTTGAAACCCGCGCGAATCTTCTGCAGCGCCTCATCCTCGTTCGCGAAAATGGAGAAGTTGGGGGGCGATCCGTGCTTGGCGACATACGAGCCGAAGTGATCCGGCGTGTCATACCCCGCCCACTCCATGCATACCAGCGGATCGGCCTTCGCCGGCCGCCGCAGCATCGTCATGCCGACCCCGAACGCGCCGGCGCCCGCCAGCATCTGGCGGCGCGTCAGCTTGCCTTGCGCCATACGATCGATGAACTTCACGCGATTCATTGTCCCGCTCCCTGTCCCATGGTGAGATTGCTTTCCGCGTTCAGGGAATTGGGTGCCAGATCAGCGGCAATGTCAATGCCATGAACTATCGTTCATGAAAGTTGACAGCCTCCGCAACGCAGTATCTATTTTCCGCAACAAGGTTGGGACGCCGGCCCTATCACGGAGCCGACGCAGCAGACGGGGGCGTGGGAGATGGCAGTTGCCGAGCCCGGCCGGGTGCCGGGACTGACGGCATGGGACGGCCAGCGCGGCGCGTGGTTGCGCCGGCACGAGTGGGCGCGCGGCTATCTGCTGATGTCGCCGACAATCCTGGTGATGCTCGCGATGCTGATCGCGCCGATTGTGGCGCTGGTGGCAATGAGCTTCTGGACCCAGCATCTGCTGGAAATTGATCGCACGCCGACGCTCGCCAACTACTGGCATCTGATCGAGCCGAGCGCGCCAGACGACGAAGTTGCCCACTGGATGGGAATTCCATTCCCATTCAAGCGCGCGGTCTACATCGTGCTGCTCATCAAGTCGATCCTGATGTCGCTGGCGGCGACCACGGCGGTCGTGCTGGTCGCCTATCCCATGGCTTACTACCTGGCCTTCCGCGTGAAGCGGCGCAAGATGATCTGGCTGATGGTCATCACGCTGCCGTTCTGGACCAGCTACCTGCTCCGGGTGTTCTCCTGGAAGCTGATCCTCGGATTCAATGGCGTGATCAATTCAGGGCTCAAGACCCTAGGCCTGATCGATCAGCCGCTAGAGTTCCTGCTCTACAACCCGGTCGCGGTGATCATCACGCTCGCCCATGCGTGGGTAGCCTTCGCAATCCTGCCGATCTATGTCTCGCTGGAGAAGATCGACCGCTCGCTGCTGGAGGCGGCCAGTGATCTCGGCGATCGCCCGATCGAGCGTTTCTTGCGGGTGACCCTGCCGCTGTCGGCGCCAGGCGTCATCGCATCGACGCTGCTGGTCTTCATTCCGACCGTCGGCGACTACGTGACGCCGACGCTGGTCGGCGGACCGTCCGGCATCATGATCGGCAATGCGATCCAGACCTTGTTCGGA
>JAWKVL010000050.1:0-32276 GCA_041398065.1 Dongiaceae bacterium | reverse complement strand
GCCCGAATCCTGGCCGCACCTGACGGCGGAGGATATCCGCAAGCTGCGCGGGCTGAGCTACCAGGAGATCGCATTTCGCATCATGCAGCCCTTCGTGGGGGCGGAGATCGGGAACGACGACCTTCAGGCCATGATCGCGGGGGCCTATGGCGCCTTTCGCCACCAAGCGGTGGTGCCGCTCAAGCAGCTCGACCAGTCCCTCTGGATCATGGAGCTGTTCCATGGCCCGACCCTCGCATTCAAGGACGTGGCGCTGCAGCTGGTCGGGCGGCTCTACGACCACGTGCTCGGCAAGCGCGGCGAGCGCGTCACGATTATCGGGGCGACCTCGGGCGACACCGGTTCGGCGGCGCTCGAGGCCTGCCGCGACCGCGCCGGCATCGACATCTTCATGTTGCATCCGAAAGGCCGCGTGTCCGAGGTGCAGCGCCGGCAGATGACGACCATCGGTTCCGCCAATGTCTTCAACATCGCGATCGATGGTTCGTTCGACGATTGCCAGGACCTGGTCAAGGCGATGTTCAACGATCACGCCTTCCGCGACCGCATCAACATGTCGGCGGTCAACTCGATCAACTGGGCGCGCGTGATGGCGCAGGTGGTCTATTACGCCGCTGCCGCGGTGGCGCTCGGCGCGCCCGACCGGCGCATCGGCTTCTCGGTGCCCAGCGGCAATTTCGGCAACATCTTCGCCGGCTATGTCGCGCGGCAGATGGGCTTCGATCTGGCGCCTCTGATTGTCGGCGCCAATCGCAACGACATCCTGGCGCGCTTCTTCAAGACCGGCCGGATGGAGATCACGGCGGTCGAGCCGAGCCTGTCGCCCAGCATGGACATCCAGGTTTCCTCCAATCTCGAGCGGCTGCTGTTCGACCTCTATGACCGCGACGGCCAGCGCCTCGCGGCGGCCATGACCGATTTCCGCAAGACCGGCACATTCGTCGCGCCGAAGGAAACGTGGAGCCGCGTGGGCCGCCTATTCCGTGCGGCCGCGCTCGATGACCCCGGCACGCTGCGCGTCATGGGCGAGCTCTATAAGGCGACCGGTGAGTTGATCGACCCGCACAGCGCCATCGGCATTTGCGCCGCCGAAACCTGCCGGACCGGCAGGGAAACGCCGATCGTGGCCCTGGCCACGGCGCACCCGGCCAAGTTCCCCGACGCCGTGCAGCAGGCCACCGGAATTCGTCCCAAACTGCCGGATTTCCTGGCCGATTTGCATGAGCGGCCCGAGCGGATGGCCGGCTTGCCCAATGATATTCGCGCGGTGCAGGATTATGTGCTATCGCACCGGCGCAACGATCGGAATGGTTGAATGAACATCTCCGCGGCGGACAATGTCCGCGTCACCACTCTGCCCAACGGATTTCGCGTGGCGACCGACCGGATGGATTCGGTCGAGACCACGTCGCTCGGCGTGTGGACCGGTGTCGGCACGCGCAACGAGCCGAAGGAGCATAACGGCGTCGCGCACCTGCTGGAGCATATGGCGTTCAAAGGGACCAAGCGCCGCAGCGCCCGCGACATCGTGGTCGAGATCGAGGATGTCGGCGGCTTCCTCAATGCCTATACCGGGCGCGAGCAGACCGCCTATTTCGCCAAGGTGCTGGCGGAGGACACGCCGCTGGTGGTCGATATCCTCGCGGACATCCTGCAGAACTCGATCTTCGATGCCGAGGAGCTGACGCGCGAGCGCGCGGTGGTGCTGCAGGAGATCGGCCAGGCGGAAGACACGCCCGACGACATCGTGTTCGACCATTTCCAGGAGGTCGCCTTTCCCGACCAGGCGATGGGGCGCCCGGTCCTGGGTCGCGCCGAGATCGTGTGCGACCTGCCGCGGGATGTCGTGGCCGGCTATATGGCGAGCCGCTACCGCGCCGGACAGATGGTGTTGGCGGCGTCCGGCCGGGTCGATCACGATGCGCTGGTGGCACTCGCGGAGAAACTGTTCTCCGGACTGCCGAGCGGAGCGATTCCGCCATCCGAGCGGGCGCAGTACAAAGGCGGCGACGGCCGCTTCGCGCGCGAGCTGGAGCAGGTGCATCTCGTCCTCGGGTTTCCGGGCGTGACCTTCACCGATCCCGACTACTATGTCGCCGCCGTTCTCTCGCAGCTGCTGGGCGGCGGCATGTCGTCCCGCCTGTTCCAGGAGATCCGCGAGAAGCGCGGGCTGGTCTATTCGATCCATTCCTTCGCCAGCTCCTATGCCGACGGCGGCATCTTCGGCATCTACGCCGGCACCGGAGAGAAGGAAGTGGCGGAGCTGATGCCGGTGGTGTGCGACGAGCTTGCGAAGCTGCCGCAGGACATGACCGAGCCGGAAGTGAAGCGCGCCGCCGCCCAACTGCGCGCCGCGACCTTGATGTCGCGCGAGAAGCCGAGCGCGCGCTGCGAGCAGCTGGCGAGCCAGCTGCTGATCTATGGACGTCCGATCCCACCCGCCGAAGCGGTAGCGCGGATCGATGCCGTTACGGTCGACGATCTTGCGCGTTTGGCGCGCCGCCTCACGCAATCCCCACCGACGTTGACGGCCCTGGGGCCGATCGGCCAGGTGATGGAATACGAAGCGCTGAAGCGCCGGCTTTCCTGACGCGCATGTTCGACCTCGGACCCAGCTATGTGCCGCTGCCGCCGGAGCTGGCCGACGCGACGGTGCATCTGCGTCCGCCGCGCTTCTCCGATTATCGCCCGTGGCAGGCGTTGCGCGAACAGAGCCGCGCCTTCCTCGAGCCATGGGAGCCGGTATGGGAAAGCGACATGCTGACCCGTGCCGCCTATCGCAAGCGCGTGCGTCTGACGGTGCGCGACTGGCGCGACGATCGCGGCTACGGCTTTCACATCTTCAAGAGTCGCGACCGCACGCTGGTAGGAGGCGTCAATCTCACCGGCGTGCGCCGGCGCGCCGCGCAATATGCGAGCCTCGGCTACTGGATGGGCGCGCCCTACGCCAATTGCGGCCTGATGTCGGCGGCCTTGCGCCTGCTGCTGCCGGCGGCGTTCCAGGAATTCGGCCTGCATCGGGTCGAAGCCGCCTGCATCCCGGACAATGCGCCCAGTCTGGCATTGCTCAGCAAATTCGGTTTCCGCACGGTCGGCCTAGCGCGCCAGTATCTGCGCATCAACGGCGCCTGGCGCGACCACGTGTTACACGAGTTGCAGGTCGACGATCTGATGGCCTCGCGCGGCATGCTGGGCGATGCGGTGGCGAAGCCGCGGCTGGTGGATCGCCGGGCGTAGGAAACGTGCAACGCACCACGTTCACTTGGCCGGGGAGACGCCTCGCTGCTCGCGTCAAGCGTGACAGCGCGATATTCCAAAAGGACTATGCGTCGAAACGACGCGGCCTACGCGTTGCCGACCTCGCCGGAGAGCAGGCGGAAGTCGATGCCGATCTTCTCGATGCTGCGCTCCCACTTGTCGGTGAGCTGATCGTCGAAGATCAGTTCCTCGTCGGCCGGAACGCACAGCCAGGCATTGGCCTGGATCTCCGAATCGAGCTGGCCCGGACCCCATCCGGCATAGCCGAGGGCGAGCAGGCTGCGCTTCGGCCCCTGGCCCGATGCAATGTCCCGCAGGATGTCGAGCGTGGCGGTAAGGCCGACCGTGTCGCCGACGTTGAGCGTGGCATCGTCGTGGTAATCCGCGCTGTGCAGCACGAATCCGCGACCGGTCTCGACCGGGCCGCCGTTGCGGATGCGAATATGCTCGCTCGCCGGGCTGGTCGGAATGCCGAGCTGCTGCAGCAGATCGGGGAACGAGAGGGAGCCGACGAGGCGGTTGATCACCAAACCCATGGCGCCGTCGCTGGTATGGGCGCACATGTAGATCACGGTGCGGGTGAAGCGGGGATCGCGCATACTGGGCATGGCCACCAGCAATTGGCCGGTGATGAAGCCCTGATGTATCAGGCTCTTGCGCATGGCACTCACCTGGTATTGGTTCGATCTGCCAGCAAGCTCGCCATCAGCACGATTTTGTGACTGATGCCGGACTCGACTCACCGTATTATTCCCATGTTTGGTTGGCAAATGATGAATCGCCGGATTTCAATGGGCTGCGTGATCCGGCTGGCGGTTTTCTGCATGCTCGCAGCCGTCAGCTCGATTCCGCGCGCCTCAGCGGAAAACGCCCCCGCCAGCCAATTGTTCCAGACCCCACAATCCAGCGCGCAGCTGATCTCGGCGGTCGATGCCGTAGGCGACCTGACGGCTATTCCGGTCGCGCTGCATATTGTCCTGCAACCCGGCTGGAAGACCTATTGGCGTTCGCCGGGAGACGCCGGCTATCCGCCGCAGATCGATGTCACAGGTTCGACGAATGTGGCAAAGGCGGACGTGATGTGGCCGGTTCCGCATCGCTTCCAACTGTTCGGGCTTCAGACCTTCGGCTATGGCGAAGAGGTCGCCTTTCCGATGATGGTGACGCCCGCGCATGCGGGCGAGGCCGTCGCGCTCAAAGCGAAGATCCGTTACTTGGTGTGCGAGCAGATCTGCGTGCCGCAGGAAAGCAACCTCGCGCTCGATCTGTCGAGCGGTGCCGCCGCGCCCAGCGACTTCGCGCCGCTGATCAGCAAGTATTCGTCGCTGGTGCCGAGAGGCGGCGCGCGGCTCGGCTGGTCGGTGGACCAGGTCGCCATCGACCGGCAGAGTCAGTTGATCGTCGACGTGAAGAGCACCAGTGAAGTCTTGAACGCCCCGGATGTGGTCGTTGAAGGCGCCGCGGATTTCTATTTCGGCCCGCCGAAGGTCGAGCTGTCGGCTGACCGCCACCAGGCGCGCCTGTTCGTGCCGGTGGAGCGTGTCGGCCAAGGTCCCGAAGTGACCGACAGCGATCTCACGCTGACCGTTTTCGACGGCGCGCGCGCGATGGAGATGAAAGCGCGCCCGGTTGCGATCGCGGCCGCGCCGTCGATCGCGTCTTGGACTGCGATCCTGCCGATCCTGGCGATCGCGCTGCTGGGCGGGTTGATCCTCAACATCATGCCATGTGTGCTGCCGGTACTGCTGCTGAAGCTGACCGGCGTGCTCAATCTGTCCGGCCGCGAACGCGCCCACTTGCGCGGTGCATTCCTGTCGACGGCAACCGGCATCGTTGTCTCGTTTCTGGTGCTGGCAGGTGGACTGATCGGGGTCAAATCAGCGGGCGCCAGCATCGGTTGGGGCATCCAGTTTCAGCAGCCGGCTTTCCTGGCTTTGATGGCAATCGTGTGCCTGCTGTTCGCGGCGAACATCTGGGGCCTATTCCAGATTCCGATGCCGGCCTTTGTCGGCCGGGTCGCGGTGGCGAGCGACGCAAGTGTCGGCAACGAGCACGCGAAGTCGTTTTTCACCGGTGTGCTCGCGACAGCGCTGGCGACGCCATGCTCTGCGCCGTTCGTCGGAACCGCGGTCGGCTTCGCGCTGGCGCGCGGACCGGCGGAGATTTTCGGCATCTTCCTCGCGCTCGGCCTTGGGCTTGCGCTGCCTTATCTCGCGGTGGCCGCAGCACCGGGACTGGTCGCGTTCCTGCCGCGCCCCGGCGCCTGGATGCGCTGGCTGAAGGGGGCGCTGGGCTTGTCGCTGGTCGCGACCGCGATCTGGCTGATGTCGATCATCGGCGCGCAGACCGGCTTGTTCAATGCGAGCGCGGCGGCAAGTGGCGATGCGCACTGGGTGGTCTTCGATGAAGGTGTGATCGCGAGCGACGTGGCCGAGGGCAAGGTCGTGTTCGTCGATGTCACGGCGGACTGGTGCATCACATGCCAGGCTAACAAGAAGCTGGTACTGGATCAGGCGCCGGTCGCGCCGCGCTTGAAGCAGGACGGTGTCGTCGCCATGAAGGCCGACTGGACCAACCCGGACCCCACGATCGCCGACTTCCTCGGCCGGCATGGGCGCTACGGCATCCCCTTCAACATCGTCTATGGGCCTGGTGCGCCGGCCGGCATCGTGTTGCCCGAGCTGCTGACGACCGAGACCGTGATGACGGCCCTCGATCAGGCTGCAAAGCACTAAGAAGGGTTGGAATCCGGGCGAAATTCCCGCACGGAGACTGGTTTCTTATGCCGCTTGAGGGCGGCTGCGACGCGGCCTATCCTCGGCTCCGTGCATCCACCGGGAGAAGTGAAAGGATAAGAAGATGAGCATCAAGGTCGGGGACAAGATCCCCTCAGTTTCCTTGAAGTATATGGACAAGGACGGCATGCAGACGGTGAAGACCGACGATATCTTCAAGGGTAAAAAGGTCGTGCTGTTCGCATTGCCTGGCGCCTTCACGCCAACCTGCTCGGCCAAGCACCTGCCGGGCTTCGTGCAGCATGCCGCAGCCATCAAGCAGAAGGGCGTCGATTCCATCGCCTGCCTATCCGTCAACGACGCGTTCGTGATGGACGCCTGGGGCAAGGCGCAGAATGTCGGCGACAAGGTCATGATGCTGGCGGACGGCAACGCCGATTTCTCCAAGGCGGTCGGCCTCACCATGGACGGCACCAACTACGGCATGGGTACCCGTGCCTGCCGCTACGCCATGGTGGTCGACAATGGTGTCGTCAAAGCCTTGAACGTCGAAGCGCCCGGCGCTTTCGAAGTCTCAAGCGCCGAAGCGGTGATGAAGGCGCTGTAGCCACTGGCTGTCACGATTTCGATCGGCGGCCGCAAGGCCGCCGATTTTTCGTGTACCACCGGGAGAGAAGAGTCATGAAGATGATCGTCCACAATCCGACGCAGGGGATCTATCCGGCGACCGGCGACTACGTCCACGCGATGGAAGTGCAAGAGCCGAAACGGTTCCTCTATGTCGCCGGTACCATGGGTCTCGATGAGCGCGGCGTGGCCGGTAGCACTCTTACCCAGCAGCTCGATCTGATCTGGTCCAACATCCGAACCATTCTGGCCAGTGCCGACATGAGCGTCGACAATATCGTGCGCCTGACCAGCTATCTGCGCGACCCCGCCTATGCCGAGGAGAATGCCAGGGCCAGGGTAAAAGCCCTGAACGGCCGGACCATCCCTACCATCGGCATCGTCGCGCAGACCTTGTCGAGCGACTGGCTGGTGGAGATCGAGGTGGTGGCTGCGGACTAGCGGATATTGTTCTTTTCGAACGACGAATCGCCTCGCTTCCGATCGTCGTGCGGCATCGACAAGTCGTATGGCTGTGCGCGCTCTTGCATCGCGCCGAACTCGATTTCGCAGCGCTTGATGCCGATATCGTGCAGCAGATAGTCCGGCAAACTGCGTAACGCGGTTCGCTGACCACACGAGCCTCTCGCACTGAGCCACCGGTGCGCTGTCACCGCAACGCCGGTAACGGCTGCCCACATTGCAAGCGCGGCGCTTGACCACACCGGTCGCATGAGAGACGAATGGCTACTCTGGACAGGTCCGAACGTCACACGTTTGCCTGAAATTCCCAAGACGTCCACCTCCCGCTGCCTCGTCATCTCGGTTAATCCACGCACGAGCGGTGCGCTTGTTCGTCTCGATCACGCCGAGCGCAGTGCCTGCGCCAGCAACAAACCCACATAGAGGCCCGCGCCGAACACGAGATGGGTCGTGACGGTCACGAATTGCACTGCGCTGCGGTTCGACAGGCGCCGCGCCATCACCCCAAGGCCCAAAGCCGGCTGCAGCACCAGCCAAGGTGCAAGAATCGTGACCATGCCGAATGCCAGCGCGCTCAATAGGCCAGGCCGCGCGAAGGTGGTCAGGTCGAGGATGATCAAGTAGAGGCCCGCATATGCAATGCCGACGGCATAGTGGAACGCCCAGCCGATGGCCGCCTCGCCGCGCACCGGGCTGGCCGCGCCGATGGCCGCGTGAACGAAGGTGCCGTGCAGCACTCCGGCGACCCAGCGTCCAACCATGTGCCAATTGGCGATTGGCAGGCTGCATATACGGCGCAGTGCCTGCTGCCAGATGTCCGCCAGCGCGGTGGCGACGATGCCGGTCAATAGAGCGGTGGTCGGGTCCATGTTTCCCTCCTTCTCATTCACGCGGTGATTGACCGGCATCGCGCCGATGTCAGACCTGCATCAAGGCCGCGCCTCCAGGATCAGGTTGAATGGTGTTTCAGTGGCGCGGCGGAACGACTTGAAACCGCCGCCGTTCACGACCACCTCGCGAAGTTTGGTCTCGCCGGCCTGGGCGCCGAGCGCCGCTGAGATTTCCTGCGACTTCGACGTCGGCACGCAGACCATGGTCGATGCCCCATAGTACAACCGGCCGACCGGGTTCAGGTTGTCCTCCAGCGCGTCATGTGCGAACGGCTCTACAATCATCCAGGAACCATCCTTCTTCAGCGATTGCCGGACGTGCTGCGCTGCACCAGCGGGGTCGCCCATGTCATGCAGGCAATCGAAGAATGTGACGAGGTCGTAATCCTTTCCGGGGAACGACTTGGCCGACGCCACTTCGAACCGCACGTTGCGGGAATCGCGATGGTCGCGCGCATGGGACCGAGCCTCGTCGATGGACTTCGGGTGGAAATCAAAGCCGACGAATTCCGAGTTGGGGAACGCCTCGGCCATGATCAGGGTCGAGTAGCCATGACCGCATCCGACGTCGGCGACGCGCGCGCCGTGCTTGAGCTTTTCGACCACGCCATCGAGGGCGGGCAGCCAGTTTGAGACAATGTTGGCGTTGTATCCCGGCCGGAAGAATCGGGCGATGGCGCAGAACACGCACGCGGTCTGGTCGCCCCAATCGACGCCCTTGCCGGTCTTGAAGGCGTCCTGCACTTTGGCCTGGTTTCCGACATAGCCGGCGGCCGCGTCGAACGCAGCACACATGTAAATAGGGCTGTCTTCGTCCGCCAGGATTGCGGCCTGCTCCGGCGACAGCGCGAACGACTGGGTCGGCGCATCATAGGTCACGTAGTTCGATGCGGCGTGATAGGCGAGCCACTCGCGCACGTAGCGCTCTTCCAATCCAGCCTTTTCTGCCAATTGGGCCGAAGTCACTCGACCAGCAGCGGCCAATGTGCGATAGAGGCCGAGCGCCGCGCCCATTCGGACCAGCGGAATGCCAAAGGCTCCGCCCAGGTCATTCATGACTTGGCCCAGAAGGGCGTTCAGTTTTGCTTCATTCATATTCGTTCTCCGACGTTAACTGATGCGGGACGTTGCTTTTACGAATCGCATCTTCGCGGCGTGGTTATGGTGCGGAGCGTCATTAACGATCTATGGCCGATCCGCCGGGAGACTTGATCAAAACGCCTTTTGTGGGTGATGGGATGGACGCTCTGTCGGATGTGCTCAGAGTCATGCGATTGACCGGCGGTCTTTTCCTGTATGCGGAATTCTGCGAGCCGTGGTGCCTGTCGGTGAAGGTCGCACCGAAGAGCTGCGGCGCGCACCTGGGCCCGAACGCACAAATCATTCCCTATCACTATGTGCTCGATGGCCGGATATGCGTGCGGATGGAAGACGGCGTGGAATTTGAGGCCGAATCCGGAGAGTCGGTGCTGTTTCCCCGAAACGATCGGCATGTTCTGGGCAGCGACCTGTCGCTACCGGCAGTCCCCAGCGAGACCGTCGTGCATTTCGCAGATGATGGCAGCTTGGCTACGATCATGCTCGACGGTACTGGTTCGCGTACGCGCGTCGTGTGCGGCTTTCTTGGCGGCGAGCAGGTTCACGGAAATCCGATCATCGCTGCGTTGCCATCCGCGCTCCGCCTCAACATGCGGAACAGCGAGTCCGCCGCGTGGATTCGTAGTACCTTTCGGTATGCCGCCGAACAGATTGCTGCGGGCCGCCAGGGCTCGGAGGCCATCATGGGCAAGCTGTCCGAGGTGCTGTTCGTCGAGGCAATCCAACGCTATGTCGAGACACTCGGCGAGGCGGGAACCGGCTGGTTCGCCGGATTGAAGGATCCCTTCGTATCGCGCGCTCTGGCGCTACTGCACGCCAGGATCGAAGAGCCGTGGACTGTCGATCAGCTGGGGCGTGAGACTGGGTTGTCGCGCTCTGCATTGGCGGCTCGATTTAACGAGATCATCGGCCTGCCGCCGATGCAGTATCTCGCGAACTGGCGCATCCACGTGGCGGCGCGCAAGCTGATCGAGGGCAACAAGCCGGTCCTGCAAATTGCGCAGGAGGTCGGTTACGAATCGGAAGCCTCGTTCACGCGCGCGTTCAAGCGCATCATGGATATGCCGCCCGGAGCTTGGCGGCGACTGCGGACATAGCCAGCTGCGTTACATGATGCTCGCATCCTTCATCTGCCGGATCGCGAGCCGCGCCAGTTCGTCGGCGCGCTCGTTCTCCTTGTGGCCGGAATGGCCCTTCACCCAGTGCCAGTGCACGTCGTGCGTCTCGATCGCGCGCTCCAGGCGCTGCCAGAGATCGACGTTCTTGACCGGCTTCTTGTCGGCGGTCTTCCACCCGCGCGCTTTCCAGCTGTGGATCCAGGTGGTGATGCCGTTGCGCAGGTACTCGCTGTCGGTATGCAGGTGGATCTCGCACGGCCGCTTCACCGCTTCGATCGCCATGATCGCAGCCATCAGCTCCATGCGGTTGTTGGTGGTTTCCGGCTCGCCGCCATTTATCTCCTTCTCGACCGCGCCGTAGCGCAGCACTGCGCCCCAGCCGCCCGGACCGGGGTTGCCGCTGCAAGCACCGTCAGTGAAGATCTCCACGATCCTGGGGGAGGCCGCTTTCGCGCTCATCAGATGCCGTAGGCCGCGGCCGACTTGCATTGCTGGTGGAACGCCAGTTTGCGGCGGTATTCCAGCGGGTCCTTCGGCTGCACGAAGGCACCTGGCGGATGGTTGAGCCAATCATAGAGCCGCGTCAGCAGGAAGCGCAATGCCGAGCCACGCGCCAGGATCGGCAATGCGGCGATCTCCGCTTTCGGAATTTTGCGGTGCGCATCGTAGGCCCGCACCATGTTCCGCGCCTTGGTCACGTTGAACGAGCCGTCGATCTCGAAGCACCAGGCGTTGATGCAGATTGCGAGGTCGTAGGCCAGGAAATCGGTGCAGGCGAAATAGAAGTCGATCAGGCCCGAGAGCTTGTCGCCCAGGAAGAATACGTTATCGGGAAACAGGTCGGCATGGATGACGCCGGCCTCGAGCCCGCGCGGCCAATGAGTCTCGAGATGGCGCAGCTCCTCGGCGATCATCGCGGCGAGTCCCGCTTCGACCTCGTCCGCGCGCGTTTCCGTCTTGCGCGCCAGGTCGCGCCAGCCTGCCAGCGATAGGTTGTTGGGTCGCTGCATCACGAAGTCGCGCCCCTTCACATGCAGGTCCGCCAACGCAGCGCCGAGCAACTGGCAATGCCGCTCGTTCGGCCGGCGCGGCCACATGCCCTCGAGGAATGTGCAGATCGCCGCCGGGCGGCCGCACAGCTCGCGCAACGCGCTGCCGTCCTTGCCGTTGAGCGGCGTCGGGCAGCTTAGTCCCTTCGCCGCCAGATGCTGCATGAGGCCGAGGAAGAACGGCAGGTCCTCGCGCCGCACGCGCTTCTCATAGAGCGTCAGGATGTAGCTGCCGTGCGTTGTGTGGAGCAGATAGTTGCTGTTCTCCACCCCTTCGGCGATGCCCTTGCAGGCCATGACCTCGCCGATCTCGTACTGCTCCACGAAGGCGCGGAGCTCATTGTCGGGAACCTCGGTATAGACGGCCATCGAGCGCGTGAATCCGGAAGGGTGGCGGCGACGTGGCGCGCGCTGCGGCCGATCAGGCCGTCAGGGCGCGCGGTAGTTTGAAGTGGGTGGTCTCCTCCGTAACGGAGATTTCTTCGATCTCAGTTAGGTAGCGCCGGCGGATGGCGGCGATCACCTGCTGGACCAGGACTTCGGGCGCCGAGGCGCCGGCGGTGATGCCGACCGTCCGCACGCCGTTGAACCAGCGCCAGTCGATTTCCGCCGCGCGCTGCACCAGATGGGCGTGCGGGCAGCCGGCCACGCGCGCCACCTCGACCAGGCGCTGCGAGTTGGAGGAGTTGGGCGCGCCGATCACCAGCAGCAGGTCAGACTGGGGTGCGATCACCTTGACCGCGGCCTGCCGGTTGGTGGTGGCATAGCAGATGTCTTCCCTGCGCGGCCCGTGGATCTTGGGGAAACGACGCCGCAGCACGTCGATGATGCCGATCGTGTCGTCGATCGACAGCGTGGTCTGCGTGATGTAGGCCAGCCGGTCGCCCGAGCCTGAACCAATGGGCGGCGCCGCTTCCTCGGCATCCTCCGCGGTCTCGACCAGCGTGACGGCGCCAGGCGGCAGCTGCCCGATGGTGCCGATTACTTCGGGATGGCCGGCGTGGCCGATCAGGATGATGTGGCGCCCGGCGGCGAAGTGCACCTCAGCCTCGCGATGCACCTTGCTCACCAGCGGACAGGTGGCGTCGAGATAGAGCAGCTTGCGACGCTCGGCATCTTCCGGCACCGACTTGGGAACGCCGTGGGCGGAGAACACAACCGGGAACTGGCCGGGTATCTCCTCCAGATCCTCGACGAAGATTGCGCCCTTGCGCTCCAGCTCCTCGACCACATGGCGGTTATGGACAATCTCGTGCCGGACATAGACCGGTGCGCCATAGCGCTCCAGCGCCCGCTCGACGATCTGGATGGCACGGTCGACTCCCGCGCAGAAGCCGCGCGGCGCCGCCAGCAGCAGGGTCAGGGCATCCTTGGGCATGTCAATCCAGTCCGTTTCCGGTGCTCCATTAGACCCTTTTGGGGGCCTCGGGCAACCGTCAAATCCGCATGTGACGGTGCGAAATGGCGCATCCACCTTGTCTTGGTGCGCAGCCTTCCGCTAGTCTCCAGCCTATGTGATCGGCGCGGCATAAGTGCGCCGAAAGTGGGGATTTTCCATGGCTGAGCCTACGATCGCGCAGAGATCGCCGTTCCGATTCGACGTGGTCCAGGGCAAGAGCTATTGGTGGTGCGCCTGCGGCCGGAGCAAGAATCAGCCATTCTGCGACGGCTCGCACAAGGGCAGCGAATTTTCTCCCATCCAGTACGACGCGACGGAGAGCAAGACGGTGTTCTTTTGCGGTTGCAAGCATTCCGGCACCAAGCCGTTTTGCGACGGTACTCATTCCAAGTTGCCATGACGCCAACTCGCTTCTTTCAGCAACGGATCCGATGATGCACCACTCGATCAAGTCCACTGGATGCGCGCGTCGCGTCTTCGGCATCCTCACCGGCGCGCTGGCAGTTCTCGTGACAGCGTCCTGTTCCAGTAAAGAGAATATTGCGGAGTATCCCTGTCCGGCGGTGGCGCCGGTGCGCGAGCTCGCCTACATGACCAAGTTTCAGGGCGACGGCCAGGATCTTTCCGATACGTTGTTCGAGGCCAAGATCGACGAAGTGCTGCCGGCCGTGAACTGCGTCTACCAGGAATCTGACGACGGCAAGCGCGCGATCGTCTATGACATTCGGGTCAAGTTCCTCGCGCAGCGCGGACCGAAGGATCGCGAAGGCGTCGCCAAGTTCGACTACTTCATGGCGGTCACCGGCCCGGGTGGCCAGCCCCTGACACGTCAGGTGTTCGATACCGATATCGAATTCAAGAACGCGACCCAGGCCATCACGGTCGAAGAGCTGGAGCCGCGCATTCCGCTGAAGCAGGGCGAGAACGGCGACTATTATCGCATCTATGTCGGATTCATGCTGAGCGAGAAGGAACTCGCCTATAACCGCAAGAATCCACGGTAGCGTCACGACGCTCGTCGCAGATTGGATTTTCGGGTCGCGTTGAGCGGCTTGATTCAGTGCGATGCCGGTTCCGGCCGGTATCATGCATTACTGGCAAGTGAAGACAGCGGGAATATTGATCGATCCACGCGATCGGGAGGAGGCCCCTGTGCATTTCCATCGCATCAATACGACCTTCGCATCCATTTCGGCGGCTGCCGCCCTCGCGCTGAACGCGGGGATCGCCAGCGCGGATACCAAGCAGATCACCACCCAGTCGCCGCCCACCCTGCTCAAGAGCGCCTTCGAGTCCAGCGCGCACCAGGCGTTGCAGGGCAAGGTGATGGGCTACAGCTTCCTGCTGATGAAGGACGGGCGCGTGGTCTCGGAAGGCGCGGGCGGATACGCCCGGAACGCGGCCGATGGGCAGAAACCCATGACCACGAACACGCCGCAGAACCTCGGCAGCCTGTTCAAATTCGTGACCGGCATGACGATGCTTCACATTTTGGAGCACCCGCCGGCAGGATCGGCGGGCGGGCAGGGTTCGTTCACGTCCCGCCTCGATGCGCCGGTCGCGCTGCTCTATCCGCAGATCTGGCAGAACGCCGTCAAGACACCGGCCATCAGGACGATCACGTTCCGCCAGCTGCTGCAGCACAAATCCGGATTCAGGAGCTGCGGCGCCGGCGCCAATCCCATCGGTTGCTTCAGCGGGCCGTTCGATCCAAACAACATCGGCGTGCGCGAGTACGAGAACATCAACTTCTCGCTGACGGGGTTCTTGATCGGGGTCTATACCAAGCCCGATCTGTTGAAGGCGATCAACGGCGTACCCAATTCCGTTCCGGTCGCGGACCGCGACAAGAACTTTCAGATCGCCGCCGGCCAGCAGATGGACAAGTTCTTTACTACGAAGATGTTTCCGCTCGTCCCCGGCAAGATCTCGGCCAGTTGCGATGCGCTCAACGAGTACAAGAACACCGGCGCCTACACATATAGATCCCGCCTCGATCGGGACAAAGGGATCATAACCAGCCGAAAGGCCTCCAACCTGCCGTGCGTCGGATCCGGCGGATACTGGATGTCGATCCGCGATTTTGCGGCCTTTGCGGCGACGGCGCTGCACTCCAACGCCATCATCTCGTCCCAGGTCCGCAGCGCGATCTACAACGACAAGATGGACGTTGATGACCGGCTGGTCTGGTCCTTCACCACCTCAAATACCAATATCAAAGACAATTTCGGTATGGGCACGATCATCTATTCGGGCGGTGACCAGCCGTACGCGGGCGGCCAGGGCGCCCATACGGCCATCGTCCGGCTGCCGCTCGGCTACGAGGTGCTGGTGTTCGTGAATTCAAACGACCTCAACTCTGGCGCATTGGCCAAGGTCGGCATCAATGCGTTCTGGGCCGGCATGGCGCACAATTTCCAGTAACGCTCCGAATTCCGACGCGCGAAAGCAAGGTTCCCGGGCCGTAGACCACGGTGGCAGGTAGCCGCCGTTCGGCTTGGCAGCTTGATAGTCAACTTACATGTTGACTATCAACTGATCAGTTGATAATATCGCGGCCATGAACAATCCAGCGGTCCTGCACGTTGTCGGCGAGGCGGAGGAGAGCGAAGACGACATCCTCGATCGGGTGTTCTTCGCTTTGTCCGATCCAGTGCGCCGCGCGATCCTGGAGCGGCTGGATCGCGAGCCGGCGCTGGTGTCGGAGCTGGCCGAGCCGTTCGACATCTCATTGCAGGCGGTGTCGCGCCACATCCAGGTGCTGGTGCGGGCCGGGCTGATCAACCAGGAGCGGACCGGCCGTATCAGCCGCTGTCGGCTCGAGGCCGGGCCGGTCTTCAATGCCGCGGTCTGGATCAACCGCTACAGCAAGTACTGGCAGGAGCAGTTCGATGTTCTGGCCGCCGGCCTGCATGCGATAGAAGAGCGCCGCGGCAAGAAGAGACGCCCGGCCGGGAATAAGAAGCGTCGATAGAGAGTCAGAACTGGATTGAGGGCATCATGTGTTGCTGCACGGAGGCAGTGTTATGGATCAGCATCGAATCGTCCCGCATGACCAATGGATCGCGGCTCGCCGCGACTTCCTCGCCAAGGAAAAGGAATTCACCCGGCTGCGCGACGAGCTCAGCCGTGAGCGGCGCGAACTGCCGTGGGAGCGGGTGGAGAAGAACTATGTCTTCGATGGCCCGAGCGGCAAGGAAAGCCTGGCCGATCTGTTCGCGGGCAAATCGCAGCTCATCGTCTACCACCTGATGTTCGCGCCGGATTGGGACGCCGCCTGCAAGAGCTGCTCGTTCTGGGCGGACAATTTCAACAACATCCCGGTCCATCTCAAGCACCGCGACATTGCTCTGATCGCGATCTCGCGCGCGCCGCTCGCGAAGCTCGAGGCCTATCGCAAGCGCATGGGCTGGAGCTTCAAGTGGGTTTCGTCCGGCGGCAACGACTTCAACTACGACTATCGCGTTTCATTCACGCCAAACGAGCTGGAGAAAGGTGAACTCGACTACAATTACGGCAAGGTTGGCATGCGGGCGCCGGAGCTGCCTGGCATCAGCGTGTTCTACAAGGACAATACTGGCGCGATCTTCCACACCTACTCCTGCTACGCGCGCGGCCTCGATATGATGAACGGCGCCTACAGCTACATGGACCTGGCGCCGAAGGGCCGCGACGAAGCGGGACAGACGCCGCACGCGATGGCCTGGGTGCGCCGCCACGACGAGTATGACGACTGATCACCGAGGATCACGGCCATGAAGTATCAGCAAGCGTCCAAGAAGCTCGAAGGCTATCGCAAGAACATCGCAGCATTGCGCGAGAAGATGCGCGCCACCCTTGCCGAGACCGAACCGGAAGAAGTGCGCGACTACGAGTTCTCGACACCCAAAGGGAAACGCAAGCTGTCGGATCTGTTCGGCAAGAGCGACGAGCTATTCATGATTCACAATATGGGCCGCAAGTGCCCCTATTGCACGATGTGGGCGGACGGGTTCAACGGCGTCTACGATCATCTCGCCGATCGCGCCTCGTTCGTCATCTCCAGTCCCGATTCACCGACGGCGCAGCAGGAATTTGCGAAGGGCCGCGGCTGGCGTTTCCCGATGGTGAGTCACGAAGGCTCCAGCTTCGCCGCCGACATGGGCTATCGCTCGGACAATGGCGGGTGGATGCCCGGCATTTCCATCTTCCGGCGTGAAGGCAAACGTCTACTGCGGCTGTCCGACGCCGGCTTCCATCCGCTCGATGATTTCTGCTCCGTCTGGCACATCCTCGACATGCTGCCCGAGGGCGCAGGGGGCTGGGCGCCGAAGTATAAGTATGTATGAAGACATTGTTGCGGTACGACTCGAATCGCCTGCATTTCGCCGGCGCAATAGGCGCTTCGCTGCCTGCACTGGATGTGCAAACTGCGTCGCAATTTCGAGAGATTTCGCCGCTTGACGGCGAGCTTGCGGGGAGCGATGCTCCGCGCGGTTTCGACCGATTGCGGGAGAGATCGTCCGGCGGCCAGAGCGACCGCCGGCCGGCGCCGAAGGAGCAACCGCCCCCGGAAACTCTCAGGCAAAAGGACCGCATCGGTGCAAAGCTCTGGAAAGCGGGCCGCCCCACACCTGGGCAGGGTCCCACCGAAGGAGTAGAGCCAATTCCCGTCGTGTCTCCGCGCGGCGGAAGTCGGTAAATCTCTCAGGTTCGAAGACAGAGGGGGGTTGCGAGATCGCGGAATTCTCCGTGGTCCCAACCCGGAGGCTGTCTGTGGGCGCGAGCGAGCATCCTGAGAACCTGAAACGAACCCCGCTATACGATCTGCACGTGGAATTGGGCGGCAAGATGGTGCCGTTCGCCGGATACGAGATGCCGGTGCAATATCCCATGGGCATCCTGACCGAGCATCAGCACACGCGCAGCGGCGCGGGACTGTTCGACGTCTCCCACATGGGCCAGATCAGGCTGCGCGGCGAAAGCTTCGCGCAGGTGGCGGCGGCGCTGGAGCGGCTGTGTCCGGCGGACTTCCAATCCCTGGCGCCGGACCAGCAGCGCTATTCCTTCTTCACCAACAATGCCGGCGGCATCCTCGACGATCTGATGGTGACGCGCGCGGGCAAGGGCGACGACAGCGATCACCTGATCATGGTCGTCAACGCCGCCTGCAAGGAGCAGGACCTCTCGCATTTGCAAGCCAATCTCAACAACCGCTGCGAAGTCGAGCCGATGTTCGATCGCGCGCTGATGGCGTTGCAGGGTCCGCGCGCCGCCGCCGTGATGCAGAAGATCGCGCCCGAGAGCGCGGCCATGAAATTCATGACCGGCCGGCCGCTCAATGTCGGCGGCATGCAATGCTTCGTGACGCGCTCCGGCTACACCGGCGAGGACGGGTTCGAGATCTCGGTCGCCGGTGGCGAGGCCGACAATCTGGCGCGCAAGCTGCTCGGCGACATGGAGGTGAAGCCGGTCGGATTGGGCGCGCGCGATTCGCTGCGGCTGGAGGCTGGTCTTTGCCTTTACGGCAACGACATCACCGAGACCACGACGCCGGTGGAGGCAAGCCTGGTGTGGGCGATGCAGAAGCGCCGGCGCGAACAAGGCGGCTTCCCCGGCGCTGGAATCGTGCAGCGGCAGCTGACCGAAGGTCCAGCGCGCAAGCGCGTCGGTGTCCTGCCCGAAGGGAAGGCGCCGGCGCGCGCGCATACCGAGATCGCGAACGAGCACGGCGAGGTGGTGGGCGAGATCACCTCCGGCGGCTTCGGCCCGACCGTGGGCGGACCGGTCGCCATGGGCTATGTGCGCGCCGACCTCGCCCAGATCGGCACCAGGCTGCAACTGATGGTGCGGGGCAAGGCGCTGCCGGCGAAAGTTGCCGCCATGCCATTCACGCCGCACCGCTATCACCGCTAGAGTCAACGAGGGGAGAAGAGGGATATGAGCGATATCCGCTACAGCAAGGACCACGAGTGGGTGAAGCTGGACGGCGACACCGCCACCATCGGCATCACGCCCTATGCGCAGGAACAGCTGGGCGACGTGGTGTTCGTCGAACTGCCCGAAATCGGCAAGAAGGTCGAGCAGGGCAAGGAACTGGCGGTGGTCGAATCGGTGAAGGCGGCAAGCGAAGTCTATGCCCCCGTCTCCGGCGAAGTGGTCGAGGTCAACAGCGCCTTGAGCGACGCGCCGGCGACCGTCAACGAGGATGCGCTCGGCAAAGGCTGGTTCGCCAGGCTGAAGGTCGCGGACAAGGGCCAGCTCTCCGGCCTGATGGACGAGGCCGCTTACCAGAAATATGTCGAGGGATTGCACTGATGCGCTATCTGCCCCTGACCGACGACGACCGCCGGGCCATGCTGGCCGCGATCGGCGTACCGTCGGTCGATGCGCTCTACAGCGACGTGCCGCAGGCGGCGCGGCTGACGGCTCCGATCGATCTGCCGCCCTTCAAGAGCGAGCTCGAGGTGGAGCGTCATATCGGCGCGCTGGCGGCGAAGAATCTGGGCGCCGCGTCGTGCCCGAGCTTCCTGGGCGCAGGCGCCTATCGGCACCACATTCCAGCCTCGGTGGATCATCTGATCCAACGCGGCGAGTTCCTCACCTCCTACACACCGTACCAGCCGGAGGTGACCCAGGGCACGCTGCAGTACCTGTTCGAGTTCCAGACCCAGGTGGCTTTGCTTACCGGCATGGACGTCGCCAACGCCTCGATGTACGACGGCGCGACCGCGACCGGCGAAGCGGTCATGATGGCGAACCGCGTGACGCGCCGTAGCCGCGCCGTCCTCTCCGGCGGCTTGCATCCGCACTATCGCGATGTGATCGAGACCCATGGCAAGTTCACCGGCTTCGAGGTCGTAGCCGCGTCGGCCGACGCCAAGGGCGCAGAAGATCTCACCAAGCTGATCGACGGCAAGACCTCTTGCGTGGTGGTGCAGAACCCAAGCGTCTTCGGCCACGTCCATGATCTCTCGGCGCTGGCGAAAGCCTGCCACGATGCCGGCGCGCTGCTGGTGGTGGCGGTGACGGAAGTTGTGTCGCTTGGCCTCGTCACGCCGCCCGGCGAGATGGGCGCCGACATCGTGACAGCGGAGGGACAATCGCTCGGCGTGCCGCTCAGCTTCGGCGGGCCCTATGTCGGCCTGTTCGCGACCCGCGACAAGTTCATCCGGCAGATGCCCGGGCGCCTCACCGGTCAGACCGTCGACGTCGACGGCAAGCGCGGCTGGGTGTTGACGCTCTCGACCCGAGAGCAGCACATCCGGCGCGAGAAGGCGACCAGCAACATCTGCACCAATTCCGGCCTCTGCGCGCTCGCCTTCAACATCCATCTCACGCTGCTGGGAGAAACGGGGCTGACCAAGCTGGCGCAGCTCAACCACGCCACGGCGTCACGTCTGGCTGACCGGTTGAGCGCGATCCCGGGCGTGACGCTCCTTAACGAAACTTTGTTCAACGAATTCACCCTCGCGCTGCCGAAGCCGGCAGCGGAGGTGGCGGAGGCGCTCGCGAAGAAGCGGGTGCTCGGCGGTGTTCCGGTCTCGCGGCTCTATCCGAGCGATGCGTCGATGAGGAACCTGCTGCTGGTGGCGGCGACCGAGACCGTCAGCGACGAGGATATCGCGGCCTACGAAGCCGCCCTCAAAGAGGTGCTGAAATGACCCTGCCGACGCAAATCCAGGCCGGGCCGCGCGTGCGCACGATCTCCGGCAACAAGGGCCTGCAGATCGAAGAGCCGCTGATCTTCGAACAGGGCATGAAGGGCCGCAGCGGCGTCGACCTGCCGGCCGTGCCGCAGCACAAGGACCGGCTCGGCGGCCTGAGGCGCAAGGGCGAAATCGGCTTGCCGGGCTTGAGCGAGCCGCAGGTGGTGCGCCACTACACCAAGCTCTCGCAGAAGAACTTCGCCATCGACATGGGCGTCTACCCGCTCGGCTCCTGCACCATGAAGCACAATCCGCGCCTCAATGAGAAGGTGGCGCGCCTGCCAGGCATCGGCGATCTGCATCCGATGCAGCCGGTCTCGACCGTTCAGGGCGCGCTGGAGCTGATCGACCAGCTGGCGCACTGGCTGAAGACCTTGACCAACATGCCGGCCGTGGCGATGTCGCCGGCCGCCGGCGCGCATGGCGAGCTGTGCGGCATCATGACCATCCGCGCCGCGCTGCTGGCCAAGGGCGATGCGCGCAAGCGCATCCTGGTGCCGGAATCCGCGCACGGCACCAACCCTGCGACCGCGGCCGCCTGCGGCTACGAGGTCGATCCGGTGCCCGCCGACGATCGCGGCCGCGTCGACCTCGCCGCCTTCAAGGCCAAGCTCGGCCCCGACGTTGCCGGCACCATGATCACCAACCCCAACACCTGCGGCCTGTTCGAGAACGACATCATCGACATCGCCGACGCGGTGCACGCGGCGGGCGGCTACTTCTACTGCGACGGCGCCAACTTCAACGCCATCGTCGGGCGCGTGCGGCCGGGCGATCTCGGCATCGACGCCATGCACATCAACCTGCACAAGACCTTCTCGACCCCGCATGGCGGCGGCGGCCCGGGCTCCGGCCCGGTGGTGCTGTCGGCCGCGCTCGCGCCCTATGCGCCGGTGCCGTACGTGGTGCACGGCAAGAACGGCTTCGACCTGGTGGAGCAGGGCGGCGAGGCGCTCGGGCGCTTGAAGGGCTTCCACGGCCAGATGGGCATGTTCGTGCGCGCGCTCAGCTACATGATGAGCCACGGCTCCGACGGCTTGCGCACGGCGTCGGGCGACGCGGTGCTGAACGCCAACTACATCCTCGCCGGCCTCAAGGGCGAGATGACGCCGGCCTTTCCCGGCACCTGCATGCACGAGGCGCTGTTCAACGACGAGTTCCTCGACAACACCGGCGTCACCACCCTCGACTTCGCCAAGGCGATGATCGACGAGGGCTACCACCCGATGACCATGTATTTCCCGCTGGTGGTGCACGGCGCGCTGCTGATGGAGCCGACCGAGACCGAGAGCAAGGACGGCCTCGACCGCTACATCGAGGTGGTGAAGGGCCTCGCCCAGCGCGCCAAGGCGGGCGACGCGGCGTATTTCAAGGGCGCCCCCTACCACACGCCGCGCCGCCGCCTGGACGAAACGCTCGCCGCCCGCCAGCCGGTGCTGCGCTGGCGGGAGCAAGGTGCATCCGTTCAGGAAAACAAGGCCGCGGAATAGTGAAGCGCGGCGGCAGAAGGTCAAGGTGCAAAACTCTGCGATGTGATTCTGGGTCTATGAGCACAACTGAAGCAACGGGGATCGCTGTATTCGTCCTGCCGGAGTTCAATGCGTTCGATCTTTCAGCAACGTTGCAGCCACTTGAAGAGGTGGGGCGCGGGACAGCCATAGAACGAGTGACACTTCTGTCTTCGACTGGCGGGACAGTGGCAAGTGCGGATGATGTTTTGCGCGTGCCAACAGAGCAGGTCGCCAATTGCACACCTCCGATGCATCTCATCTTAGTCGGCGGACTGTCTTCACGCCTAAAGGAGTTGGGTCAGATCGCTGAGTGGATCCGGTCGGTTCATGGTCATGGCGGTCAGATCTATGCTGTTTCTTCAGCCGTGTTTTGGATTGCCGCGCTTGAGCTTCTCGGTGGAGCGCGTGCCGCCGTTCACTGGAGCCTCATTCCGGAGTTCAAGCGGAGGTATCCCCACGTACCTTGCTCGGCAAGAACGGTCGATGGCTGCAGCAACGTCCTCACGTCGGTGGGCGGACTCGGCACTCTGGATCTTATGTTGACTGTTATCGCGAGGAAGCAAGGACATCATGCTGCCAAGTTGGTTGCCGATCGGCTGGCGCTCGGGGACCGATTTACACGCACGGCCAGCCAGTGGAAAATCATTCAGCGTCACGTTCGAAAACGCGTTCCGCCGCTGTCCCCTGTGATCGACCTCGTCAACAGCACAGGAGGTTCGCTATCCAGGTCCGATATGTGCAGAGCCAGCGGTTTGGGCGAACGGCAACTCGAAAGGCTATGCAAGCGCCACCTAGGTGTGACACCGCACACTTTCATCCGAAAGACACAACTGGATCGTGCGCGCGAGCTAATCTGCAATTCGACAATGCCAATCACATGGATTGCCGCTGAGGTCGGCTTCTCTTCGCTCTCTCAGTTCTCGAAGCGGTACAAGGACGAGTTCGGGGAGCGCCCAAATAGCTCACGTGCGTTCGCCGGCCAACTCGAAACGCCGTAGCACGGTTTCGACGAGCCGGGAGTTCTGATAATTAGAGTACGGAAAAAGGGATCCAGGAAATTGCAATGAGCGGTCCACTTCGCCATCCCGAAAAGTTTTGGCGCCCGAGTTCAGCCGTTCAGCGCAAGCCGGCATGGATTCGAAGCAGAGCGCCGACCAGCCCAGAGTTCTTTGAAATGAAGGCCCTCGTTCAAAGGATGAGCCTCAAGACGGTTTGCGAAGAGGCATCTTGCCCGAACATCGGAGAATGTTGGCGGCAGAAGCACGTCACCACCATGATTCTCGGATCCGTTTGTACTAGAGGATGCGCCTTCTGCAATGTAGCGACCGGTCGCCCCGGGGCGCCCGACCCGCATGAGCCGGAGCGGATCGGTCAGCTGGCGGCGAACTTGGTGTTGAGCCATATCGTCGTCACCTCGGTCGATCGAGACGATCTTGAAGATGGCGGAGCTGAGCACTTTGCGCTGACTATCAGAGCGATTCGGGAGCTCTCGCCACGGACTACCATCGAGGTTCTGACGCCGGATTTCCTACGCAAAGATGGGGCGTTGGAAATCGTGGTCGCGGCGAGGCCGGACGTTTTCAACCACAATGTCGAGACAGTGCCGCGGCTCTACAGAACGGTACGGCCCGGTGCTCGATACTTTTCTTCACTGAGCCTGCTGAAGCGCGCAAAAGAACTGGATTCTTCGATCTTCACGAAGTCTGGGATGATGGTAGGACTGGGGGAACAGCGCGACGAGGTTCTCCAGGTGATGGACGATCTGCGCGTGGCGGATGTGGATTTCCTTACAATCGGGCAGTATCTCCAGCCAACGCCCAAGCACCATCCTGTTGAGCGTTACCTGCCACCGGAGGAATTCGAGCAGTTGAAATCCCAGGCCGCTGGAAAAGGGTTCTCGCTCGTATCCGCGTCACCGCTCACGCGGTCGTCGCACAACGCTGGGGCTGACTTCCTGCAGTTGAAAGCCGCGAAGATTGCTGCTGGTCCGCAACTGACACGCCATCCAAGCCACACCAGGCCCTGATCGTCTGCCGGCGTTGGCCTGGATCAGCCCCACTTGAAGAGCCGCATGCCTATCATCGTCTCCACCAAAGCAATCTTGTTGGGTCGATGGCAATGGTCATCGAGAAAGGTGTTGAGGCGGGTGGGGTTCTCGGCCCAGACCTCAACGATGAGGTCGTAGCGTCCTGCAACCGCCGCGACCCAAATGGTCTCAGGTAGCGGCGTGAAATACTCAGCAAGTTCTTGCGGGATAACGCCTGGCTTCACCTTGATGCCAAGGACGGCCCAAGACATGTAGCCGATCTCGATGGGGTCGATGATCGCCAGAAAGCGCAGGTGTTCCTTCTCCTGCATGAAGGCGACTCGCGCGCGAACGGCTCCCTCGGAAATGCCGAGGTCGCGAGCGATCGATGAGAATGAGCGGCGGCCGTCATGCTGCAGCATCGATACGATTCGCCGATTCGTGTCGTCCAATCGGGACAAGGTACCCATTGGAATCGAGATTCCGTTGCCATTGCGATCGTTGTTGTCGCTCTCCGATGCCTTGGCCTTCTTGGATTCCTTCATTGGCACCCCGACGAAATCATCATCAATGCAGAACGGTTAGCAGGTTTGCGGTGGAATGGGAATAAATGATGCGAAATTCGGAGGCAAAGCCGTCATAGGCCATGATTCAACATAAAAATGGATGAATCGACACGAAATTCGTATCAGAGGCGTTGACAGTCAACGGAATTCGTATAGCGTAACAGCGCCAAGTGTGGGATCTCAGCGGCTGGCTGATGGGCCGGCCGGCGAGATCACTGAAATCTGGTCCTAGTAGAGGCTGGTTCTGTGTGAATCCGGGCATGCGGGCGCCGGAGAGGTCCGCTTGTGTCTGAGAACCTGTCGCGGTCGGTGATGAAGACTCTGGGATTGCCGAGGCTATCTTTTCCAAGTGTGCGCGGCTCAGCCGCGGCAGGCTCTCGTATTCTGCAGACTATCGACGTCCGAAGCTCAAGCTGCAGCCTCTTCGTAGGTGTGGGCGTGAAGCTGCCAATCGCGGATGATGTCTCCGTAGATACCGACTGCCTTCTCGATATTGACGGCCCAGCAATACTCATCGGTCCTATGAGCCATTTCCTGCTCGCCGGGACCGAGGATGAGGGTAGGAACGTCGCCGTAAGCGGATTTCAGAATGCTCGCGTCGGTAAAGTAAGGCGCCCCACCCAACTCGGCCGACGTGGCCTTGCCCGACATCGCAAACTTCGAAGCCGCTCTAATCCACGGAGACTCCGGTGCGGTCCAAACCGGCTCGAGATCCAGGAGGGTGTGCAACTCGGCCAGGTCGGGCGCCAGGTGAGAGCAGAGGATTTCGACGATTCTCGGGTGTTGCATGCCGGGGACGCTCCGCACATCGATGCCGATCTCCGCGCGGTCGGGAACAGAATTGACATTCAGACCACCAGCCATCCTGCCGACATTCAGTGTGGGACTGCCAAGTCCGTGGTGCGGTGCGATGTTGAAGCCAAACTCCTCAAGCTTGCTGATAATTCTGGCGCCCCGGTACACCGCATTGACGCCGAGTTCCGGCATCGATCCGTGTGCAGTTACGCCGTGAGTTTCGGCGTTGAGCCAGAGCACCCCTTTGTGCCCGATCCGCGGTTGATTGGATGTCGGCTCTCCCACCACGATCGCGCCGGCGTCGCCCAGAAGGTTCTTCGCGGCCAAGCACCGCGCGCCGTCGCAGCCGGTTTCTTCGCCTGCCGTAAATACGAATACGACGCCAGGCCCGTTCTCGATGGCCTTCAGGTTCCGCAGGGCTGCCACAACCATCGCTGCGACACCGCTCTTCATGTCGGACGAGCCGCGACCGTAGAGCTTACCGTCGGTTACAATGCCGGCAAGCGGATCAACCGACCACTGAGCGCTACCAAGAGGCACCGTATCCAAGTGTCCCGTGAAGCAGATCGGCTTCCGGCGACTAGCGACCGAACCGTTGCCCGAGGCCGGATTGCCCTTCGAGGCGATCAGGTTCATCCTGCCCGGCGACAGCTCGTGGTAGGTGACGGAGAAGCCGGCAGGCTTCAGCAACCCACCCACAAATCTCGCACAGTTCTCCTCCTGCCCGGGGGGATTGATCGTGTTGAAGCGGATCAACTCGGCAGTCAATTCCACCGGCTCTGGGATGTCGGACAAGGCTCTACCTCCGTTGAGGGCCGAGCTCGATCACTCATGACGCAAGCATGCAATCGAGCTGCGCACAGCGCACTCTTACGGCTGCTCTATGCATTGTCAAGTAACTTGACTTATACGAAAGGTTGGTCGGAAAATGGCAGATAGAATCAAGGTGAGGGCTACTCACGATCTCGACTTCCCCGTCTCCGACGTATGGGAGGTGCTCGGGGGGTTCGATGGCTTGCCGTTGATCAGCAGCGGAACGGCTGTAAGCCGCTTGACCGCGCAAGGGCGGGTCCGAGTTCTGACCAACCGCGACGGGAGCGTTCTGTGGGAGCGACTAACCCACTTCGACGAAGCCAAGATGCGACTCTCATACGAAATCATAGATGCCAAAGCCGCAGATAAGCTGGCGTACGGCGTTGGATACATAGGCTCTGTAGAAGTCCGGAGTCGGCGATCTGGAAAAGCCGCTACGTTCGTTTACACGGCCTCGTTCGTTCCGCGACCTGGCATCGGCCGCAAGGAAGCTGCTGCAACGGTGCAGCAATTTGCATTGGATTGCTGCAACGGCGCGCGTCGCGCGCTTGGCAGCAGGCAATCGTGTCGTTACTGTTAGTCAAGTGACTTGACAAACAGTCACCACTGTGGAGTCATCGACTGTGGCGCGAGACCAAGCTTCACCAGCGCGCCTTCAAAACAAAAAGCCGGAAAAAGGCGACCAGGTGAGGCGTAAACGGCGAAAACTCAGGGGAGGAACGCCATGACGAGCACATCGAGTCATTCGGCTCAGGGTGCGCAAGATCTGAGCCAGATCGAACAACACGGCGTTGACATCATTCCGGCGACGGAACGACGGTCAAGACCACGTGACCTGTTCTTCGTGTTTCTCGGCTCGCAAATGTGCTTTGGCATCATTGTCATCGGCGGGCTTCCGATTGTCTTTGGTCTTGGCCTTTGGGATGCCATCACCTCGATTACGGTGGGTCTCGCGGTTGGCGCCGCCTTCTTCGGGCCACTCGGCATCCTTGGCGCCCGCACCGGTACGAGCGGTCCAGTCGCGAGCGGAGCTTTCTTCGGCGTCAAGGGTCGTATCGTTGGTACGATAATGACCATCCTGATCGGCCTTGGGTTCTATGCTCTGACGATCTGGACCGGTGGCGAAGCACTGGTGGCCGGTGCCGCGCAGATCTTCGGCTGGGAAACCTCAAATAACCTCCTGGCGCTAGGTTCTGC
This sequence comes from Dongiaceae bacterium, assembly GCA_041398065.1. Taxonomy (GTDB): domain Bacteria; phylum Pseudomonadota; class Alphaproteobacteria; order Dongiales; family Dongiaceae; genus Dongia_A. The sequence continues at coordinate 5,044 of JAWKVL010000050.1, read as the reverse complement.
GCTGATCTGTGCGCTTACGATCGTTGCGGCCATCGTCGGTCATCGCCTGATCGTGGCAACTGAAACACTCGTCAGCTACGTCATCGCGGCGGTTTTGGTGGTGGCTACGATTACCCTGGCGTCGGGGCATACGCCGGCCGAGACAACCGGAACTCTGGCGCTAGGCAGCTTCTGGCCCACGTGGCTCCTATCAGCAATGATCTGCGCTGCCTTGCCGATATCGTACGCGACTTTCCTCAATGACTACGCACGCTATCTGCCGGAAGGCACTCCATCCAAGTCGATCGCGTGGGCAGCTGGCGGCGGCATGTTCATCGGTTGCTGGTTGGCCTTGGCATTCGCGGCCTTCGTGACGTCCATTTTCGCTGATCCGGCCACCCCCTTTGTGTCGGGCTTGATCGGTCTCTCGCCAGCCTGGCTCGTGGTGGTGCTCATGCTGGTCGGCATTGTCGGTAGCCAACCTCAAGGCAGCCTCTGCATCTACAACGGCGGTCTTGGCCTGCAGACGATCAATCCATCAATCAGCCGCGTTGGTGCGACCATCGCACTGAGCCTGGTTGGTCTCGCCATCGTTTTCGCGGGCATCTACGTGATGAACATGGTGGACCTAATCATCGCATTCCTCACGCTGATCGAATGCGCAGTGGCACCCTGGATGGCCGTCGTACTGATCGGCAATGCGAAAGTGGGCGGCCGATATCAGCCCGCAGATCTCTTCGCCTTCCAAGGCGGTGCTCGGGGCAGCTACTGGTTCACGAACGGCTGGAACAAGAGTGCTCTGAGTGCGTGGGTGATCGGAACCGTTGCCGGCCTCTTGTTCACGGAGTCTTCCGTCTTCACCGGCCCGTTCGCCGGCGTCTTCGGTGGCGTCAGTCTCCAGCTCTTCATCGCTGGTGCGGTCGCGGCCTCCGTCTATGCGGTTGCCGAACGACGCTGATGGCAATGCTGGGGTTGTCGGACGAACAGACAACCCCTCGCATTGGCCTTGGAATTGGAACTTTGATCTAGCAGGAGAGTACAAATGGGACTGCTGAAGAACAGTGATTGGTATGACATCGCTCGACAAACGAACTGGACGCCGAGCTATGTCAAAGAGGAAGAGCTGTTTCCGCGGGAATTCAGCGACCCATATGACATCCCGGTCTCCGAGTGGGAAAAGTTCGATGAGCCCTACAAGGTGACCTATCGCGATTATGTGCAGACTCAGCGCGAGAAGGATGTCGGCGCATACTCCGTCAAGGCTGCACTGTCGCGCGGTGAATTCTACGACAAGGCCGCGCCCGGCTGGAAAGCCTTGCTGCAGATGCACTTTGGCGCCATCCCCTTCGTTGAGTATGGCTCGGTTTCCGCATTTGCGCGGATGACCAGATTCGGCAAGGGCCCGGGCATGCGCAACATGGCGAATTTCGGCAGCCTGGATGAGGTCCGCCATACGCAGATACAGATGTATTTCGGCTATGAGTTCGTGAATCAGCATCGTGCTTTTGACTGGGCCCAAAAGGCACCGAATACAGACAATTGGATCGTAATCAGCGAGCGTCATACGTTCGACGACGTCGAGCATACGCGTGATGCGGTCAGTGCGGCGATCATGACGAACTTCTCCTTCGAGCAAGGCTTTACCAATCTCCAGTTCATCGCTCTGTCGGCGGACGCGAAGCGCTACGGTGACTACAGCTTCTCCGCAATGCTCCAGACCGTCCAGTCCGACGAGGCACGGCATTCTCAGATTGGCGAGCCGCTGATCGAAATCATGATACGCAACGGCAAGAAGGCCGAAGCGCAACGCCTGATCGACATTTCGTTTTGGCGTGTCTGGAAGCAGTTCTCTGCGCTAAGTGGCATCTGCATTGACTACTACACGCCGCTCGATCGGCGCGAGACGTCCTTCAAAGAGTTTGTCCACGAGTTCGTCGCAACACAGTTCCTGCGGAACTTGCAAGCCCTAGGCCTGGAAAAGCCATGGTACTGGGACGAGCATTTTCTGCCGGATATCGAGATATTTCATCACGCACAGCAGATCGGCATCTATCTCTATCGACCCACCGAGTGGTGGGATCCGATCGCGGGTGTCTCGCCGGCGGAGCGCGACTGGCTCGAAAAGAAATACCCGGGCTGGAATGATACCTATGGCGAAGTGTGGGACGTCATTGCGGAGAACGTGCTGAAGGGTCGTCACGAAAAGACAATACCCCAGCCGCTGCCGATGCTCTGCAACATGACCGGGTTCGAGCTGACCGGCGTGGGCGGAAAGAAGTGGAACGTCAAGGAGTGCACCGTCGATCTGGACGGCCGGCGCTACCACTTCGGCTCGCCCGTGGATAAGTGGATCTTCGAGCTTGAGCCGAACCGCTACAAAGGTCAGCTCGGCTTCATCGACCGCATTGTTGCCGGAATGACGCCTGCGGGTGCAGACGGGGTCTTCGAGTACATGGGCATGAGCCCAGAGGACCGCGGTGTCTGTGGCGACAACTATCGGTGGGCTGACGGCTATCGCCGCGCGGCGGAGTGAGCGGGAGCAATCACGATCCGGCCCTTTCGAACATCCTTAGTCGGCGCGGGACCGGATCTGTTGAAACCAGAACCTTGGTAGGCAAGCGATGCAAACGGCGAACTTTCCATTGGTAATCAATTTCGAGGGTGACTACGGCATGAAGGTGATCATGGTGAACGCTGGCAGCACCATCAAGGAAGTCATTCAGACAGCCGCGGATCAATTGGTGGGTGTCGTGGTGAAGCCACTTCCCAAAGGCACCGTTCTGAAGGCGCGACGTCACGGTAGCGAGGAAACGCTTCCGTCCGATCTGAAGGTCGCCGACGCAGGGTTCGTTAAGATGGAGACACTCGACATTGTTCGAGCCTGACTGGACTGCGGCGATTGTTATGGAGTGAGAGGAAATGGCCTTCGAGCGGCTGTGCCTTCTCGATGATATCTGGGAAGGCGAAATGCAAGTTTTTGAGCTTGGTGGCAAGGAGATACTCGTCATCAACGCGGAAGGCGGCGTGGTGCGTGCGGTCGAGGCAAGATGTCCGCATCAGGATCATCCGCTTAGTGAGGGATCACTGCAAGGTCGCATCCTCACCTGTTCCGCTCACCTCTGGCAGTTCGACGTGGAGAGCGGCGCTGGCGTCAATCCGACTGGCTGCAAACTGAAAAACTATCCGATCAAGGTTGTGGACGGCGAGGTTCTGGTAGACGTCGACAACCTCCAGGCCGCCTGACAAAGCAGGTCAGCGGAGCGGCGAAAGCGCATCAGAATTGAACGGACAGTGGAGGTGAGGGATGACCGGTAAACTGGAAGACTTCGTGGGCCCAATCGTCACGCAGGGTGAGATATCCGATGCAGCGATCGAGGCCGCCTCGATCGACAATCCAGGTCGTGAGGTTCGCATCGAGGAGCACGCTTCATATGTGCGTGTGCAAGCCCGTGGAGAGTGCATCCTGACCATGGCGACGATGGAGAAGTTGCTGGGTCGCAAGTTCACCTTTGGTGAGTTCGAGCGGAACATGCCTGGATTCGCCGGTTTCATCCGGACCTCGCAGGATCAGATCCGCTTCATCGCATCCAAGGGCTGATCCCGCTGGCGAACAGAGTGCAGGAAGGATTCGAGAAATGAACACGCAAACAGAGACGACAGCCAAGCGGCCTGGTCTGAAGACCTGGAGCGCTCTGATGGGCAACAGGAAGCGGCCAAGTGAATATGAAGTGGTGACCTACAAGCTTCACTATCGCATGCGCAATCCGAACGCTCCCTATGAGCAAAATCCGGATTCGTTCATGAACAATTGGTACAAGAAGAACGTCGTCAACAGCCCGTTGCAGCACGACGACTGGGACAGCTTCCGGGATCCGGATCAGATCACATACCGGGCCTATACCACGATGCAGGACGGTCAGGAGCAGTACGTCGACGAACTGCTGCGTGATCATGCCGCCAATCAGCACGACCGGCAGCTCTCGGCGGATTGGCTGGATATCCTGGAGAAGCTCTACACGCCGGCCCGCTACTTGATGACAACGCTGCAAATGGCATCGGCCTATGTGGTCCAAATGGCGCCCGCGAGCACGATCACGAACTGCGCCGTGTTTCAGGAGGCGGACTCGTTCCGTTGGCTGTCGCGCATCGCGTATCGCACTCAAGAACTTGCCAATCAATATCCCGACCGTGGCTTCGGAAAGAACGAGCGGGCCCACTGGGAGAAGACGCCGGAATGGCAGGGCTTCCGAGAGCTCATGGAAAAGGCACTCGTTACCTACGACTGGGCCGAAAGCTTCTGCGCAGTGAACATCATCGCGAGCCGGGCAGTCGATGAGGCGTTCGTTCGCCAACTGGCGATCGCGGCCCGGCGCAAGGGCGACACGCTTACCGCGATGCTAGGCGATAACCAGATGAAGGACTGCGAGCGGTCACGCCGTTGGACCGCGTCGCTCGTCTCGATGGCACTTGAGCGGGCAGAGAATCGGGACGTACTCAAGAAGTGGGTCGAAAAATGGGCACCGCTCGGCGACCGTGCGATCGAAGCTCTCTGCGCCGGTCTGCCCAACCCGTCTGAGGCAACCGCGAATGCCAAGGCCGGTGCCGCCAAGTTCCGGCATCAACTGAACATCTAGCGTCGAGGCGAGGGAGCATTGACTGGCATCGCGCAAAGAGTCGACGTGCTGCAGCCCATGCATGAAGGGAACGAAGGCCTTCGCATCACGATTTCTGGGGCCACATCCTTTCTGGTGGCGCCGGGGGAGAGTGTGCTGGCAGCCGCTCTTAGAAGCGGTCTGGGCTTTCCGTACGAGTGCAGTGCCGGTGGATGCGGCAGCTGCAAGTTCCAATTGGTCTCAGGCGATCTCGAATGTCCGAGACCGGATGCTCCTGGATTGCGTGGCAGGGAATGGGAAAAGGGAAAGCGTTTAGCCTGTCAGTGCTCCCCAGTCACCGACTGCGAGATCAAGGTCAATCTACAGGACCAGTATGTCCCGGTCTTTGCGCCATCGGCGTTTGACGCTGAGATCGTGGAGGTTCTGAAGCTCACGCATGATCTTTGGGAGTT
>JAWKVL010000049.1:0-32711 GCA_041398065.1 Dongiaceae bacterium | reverse complement strand
CATGGCATTCCTGACGGTGCTCGGGGTCTTCATCTCCGACATCATGTTGGCACTGCTCGATCCGCGTATTCGCCTCGGCGCCGGGGCCAGCAAATGAACGAGCAGTCGTCCAGCAGCGGCTCGGCGCCGCTGCCGCATTACGTCTCGACCGCGCCGTTCGACCCCTATTCGGTCGAGCGGACGACGGCCGAGCAGGAGAGGATCTACCTCGCCTCGCAATGGCAGCTGATGGCGCTGAAGTTCCGGCGCCATCGCATCGCAGTCCTGTCGGCGGTCGTGCTCGCCATCATGTATCTGGCGATCCTGGGGGTGGAGTTCCTGTCGCCCTATCAGCAGGACACCCGCAACGTCCAGCACATCTACGTGCCGCCGCAATCGGTCCACCTGTTCCACAAGGGCGCGTTCTTCGGGCCGTTCGTCTATGCGCTCGACTACAAGCTCGACATGAAGAACCTCAAGCGGACCTTCACGGAGAACAAGGAAAAGCCGCTAAAGCTCCGGTTCTTCTGCCATGGCGACAAATACCATTGGTGGGGCGTCGTTCCCGGCGATCTGCATCTGGTTTGCCCGCCGGAAGGCGGACCGATGTTCCTGCTCGGCTCCGACCGGCTGGGGCGCGACATGCTTTCGCGCATCCTCTACGGCATGCGCATTTCTCTCACCATCGGCATCTTCGGCGTCGCGGTCTCCATCGTCCTGGGCATCATGTTCGGCGGCCTCGCCGGTTATTACGGCGGCTGGGTCGACGATATCGTGCAGCGCGTGATCGAGGTCCTGCGCTCCATCCCGCATCTGCCGCTGTGGCTGGCGCTGGCGGCGATCCTGCCAGTCACCTGGTCGCCGCTGCTGATCTATTTCGGCATCACCATCATCCTCGGCCTGATCGACTGGACCGGATTGGCGCGCGCCGTGCGCTCGCGACTGCTCAGCCTGCGCGAGGAGGATTTCTGCGTCGCCGCGCAGCTGATGGGCGCCTCGCCCAAGCGCATTATCTTCCGCCATTTGATGCCGAGCTTCATGAGTCACCTGATCGCCTCGGCCACGCTCGCCATCCCCAACATGATCCTGGGCGAGACGGCACTGTCTTTCCTTGGCCTCGGCATCCGGCCGCCCATCACGTCCTGGGGCGTGCTTTTGAACGAAGCGCAGAACATCAACGTGATCGTGCTTTACCCTTGGCTGATGCTGCCGATTGTGCCAGTGATCGTAGTGGTGCTGGCTTTCAACTTCATGGGTGACGGGCTCCGGGACGCGGCGGATCCGTATCGCTAGAGACGGCGTATACCGGCATTCCGGTATGCGCACGATATGGGGGAATTCGTGGCGCTGCGTCGATCGGCAAACGGTGACACGTGCAGGCGCTCGGTCTCGCTCCTGCACGAGGACGGTTTGCCGCGATGAGGCTCGATGCCGTCACCGTCTCGGTCTACGAGAGCGACAGCCTGGCGCTGACCCTCGCCAACCGCAATCAATTCGACCGCTGGCTGATCGTGACCGTGCGGGACGATCGCGACACCATCCGGCTTTGCCGCGACCACGGCCTCGAATGTCATCTCAGCGCCATCCTGCGCCCCGATGGCGAGGACGTCCTCGCCGGAACGAGCCGCAACCGCGCGCTGGAGGAGGGAGTGGATGTACTCGGCCGGCAAGGCTGGACGGCGCTGATCAGCAGCTATGTGCTGCTGCCGCGCCTGTTTCGCGCGCAGTTCGACGCGATGACCCCACAGTCGGATACGCGCTATGGATTGCGGGGTTATCGTCGCTGCACCAACCGGCGCATGCTCGAACGGCTGGCATGGTGCGAGCCGTGGCATGCCGATCTCGCTGGCGGCGCTCAAGAGTTCCAGCTTCAACTCATCGATTCACGGAGGCGCGACCAGCCGCATCGCGCGACGCTGCCGATGGATGCATTGCTGCTCGCCGACAGCGCGCTGCACTGGGGCGGAGACATTCCCTCGAGCGAGCGGGTGCCAGGCGCTGACTACCGCGGCGCCGCGCTTGCTCGCCTCCTGGCGAACTTGCCAGGCCGGCCGACGCTGCTGATCGCGGGACGCTATCCCGGCCTGGCGCCGAAGCTCTGGGCACCGCACTGTGGGACAATTGTTTCGACTGATGATTTCTGTCTCGACCGTCAGACAGATGGCGGGCGGTTGCAGCACATCTGGCGCACGGAAACGGCTGAGCTCGCAACGCCGATCGACCTTGATGCAACCGGCCGCGCGCTTGCGGATCGCAGCGTGGATGTCCTTTACATACCCGGCGAGGCGAGCGTGGACCGAGTGATGGCAGGCCTTCCGCTGTGGCGCCGGACGCTGAAGCGCAACGCCATCATTTGCGGTGATCTCTTTGGCAGGCCGGACTGGGCCGAGGCGACCATCGCGATCGCGGAGCTGCTCGGTACGCCGGACGACGTGGAAGAATCCGGATTCTGGCGCAAGCGGATCGATCCCGCGGTCCTGCTCGGCGTTCCCGAGCCGCAAGGAGGCCCCTGCGTCGTCCTCAACGCGGAACACGCCGTTTTCGACAGTACGCTTGTCAGCCTGCATACGCTGCGCCGACATTGGGCGGGTAGCCTCATGGTTCACGTCGACGGCGCGGCGGGCGCCGCGCTCGCCGCCGCTTGCGTGCGGTATGGCACGGAGCTGTGTCATGGCGCGCCTCCATCGGACCGGCCATATCTTGCGGTCGATGCCGGCACGTTGGCGATGAGGCCAATCGGTGAGCTATTCGATGCGCACCACGGACCATCGCGATTCAAGGCAGCCCTACGCCAGATCGCGCACGCCTTGCGCAAGAGCAAGCGCGAGAAGTTCCGGGCCAGCATCACAGACACGGCCGGTCGGATCTGGAAAGTGCCGGTCAAGCGCACGCCGGCAGTTGAAATGTGGGCTCCGGAGGCGCTTCCGACGTTGGTACGGAATGCGCGCGATCCGCGTGCATGGAAACCGGTGGAGCGGCAGCTCTGGTCGGACGTGTTGAGGGAGGCACTACTGCGCCGGACGACCCAGATCCGAGTCGGTACCGACAGCACGATTGTCGTCATGGTCGGTCCAGATTCAATTGGCGATTTCGCGCTGAGTTGGGCGAGCTGGAATTTCGGCGCAGCGATACACATCCTTGTGGTCGCCGCTGGCATCCGCAAAGAGGAACTGGAGTGGTCGGGTCGGCCGATGCCGGAGGTCCTGGAGGTTGCGACGCGACCGGACTTCGGCCGCCTGCTCGAGATAGCGCTGCAGCGGGTTCAATCCCGGCGGACCATATTGCTGCCGCCCGGCCTGCGGGCGATGCCCGGGGCAGAGCTATTTGTCGGTCCGGCATGGCGCGATGTCCCTCTTGCGCTCCATACCGGTGCCGAGGTGCGGCGGGTCAATGGCGCTCTCCCGCTTCCACGCCCGCGCGAGCCGTTGCTCCTGTCAGCTGAGACAGAGCTGCTGCGCCGGCTATGCGCTCGTGTTCCAGAGGCCCAAGGACGGTCGAGCGAAGAACAGTCATGGCTGCGCGGCGCGGTCAAGGATGTGCGGTCCGGCTGGCAGACCTGCAATGTCGAGCGTTGGGGATGGCGCATTCAATGACGGACGTTCCGGCAGGCGGGCGATACCTGATCTATCTGCTCGCGGTTGGACCGAGGTACCGTCGCATGGCCGCGATGGCGGTGAGGTCGATTCGCACGATCGGCCTGTGGTCCCACGACATCGTGCTGCTCAGCGACACCGACGAACCGTTGCCGGGTCTCGACAACGTGCGATCGATCGACATGCTGAGCGCGGCCAAGGCGCGATATCCCTGGATGACGCACGCCGCCAGCCAGTTACATCATCTCAAGAGCGAATTGGCGTATCACATTGACCTGACGCAATACGACTATGTCCTGTATCTCGATTGCGATGTGCTGGTGAATAGCGACCGGCTGGTCGATCTTGTTACGGGCCTGGAACGGGAATGCGCGATCGTCGTGCAGCAAGACATCTGCGACGTCTCGTCGGGCTTTCCCTTTGCCGGCGGACGGGTGCTCGACAGGGAGGAGCGGCGGCGCTGGGGAGCATTCGCCATCAATTCCGGAATCGTCGGTCTCCCCATCAATACAATGGGCCGTCGCCTGCTCAGGGATTGGCGGCAGCTCAATGTCGACCTGCGATTCAGCCTGAGCGATCAAGGCAACCTGATCTCGCTGCTGCTGCGGCAATATTACGGCCAATGGGGTTACGTGCTGGACGCCACGATGGGCCGCAAGCTCGAACGCTACCCGCAGACTTTCGTGCATTTCACCGGCAAGCGCTACGCGCTCTACGAAGCCTACTACGCGCAAGTGCTGGGGCTGCCGTTGCCGGCTGAGGCGTTGCCCTAAGTTATATGCCGTACCGCACGAAATGCGCCTTCATCCGCTTCCAGCCGTCCTTGGCCGCAGCTTCGTCATAGACCTCGCGGTAGTCGGCATGGAAGCCGTGCTGCGTGCCGGGATAGACGTGGATCGATGACTGGACTTTGCCCGCCGCCGCGAGCGCGGCGCGCATCTTTTCGATATCGCTGAGCGGGATCGATTGATCGTTCTCGGCATAGAGGCCGAGCACCGGCGCATTCAAGTCCGCGACGACATCGACCGGGAACGGGCGATCGTCGCCGAACAAGGCATTGGGCGCCGCCGGTCTGGAGAGGCGGCCGTACCAAGCTACGCCGGCTTTGATCTGGGCGAAGGCTGCGCACGCCATCCAGGTGACGAGACCGCCCCAGCAGAAACCGGTGATGGCGATGCGCGCAGGATCGGCGCCGCGCAGATCGCCGCGCTCGATCATGGCGATAGTCGAGCCGATATCGCCGATGACCTGCTGGTGGGTCGCGGTGGCGACGATCTTCGCAATCTCCGGCCACTCGGTCAGCGGCGCCGGATCGCCGGCGCGCGCGAAGAAATCCGGCGCGATCGCGAGATAGCCCTCCTTCGCCAGGCGGCGGCACACATCGCGGATGTATTCGTGCAGGCCCCACACTTCCGGCACCACGATGACGACCGGGCGCTTGTAGCCGCCTTGCGGCAATGCGACGTAAGCCGGCAATGCGCCGTCCTTGACCGGTATGCGCTGCATGCCGGCGGTCAGGCCCTTGGCGTCGGTGGAGATCGGCTTGGCGGCGGCGGAGAGCGGCATCGGCGCATAGCCCTTGAGTGAGCTCCCGCCGAACGAGCGAAGCAGTGCGATGCGTGGGGTCGGGGTCTTCGTGGACATCGGATCCATCCTTGCCTGGGTCGCGCGCGACTGTAGCGCCTCCGCGGCGCGGCCGCACGCGATCGATGGCAACGCGGGATGTCGGTGGCCGGAAAAGCGATCGCCGGGCGCAAGGCCCGGCGATCCGTGTGGTCTAGGAAGTCAAACGGCTGTGGGACGAGGCTCGATCATCCCTCGCCGTCGGCCGCGCGGCGCCAGGTATCGATCACCGAATATTCCAGCCATGTGCGGTCGAGATAGGGCGCAGTCTCGAAATAGCGGCGCGCGTCCTTCACGTCGCCCTTGGCGTAGGTGAGCATCCCGACATAGGCGTGCGCCACGCCGAGGCGCGTCCACTTGGTGTCCTCGGGTCCTTGGGCCGCCGCCTTCAGGAAATCGTCGGCGGAGAGCTCGCCCTGGAAGTACTTGACCAGCTTGACCTGCCAGGCGTTCGGATCGTCATGCGGCTGGATGAGGTCCTTGACCGCCAGCTTGGCCTCATCGACCTTGCCGGTCTTGGTGAGGGCGATCGCCAGCATCATGGCGGACCAGATGTCCTCCTTCTTGTTCTTGCGCGCCACCTTCAGCACCTCGATGGCATCCGCATCGCGGCCCTGGGCCAGCATGCCCGCGCCGAGCGCGAGCGCGGGCGACGGATCGGTGTCGGTCTCCGTCATCGCCTTGCGCAGATCCTTCTCCGCTTCCTCGAAGTGATGGCCCTCGTTCTGGGCGAACACCGCGCGCAGCATCTGCGCGTAGGTCGCTTTCGGATCCTCCTTCACGATCCGGCGCAGATCTTCGCGCGCCGGCTCAGACTGGCCGAGGCGGAAACGCACCATCGCACGCATGTAGAGCGCGTGCGGATACTTCTTTGCGTATTTCAGCATCTCGTCATAGGCCGAGAGCGCGGCGCGATGCTCGCCGGCGCACGCCATCGCGTCCGCCCAGTCCATGCGGATCTCGGGACTCGATCCAAGCTTGTCCCACGATTTGCGGAACAGGTTGGCGGCGTTCTTGCACTCGTTGCCCTGGAACAGCAGGAAGCCTTGGATGGTCTGCAGCTCGTTCATCTCCGGGAACAACTTGCGGAACTTGGCAAGGTCCTTGACCGCTTCCTGCCACGAGGTGGTGTAGCCGAGATTGTCCTCGTTGACGATGTCGATGCGCACGCTGCGCAGCTCGCGCGATTCCGGATGCACGGCAAGCAGCTTGTCGATCTCCGCCAGGGCCGGCTCTGCGCCGCGCGCCTTGTGCAGCGCGATGACCCAGCGCGCGGCAAGCGCCATGTCGTTGGGCCGCTTCTCGCGCTGCTTCTCGAGCTCGCTGACCAGGGTCTCGTCCTTCTCGGCATACGGCTTGTTGGTGCCGGCGCCGCTGATCCTGACGCCCTTGTCGTCCTTCAGGAGCGGCTTGATCCGATCGAGGAAACCGGACACCGGATTGCCCAGCTCCATGAACTGGACGCGCCACGGCCAGCCTGCGGGCCTCGCGCCTTCCAACAGCTCGTTGCGGATCGATCCGCCCACGGGACCGCGCACCAGGATCGCGACCGCCTTCCAGCCGCCATTGCCGTCCGGCGTCATGATCGGCGAGCCGGATGAGCCCGGACGCGCGAAGCAGCTGCTGTTCCACAGCGGCAGCTCGACCTGGCCGTAGAGGAAGCAGTTGCTGTCGTCGACCAGATGCGAGATGCCCGAGACCGGCGGGCCGCTCACGCCGCGCGCGGGCAGCGGCTCCTCGCGTTTCATCAGCTCTTCGGTGGTGATGCCTTCGACCGCCAGCGGGATATAGCCCTGCGAACCCTGGCCGAGGCACTTCTCGAGTTTCAGAAGCGCCCAGTCCTCATAGTAGTTCTCCCACGCCGCCTTGCGCTTGCCGGCCGGATCGTCCGGCTTCGGAAACTGGTAGTGGCCCCAGGCAATCGGAATGGCTTTGCTGGAATCCAGGATCTCGGGCAGCTTCGAGATATCGGTTGCCTTCAGGACCTTGGTCTGGTCGCGCACGGGCCCGATCACGAACTGGAAGCTGCTCTTCATCGGCAGATCGTTGGTCTCGACATCCGGATCGTCCGGGTCGATGACGTGCCGCGCCGTCATGATGTGGCATTCGCCGATCAGCCACGCTGTGCCCCAGCTTTCGTAGTTCGGCTCGCCCGGCTCCGCCTTCAGACGCGGCGGATGCTTGACGACGAGGTTGCCGATGCCGAGCCGGTCATCGCGCCGGATCAGCGTGATGTTGTTGATCTTGAGGATATCCTCGATCAGCGGATTCTGCGGAATGGTCTCCGCGGAGGCCGGGCGACCCGCGATCATCATCACGATGGCCAATGCCACGGCCAGGATGACGCCGAGCGCCAGCTGCAGTGCGTATCGCACCATCTCGCCCACGGACACGCCCGTTGTGCGCACTGTCGATGCCATGATCTGCCTCAAAGGATTAACGTAAAGGCCCAATTAAGGAGCCTAGCGGGCGAAGTCCTAACAACCGGCTAATGGCGGCATGTTTCGGGCGGCAAATCTCGCTGTCCCGCCAGCTGGAAATTGCCTGGATTTGAAGTAAGTTCTCACCGTCTGCGCCATGGAAAGTCTGCTGGACGCTGGCGGCTCCATGCTGCCGGGTCCGAGGCCAATTGGAGGTGGAAATTCATGGCAAAGAGCATCGTAAAGACCGATCGGGCGCCGAAATCCCTCGCCGGATACAGCCAGGCCGTCGTGGCGGGTGGGCTGGTCTTCGTGTCCGGCCAGGGGCCGTTCGACGCGGTGACCGGGGAGCTTGTCGGCAGCACGATCCAGGAACAGACGGCCCAGTGCCTGCGCAACATCGAGGCGATCCTGCGCGCGGCCGGGAGTTCCCTCGACAGGGCGGTGAGCGCGACCTTCATCCTGGGCGAGGAAAGCGACTTCGCGGGCATGAACGAGGAATGGAACAAGTGGTTCGCGGTCGATGCGCCGGCCCGCCAGGGGGCGAAACTGCCGATCCGCCCGAAGGGGATGAAGATCTCGATCGCCCTTATCGCGGAAGCCTGAGCGACGCTTCGGGCGAAGCGACGTCAGTCCGTGATCCTGATGTGCCCCGCCTGGCCGGCAACCCGCGCCAGCCAGGCGCGGATGCCGGGATAGCGCGCCAGATCGAAGCCGCCTTCGTGCGCGACATGGGTGTAGGCGTAGAGCGCGATGTCTGCGATCGAGTAGCCATCGCCGGCAAACCAGGCGTGATCCTTGAGCCGGCTTTCCATGACGCCCAGCGCCTGATAGCCGCGCTCGGTGCGCATCGCCAGCTGCGGCTCGTTGGCGGGCGTCTTGCCGAGATGCGCGATCCAGTGCCGGACCACGGCGATATAGGGCTCGTGGCTGTACTGTTCGAAGAACATCCATTGCAGGGCGGCGGCGCGGTCGCGCCTGGTGGCGGGCCAGTATTTCGTGCCCTCCGCGAAGTAATAGAGGATGGCGTTGGATTCGAAGAGATAGGAGCCATCGGCAAGGCGGATGGTCGGCACCTTGCCGTTCGGGTTCTTGGCGAGGAAGTCGGCGGTGCGGGTGGAGCCGTCATCGACGTTGAACTCGATGCGCTGGAACGGCAGCCCCAGATGGCTCAGCAGCAGGCGCACCTTGTAGGCGTTGCCGGAAATCGCGGAATCGTAGAGCACGAGCTCGGGCTGGCTGGTCATGCAGGGCTCCTTGGTTGGGCGAAGGGTTAGTCCTACGGACCCTATTGCTGGCGCAAGCCAGAAGTTATGATGCTGAGGCTTAGTCAGACTGAGGCTGCCGTTCTTGCGTCCGTTGCCACCCCTGACCGCGCTCCGCGCCTTCGAGGCCGCCGCCCGCCACGGCAATTTTGTAAAGGCGGCGGCGGAACTCGGCGTGACCGCCGGCGCCGTCAGCCAGCACATCAAGGGGCTGGAAGCGCGCCTCGGTCTCACGCTGTTCCGGCGGCTCGCACGCGGCGTGCAGCTGACCGAAGCCGGGCGGGCCTATCTGCCCGGCATCGCCGACGGGTTCGACCGGCTGGCGCGAGCAACCCTGCAGGTGCACGATTCCGGGCTGGCCGGGCGGCTCACGATCACGGTGCTGCCATCCTTCGCGGCTGGCTGGCTGGTGCGCCGCCTGCCGGCGTTCCGCGCGCGCCATCCCGACATCGACCTTGTCATCCGGTCGGAGCGCCAGACCGTCGATCTGCATCGTGAGGATGCCGACCTCGCGATCCGCTATGGGCTGGGCGACTTCCCCAATCTCGAAGCGACGCACCTGATGCGCGAGGAGATTTTTCCGGTCTGCGCGCCGGCTCTGCTCAATGCCGAGCCGCCGTTGCGCGCGCCATCCGATCTTGCGCGTCACGACCTGCTGCACGATGCCGGCGCGCTCGGCAACGAACCCTGGATCCGCTGGCAGCCTTGGTTGGACGAATTCGGTTTGAGCGACGCGGCGAAGCGGCCGGGATTGCACTTCACCGATTCGGTGCAGCTCTATCAGGCTGCCTTGCTGGGACAGGGCGTGGCGCTCGGGCGCAGCGTCCTGATCGGCGATGAACTGGCGGCAGGCCGCTTGGTCCGCCCGTTCGCGACCGCGCGCGCCTCGTCCTACGCGTACTACGCCGTCACCACGCGCGCCGCGCGCGCCAACCCGCGCGTCGCGGCATTCATCGGGTGGGTGATGGCGGAAATGCAACCGCGCGACGCCGAAGCTCAGTGAACAGGCGCGACTGCACTTGCCTGCGCCAAAGCGATGCGCAGGTCCGGCGCCGCGCACTTCTCCGCATCCAGCGGCCGCAAGATCAGCTCCGCGTCGCGCAGCAGGATCGCGAGCGAGATCAGCGAGGGCAGCGCGCCGCGCGCGGCCGCCGGTGGCAGCAGGCAGCTGAGCGCCGACCAGGCCACGCCGTGCTGCTTGCGTTGGCTCGCTGCGACGGCGCCCAGCAACAGGGCTTCATCGGGGCTGACATAGGCGCAGTGCGGGCAGCGCACGTCGATCGCGCGCAACGCGGCGACCGCGAGCGCCGAGAAAATGTCGTCGATCAGGTCTATACCTCGCGGAACGCCCGCGCGCAGAAACCCTTCGCCCGCAATGCCGCGGTAGGCACTAGGCCGGTCATTGCCCTGGCGGAACGCGAGCAGCCACGCGCGCATGCCCCACAACAGGAACTGTCCCGCGAAGTCCAGCTCTTCGGTGCGCAGGCCGCTGTGATGATCGTTGGCGGGCGCGGGCTGGGGTGGCGTGGTGCGGCCGGTCATGCGGTCTCCGCCGATGTCGGGACATGGGGCGCTCGCGGGCCGGCAGTGCCAGTGTTGGTCTCGGCGTTTCTGGGAGAAGCCGTGGCCGCCCCGCGAGCCCGATCCTTGTAGCAAAGCTCAGATGCAATTGCAAGTCATTCTCAATAGCGAAAGTGATATAGGCTGGAGTTAGTTAATTATTGTGGGTGAGCTGCGCCGGTAGAATGATCCTTAGGGAAGGGGAAAGCAGTACAGGCAAGCGAATGGCCGACCGCATATTGGAAGTGATTGAAAGCCCAACGAGCCACAAACGCCTCGTCATCGTTCAGCGCGAGGATGGTCGCTACTCCTTCCGGATGCAAGGACGCACCGATGATGAGCACAACGGTCCCGGTAAATTTGTTTGGCCCGATGGATATCGAGAGGAAGCGGGATGGCAACCACCTGGTCCGTATCTCGGAATCTACGACAGCCCAGAAACCGCGAAATGGGAGGCGATGGGAAAGGTGGATTGGGTAATTTTGACTCAATCCCGAAACTGAGACAGTCGCCGCGTCGCTGCTACTCCGGCAATCCAGCCTTGCGGAATGCCTCGAGCAGAAGCGCCCGGTCGCTGTCGCGGCGGAGGGGTTGGCGTTCGATGGTGCGCGCGATGGTGAAGTCGGGCTTGAGACGCAGGGTCTCGGCGGCGTGATGCCGCGCGCGCTCGGCGTTGCCGAGCATGGCGTGGCTGGCGGCCATGTAGAGGTGCACCCAATAAGGCGGCTCGTTCGAGCGTTCCAGGGCGGCGTTGGCATGTTCGTACTGCCGCGCCATGAAATGCGCCACGCCTGTGATCGGCCACAGCCAGCTCGGCTCGAAGAACGGATCGAGCGTGCGCGCCTCATGGAAATAGTCGAGCGCCTTCTCCGGATCGCCCAGCGTGATGTGGAGATCGCCCAAGCCGGCCATCAGGAGCGCGCTATTGGGGTTGAGCTCCTGCGCCTTGGCGTAGTGGTATTCGGCCCGGCTATATTGGCCGCGCGCCTGGTGAAGGCGCGCGACCGCGACCTGCGAGGACGGGTCGTTGGGGTCGAGCGCGATCGCCTGCTGGGCGAAGGCGTAGGCGCGGTCGAGAACTTCCGACGGCGCGCTGAAATCGCGGAACCATTCGGTCATCTCGATATTGGCGAGCAGTGCGTAAGCCTTGGCGTAGCCGGGATCGAGCGCGATCGCCTGTTCGAACAGCTTGCGCGCCTCTTCCGCGGCGCCAGGCCGATAGACCGGCAGCGCGTCGCCGCGCAGCACGAGCTCGTAGGCGGCGAGGCTGGCAGGCGGCTTGCGTTGCGCGCGCTCGGTCGCGGCGGCGCTCATCCGGCCGACCAGGGTCGCCGCGATGGTCTTCACCACCTGATCCTGTACGGCGAACAGCTCGTCCTCTTCGCGGTCGAAGCGATCGGCCCAGACGTGATGGCCGGTCGCGGTGTCGATCAGCTGCGCGGTGATGCGGATGCGGTTGCCGACCCGCCGCACGCTGCCTTCGACCAAGTACTGCACGCCAAGCTCGCGCCCCACGCGCTGCACATCGACATCCTGGCCGCGATAGCGGAACGACGAATTGCGCGCCAGCACATGCAATTGCCGGAAGCGCGCCAGCTCGGTGATGATGTCCTCGGTGATGCCGTCGCTGAAGAATTGCTGGCTCGGGTCGCCGCTCATGCTGACGAAGGGAAGAACGGCGATGGACGGCTTGCCGGTCGGCGCGGCAACGCCGGCGATCGGCAGGCGCGCCAGACCGGCGACGCGATAGACCCGCACCGGGGCGCCGATGTTCTTGAGACTCTGTTCGCCGAGTTCCTCGAACGCGGTTTCGAACTTGTTGCGTACCTGGTCATAGGCCGTGCCGGAGAGATAGATCCCGCCGGGATCGGCGGTGGTCTCCAGGCGCGCGGCGATATTGACGCCGTCTCCGTAGAGGTCGCCGCGCTCCACCATCACGTCGCCGAGATTGATCCCGATGCGCAGCACGACGCGCCGGTCCTCGGGCAGATCGCGCGCGGCGTCGGCCATGGCCTGCTGCAGATCGATGGCGCATTGCACGGCGTTCACGGCGCTGGCGAATTCCACCATGATGCCATCGCCGGTGACCTTGAAGACGCGTCCTTGATGCTGCGTCACCAAGGGCTGGACGATATCCTTGCGGCGGGACTTGAGCGCGGCCAGCGTCCCGACCTCGTCCAGCTCCATCAATCGGCTGTAGCCGACGACATCGGCGGCAAGGATGGCGGCAAGGCGACGCTGAACGCGGTCTTCGACCATTGGACGTGGAATTTCCTGTCTTCTGGGCAATCATAGGAACGCGTCGCGCAGGTGTCTATCGCAGTGGCAGCGCCTATAGTGGCGGCCATGAGCCATCAACCGGAGGCAACCATGATCGAGAAACTCACCGGGGAGGAACGCGCCGCCGCGCTGAAGGAGCTGGCCGGCTGGCAGATGGTCGAGGGACGCGATGCGATCCAGCGCAGCTTCAAGTTCAAGAGCTTCAACGAAGCCTGGGGCTTCATGAGCCGCGTGGCGTTAATGGCCGAAAAAGCCGACCATCATCCGGAATGGTTCAATGTCTACAACCGCGTCGACATCCTGCTGACGACGCATGACTGCAATGGCTTGAGCCAGCGCGACGTGAAACTGGGACTGGCGATCAACAAGCTAGCGCCCTAGCGGTGCTATTTGGGCGGCATGCGGAGCGCGCCGTCGAGGCGGATCACCTCGCCGTTGAGCATCACATTCTCGATCATATGCTGCACAAGGTGCGCGACCTCGTTTGGGGCCGCGAGGCGCTGCGGGAACGGGATCGATTGCGCGAGCGCGTCCTGCATCTCCTGCGGCAGGTTGGTCAGCATCGGCGTCGCCACCAATCCCGGCGCGACCGACAGCACGCGGATGCCGTGGCGCGAAAGGTCACGCGCCGCCGGCAGGGTCATGCCCGCCATGCCGGCCTTGGAGGTCGCATAGGCGATCTGCCCGATCTGTCCCTCGTAGGCGGCGATCGAAGAGGTATTGATGACGATGCCGCGTTCGCCGTCGCCAAGCGGCGGCAGCTTCGCCATGTCGGCGGCGGCCAGCCGCAGTAGGTTGAAGGCGCCGATCAGATTGACCTCGATCACGCGCCGGAAACTGTCGAGTGCGAGCGGTCCGTCCTTGCCGAGGATCCGGCCGGGCGAGAGGATGCCGGCGCAATTGACCAGGATACGCGCCGGTCCGTGCGCCTCGCGCGCGGCCCCGATCGCTTTCTCCGCGGACTCCGCGCTGGCGATGTCGCAGGCGAGCGCCAATCCGCCGAACTCCTGCGCGGTTGCCCTGGCGCCGTCGAGATTGACGTCGAGGACCGCAACCTTGGCGCCGAGGCCGGCCAGATGCCGCGCGACCGCGGCTCCGATCCCCGACCCGCCGCCGGCCACCAGGGCGGATTGCGTTGCGACCTGCATCGGCGGCTCCTTCCCGAGCGTAGATGATGTGTTGTCTTAGCAGGGGCCGTACGTGAAGACGACTCTTTGCGACAATGGCGTGATCAAGGCCGGACAAGCCGCCAGCGGCGGTGCAGGGAAAGGAACGGACGCATGATGTCGACGGAACAGTTGGAGCGCGCGGAGCATAGTGCTTGGGAGGACCTGTACCGCGCCTGTCCGGTCGAGCTCGCGGCCGGCCTGGGTCTGGCGGCGGAGCGGATCGGTTCCGCGCTCTATCTGCAGGCGCGCGCAATTCCGTCGCCGCAATTCAATCGCCTGTGTGGCCTGGGTGCCGGCGACGAGGCGATCGACGAAGCGGTCCGCATCGGCCTGGAGCGCTTTCGCCAAGCGGGCGTCGCGCAGGCCTGGTTCCAGCCCGCGCCCGGCCCGCATCTCGAATGCAACGAACAGCAACTGCGCGAGGCCGGCCTGCAGCTGCATCCACGCCGCTGGGTCAAGTTCTGGCGTTCGGCCGAACCCGCGCCACGCGTGGCGACCAAGCTCAGGATCGTCCCCGTCGACCGCGAGTCCGCAGCTGCCTTTGCCGAAACCGTGCTTGCCGGCTTCGGCATGCCGCCAATGTTGAAACCGTGGCTGGAGGCGCTGCCGGGGCGCAACGGCTGGCATTGCTTTCTTGCGTTGGCCGACGGTGCGCCGGCCGGTGGCGCCGCGATCCGGTGCGCGGATGGTGTCGGCTGGCTCGGTCTCGGCGCGACACGGCCGGATCATCGGCGCGAGGGCGCGCAGTCCGCTTTGCTGGCGGCGCGCATTGCTGCGGGTCTGGACCTGGGCGTCACCGGCTTCGTCACCGAAACCGGCCGTCCGCATCCGGGCGAGGAAGGGCCCAGCTTCGCCAACATCCAGCGCGCCGGATTCCAAATTGCCTATGACCGGGCGAACTGGGCGATCTGACCTGTGGCCATGAGGTCACAGATTATGAATATTGACTGACAGATATTGATTTTTGTCATCCCATAGCGCAGATTGCGAGGACCGACAACGGAGGTTCTCATGAAGATGCGCACGCTTGGTAAGACCGGACCCGCAGTTTCCGCCATCGGCCTCGGCTGCATGGGCATGTCGCCGGACTTCTACGGCCCGGCCGACGAAACCGAGAGCATCGCCACCATCCATGCGGCGCTGGAATCCGGCATCAATCTGCTCGATACCGGCGATTTCTATGGCATCGGCCATAACGAGCTGCTGATCCGCGACGCGCTCAAGGGGCGCAAGCGCGACAACGTCATCATCAGCGTGAAGTTCGGCGCATTGCGCGATCCGGCCGGCGGGTTCGGCGGCTACGACGCGCGGCCGGCCGCAGTGAAGAACTTCCTTGCGCACTCGCTCCGGCGCCTCGGCACCGACTATATCGACGTCTATCGGCCATCGCGGGTCGACCCTAACGTGCCGATCGAGGACACCATCGGCGCGGTCGCGGACATGGTGAAGGCAGGCTATGTGCGCCATATCGGCCTCTCCGAAATGGGCGCCGAGACCATCCGCCGGGCCCACAAGGTCCATCCGATCGTCGATCTGCAGATCGAGTATTCGCTGTTCTCGCGCTCGATCGAAGCGGAGATCCTGCCGACCTTGCGCGAGCTCGGCATCGGCGTGACGGCCTATGGCGTGCTCTCGCGCGGCCTGCTCAGCGGCCATTGGAGCAAGGAGCGCAGTGCGGGCGAAAAAGGCTTCCGCGCGCGCTCGCCGCGCTTCAGCGGCGACAACCTCGATCGCAATCTCGCCCTGGTCGATGCGCTACGCGGCATTGCCGCGCAGAAGGATGTCAGCGTGGCGCAGGCCGCCATCGCCTGGGTGCTCTCGCGCGGGCAGGACATCGTGCCGTTGATCGGCGCACGCAAGCGCGACCGGCTGGCGGAATCGCTGGGCGCGCTCGATGTCACGTTCACCGCCGAGGAACTGCAGCGGATCGAAGCCGCGGTGCCTCTTGGCGCGGCCGCGGGAGACCGCTATGACAAGGGGGGCATGTCGATGCTGGACAGCGAAAAGTCCACGCGGGGGAATGCAGCCTGAGGCCAGATGAGTGACGCTGCCAGCGACGGCGTATTGACGCCGGAGAGGATCCTGGAGGCGGCGGAGGATGTGCTTCGCCGCTTCGGTCCGTCCAAGACGACTGTGGTCGACGTGGCGCGCGCGCTCGGCGTCAGCCATGGCAGCGTCTACCGGCATTTCCCCAGCAAGGCGGCTTTGCGCGACGCAGTGACCGAACGCTGGCTGCGGCGCATCTCCGACCCGCTCGAGGTCGTGGTGCGCGGCAAGCAAGCGCCGCCGGAGCGGCTGAGGGCCTGGCTCGATGCGCTGATGGCGGCCAAGCGCCGGCGCTGCCTCGACGAGGCGGAACTGTTCGCGACCTATGTCGGCCTCACCGCCGATGCGCGCGACGTGGTGAAGGCCCATGTCGACACGCTGGTCGACCAGATCGCGCGCATCATCGCCGACGGCATGAAAAGCGGCGCCTTTTCGGTGAAGGACGCAAGGGTTGCGGCCCGCTCGGTGTTCGACGCCACGGCCCGCTTCCACAATCCGGCCCATGCCGGCGAATGGTCCGATCCCGGGATCGATGCGGCCTTCGAAGGCGTATGGTCGCTCCTGCGCGCGGCACTGACCGCGCCGAGTTCCGGAAGCCAGACGTCAGGTACCAGAGGCCGAAAAGGATAGGGCGCCGGCAACACACGCCAGCGCCCTCGCATGGCACCGCGATCCTCAGACGTATGCGTAGCCGAGCGTCGTGATGTTCCTGGTGTCGGTTTCCGTATAGGTCCAAGGATCCATCACCGCATCCGCACCGGTCAGCGACGGATTCTGATGATTGCCTTGCGGCGAGTTGTACCAGGTCCACCAGAGCCGATCGAGATTGGCATGGTGCAGCCAGAATACCGGGTCGGCCGGAGAGACCGAGGCATCCGACATCGTGCCGCCGACCCAGATATGGATCGAGCCGTGGATGCCGTTGATGGGCGCTGAGAACTGGGAATAGCTGGTCTGCGCCATTGCGCCCGGCGTGCCGGAGGCAATCGACGCCAGCGTGCCGCCGGATCCGGGCGAACGCACGACGTTGATGGTGCGCGTCGGTGTATGGACTGTCGGCAGCACACCGGCCAACCAGCTTGGGAAAGCTTGCTCCTCAGGGCTTGTCCAGTCCCAATACGGCACACAGACATCAGGGTGATAGTTGTGCAGCGCCTCCTCGAACAGATGCAGAAACACGCGGTGCCAGGGGAGCAGGCGCGCATTGGTGTGCTGCATATGCATTTCGGCATGGATGTCGACCAGCTCACCCAAGGTGCCGTCATTGTTGATCATGTTGAAGGCGCAGATGTAGCGCGACTTCTCCGTTTCGGTCAGCGCGGCCTGGTCCTTGCGACGGCAAACAGCCGGGAACAGCCACTCGAGATCCTTGAACTGCCGCAGGAAATCCTTGTTGGCTTTCACCATGCGCGAAAAGGTCATGGAACGAGCAAGGATCGGGAGATTGCGTTCCAGCAGGGAAATGGTGCCGGGCTCACCGTGCGGTCCCTCGTGCCTCATCACCTGCTTCCCAGTTGTGCGCAAGGTGGCCTTCTTGGTCCGCAGGGCGGCTCTCTTCATCGCTGTCTTCGACATATCTTCCTCCAGGAAATTGGATTCATTGCATCGGCCAAGCGCCGATCCTTCGACTCGCGAAGCAAGGCGAAGTCGCGACTGGATAGCGCCGATTTCGAACATGAGCGGATCGCGGCCGGGCGTTATGCCCCGGCTCGAAAGCGTTGGCTCACTCTTCCGCTCTTGTTGGAGGAAAAAAACTCTAGGCCCGTGAACAAATCACGGTCAAGTCGCTCGCGCGCCGCGCGTGATGGATTCACGCAAACCCGAATCCTTGGATCAACCGGTGTGCGCTTCGTTGGACGCCGAACACCTCTCGGCTTCGGCCGGAAGCGCCGGGTGCATGCTGCCGCTGGATAGAATGCGATATGCGCCAAGCGCCGCCGGCTGGTCGGTATCAGGTTTGTGAACGGTTCCGTCACGCGGGTAGGGATTCTCCGCCGATCGCCGTTGGACCACGGGCCAATTGCCACCGCCGATAACCTGGGCAAATCTGGCTGCGGACATTGGTGGAGGGAGGTCTGCCGATGATGCTGCACGTCGTCCAGGCTTTCCTTCGATCGGGAGCGCCGGCGCTGTCTGCCGCGCTCCTGGTTTTGTCGCTGTCAGCCTGCGGACCCCTTTCGCGCTACGACGCCGTTCCGGTCGATGCGGAGCCGCGCGCCGTGATCCCGAACATGGGTGACATTCGCTTCTGGGGCGACAGCGGGGATACCGACGCTCTGCGGCAAGGAAGCAAGGAGGCTTATCAGCGCGAACTCGCCTACTGGCAGTCCACTGGCCACAGCGGCCCCCTGCCGGCAGCCGACTACCTCGCGATCTCTGGCGGCGGCGAGAACGGCGCTTTCGGCGCCGGGCTTCTGGTCGGTTGGACCGCCGCCGGTACGCGGCCGACCTTCAAGCTCGTGACCGGCATCAGCACCGGCGCACTCACCGCGCCCTTCGCTTTCCTGGGCCCGGCCTACGACGACCGCCTGAAGGCGGTCTACACAACGATCAGCGCCAAGGACATCCTGGTGGAGCGCGGCATCTACGGCGCGATCTTCGGCGAAGCGATGGCGGACAACGCGCCCTTGCGCGCGACCGTCGCCAAGTATTTCGACCAGGCCATGTTGGATCAAATTGGCCGGGAATATGACAAAGGCCGCGTGCTGCTGATCGGCACCACCGACCTTGATGCCATGCGCCCGATGATCTGGAACATCGGCGCCATCGCCAACAGCGGTCAACCGAATCGACTGCGCCTTGTGCATGACATCCTGGTCGCGTCCGCGGCAATCCCAGGCGCGTTCCCGCCGACCATGATCGATGTCGAGGTCGATGGCAGGCACTACCAAGAAATGCACGTCGATGGCGGTGCTGCGGCACAGGTCTTCGTGTATCCACCCTCATTGGATATCGGCGAACAAAGCAAGGCGCTCGCCGCCGCACGGGCGCGGCACCTCTATGTGATCCGCAATGCGCGGCTCGACCCCGACTGGGCCCAGGTCGAACGCAGCACCATGAGCATCGCCGGCCGGGCCATCACCTCCCTGATCCAGACCCAGGGGGTGGGCGATCTCTATCGCATCTATCTGACGGCCGGCCGCGACGGGTTCGATTTCAACTTGGCCTACATCCCGAAGAGCTTCAACGTGAAGCTGAATGAGCCGTTCGAGACCGCGTACATGAAACAGCTGTTCGATCTGGCCTACGACATGGCGAGCAAAGGCTATCCCTGGGAGAAGGCGCCGCCGGACTTCGTCGAGGCGCAAGGCACGATCGCGCAGAACTGAAACAACCAGCCGGCGCAATCCGCGCCCGGCAATTTGATGGGGGAGATCATGATTGCAAGGACAAGGTTGCTCGCGATCACGAAGCGGCTGAGCGCTCTCGCATTCTGTGCAGCGGCCACTCTCGCTGCTTCACAGATGGCGATCGCGGAATCGGGCGGAACCATCGATCGCATCAAGACGAACGAGGAGATCCGGATTGCCTACCGCGTCGACGCGGCACCCTTCTCCTACGAACAGGACGGCAAGCCCACCGGCTATTCCGTCAATCTCTGCCTGGAGGTCGCCGCGGGACTGCAGCGCGACCTCAAGCTGCCGAAGCTGACCGCCAGCTTCATCCAGGTCAACGCGCAGAACCGCTTCGATGCGCTGACGCAAGGCGCGGCCGACCTGCTGTGCGAGGCGACCACCGCGACCTTGTCGCGGCGCGAGAAGGTCGACTTCTCGATCTACACGTTCGTGAGCGGCGCCAGCCTGGTGATCCGGCCCGATGGCCCCACCAGCGTCGACGCGCTGGGCGGCGAGAAAGTTGGCGTTCTCGGCGGAACGACGACGCAGCAGGCGCTCGACAACACGCTGAAGGACGCCGGGATCAAGGCCGAGGTGGTGGTGGTGAAGACCCACGACGAAGGCTTCGACCTGCTGGAAAAAGGCGACATAT
The DNA here is from genome assembly GCA_041398065.1 of Dongiaceae bacterium. Lineage (GTDB taxonomy): Bacteria > Pseudomonadota > Alphaproteobacteria > Dongiales > Dongiaceae > Dongia_A. The sequence goes on along the minus strand of JAWKVL010000049.1, from coordinate 12,789 downwards.
CCGCCTATTTCGGCGACCGCACGATCCTGGAGGACCGCCTGCGCCGGGCTGCCAACAGCAACCTATTGCTGGCTGACAACTATCTGACGATCGAGCCCTATGCGCTGGCCATGCCGATCGATCACGAGTTTCGCCTTGCGGTCGACCGCGTGCTCAGCCACCTGTTCCGCTCCGGCGGCATGATCAAGGTATTCCGCAAGTCGTTCGACGAAAAAGCGAGGCCGTCCGACCTCATCAAGATGCTATCGCGCGTCTCTGGCCTGCCCGACTAGCGAAGCGCTGCAAATTTCGCCGCGCCGGGAGTAAAGTGGTTCCGAGCCCGAAGGGACGGAACCGCGATGCAGAGCGACGACCCGATCATCCGACCCGCGCGCGAAGCGGATTTCGAGCAATGGCTGCCGCTGTGGCGGGGCTATCAGGAATTCTATCGCGTGCGCATTCCGGACGAGGTGACGCGCGCCACCTGGAAACGATTCTTCGAGGAATCGGAACCGGTCTATTGCGTCGTCGCGGAGCGCCGGGGAAAGCTGGTCGGCTTGGCGCACTACCTGTTCCATCGTTCGACCTGGCTGATGGGGCCGGCCTGCTATCTCAATGATCTGTTCGTCGACCCGAGCGGCCGGCGCTCCGGGGTGGCGCGCAAGCTGATCGACGCAGTCTATGACGCTGCCGACAAGGCCGGCGCCTCCAAGGTCTATTGGCTGACTCACGAAAGCAACGCCGCAGCCCGCTTGTTGTACGACCAGATCGCCCGTCACGGCGGCTTCATCCAGTACGAGCGCGGCTAGGAATTTCGCACCTATTGCATTGATATCAATAACAGATTACTCTGCTCAATGAATATCCATACATTGAGCGGCCGGCGCCTATTGTTGCGCCGGACAGCGGTCGAAAAGAGGAGGCGCCCATGAACAGTCCGGCAAAGGTCGTGCGCTTCACCGCCGATCCAAAACGGTCGGCGGCGTTGCCAGGCTATCTGTACAGCGATCCGGCGGTGTTCGCGGAAGAGAAGCGGCGCATCTTCTACCGAAGCTGGCAGGTGGTGGCGCATGAAAGCGAGCTGCCGAACCCCGGCGACTATGTCTGCGCGACCATCATCGACCAGAGCCTGTTCGTGCTGCGCGGCGCCGACGGTGCTGTGCGTGCCTTTTTCAACGTGTGCCAGCATCGCGCCCACGAACTGCTGAAGGGCAAGGGCAACGTCAAGTCCGTCATCGTGTGCCCGTATCACGCCTGGAGCTATGAACTCGACGGCGCGCTGCGCGCTGCGCGGGCGACGCGCGGCATGCCGGACTTCGATCCGGACGCATACGGCCTGGCGCCGGTGCGGATGGAACGCCATCTCGGCTTCCTGTTCGTCAACCTCGATGGCGAGGCGCCGTCGCTCGGAGATCTCGCGGGCGACATGTTCGCGGACATGGCACGCGAGCTGCCCTGGTTCGGAGACGTGACGTTCAGCGAGGCCTATTCCATCAATGGCCAGGAGGGCACGCTGCTCGAAGCCAACTGGAAGGTGATGGCCGAGAACTGCCTCGAATGCTACCACTGCGGCCCGGCCCACAAGGCCTACGTCGACATGATCGATGTCGGCCACTATGAATTGACCCAGCATGGCGCCTGGATGAAGAGCGCGGCGCCATTGCGTCGCGGCGACAGCAGCGCCTATCGCGTCCGGCCGGACGAGCCGGTGCAGTTCAACGCCTTCTGGCACCTGTTTCCCAACATCGAGTTCGGCGTGATGCCGGGCACGCGCGCCCTGTCGGCGTTCTACTTCACGCCGGTCAATGCCGAGCAGACGCGCATCTCCTGGTTCATCCTGACCATGCCGGGCGAGACGCTGGCGCAGGACCGCCTCGACTATCTCGGCAAGGTGCTGTGGCCGGAGGATGCCGCGATCTGTGCCTCGGTGCACCGCGGGCTGAAGTCGCTCGGCTATCGCCGCGGGCGCTTCGTCGACACCGACGAGCAATCTCATCTCAGCGAGATCAACGTGCACACATTCCAGCGCCAATACGCGAAAGCGATGGGACTTTGATCGAATGCGGCCGGAACGGAACCACGCCGTTCCGGCCGCGTCCGTCGGTCAGGCATTTGCTGCGGCCAGCGTGTCGATTTCGCCAAGGTCCAGGCCCATGCTCTTCGCGACCGGTTGCTCGGCGCGCAACGCCGTCGCAATCGAAGACTGCCGGCACAGGCGCTTGAAGTAGGCCGCGAGCCGTCGATAGCGGCCGTCATCGATTCGATAGCCGAGATAGTGATAGTTGATCAGGTTCGACGTCAGGGCGATGTCGGCGATGCCGAACTCATCGCCGACCAGGTAGCCGTCCCCGACCTGGCTTTCCAGATAACCGAACGCCTTGGGCAAGACCCCCGTCAGAATGGCATCGATCGCCGCGCGCTCGGTCGCCTGATTGAGGATCTTTGGCCGGATCACGGTCTGGAGGAACAGGCCATGGATCACCTCTCGGAACAGGGTGCCATCGCAGTATTCCTCCAGCCAAAGCACGCGCGCCCGGTCCTTCGCCGCGCTCGGAAACAAAGCGGGTACCGGATGGGTCTGTTCCAGATAGGCGCAAATGACCGAGGAATCGGCGAGCTCGAAATCGCCCTCGGAGACAACCGGTATCTTGCCGGTCGGGCTTAGTCTCTCCCAGCCTGCGGGCGGATTGAAGGGGACTACCGGATCGTTTTCGAACGCCAGCTTCTTTTCGATCGCCGCCACGATCACTTTGCGGGTGTGGACCGAGATTGGCACGCCATAGATCTTCAACATCGCTTTCTCCTCTGTTGCCGGCGATCCCGCGATCGCTCTTTGAAGAAGACAAGAAGCTGCCCCAGACGCGAAATCATGCGGACTCCGCGCGAGTGACGCTCGTTCAGGTTGGTTGTGCGGTCAGGCCGCCTTGGCGACCGGGAACTGAATTTCCATTGCCGGATTCTCCTGGATCGGCAGGTCGAGGAACACCTCGCGGCACGGTCCCGCGATCCGGTAGTCGTTCGCCTCCATCCACAGGCCAAGCTTTCCGAAGGCAAGATGGCTTTGATAGAGCGGACCGCTCCGCACGATCGTGGCGAGATGGTCGGCGGCGGGCAACTCGGTCATGGCCAGCGCGCCCCGCGTGCGCGTCCGTACCGAACGATTGATCGTGCGCGTCAAGGTCATGCCGATCTCGAGATCGAGATCAAGATCCTCGAAGTCCGAATGAGCGATGACCACAACATTGCCCTGCGCCGACGCGGCCACTTGGGCGCGCGCTGCCGCGACGACCTCGCCGATCGAAGCAACCACATCATCGAAGGTCGGATAGACCGCGCGCAGCGAGAGGAACGGCGCGGCAGCAACGGATTTGAGCACGACATCGTAGTCCCCAAGCGATCCCTGCTGCTCGATCTGAGCCAGCCGGGATTCGATGTGGCGGAGCCGTGCGGCCTCGGCGGCCAGGCTTTGTTCGAGCTCCGCCTTCTTCAGGGCCAGCATGCCGCGAATCTCCGACGCGGAGATCCGGTCGTCCAACATGCGCGCGACCTGATCCAGGGAGAGGCCGAGTTCCTTCAGCGCCAGGATGCGATTGAGCTGCTGCAGCTGTCCGGCGCTGTAGTATCGATAGCCGGTCTCCGGATCGATGCGCTGCGGGCGCAGCAAGCCGATGCTGTCGTAGTACCGCAGCAAACGCCCGGAAACCCGTGCAATCTGAGAGAATTCGCCGATCCTGAACAAGGCCCTTGCACTCCGTCATCTGTCCGTCGGCACGCACTTTCGGGCTTTACGCAGCGTCAAAGTCAAGAGGCAATGAGTTCACATTGTATTCGTCAGTTGACAGGCGTACGCTTCGTGCCGGTCTCATGACTAAGGGAGGAAGGCCATGGCCAAGTACATCCTTCTGGTGAACTGGACCGATCAGGGCGTGAAAGCCGTCAAGGACTCACCCAAGCGCCTGGATGCAGCGCGCAAGCTGGCTGAAACCGCAGGCGCCCGGCTGGGCGATTTCTACATGACGATGGGCGGCTACGACATGGTCGCGCATGTGGAGGCGCCGGACGACGCGACGCTTGCCAAGTTCGTGCTGAACCTGGCGGGCGCCGGCAATATCCGGACCCATACGCTGAAGGCATTCTCCGAGGATGAGTACCGGAAGATCCTCGGCGGCCTCTAAAGGCGCGGGTGCGGTATCCGGCGCTGCGACGTTAGCGCCCGGTTAGGGTTATCTGGCTAGGGTCCAGAGGGAACGCGGCAATGGTGGCATTGGCGCGGGCGGGTGCGCTACTGTGCACCGCAGCAAACCGCAGCTGAGCAACCGATGAACCTGCCCGAAAGCCTGACCGACCGCACCAACCGCATCGAGATCGCCTCGCTGGTCCTGGCCGGAATTGGGCTGGCCGTCGTTCTGCATCTGGGGCTGCTGGCGGCGCTGCTGGCCGGATTGCTGGCGCATCAATGCGCCTATTTGCTGGCGTCGCGCCACCGGCAGGTCGGCATTTCGCGCCAGGGCGGGAAGATCATCGCGCTCATCGTTCTGGGCGGACTGTTCGCCATTGGCGTGATCTACGGAACGGTTCGCCTCGCCGACATGTTGACCGGCACGTCCGAGGGCGTTGCGCCTCTGATGCAGGAGATGGCCAACGCGATCGATACCGCGCGTACCCACTTCCCGCCGTGGACTCAGCAATATCTGCAATACCTGCCGGCCAATGTCGACGAGCTGGAGACCGAGGCGGCGACCTGGCTGCGCACGCATGCCGGCGCGCTCGGAAATTTCGGCGAGAGCCTGGGCAAGCTGCTGGTCCACGTGATGATCGGCATGATTATCGGCGGCATGATCGTGCTCGCCGATCCGACGCAAGGCTATCAGCACGGTCGCGTGCCGGGTCCGCTGGCGCGTGCGCTGGAAACACGGGTGACGTTGCTGGGCCGCGCGTTCCGCCGCGTGGTGTTCGGGCAGGTCCGCATCTCCGCCTTCAATACGCTGCTCACCGGCATTTATCTGGGTGCGGTCCTGCCGCTGTTCGGCGTCAACCTGCCGCTGGTCAAGACCATGATCCTGGTCACTTTCGTCGTCGGGCTGTTGCCGGTGCTGGGCAACCTGATCTCCAATACCGTCATCGTGGTGGTGAGCCTCAGCGTCTCGCTCTATGTCGCGATCGCTTCGCTCGCGTTCCTGATCGCGATCCACAAGCTGGAATACTTCATCAACGCCCGCATCATCGGCGGGCAGATCCGCGCCCGCGCCTGGGAATTGCTGCTGGCGATGCTGGTGATGGAGGCGGCGTTCGGCATTCCGGGCGTGATCGCCGCGCCGATCTACTACGCCTATCTCAAGAACGAGCTCAGCGCCCGCGGGCTGATCTGAAAGCGGATGCCGGGAATGATGGCGGCGCACGGCCCGCAACGGGCGCTGAAGATCGCAGTGCTGGTGACGCTGGAACGCGGGCCTCAGGCCGGCGGCCACGTCAAGTGCTGGGAGCGCTTTGCAGAGGCCGCGGCGGAGATGCCGGAGCGCGTCGACCTCACGCTGCATTTCCTTGGTGCCGGAACGCGTACGGAGACGCTGGCGCCAAACGTGCGTTTCCAGGAGCATCCGGCGCGCTTCGGCACGCGGCGCTTGCCGTTCCTCGATACCGGTGCCGGCCACACCGACCTCGCGCGCCATCACCCGGCGCTCATGCGCGCGCTCGCCGGCTCTGATGTCGTACACGCCACGGACTTCTTCAGCTTCGGGCGCACGGCGCTTGCCTTCGTGCGTGGGACCGGCTGCGGCCTGGTGGCCTCGATCCATACCGACGTACCCTTGTTCACGCGGATCTATGCACGCGATGCGCTGCGCAAGTTGCTGGGTCCGCTCGGCGATCATCTGGTGGAGCGCTGGCATGTGCCGGATTTGTGCGCGCGTCACATCGCGCGTGGCATCGAGGGGCAGCTCGCGCGCTGTGACCGCGTGCTGGTTTCCAAGTGCGAAGATCTCGTGCGCCTCGACAGCGGGAAGCTGAAGGGCCGTGTGACCTTCCTGCGCCGCGGCATCAACCGCGCGCGCTTCTCGCCGGCTCATCGCGATCGCGCCTGGATGCTTGCGGAGCACGGCATCCCGCCGGACCGGCCCGTGCTGCTGTTCGCCGGCCGGGCCGATGCCAGCAAGAATGTCATGGTGGCAGCGGATGCGGCTGCGCGCCTGATCGGCGAAGGGCGCGACCTGCAATTGGTGGTCGCGGGCAGCGGCAGCGGCGTCGATGCCATCCGCGCGAAGCTCGGCGCGCGCGCGACCTTGCCCGGCACGGTGCCGCAGCCGTTGCTGGCGCGCTATCTGGCGAGCGCGGACCTGTTCCTGTTCCCCTCAACCACGGAGGTTTCGCCGAACGTGGTGCTGGAAGCGAAGGCGAGCGGCCTGCCGGTTCTCGTCGCAGGCGCCCATGGCGGCGGGCAATTCATCGCTCGGCCGGGAATCGACGGCGTCATCGTCGAGAGTACCGCGCCGGATGCCTGGGCAGATGCAGCGCGTGCACTTCTCCTGGATCCCGCGGGACGGCAGTCGATGGGTGTCGCGGCGCGGCGCTGGGTGGAGGAAGCCTGGCCGAGCTGGCGACAGGTGCTGGAGGAGGATCTGTTGCCGGCGTGGAATGCCGCGGCGGAGACCGGCCGCGCACGCCGCGACCGTTAGCGATCTATATCAGGCGTGTGCGCGGCCGTTCCAGCAGCGCCCAGAGTGCAAGCCCGCTCAGCCCGACCGCGATTTCGCGCCCGCGCTTGATGAGCGCCAGGGCAAGGGCCTGGCTTGGCGCAACGCCGATCCATCCACACAGCACCAGCAATGCGCCCTCCTGCACGCCGAGCCCCGCCGGCAGCAGGAACGCCGCGGTGCGCAAGGCGGCGGATAGTCCTTCGATCGTGACGGCGTCCATGACGCCGACCGGTGTGCCCATCAGGGTGAGCACGAACCAGGTTTCGAGGGCGCGGCTGGCCGCCGCGGCAATATGCAGCAGCAACGCCAGACAGAATCCGCTCCGGCGTGCATAGACGGCGCTTACGGCGTCGGACAGGCGCGCGGTTCCGGCCGACTCCTCGCCCTTTCCGAACAGCCGGCTGAAGTTGCGATGCGCCCGCGCCAGTACGGCGGGTTGCTGTGCCAGCGCGAGGAGGATCAGCGGCAGCAAGACCGCGAGACAGATCAGGATGAGCTGGAACAGGTCCAGGCTGGCCGTCCTCCAGATGTGCCATGCTCCCGCCAAGGCCAAGGCGAACTGGCCGGCCAGATTCAACGTCATATCGACAATGATGGTCGCGACCGCGATCAGCAGGGGCAGCGCCGCGCCGCTCGGCGCCGGCCAGCGCATGATGATACGGCCGCGGGCGATCTCGCCGCCGACCTGCGCCACCGGCAGCAGGTTGTTGGCTGCTTCGCAGATCCAGCGCGCCAGCGCGGCGCCCCACCAGGCGGGCCGCTCGGCCGGCGCGAACAGGTGCCGCCAGCCCTGGGCAACCAGTCCCAGCGAGACGAATCGCCACAGAATGACCAGGGCAAAGCCGCCGCCGACCAGTCGGGTGGCGGCAACAACCTTGTCCAGATCCTGTGTCGAGAAGACCGCAGCCAGAAGCGCGCAGCCGATGCCAAGGCCGATCAGTACGCGCAGCCGCCTTTGCCCATTGGGCCCAATCCGCAAACCGTCAATCCATGTGCTGATGGAAACGATCAGCGCAAATAGCCGTGGCGCTCGAACCAGTCAATGGCATCGACAATGGCCTCGGTGGCCGGCCGCGGCCGGTAGCCCAGCCGCTCGATCGCCCGCTGGCTGGAGAAGAACATCTTCTTGCGCGCCAGGCGCACGCCGTCGAGCGTGACGAACGGCTCGCGGTTGCTGATGCGGCCCCACATTTCCGCCATCGCCGCAATCGGCATGACCACGCGGTGCGGCACCTGGATGCGCGGGGCGGGCCGGCCGGTGATGACGGCGATCTCGGTCAGGATTTCCTTCAAGGTGAGATTGTCGCCACCCAGGATGAAGCGCTCGCCCGGCCTGCCGTGCTCCAGCGCCAGGATGTGCCCTTCCGCCACGTCGTCGACATGCACCAGGTTGAGACCGGTATCGACATAGGCCGGCATGTGGCCGGACGCGGCCTCCACGATGATCTGGCCGGTCGGTGTCGGGCGGCGGTCCCACGGACCGATCGGGGTCGAAGGGTGGACGATGACGGCCGGCAACCCGCGCTCGGCGATCATCGCGCGCACCAGGGCTTCGGCCGCGAACTTCGATTGCTTGTAGGGGCCGATCATGTCGGCCTGGGTCGCGGGTGTATCTTCGTCGGCGGACTCGCCGGCGCCCGGCAGTCCAAGGGTGCAGACGCTGCTGGTATAGACGATGCGACGGATTCCGGCTTCCGCCGCGGCCTCCATCACATGGCGCGTGCCGTCGACGTTGTTGGCGAACATCTCCCGGGGCTGCGGGACCCAGAGGCGGTAATCCGCAGCGACGTGGAACACCGCCTCGCAGCCCTTGACCGCGCGTTCGATGGACTTGCGGTCGCGCAGATCGCCGAAGACTCGCTCCACCGCGAGATGGTTGAGGTTGCCGCGATCGGAAGTTGGCCGGACGAAGGTGCGCACAGCCGCCCCTTTCGCCAGTAGCGCACGTGCAACGGCGGAGCCGACGAAACCCGCCGCCCCGGTCACCAGTACGGTCATGAGATCGATCCTACTTAGAGCGGCGGCTTCCCGTTTCCTGATGAGAGCGGGACGCAGGCGTCGCATGTCAACGGCAGCCCGCGACACTAGAGGCCGTACACTGACGCGAAGCTGACTTCGCCGTGTGGCGTGGCGGCGGCGGACCGCTCCCGGAAGCGCTCCAGATTACCATATCCGGACGAGTCATCAACCGTGCCCTGCCGCGTTTTGATCGTCCTAGAGCTCCACCACGCGGTCCGAGCCGAGAATGGCCTGGATGAAATCGGGGCACTCGAGCCCCGCTTTCACCTTTGCCTCGAGTGTCGCTTCAGCGGCGCGGACGCCCGGCAGGCGCTCCAGGACGGCGCCGATCTGGCCCTGGGGAACGATCACGACGCCATCATTGTCGCCGATCACGAGGTCGCCCGATTCGATGGCGACGCCTCCGATCACGACCGGCTGGCCCACGGTACCGGGTCCATTGCGCACGGGGGAATTGGGCGTGATGCCGGCGCAATAGACCGGCAAGCCGACGGCCGCGATGCCGGCGACATCGCGCACCAGCCCATCTGTCACAAATCCGCAAGCGCCCCGGTTCTTGGCCATCCCAAGCAGCAGGTCGCCGGTCACGGCGGTGGCGGTGAAGCCATCTGTCGCCGCGACCAGAATGTCGCCCGGCTGCGCCACCGTGAGTGCCGCGAACAAGGCGAGATTGTCGGCCGGGCCGCAATGGCAAGTAACGGCCACGCCGACCATGACGGAAGGCGCCGGCGTCAACGGCTTGATCCGATTGTCGAGCGCACCGCGTCCGTTCATCGCATCCACGACATAGCCGGTCGGGACATTGCTTAAGGCGACAACCTGTTCGGGCGTCGGCCGCGGGAAGCGGCGCCGGATGGTAAGCAGTGGCGGGTCCTTGATCATGGGGTCCGTCCTATGCCGGGCTGAAACAGAAAAGTGCGGTCAATGGCGGCGATGCCGGTCACGCCGCATAGTCCCATCACGCGGTCGATCTCCTGCCGGAAGATCGACAGCATATGCGCAACGCCGGCTTCGCCGGCTACCGCCAAGCCCCACAGCTGCGGGCGGCCGACCAGACAGGCCTGCGCGCCGAGCGCCAAGGCCTTGACCACGTCGCTGCCGCGCCGGATGCCGCCATCGATCAGGACCGGAACGCGGCCATCGACCGCTTCGACGATGGCAGGCAATGCGGCGATCGTGGCAGGCGCACCGTCAAGCTGCCGGCCGCCGTGATTGGAGACGATCAGCCCATCGACCTCGCGCTCCAGTGCCATGCGTGCTTCATCCGGATGCAGAATGCCTTTGAGCAGTAGCGGCCCGCTCCAGATCTCGCGCAGCTCGTCGACGTCCTTCCACGACATCGACGGGTCCAGCAGGGAGGCCATGCGTCCGGCCAGCGACTTGAGGTCGGCGGCTTCGCCGGGGCGCACATAGTTGCCGAACGTGATCCGCTTGAGTTCGCCGCGCATGCGCCACAGCCAGTCTGCTTTCAGCACCATGCCGGCAAGGCCCGAGAGGCCGAAGCGCGGAGGGATGCTGAACCCATTGCGGATATCGCGCTCGCGGTTGCCGAGCAGCTGGTTGTCGATGGTGAGCACCAGCGCGTCATAGTTCGCCTTGGCCGCGCGCTCCGCGAATTCGCGCGTGAAGCCGCGGTCCCGGTAGATGAAGACTTGCATCCAGCGCGGCGCGGCGCCAGTCGCCGCCAGTTCCTCGAGCGTGCATACCGAGCCGTGGCTAAGGCAGAAGGCGGTGCCGGCTGCCTGCGCGGCGCGGGCGGCACAGCGTTCGCCGTCCGGCCAGAACAGGCCCGCCAATCCGGTCGGTCCCACGATGACCGGCAGGCTAAGGCGCTGCCCGAACAGATTGATGGAAAGGTCGCGCTCCGCTGCGCCTGAGAGCGGGCGCGGCAGCAGAGCGATCTCATCGAACGCCGCCTCGTTGCGCCGCAGGGTGTACTCGTCTTCAGCGCCGCCGTCGGCAAAATCGAACACCGGTTTCGGCAATGCGGCACGCGCCAAGCCGCGCATCGCCTCGATGCTGTGGGCGCGGCGTCGCCACGGCGGCACTGGCTCGGTCATACCGCCTGGTCGAGGCGATAGACGCGGATCGCGGTGTCGCGGAACAGCTTGTGCTTTTCGGCCGGCGTCGCGCCATCGACCACCCACTCCAGCACCTCGACCCATTGCGGATAAGTGCCGGCCAGCTCCGACACGTGCCAGTCGCCGCCATACATCACGCGGTCAAAGCCGAAGGCGTCGATGGCATGGGCGATATAGGGCTTCAGCTGCTCGCGGGTCCAGTTCTTGTGATCGGCTTCGGTGGTGACGCCGGAGATTTTGCAAGTGACGTTGGGCAGTGCGGCCAGCTCCTTCATGTGCTGGCGCCAGGGGTCGATGATGCCCGCCTTGATGCCCGGCTTGCCGATGTGATCGAGAACGAAGCGCACCTCCGGGCATTGCCGGACCATCTTGATGGCGTTGGGCATGTGGTGGTGGAAGATGCAGATGTCGAACACCAGATCGTGCGGCGCCAGCAGCTTCAGCCCTTCAATGAATTGCGGCTGGATGCAGAAATCGGGATCGGACTGATTCTGGATCAGGCGGCGAATGCCGCGCAGGGTCTTGTGCCGGCACAGCTGTTCAAGCTCGCCGGCGATCGCCTTGCCACGCTCGAGCGGCAGGCAGGCAACCATCCCCTTGAGGCGCGGCTCTCTGCGCGCGAGGTCGTCGATCCATGCGGCCTCGGCCAGATGCTGGGGGAAGTCCACATCGACTTCGACGAACACGAACCGGTCGATCGCCACCGGCGCCGCGGCCTTGATCAGGTGCTCCGGAAGGACCTGCCGGTTGAGCGACGGCGCGTTTCGCGTCCACCCATAGCCGAACCGCCCCGGATCGGCGAGGTGCACATGGCTGTCGACGATGGCAAAATCAGGCATGGCAATCCCCCCAGCTTCGGCTTTTGACGCCGCTATTTTGGGCGGATGCTATTGTAAACCCGGCTGGGCCGCAAACCGGATTGCCGGCCGAAGCAGCACGTCGCTCATGGGTGGCGCAGCGCCTCAACAACGCTTTGATGGGCGATCGAAGCCGGCGGCTCTTGCGGGCACCGAAGCGCTCCGGCACCATGCGCTCAGACTGTGAACGATCGCGAACCATGCCTTTGCAAATGTCACCCGACCAAGTGCGTGCCTACCACGAGGATGGCGCGGTGTTCGTCCCCGGACTTCTGGCCGATTGGGTCGAGATCATCCGTGCGGGCATCGAGCGCAACATGCGCGAGCCGGGCCCGTATGCTGCGGAGAACCTGAAGCCGGGCGAGGGCGGGCGCTTCTTCGACGATTACTGCAACTGGCAGCGCATCCCGGAGTTCGTGGAGGTCGTGCAGAAGTCTCCGGCGGCGGCGGCGGCCGCGGCCTTGATGCAATCCCGGACCGCGCAGATTTTCCACGACCACGTACTGGTCAAGGAGCCGGGAACGGCCAAGGCGACGCCTTGGCACCAGGACGCCCCCTATTACTTTGTCGACGGCGAGCAGACTGTCAGCTTCTGGGTGCCGGTTGATCCGGTGCGGGACGCGACCCTGCGCTGCGTCGCCGGCTCGCACCGCTGGCCGAAATTCGTGCTGCCTGTGCGCTGGTTGTCCGAGCAGAACTTCTATGCGGACAGCGACGCCTATATCCCGGTGCCCGATCCCGATGCCGAGCCTGAGCGCTATCGTGTCCTGGAGTGGCAGATGCAGCCGGGCGACGCGGTCGCATTCCACTACCGAACGCTGCACGGCGCGCGGGGCAATTTCACCGGCGAGCGGCGGCGAGCATTCTCCCTACGCTTTGTCGGCGACGATGCGGCCTACGTGGAACGCCCCGGCCGTACATCACCGCCATTCCCCGGCCACGACATGAAGCCGGGTCAGCGCCTGCGCGAGGATTGGTTCCCGGTGGTGTATTCAGCCGCGTCCTAGCGGAAAATCACTTGTAGGATTGCTCGGCCCATATCTTGTCAGCCGCTTTGATGTTTTCGGCAGCGTGCGCTTTCCACTCTTCAAGGTTGGCGTGTGTCCCTGAGACCATGTAGAGCCTGCCGTCGACGATAGCCCAATTGTCCGGGTTGGCCGG
>JAWKVL010000048.1:0-32947 GCA_041398065.1 Dongiaceae bacterium | reverse complement strand
CACAACGTCGGGCGCCAAGCCCAGCTGAGCGAAATCCTCGGCGATCTCGAGGCCGATCGTGCCCTGGCCCGCGATGATTGCGGGATCGTCATAGGGCGGCACGACCAGATAGCCCTTGTCGCGCGCGATCGCCCGCGCGATCGCCTCGCGGTCCTCCTTGTAGCGATCGTAGAGCGTCACCTCGGCGCCCAACGCCTTGGTATTCTCGATCTTGATGCGCGGCGCATCCGCCGGCATCACGATGATCGCGGGCACGCCCAGCTGAGCCGCCGCCGCCGCCACGCCCTGGGCATGGTTGCCGGAGGAAAAGGCGACAACGCCGGGAATCTTCCCGCCAGCCTCGAGCGCGGATTTGATCTTGTTGTAGGCGCCACGGAACTTGAACGAACCGGTCACCTGCAGGCATTCGGGCTTGATGAAGGCGCGCGTGCCGAGGCGCCGGTCGAGTTCAGCGTACCGGAGCAGGGGAGTGCGCTGGGCATGGCCAGAGAGCCGCCTGGCCGCCGCTTCGATATCCGCCAGGGCTGGAGCCGCGGCGTCAGAATTTGTGAGCAATGCCGAGATCCTGTGCTATCCGCAGGTTCGCCACGCCGTTGTTGAGCCGCGCGCGATAGACCTGGGTGTTTTCAAGAATGCGCATGACGTAGTTCCGGGTCTCATCGAACGGGATCGATTCGATCCAGTCAATGACGTCGATGGATCGTTCGCGCGGATCGCCATAGGTGAGGATCCAGTCGCGCACCCGGTTAGGACCGGCGTTGTACGCGGCTGCGGCCAGGACGTAGGAGCCGCCGAAACTGCTCAACAGCTGGTCCATGTAAGCGCGGCCGAGCGTGATGTTGTATGACGGATCGGTGTCGAGGCGCTTGCGGGTGTATTTGACGCCTGCCTGCTTCGCCACACCTTTGGCAGTGCCGGGCAGCAGTTGCATGAGGCCGCGCGCGCCGGCGCCGGAAACCGCGCCCACGTTGAACGCGCTTTCCTGGCGGATGATGCCCAGGACCAGCGCCGGCTCCGGCTCCTTGCCGCCGGGCAGGTTGATGACCGGATACAGGAAATCGATCATTTCGGTCCCGCGGGTGCGCGCTTCCTTCGCGACCGCCACCGCGAAATCCTTGCGGTCGATTTCCATCCCGAGCGCGGCGATCAGCTGATATTCCGCCGGGCGCGTGCTCATCTCCATCAGCTTGCTGAGGAACAGGCGGGTGCGGTCGCCCTCGCCGAGCGCAGTCAGCATGCGCACAATGCGGACGAACTCCCGCTTGTCGAACAGCGCCTTTTCCTGGGCGGTCGGTCTGGCCGTCCCGGCAAGCTGCAGCTTCCGCCCGTCATTGAGGTGCGCCGCGGCCAACTGGCCGTAGAAGCTGGTCATGCCCTTGGCCGAGGTCTTGTACCAATCCTGCGCCTTGGCCAGGTCGCCCATCTGCTCGGCGGCTCGGCCCGCCCAATAGGCGCCGCGCGACTGTGAAATGACCGATGTCGTGCCCGCATAGAGCGCGGTGAAATGCTTCATGGCGGCCTGGGCATCGTTCAGGAAGCGCAGGGCGATCCAGCCCGCCAGGAACTCGCCCTCGGCAAAGGTCTCGCCGCCATCAGTGCCGTGCGCAGCCGCCAGGCGATAGGCCGCCGAGACATTGCCCTCGTCCAGAGAACCGCGGCACGCCTTCTCCAGCTCGGCCCACATCAGTTCCGGGCGCATCACGTTCTGCGGTGGCGGATCTAACAGGTTGGCGGCCTCGCTGTATTTCTCCTGGCGCCGCAGCAGCCGCGCCCGCTCGAAGATCAGACCGGGATCCTTGCGAAACTCCGGCGGAACAGCGGCCAACGCAGCGTCGGCGTCCTTCGCCTGGTTCGCCAGCCTCATGCGCGCCTTTGCCAGCGCCTGCCGGCCGCCATCGACCCTCAGCATCATGCGCTGCGCCTGGTCGAACTGGCCGTCCCACAGCAGGCGGTCAAGGCGCGCCCAATGTTCCCGCGCGTGCAGCAGCTGGCCGAAATGCTGGAGGAACAGCTGCTCGATATCCTTGTTGAAGTCCAGCTCGATCCAGGCGTTCTGGACGACCTGCTCAGCACGCTTGTCCTGATTGGTCGCGATCAAGGCGCCGGCAAGCTTGACGGCCCCTTCGACCGAATAGGGCTCGCGTTCGCCAAACCACTTGAGGACGTCCTGTGGCGGCAGATAGTCGGGCATCGCGCGTTCGGCCTGCTGGGTCAGCGTGTAGCGCAGCGGCCAATCCGGATTGGCTTTCAGGAACTCGCTCATTTCGCTGAAGTCGCGGCCCGGTCCCGGGCGCGTCAGATCCAGCCACTGGATCACTTTTGCCGGCAGCGGGTCCTTCGCCGTGGACGCGATGCGGCGGGCCTCCTTCCAGCGGTCCTTTTTGACCTGGGCGAAGGCCTTCTTGTAGATCGCGATGTCATTGCTGCTGAGGCCGCCAGCATCGGCAACCGCGTGCCGGCCAATGGCGAGCACGGCCGCCACCAGCATGACCGCCAGGATCCCCAAGAAACGCCGCACTTTGACCCTCATATGCCACTCTGCGCGCGATATTAACCATGAGCCGCGAGCCGGGCAATTCGGCCGGCCGCGGTCCTTGAAGCCGATTGTGGCAAAGAAAGCCTTAACAGCGTCTTGAAAGCCACGGGCCGGCATGGCAATTGTGCCGCTTGGTGCGCTGCGTCACAGTCCGGTGGAAGGAAGAGCAAGATGGCGAGATTTCAGGGGTCGATCACCGCACTGATCACGCCCTTCAAGAACGGCGCGGTCGACGAGCAGGGCTTCCAGCGATTCGTCGAATGGCAGATCGACGAAGGCATCGACGGAGTCGTGCCGGTCGGAACTACCGGCGAATCGCCGACGTTGAGCCATGACGAGCACAAGCGCGTGGTGGAACTGTGCATCGAGGCGGCGCGCCGGCGCGTGCCGGTGATCGCCGGCACCGGTTCCAATTCGACCGACGAAGCGATCGATCTCACCATGCACGCGCAGAAGGCCGGCGCCGATGCGGCGTTGATCGTGTTGCCGTACTACAACAAGCCGACGCCGGAAGGGCAGTACCAGCACTTCAAGGCGATCCACGACGCCACCGACATTCCGATCTTCATCTACAACGTCCCGCCGCGCAGTGCGGTCGACATGAACATCGAGACCATGGCGCGCCTCGCCAAGTTGCCGCGCATCGTCGGGGTCAAGGACGCGACCGCCGACCTGGCGCGCCCGATCCGCACCAAGCTCGCGGTCGACAAGGACTTCATCATGCTGTCCGGCGAGGATGGGACGGCCTTGCCGTTCCTGGCGCAGGGCGGCATCGGTTGCATTTCCGTGACCGCGAATGTCGCGCCGCGCCTGACCTCGGAGATGCACAAGGCCTGGCGCGAAGGCGACATCAAGCACGCCATGAAGGTCAACGAACGGCTGATGCCGGTCAATGACGCCTTGTTCTGCGAGACCAGCCCCGGTCCGGTGAAGTATGCCGCCAGCCTGCTGGGCAAGTGCAGCGACGAGCTGCGCCTGCCGTTGGCGCCGATCGCCGAGGCCTCGCGCCAGAAGGTGCGTGCGGCGCTGGTCAAGGCCGGCCTCTTGAACTGACCGGTCCCCAAGAATCATTGGCATGTGCATATGGCGCGCGACCCGTCGACCCAGCGCTTTGCGGCGCAGAACCGCAAGGCGCGCCACGATTACCTGATCGAGGACACGATCGAAGCCGGCATGATGCTGACCGGCTCCGAAGTGAAGTCGTTGCGCCTTGGACGGGCCTCTATCGCCGAGGCGTTCGCCGCCGAGAAGGATGGCGAGATATTTCTCTACAACTCCTATTTCCCCGAATATGAGGCGGCCAAGCACTTCAGCCACCAGCCGCGGCGCGCGCGCAAGCTGCTGCTCAAGAAGCGCGAGATCAACAAGCTGATCGGCGCCACCCAGCGCGCCGGCATCACGCTGGTGCCGCTCTCGATCTATTTCAACGACCGGGGCATCGCCAAAGTCCAGCTCGGCCTCGCCAAAGGCAAGCGCAAGGTGGACAAGCGCGAGAGCGAAAAAGAACGCGACTGGAAGCGCGAACAGGCGCGCTTGATGAGCCGACGCACGCAGGAATAGGTCCGTTGTTCTGGAAGGCCGATGCGAGGTGAAGGGTGTTCGAGGCCCAGATCAAGTTGATCGTGATTGACCTGTTGGTCCTGCTCGCGGACGGCGACTACGAATCCGTCATGGAGCGCTGCCGCGACTCTCGCTTGACCAGCGACGATCTGCGGACGGCGATTCGCAAATATGGACGCAAGGTCATTGCCCCTCCCGCCGACTACGCGAACCTCCGCATGTACAAGTTGAAGGCGAGAGCGGTCCCCACCTGGTCGGTGGATGCGGACGTGTGGACGGAGGAAGAAGGGCCGTCCGATCTGACCCTGCAATTGACCATCGCGTTCAGCCCGAGTGGGCCGGATATTGAAATCGACGATATCCGCGTCATGTAGGCGATATCGAGCCAGCCAAAACCGGCCGTTGGCGGATCCGCATTGACGGCTTTGGCGCTCGACCCAATCCCATTGGGTAGTCTGGACAGGAGCGCCAATCGTGTTCACAGTTAGTCCTATGGGCGAGGCCGACGGCACTGCCCGAGCTTTCCGCCGCCCATGTCGCGCCCAGGTTTCCCTAGATCACCACGACAAGCCGAGGAGGGAAACGATGATGCCGAAAGTCTTGTGCTGCATCGACAACACCGAAGCCTCGGTCCGGGCCCTCGCGGCCGCAACCGAGCTTGCACGGAAGTTCCATGCCGGCCTCGTCCTGTTTGCCGCGAACCCGTTGCTGCCGGGGCGCGGGGGGCCGATCTATCTCTGGCCGGAGGAGTATGTCGCCTCCATGGTCGAAGAGGCGGCGCGGAGGGCGCGGTTTGCCGGGATCAACAATGTCGAGTGTGTCCGCTGCCGCGCGATCAAGGTCGCGGACGCCATCGTCGGCTACGCCGATGACAATGCGGTCGACTACATCGTGGTCGGCACAAATGATCGGAGCGGGCTGGCGCGCGCGATCGGCGGTTCGGTCTCCAGAGAGGTCATAGCGCTGGCCAATTGCCCCGTCCTGACCGTCAGGCGGCTCCGGAATGAGCAAGGCCCCCCGCCGAAACGCGGGCTGCGCAGACCGATCAAGATGCCTGTCGCAGCGGCGGCGGTGCCCTGAGCGGGTCGGCGTCACGCCATCGCGGCGGCGGCCTTTCCCACGACGTCGTGAAACATTTCGGGTGTCAGCCTGCCGGTGTTCGTGTTGTAGCGGGAGCAATGATAGCTGTCGAACAGGCTTAGGCCACGCGGCAACGGGTGGCGGGCGCCATGGGCGAATTTCGCGCTGGACTTGCGCTGGCCGAGGCCCACCAGCACGGCGTCGTGCGCAATGGCGCCGAGTGCGAGCACGACCTTCAGCTTGGGCAGCGATGCCAATTCGTCGGCGAGAAAACGGTTGCAGATGCGGATCTCCTCCGGCGTCGGCTTGTTCTCCGGTGGGACGCACTTGACCGCATTGGAGATGCGGCAATTGACGAGCCGCAGCGTGTCGTCGGGACGCTGCTCGTATTCGCCGCGCGCCAGGCCGAATTTCTTGAGCGTCGCATAGAGCAGGTTCCCGGCAAAATCGCCGGTGAAGGGCCGTCCGGTGCGGTTGGCGCCCTGCAGACCGGGAGCAAGGCCGACGATCAGCAGCCGCGCATCCTCCGGCCCGAAGGGCGGGACGGGGGCGTTATGCCAGTCGGGAAATTTGGTGCGCGCGGCGTGGCGAAACTCGACCAGCCGCGGGCACAGCGGACACTCGCGATCGGGCAGAATCATCCGCCCAATCTACGCAGGGACGGATGACTCAGGAAGCGTCGGCTTCGGACGTCTCGGCCTCGGAGGGCGTTGCCGCCTGCTGGGCATGAGAGCCATGCCCGCGCTGGCCGTTATGCTGGCGCGCGATCAGCGCAGACATCTCGTCGAGCTCGATGAAATTGTCGGCCTGCCGCCGCAGCTCGTCCGCCACCATCGGCGGGGAGGAGCGGATGGTGCTGACCACCGAGACGCGCACGCCCTTGCGCTGTACCGCTTCGACCAGGCGGCGGAAGTCGCCATCGCCGGAGAATAGCACCACATGGTCGAGGTGTGTCGCCATCTCCAGAACGTCGATGGCGAGCTCGATATCCATGTTGCCCTTGATTTTCCGGCGCCCCATGGAATCGGTGTATTCCTTGGTCGGCTTGGTCACCATGGTGAAGCCGTTGTAGTCCAGCCAGTCGACCAGCGGCCGGAGCGGCGAATACTCCTGATCCTCCACCAGAGCGGTGTAGTAGAAGGCGCGGATCAGGTGGCACTGCTCCTGGAAGTGCTTGAGCAGGCGCTTATAGTCGATGTCGAACCCCAGGGACCGCGCCGCCGCATGCAGGTTGGCTCCGTCGATAAACAAAGCCACGCGCTCACTAGGGTAAAATCGGTTAAACATGGTTAGAGCCCTCGCAGAATCAATGTTCGCGCAAAGCCATGCAGGTCCATGGCACCCGAATATCGTGGATGGCCCCCAGTGAACCGGATTTTGTATTCCCCAAGCCGGACCCACTGCGAGGTCGTACCGACACAATTTATGACCGAACTGGACAATGTTTGACGATCTATACATTGGGTTAGGTGCAAATCTTCCCCATCCACGGTTCGGGCCACCCAAAGCCACCCTTGAGCACGTCCTGGCCCTGTTTCCGGCCCGTGGGCTTCGGGTGCTGGCGCGCTCGCCGTGGTATGGATCGGCGCCGGTTCCGGCTTCCGATCAGCCCTGGTACGTCAATGGTGTAGCGCGCATATCCACCGATCTGTCACCGCAGGATGTGCTCGGCGTCTTGCACGCCATTGAAGCAGAATTGGGTAGACAAAGAGTTGAACGAAACGAGGCGCGGGCGGTCGACCTCGACATCATTGCTTGTGGGAATTTGATCCTTGATGGTCCTGAACCGCCAATTATCCCGCATCCACGGATGGCCGGGCGGGCTTTTGTGTTACTACCGCTGGCCGACTTGGCGCCGGATTGGCGCCATCCTGCGACGGGACAACGGATTTCGGACCTGATCGCCCGGCTGCCCCGCGACCAAATCACCCGGCCCTTGCAGGAAACGCCGGGTTCCGGCGCTTGAACGCGCTGCAATAGTAAGCTAACTACAATTGATTAGCCCAATTCCTGGAGAGACTTGAAGAAATGGCACGCGTTACCGTCGAAGATTGCGTCCTGCAGGTGCCGAACCGGTTCCAGCTGGTAATGCTCGCCGCGCAGCGCGCGCGCGAGATCTCGGCCGGCAGCCAGCTCACCATCGACCGCGACAATGACAAGAACCCAGTCGTTGCGCTGCGCGAGATCGCGGACACTACGGTCAGTTTGGATCACTTGGCGGACAGCCTGGTGAAGGGCCTGCAGCGCCAGGTCGAGACCGATGAGCCGGAGGAAGAGGGTGCGGGCTTTGGCGCCGGCGCCGGCGACCTGCTGGCGGAAATGCAGCAAGCCCAGATCAGCAAGGAAGAGGCGGACGACGCCGACCTGTCGATCGACGGCGAGTTTGAGGACGCGGCGATCGCCGACGAGGAATAGTCGGGCACCCCGGAACGGAGATTTCGGGACCGATGTGGACGGGGCCATTGGCAGGACAGTTGAGCGAGGCACGGAACGAAGCGTGACGCGACCCAACCATGCGGCCACAACATCGATCAGCTCAGTCCATGATTAGGCAGTTTGAACTGGTCGAACGTGTAAAGGCCTACGACCCAGGCGCGGATGAGGATTTACTCAACCGCGCCTATGTTTTTTCGATGAAGGCCCATGGCTCGCAATCGCGGGCGTCGGGCGATCCCTATTTCTCGCACCCGCTCGGCGTCGCGGAGATCCTGACGCGGCTGAAGCTCGATTCCGCTTCGATCATCACCGGCCTGCTGCATGACACGGTCGAGGATACCGACGCGACCCTCGACCAGATCGAGCGCATGTTCGGCAAGGAGATCGGGCAGTTGGTTGACGGCGTCACCAAGCTGTCGCGCCTCGAGCTCCAGTCGGACCACACCAAGCATGCGGAGAATTTCCGCAAGCTGGTGCTGGCGATGTCCAACGACATCCGCGTGCTGCTGGTGAAGCTGGCGGACCGTCTGCACAACATGCAGACCATCCACTTCATCAAGGATCCGGAGAAACGCCGCCGCATCGCGCTCGAGACGCTGGAGATCTATGCCCCGCTGTCCGAACGTATGGGCATGCACGAGATCAAGGACGAGCTCGAGAACCTGGCCTTCGCGCAGGTCTATCCCGAGGCCTATGGCTCGATCGTGCAGCGCTTGAGCTTCCTGCGCGAGCAGGGGACGGATCTCGCCGACCAGATCATCGCGGAACTGGGCAAGGTGCTGACCGAAGCCGGCGTCAAATGCACGGTCTCGGGGCGAGAAAAGACGCCGTTCTCGATCTGGCGCAAGATGCAGAAGAAGCGCATGGAGTTCGAGCAGCTCTCGGACATCATGGCGTTCCGCATCCTTGTCGATGACGTGACCAGTTGCTACCAGGCACTGGGCGTCATCCACAGCCACTATTCGATGATCCCCGGGCGCTTCAAGGATTACATCTCGACACCCAAGCCGAACAACTACCGCTCGCTCCATACCGGCGTGATCGGCCCGCTACGCCATCGCATCGAGATCCAGATCCGGACGTCTGACATGCACGAGGTGGCGGAGCTGGGCGTCGCCGCGCACTGGCAATACAAGCAGGGCCGTCCGCAGCTGGAAGGCCGGCAATATCGCTGGCTGCGCGAACTGCTCGACATTCTCGATCATGCCGCCGGCCCCGAAGAGTTCCTCGAGAACACCAAGCTCGAGATGTTCCAGGACCAGGTGTTCTGCTTCACGCCCAAGGGCGACCTCATCGCCCTGCCGCGCGGCGCGACGCCGGTCGATTTCGCCTATGCGGTCCATACCGAAGTCGGCAACACCTGCGTTGGCGCCAAGATCAACGGCCGCATCGTGCCGCTGCGCAGCGAGCTGCACAACGGGGACCAGGTGGAGATCGTCAATTCGCGCGCGCAGACGCCGTCGCCCACCTGGGAACGTTTCGTCGTCACCGGCAAGGCGCGCGCCTGCATCCGCCGTTTCATCCGCACCCAGCAGCGTGCGCAATACGTCGAGCTCGGCCGTGCGATGATCCAAAGGGAGTTCCAGCACGAAGGCTACGAATATGCCGACAAGTCGCTGGACGGCGTCCTGAAGAAGTTCAAGGCCGACGAACCGGAGGATCTGCTGGCGCAGGTCGGCGAAGGCATGCTGGGCGCGCGCGAAGTGGTCAATGCGATCTTCCCCGGCACGCGCGCCAAGTCCGTCGCGGAAAAGGTGGTGCCGCTCAGCCGCCAGCGCGCCAAGGCCGCCAAGGGCAACAACGCGATCCCGATCCGCGGCCTCATCCCGGGCATGGCGATGCATTTTGCGGGATGCTGCCACCCTTTGCCGGGTGACCGCATCGTCGGCATCGTGACGACCGGCAAGGGCGTCACCATCCACACGATCGATTGCGAGACGCTGGAGAGCTTCGCGGAAACGCCGGAGCGCTGGCTGGATGTGGCGTGGGACCAGGACCCGACCGCGGCAGACAGCCATGTCGGGCGTCTCTCCGTCGTCATCACCAACCAGCCCGGCAGCCTCGGCAGCTTGACCACGGTGATTGGCAAGAACCTTGGCAACATCTCCAACCTCAAGATCACCAACCGGTCGATCGACTTTTTCGAAGTGCTGGTGGATGTGGAGGTCAAGGACGTGCGGCACCTGACCAACATCATCGCCGCCCTGCGCGCCACGCCGGCGATCAGCTCCGTCGACCGAGCGCGCGGGTGACTGACGCATGATCCTCGGCATCGGCAACGACATCATCGACATCCGCCGGGTGGAGAAATCGATCGAACGCTGGGGCGAGCGGTTCCTCAGCCGCGTCTTCACCGACATAGAGCGCGCGAAGTCCGATCGCCGGGCGCAGCGCGCCGCTTCCTACGCCAAGCGCTTCGCCGCCAAGGAGGCGTGCAGCAAGGCGCTGGGAACCGGCCTGCGCGCCGGCGTGTTCTGGCGCGACATGGGGGTCGTCAACCTGCCTTCCGGCAAGCCAACGCTGAAACTGACGGGCGGGGCGCTCAAGCGTCTGCGGGCGATCACGCCGCCCGGCATGGTGGTGCAGATCGACCTCACTATCACCGATGATTTTCCACAGGCCCAAGCCATCGTCATCATCTCCGCCAATCTCGCTTGAAGTCGCCAAGTTGCTGAAAAGCCAGATGAAAAGACTATCGGATCAGATGGCCGAGTTCCTTGACTTTGGCGGCCGTGGCTGGCTTGATCGCCCGCGGTCGGGCGAGGCGGCGCTCGCGCCGCCTTGTTCCGTGTAGCAAAGAAGTTCTCATGTCACGTAAACCCTCCGGCGCCTTTGGCGAGTTCTGGGAAATCGTAAAGACGCTGGTGTGGGCGGCGGTGATTGCCATCGTCATCCGCACCTTCGCCTATGAGCCATTCAACATTCCTTCCGGCTCCATGATCCCGACCTTGCTGGTAGGCGACTATCTGTTCGTCTCGAAGACCGCCTACGGCTACAGCAAGTTCTCGTTCCCCGGCGGCATCGTCCCGATCAAGGGAAGGATCTGGGAGGGCAAGCCGAAGCGCGGCGACGTCGTAGTGTTCCGTCCGCCGGGCGAACCTGAGACCGACTTCATCAAGCGCGTCATCGGACTGCCGGGCGACCACATCCAGATGAAGGGCGGGATTCTCAATATCAACGGCGAGACGGTGCAGCGGCAGCGCGTCGAGGACTATGTCGATCCGGACGATCCGCTGGCGCGGGCGGTTCCGCAATATCTGGAAACGCTGCCAGGCGGCGTGACGCATCCGATCCTGGAGGCGGATGGCGATGGCGGCACGCTCGACAACACGCCGATCTATGTCGTGCCGCCGGACCACTATTTCATGATGGGCGACAATCGTGACCGTTCCAACGACAGCCGCATGTGGGACATGTCCCGCTTGCAGATCGATCCATCCACCGATGAAGGTCGCACGGCTTTCAATGCCGCCATGCTCGACACCGAAATCGACGCCGGCAAGAGCGACTGGCTCGACAAGGTCGGGTTCGTGCCGAACGAGAACCTGATCGGCCCGGCCAAGATCCTGTTCTGGTCGTACGGCAGCAGCTTCCGCTGGTACAATCCGGTCACCTGGGTCATGGCCTTGCGTTTCGGCCGGCTGCTGAACGTGATCGAGTGAATGACGAACGGTGAAGCGTCGCTTGAACAATTGATGCAGGTCCTGGGGCACAGCTTCGGTGACCGCGACTTGTTGCGTACCGCACTCACCCATCCCAGCGCACTCACGCGCCGCACCAGCCGCCATGGGCCGCGCCAGAAAGGCGGCCAGGACAATCAGCGGCTTGAATTCCTCGGCGACCGCGTGCTCGGCCTCGTGGTGGCGGAGATGCTCTATCGCACCTTCGGCAAGGAAGACGAGGGTGCGATGGCCAAGCGGTTGGCAGCGCTCGTGCGGCAAGAGGGGCTCGCCCATGTCGCGCGCTCCATCGGCCTCGGCGGCCATCTCATCCTCTCGCGCGGCGAGGCAGAAGGCGGCGGGCGCGACAACGCCGCCACCTTGGCCGACGCCTGCGAAGCGGTGATCGGCGCCATCTATCTCGACGGCGGGCTGGGTGCCGCGCGGGACTTCGTCGAGCGCCACTGGGCGGAACTGGTCGCGGCCGATTCCAAGCCACCGCAGGACGCCAAGACGGCCTTGCAGGAATGGGCCCAGGCGTCCGGCCTGCCGCTGCCGATCTACGAAGTGGTCGAATCGAGCGGTCCGCCGCACGATCCCACCTTCACCGTCGAGGTCCGGGTCAGCGGCCGGCGTGCGGCGCAAGCCATCGGCAAGTCCAAACGTGCTGCGGAGCAGGCGGCGGCCGCTTCCCTGATGGCGGACTTGCGATCGTGACCGACGATGCGCGTCCGCGCTGCGGCTTCGTCGCGCTGATCGGCGCACCCAATGCCGGCAAGTCGACCCTGCTCAACCGGCTGATCGGGGCCAAGGTTTCCATCGTCAGCCCGAAGGTGCAGACCACGCGCCGACGCGTCCTGGGCGTGGCGATGCGCGGCAATGCGCAAGTGGTATTCGTCGACACGCCCGGCATCTTCGCGCCAAAGCGCCGTCTCGATCGCGCCATGGTCGCAGCCGCGTGGAGCGGCGCCGGCGATGCCGACCGGATCGTGCTGCTGGTCGACGCCACCAAGAAGAAGATCGATGCGGACACGCGCGCCATCATCGAGGGACTGAAGAAGAGCGGCCGCAAGGCGATCTGCGCGATCAACAAGGTGGACGCTGTCAAGCATGAGAGCCTGCTGAAACTGGCGACCGAGCTGAATGCGGCATTTCCGTTCGAGCGGATCTTCATGATCTCCGCCGAGACCGGCGACGGGGTCGAGGATCTGATGGACGAGGTGGTCGCGCATCTACCTGAAGGGCCGCATCATTTCCCCGAGGATCAGTTGACCGATCTGCCGGTGCGCCTGCTGGCCGCGGAAGTCACGCGCGAGCACCTGTTCCGCCAGCTGCACGAAGAGGTACCCTACGCGCTGACGGTCGAGACCGAGGCCTGGGAGGAGTTCAACGACGGCAGCGCCAAGGTTTCGCAGACCATCTATGTCGCGCGCGACAGCCAGAAGGCGATCGTGATCGGCAAGGGCGGAACCCGCATCAAGCAGGTGCGCGAGGCCGCGCAAGCGGAGCTGGAGCAGATGCTGGAGCGCAAGCTGCATCTCTTCCTGTTCGTGAAAGTGCGCGAGAACTGGCAGGAAGACCCCGAGCGCTATCGCGAGATGGGGCTCGATTTCGAGAGCTAGGGCCTGGCCTTTCCGTCTTAGCGTTCAGTTAACCACGTTTGGTCCATTGTCCGGACGGGCGCACGGAGCTTTGCCCGAGTGAGCGCGCGTCAGGGTGCGGCAATGGTATCAATCAGGCCGATTTGGATTGTGGCGGTTGCGATTGCACTCGCGACGCCGCGGATCAGTTGTGCCAACGACGGCATCGAGGTGCTGGTAGGCCGCGCGCCACCCAATGTGCGTTGGGAGAATGGCAAGCTGACCGGTTATTGGGTGGAGCTGTCCCGCCTGGCTGCGGAAAAGGCGAACGTGCCGATCGCGCGCTTTCGCAATCTGCCCTACCAGCGCTCACTCCAGGAGCTGACCGGCGGCACCAGGAAGTGCCACCCCTTTGTCGCACGCACGGCACAGAACGACGCCCTGTATCGTTGGATCGCACCGACCCGCCGGCTGGTCACGACGGTCTTCGTCACAACCGACATGCCGAACCCGCCCAAGACAGTTGCCGACCTGAAGCACTATGAGATCGCGGTCCAGCGCGAAACCCTCGGTGACCACGCTTTGGAGGAGCTCGGCATTCCGGCCATGCGCGTCACCGACACGAACCGCCTGGCGATCCTGCTCGCGAACCGCCGGGTCTCCGTGTTCGTTGCCGAGTATGCTTCCGGCTTCGCCTCCGCCCAGGAGGCGTCGGTGGCTGTGAAGGCCGTGATGCCACTGGCTGAGACGGTCGGCTATTTCGTGTGCTCGCCCGGCATTGACGATGCCGTCGCCAAGTCCTTGGCGAGAGCCATCGATAATATCTTTGCGCAGGGTCTTGACCTGCCCCTGGCAGAGGCGGACGGCATGGACGCCGCGGTCTACGAGCGCGTGCGGCCTCCTCTCGGTGCCTCTGCCCAACCGACGCAATAAGGCTGGATTTCGCGGCGCGAACCGGGCAGCGTCTGGCCCGATGGATTGGCAGGACCAGGGCTTTGTTTTGGCGGCGCGGCGGCATGGCGAGAGCGATGCCATCCTGACGGTTCTGACGCGCACGCACGGGCGGCACCTCGGGATCGTCAAGGGCGGCACCGGGCGCCGCCAGCGCGCGGTGGTCGAGATCGGCAACGCCGTCACCGCCCACTGGCACGCGCGCCTCAGCGAGCATCTCGGCCGTTTCCAGGTGGAATTGTCGGCCCCGCACGCCGCCATGTGCATGGCGGACCCGGCGCGCCTCGCGGCCTTGAGCGCTGCCTGCGCGACGTTGGATGTCGCGCTGCCGGAGCGCGAGCCGCATGAGGACGTGTTCGATGAGTTCGCTGCCCTGGCCGAGCAGCTGTCGCGCAAGGCGGTCGATTGGCCGATCCAATATGTGCGCTGGGAGGCACGGCTCCTGTCGTCGCTCGGCTTCGGGCTCGACCTCTCGCAATGCGCCGTGACGGGCGAGACCGAAGGGCTGGCCTATGTGTCGCCCAAGACCGGGCGCGCGGTCACGGCGGAAGCGGGCAGGCTGCACAAGGACCGGCTGCTGCCATTGCCGATCTTTCTCATCCGGGATCGCGACACGCCGGGGCGCGACGATCTGGTCGCCGGCTTGCGCTTGACGGGATACTTCCTCGACCGGCATGTGTTTGCGCACGCGCCGAAGCATGGCGCTTCGGACGCCCGCGCCAGGCTGATCGAGCGGCTAACGGCGCGGAGCTAGGGGGACTCTTGGGAAAGAAGGTTGTGGTGATCGGCGCCGGCATCGTCGGCTGCTCGGCGGCGCTGTGGATGCAGCGCGACGGCCACCAGGTGACGGTGGTCGACAAAGCCGGGGCGGGCGAGGGCGCCTCCAAGGGCAATGCCAGCGTGATCGCGGTCGAATCTTGTATCCCGGTCGCGACCCCCGGCATCCTGTGGGACGTGCCGAAATATCTCGCCGATCCGCTGGGTCCGCTCGCGATCCGCTGGTCCTATCTGCCGAAGCTGGCGCCCTGGCTGTGGCGCTTCGTGCGCGCGAGCGGCGAAGCGACAGTCGAGGAGATTTCCACCGCGCTGCGCACCTTGCTGGTGGAGGCGCTGGCCTCGCACAAGGAACTCGCCAAGGCGGCGGGCTGCGCGAGTATCATCCAGGACACCGGCTGGCTTGGCATCTTCGAGAGCGATGCCAAGTTCAAGTCCTACCAGTGGGACCTCGAGTTGCAGAAGCGCCGCGGCGTGCAGTTCCAGGTGCTGAAGGCAGAAGAGATCCGTCAGTTCGAGCCGAGCCTGCAGCCGATCTACAGGCACGCGGTCTATTATCCGGAGAATTCCTATGTCCTCGACCCCTACCGTCTGGTGCGTGCGCTGGCGGAAGACGTGACGCGCGGCGGCGGCCGCATCGTCCAGGACGAGATCCGGGATTTCGAGATCGGCGCGGACGGGCCGAATGCCGCGATCGGCAGGAATGCGCGCTACGCGTGCGACGCCGTGGTGATTGCGGCCGGCGCTCATTCGCGCAGCCTCTCGGCGAAGCTCGGCGAGGGCGTGCCGCTGGAGACCGAGCGCGGCTACCACGTGACTTTGCCGCATGCGCGGAAGCGGCCGCGCATGCCGCTCTATTCCGGCGATCACTCCTTTGCGGTGACGCCGCTCGACATCGGCTTGCGGTTCGCCGGGACCGTCGAGCTGGGCGGACTCGAGTTGCCGCCCAATCCGGGGCGCAACGAAGTGCTGATCAGGCACGGCCGCCGCATGTTCGGCGAGCTCGACGAAACGGGGCGCAGCGACTGGATGGGGTTCCGGCCCTCGATGCCAGATTCCAAGCCGGTGATCGACCGCGGCAGGCGGTTCAAGAACACGTTCTTCGCGTTCGGACACGGCCATATCGGGCTGACGCTCGGCCCCATCACCGGCAAGCTGATCGCTGATTTGGTCAGCGATCGAAAGCCGGCGATCGATCTGAAGCCGTTTGCGGTGGATCGGTTCTAGCTCATGTCCGTTTCTCTCCTTCGCCATGGTCGGACTTGGTCCGACCACGACGATTGGGAGTGCGTGGTGGGCGAGCGAGTCGCAGGCCGTCAAGCTTGACGCATCGGTCTTGCCGCCTACATTGACGCCGAACATCCCGACTCGGACTCACGATGGCCAAATCCGCTGCACCTGTTCCGCCGCCCGAGGGCGAGATCCGCATCGCCAACCTCGCCGATGCGCTGGGCGAACGCTACCTCTCCTATGCGCTCTCCACCATCATGGCGCGCTCGCTGCCGGATGTGCGCGATGGATTGAAGCCGGTGCATCGCCGGCTGCTCTACGGCATGCGACAGCTCAATCTCGAGCCCGGGCCCGGCACCAAGCGCAAGAAGTCGGCGCGCGTCGTCGGCGACGTGATGGGCCAGTATCATCCGCACGGCGACCAGGCGATCTATGAAGCGATGGTGCGCATGGCGCAGGAATTCTCGCAGCGCTATCCGCTGGTCGACGGGCAGGGCAATTTCGGCAACATCGACGGCGATAATGCGGCGGCCATGCGCTACACCGAGGCCAAGCTCACCGACGCCGCCGGCCTGATGCTGGACGGCATCGACGAGGATACCGTCGATTTCCGCCCGACCTATGACGGTGAGCACAGCGAGCCGCTGCTGCTGCCCGCCGCGTTTCCCAACCTGCTGGCGAACGGCGCGCAGGGCATCGCGGTCGGCATGGCGACCAGCATTCCGCCGCACAATGTCGCGGAGATCTGCGACGCGCTCCAGCACCTGATCAAGACGCCCAACGCGCGCACCGAGACGCTGCTGGGCTACATGCCGGGACCGGACTTCCCGACCGGCGGGGTCCTGAGCGAGACGCGCGAGACCATCGTCGAGGCCTACAAGACCGGCCGCGGTTCCCTGCGCGTCCGCGCGCGCTGGGAAGTCGAGAAGCAGAAGGGCGGCGGCTGGCAGATCGTCATCACCGAGATCCCCTATCAGGTCGCCAAGTCGAAGCTGATCGAGAAGATCGCGGAACTGCTGCAGGAGAAGAAGCTGCCGTTCCTGGACGACGTCCAGGATGAATCGGCCGCCGACGTGCGCATCGTGCTGGTGCCGAAAAGCCGCAACGTCGAGCCCGAGCATTTGATGGAGCAGCTGTTCCGCCAGACCGACCTGGAATCGCGCTTCAACCTCAACATGAACGTCCTGGACGCCAACCAGGTGCCGCGCGTCATGTCGCTGGCGGAGGCGCTGCGCGCCTATCTCGACCACCGGCAGGTAGTGCTGCAGCGGCGCAGCAAACATCGGCTGGCCGAGATCGAGCGCCGCCTCGAGATCCTGGAAGGCTACCTCAAGGCCTATCTCAACATCGACGCCGTGATCCGCATCATCCGCAACGAGGATGATCCGAAAGCGGTGATGATGAAGAAATGGGATCTGACGGAAGTGCAGGCCGAAGCGATCCTCAACATGCGCCTGCGCGCCCTGCGCCGACTGGAAGAGATCGAGATCAAGACCGAGCACAAGACCCTGTCGGGCGAGAAGAAGGATCTCGTCGCGCTGCTCAAGAGCGAAGGCAAGCAGTGGGAGAAGATCTCCGGCGAGGTTGCGGAGCTCAAGAAGCGCTACGGGCCCAAGACCGAGATCGGGAAGCGCCGCACCGAGCTGGGCGAAGCGCCATCGGCCATTGTCATCCCGATCGAATCCCTGGTGGAGCGCGAGCCGGCGACGGTGATCTGCTCCGCCAAGGGCTGGATCCGCGCCATGAAGGGCCATGTCGAGGACACCAGCGACATCAAGTTCAAGGAAGGCGACCGCGCCAAGTTCGAGCTGCGTTGCGAGACCACGGACAAGCTGCTGGTGTTCGGCACCAACGGCAAGGTCTACACGATCGGTGTCGACAAGCTGCCGGGCGGGCGCGGCCACGGCGAGCCGATCCGTCTGATGATCGATCTGGGCAACGAGCAGGACATCGTGCACCTTCTGATCCACAAGCCGGGACAGAAGCTGCTGGTAGCCGCCGCGGACGGGCGCGGCTTCATCGTCAATTCCGACGAGGTGCTGGCGCAGACCCGCGCGGGGAAGCAGGTGCTCAGTCTGCCGGACGGCGTGGAGGCGCAGGTCTGCACGCCGGCCGAGGGCGACATGGTCGCGTGCATCGGCGAGAACCGGAAGATGCTGCTGTTCCCGATCGACCAGGTGCCGGAGATGGCGCGCGGCCGCGGCGTGATGCTGCAGAAATACAAGGACGGCGGGCTCAGCGACGCCAAGGTGTTCACGAAATCGGAAGGCCTGACCTGGCGCCTCGGTGACAAGACCCGCACGGAGACGAACCTGCGCGACTGGATCGGCGAGCGCGCCCAGGCCGGCCGTCTGCCGCCGCAGGGCTTCCCCAGGGGAAACAAGTTTACGTAGGGCTGGGCTTGTGTGGCGCACGGCCGCCGTCGTCGCAACTCCCGCTGATCAAAATTGATCAAGGCTGGCCTGTGCCGGGTCCGGCGCAGTGGCTATGATTCAGCCCGGCATCAGTGTCGGGAGCCGGTGCGCCATGGACGATCTGCTTTACGGGACGCGTGATAAGCGTGGGAACTGGAAGCCGTTGAAGCGGATCGAGTATCCGCCGGTTTTCGTCTGGCCTTTCGGGCCGGTCCGCTTCCTGAAATGGCTCCTTGGTTGGCCCGGCTACGTTCTGCCCTGGAACCTGCTCTATGCGGCTGTCGGGATCGCGCTGTGGTATTTCGCGACACCGCCGATGGAGACGATGCGCTCCCTCGCGCCTGGATGGATTGCATATCTGCTGGTCCGGAATGCCGCCATCGTCCTCCTATTCTTCGGTGCATTTCACCTGCGGCTCTATGTCCAGAAGAAGCAGGGCACCAGCTTCAAGTTCAACGGCAAATGGCTGACGAACGACGGTCCGGGTTTCCTGTTCCGCAACCAGACTACCGACAATTTGATCTGGACGTTCTGCAGCGGCGTGCCGATCTGGACCGCCTACGAAGCGGCTAGTCTGTGGGCCTTCGCCAACGGCTATGTGCCTTGGGTCGATTTCGCGCGGCATCCGGCGTACTTCATCGCCGTCATGCTGCTGATCCCGGTCTTCCGCGATCTGCACTTCTATCTGGTTCACCGGCTGATTCACTGGCCGCCGCTCTATCGTTCCGTCCACCGGCTTCATCACCAGAACGTCAATCCGGGACCGTGGTGCGGGCTTGCCATGCACCCGGTGGAGCATGCGCTCTATTTCTCCTGCGTGCTGATCCACTGGATTGTACCGTCGCACCCGATCCACGCGCTGTTCAACCTGGCGCATGCGGCTCTCGCGCCGGCGCCCGGTCATGCCGGTTTTGAGAGGATCGTGATCGGCGCGAATACGGCAATCGACACCAACTCGTACGACCACTACCTCCATCACAAGTATTTCGAATGCAACTACTCGGACGGCGTGATCCCGTTCGACAAGTGGTTCGGCACTTTCCATGACGGCACGCCCGAGGCGCAGGAGGCGATGGACCGCCGGTTCATGGCGCGCAACGCAAGGAAGGCTGCGGCGTAGACGCCGCCGGCGGCACCAGGACGACCGATGACGGGGCTTCACAACGTGCCACGTGTCTGATCAAGATTGATCAGACACGTGGCAGGACGGCGGTGCTTCCGGTGGCGAGAAAGCTCAAGAAGAAAGTGCGGCTCGTCGATATCGCACGCGAAGCGCGGGTCGGCAGCGCGACCGTCGAGCGTGTGTTGAACGCGCGGGGCAATGTCGCGCCGGACACCGCGGAACGGGTGATCGTCGCCGCCAAGAAACTCGGATATGGCCGCCGGCTGCCTGAGCTCTACCGCGGCACCATTCGCATCGAAGTCATGCTGGTGCGTCCGGACACGCCGTTCTTCGTGCGGCTCAATCATGCCTTCACGCGGATCGCCGCATCACTGGACAGCAGCATCCTGGTGCACCGGACCTTCGTCGACGAGCTCGATCCGGTCTCCGTCGCCCGCCGCATCGCGAACCCGGGATTCCGCCGCTCCGGTCTCATCATCGTATCTCCGGAGCACCCTGCCGTTGCGGAGAGCCTGCGCGAGGCGAGCGATGCAGGCGTGGTGGTCGTGCAGATTGTCACGAAGGTCGCCGAGGGAGATGACCTGCCGTTGGTCGGAATCGACAACTATGCGGCGGGAAGAACCGCCGGCTTCTACATGGCGAATCTTCTGAGCGTCAGATCCGGCAGCATCGTCGCCCTGTGCCACAGCGGAGCATATGTCGTCCATCGGGAACGCATCGGCGGCTTTTCCGACTATCTGCTGGAGCATCCGAGCGCTGCCCACAACTTCTCCCTGGTCATGCATGGATTGGATCAGGAACGCCGCTCCGCGGAACTGGTCGAGGCTGCGATCGAGCGCGATTCGCAAATCATCGGGATCTACAATGCCGGCGGCGCAAGCGGCGCAGTCGCCTCCGTGCTGAAGCGCAAGAGATTGGGAGGCCGCGTCGCGTGGATCGGCCATGAGCTGACCGACGAGACCCGAAGCTATCTCAAGGCGGGACTGATGAGCATCGTCCTGGATCAGGCGCCCGAAGTGCAGGCGCGCCGTGCGCTCGACACGGTGCTGCGCAAGATCGGCATCATCGATGTCGAAATAGATGCCGGGCCGGTGCGTTTCTTCACCATCACGCCGGAGAATGCGTGAGGCGGCGGCTACCGCGCCCCGCCGCCGTCGGCCACGATGGTCTGGCCGGTGATGTAGGGCGCGCCCGCGAGCAAGTAGAAGATCACTTCGGCGTAGTCCTGCGGCGTGCCAGCGCGGCGCAGCGGGAGCTTGGCAATTGTCTCGGCCAGCGCAGTGGGATCGAACGCGCATTCCCAATCCGAACCATCGACGATGTGCGGCGCGACCGCATTGACACGGACGTCGGGGCCGAGAGCATGGGCCCACTCCTTGGTGAGCAGGATGAGCGCCGCCTTGGTCGAAGCGTAGACCGAGGACGAGCCGCCGTAGCCAAGGCCGGCCGTCGACGCGACATTCACGACCGCGCC
Organism: Dongiaceae bacterium; assembly: GCA_041398065.1. Classification (GTDB taxonomy): domain Bacteria; phylum Pseudomonadota; class Alphaproteobacteria; order Dongiales; family Dongiaceae; genus Dongia_A. Next base: position 12,130 of record JAWKVL010000048.1, on the reverse strand, counting down.
TTTGGCATTGCGCAGATGCGGCGCGGCGGCCTTGATGCAGCGGTAGGGTCCGATCTGGTTGATGGCGACCAGCTTGGCCCAGAACGCTTCGTCCTGGCGTTCGAAGTCGCCGGGCGGGATCGGCGCTGTTGTGCCGGGCGTCGCGGCATTGTTGACCAGGAAGTCGAGGCGGCCGAAATGGCGCACGGCTGCTTCGATCATTGCGTTGACCCCTTCCGGCTTCGACACATCGCCGGGAAACGCCTTCACCTCGAAGCCAGTTGACGTCAGCCGTGCGACTTCCCGCTCCAGCCGCGGATTGCCGCCGAGATCGTTGATCGCGACCTTGGCGCCGTTGCGCGCCAGCCGCTCGACGGTGGCGAGGCCGATACCCGATGCACCGCCGGTGACAAACGCAACCTTGCCCGATAAGTCCGCTGTGATCATCGCCGTCTAATCCTCATCATCCTCAAATTCGCCGCTCAGCATCAGCCCTTCGATGTTCGTCTCGCCGTTTTCCTTGACGACCCGGCGCGCCTTCTTGCCCGTCTCTTCATAGAGCGCGTCGGCGAGCAATTCCGAGTGGGTGACGATCCAGATGCGTGTGCGTTGCGCCGCCCGCGCGATCAGGCGGGCGAGTGGCGGGAGCAGCGACGGATGCAGGCTCGCCTCCGGCTCGTTGAGCGCGATCAGGCTCGGCAGGCGATAGCCCATCAGCGCACCCAGCAGGCAAAGATACTTGAGTGTGCCGTCGGACAGTTCGTGCGCTCCGAACGCGCGCGGCATGTCGGGGAACTGCATGTCCAGCTGGCACCAGCTTCCCACGTCTTCCGCATTGAGACGCGCGCCAGGAAACGCATCATCGATCGCTGCCGCCAGATCCACCGTGTCTTCCCGGATCATGAACAGCGTCGCGAGCACGGCCGCGAGGTCGAGTCCGTCGGAACTCAGAGTCGGCGTGGTGATGGCGTGGCAGGGCTGGCGGATCGGCGACGCTTCGTCCGTGCGGAAGTCGTGATAGAGCCGCCATTCGAGCAGCTCGCGTCGCACCAGTTCGATCTCCGGATAGCGCGCCGCGTCGCGGAAAGCCGCCAGCGCGGTTTCCGACGACAGCACGGCCGTCTTGTGAACCTCGCGCGCGCCATCTTCGTTGCGCAGCGCGACCATGGGTCCCTTGCGCTCCATCATCACGACCTTGCGCTGGCCGACGCGACTGATGAGGCGCTCCTCCTTGACCAGCGGCTCAATCCGGAATGCAGCCTCGGTGCACTTGCGCAGACCGACTTCGACTTCATAGGTGTGAGGCAGCCCGACCTCCACGCCATACTCGAGACCCTCGAAGTGAGCCGAGAAAATCATGCGTACTGGCCGATTGCCTTGCCGTCGACCGGCCCAGAGCACGGATTCGATGCCGCCTTCCTGAGCGATGGCCCGGCTCAGATTGCCGTCGGCGGCGCTGCGCAGCAGGCCCAGCGCCTTGTAGAGGTTGGTCTTGCCGACCCCGTTCGCGCCGACGAAGATCGTGCAGGCGCCGACGTCGAAATAGAGACGCCGGATGGAGCGATAGCCCTGGATGGAAATGGCGGTCAGCGGCATATCTGTCTCGTGCTGTCTTCCTTTCTGATCGTGTGGGAGATTGACAGAAGCCGGCACATTTCGCTACCAACGCGAGCCTTCCACTGTCGCAGGCGAGTTCATGTCTCCCATTGCCGCCATGTCGCGGAACTAGGGAACCGGCTGACGAAGTCCGGGCGTATCCGCCCGTCGTATCTCGGTTCCTGAAAGCCGCCTGATCTTCCACGCCGCGCGAGCGTGCTGGCGGCCGATGTTTGCTGCTTGCCTGGATCGCATCGCCGGCTCCCCAAGATAGTGGCATTTGGGAGCATTTCCCTTGAACGTTTCGAGACACGAGCAGCGCGTCCTGCACGCGCTGGCGCAGGGCGGCCATATCGCCTTCGAAAAGGACGGCAAAGGCAAGATCATCGAAGTACTGTGCTTCAACCGCGAGGGCTGGGTGTTGAGCGATTGCACGCTGGGCATCTTCCGCAAGCTCAAGCGGCGCGGCCTTATCGCGTCCGCCAACAGCGGACCCTATCGCATCACCCGCGACGGCCTGGCCGCGGTGCGCTCGCAGCTCGACAACCGGTAGGTGGATCGACAGCGGGCAGCCGTCGTGCAAGACTCGCCGCATGACGACTGCCCGCCCGACGCTTGCGCCATGACATTGTTCGACATCAAAGACCGTGCCTATATCGTCACCGGCGCCGGGCGCGGCATCGGCGCGGAGCTGGCGGCCGGGTTGGCGGAAGCCGGCGCTTGCGTTGCGGTCGCCGGCCGCACCGGCGCGGATTGCGAGAAAGTGGCGGAGGCGATCGTGGCCCAAGGCGGGCGCGCGATCGCGGTGCAGTTCGACTCGCGCGACGAGACGCAATGCAAGGCCACAATAGATCGAGCGCTCGAGGCCTTCGGCCGGTTGGACGGCGCTGTGGTCAATCACGGCATCGGGTTGCATCGCGATGCGCTCGACACCACGCGCGCCGAGTTCGCCGACATGCTCGACGGCAACCTCACCAGCTATTTCCTGATGTGCCGGGAACTGGGACGCCGCTGGGTGGCGGATGGCAAGGGCGGCTCGATCGTGCTGATGTCGTCCAATGCCAGCTTCCTGGCCTATGACGAGCTGGCCGCCTACGGCGTCTCAAAGGCAGGCGTCGATCAGCTATGCCGGCAGCTTGCGGTGGAATGGGCGAAATACGGCATCCGCGTGAACGCGATCGGGCCGGGCTACATGACGGCGTCGATGAAAGGGATCGAGAGCATCTATGACGCGCCGGAGGTCAAGGCCAAGATCCTGCCCAAGATTCCGGCCGGCCGCTACGGCGCGCTGCGCGAGCTGCTCGGCGCGACGGTGTATTTCCTGTCCGACGAGTCCACATACGCGACCGGTCAATATCTGGCGATCGACGGCGGCTATTCCCTGCTTTGACCGGCGAGCAGCTGGGACAGTTCGACAGCGGAGCGCACGCCCATCTTCTCCAGCACGCGGGCGCGGTGCACCTCGACTGTGCGCATGGCGATCCTAAGATCGTCGGCGATCACCTTGTTGGCCTTGCCGGCCAGGATCAGGTCCATCACCTCGCGCTCGCGCTGAGACAACGTAGTGAGGCGATCGCTGACGGATTGCGCCGCCGCCGAACGATCGCGCAGAAGCGCCGCCTTGGCGAGCGCGCTGTCGATCCTGTCGACCAGGTCGTTGTCGTTGAACGGCTTCTCGACGAAATCGTGCGCGCCCTTCTTGAGGGCTGCCACGGCCATCGGGACGTCGGCGTGACCGGTGAGGAAGATGACCGGCAGAGAACATTTGAGCGCGTTCAGCCGGTCGAACAAATCGAGGCCGCTCATCCCCTCCATGCGAATGTCGAGCACCAGGCAGCCGTGCATCGCCGGATCATAGGAGCCCAGGAACATCTCGGCGGAGCTCCAGGAGCGGCTGGCGATACCGCGCGACCTGAGCATCCAGCGCAGGGAGTCGCGGATCGCCTCGTCGTCGTCGACGATGAAGACGGTCGGCTCGCTCATATCTGGGCCCGATGCAGCGTGAACTTGAAGACCGAACCGCCGCCGGGGTTCAGCTCGAACCACAGCCGGCCCTGGTGGAACTCGATGATGGAGCGGCAGATGTTGAGACCCATGCCCATGCCATGCTCCTTGGTGGAGAAGAATGGCGTGAACAGGTGCTCGGCCAAATCGTCGGCGATGCCGGGACCGTGATCGGCAATCGCGAGCGTCACGAGGTCCGGTTCCACGTGCGCCGTGACGTCGATGCAGCACCGTTCTGTGGGGGTGTCGCGCATGGCGTCGAGCGCGTTGCGCATCAGGTTGACGAGCACCTGCTCCAGCATGATGCGATCGACCATGACCGGCGTTGCCAAGTCGAGCCTGTTGACGTTGATCCGCACGCCCTTGTGCCGTGCTTCGGTCGCGACCAGGCCAACCGATGTCTCGACAATGTCGGACAGACGAACCGGCGCCATTTTGGGTTCGGTCTTGCGCACGAAATCGTAGACGCCGCGGATAATGCTGCCGGCGCGCTGGGCCTGCTGGCCCAGTCTCTCCAGCGCGACCGCGAATTCGGGATCATCCGTCTGGCCGGCGCGCACCATGTTGAGGCAGCCGGCGTTGTAGCTGGCGATGGCCGCAAGCGGCTGGTTCAGCTCGTGCGCGATCGAGGAGGCGAGCTCGCCCATGGTCACCAGGCGCGAGGTCTGCTGCAGCTTCTCCTGATGCTGCCGCGCCAGCTCCGCCGCGCGCTTGCGTTCGGTGATGTCGAGGAACGAGCCCATCCAGCCGCGCTGCTTGCCTTCGGCGTCGATCAGCGGAGCCTCGTAGATCAGGGCGTCGAAACGCGTGCCGTCCTTGCGCCGGAACCGCATCTCGAAACCGTCACTCGGCCCCCGCCCAGCCAGGATCGCGTCGTGTGCAGCAAAGGTCTGTTCCAGCTCCTCCGGCAGCCAGTAGGGCATGGGCGGATCGCGGCCGATCAGTTCGTCTTGCGAGAAGCCGGTCATCCGGCAGAAGGCGGAGTTCACGTAGAGGATGCGGCCCTTGAGGTCGCGCGCGCGCAACCCGACGGTGAGCGACTCCTCCATCGCGCGGCGCAGCGCGTGCTCATCCAACCATTTGCGTTCCGCATCGCGGCGGCGGCCGGATTGCTGGCGCGCCAGATACACGCCGGCTGCCGAGATCAAGGCGAGGCCGATGATCGCCGACATGACGATGTAGCTGCCGAGCGCGGAGGCCGGAGCGCGCTGCTGCACGATCATGGACAGGCCGCCGGTGGGTGGGTTGAAGGGGATGACTTGGCTGGCTTCGCCGGTGCTCTCGCCGAGCCGCGAGTTGACGGCGAGCACGATGCCTTCGCCATCGACAATGCGCAGCTCGTATTTCTGCGAGAACCACCAGGGCACGTTGTGCGCGATCATGGCATTCATCGAGAAAGTCGCCATGATCACGCCGAGATCGACGGCATTGCCGCCGATCGGCACGTAGAGATCGAAGGCGCGCTGCCCGTTCTGCTGCAGGAACGGGGTGGAGTAGGTGAGGACGCCTTGCTCCGCCGACGTGAACGCGGCCTCGCGCTGCGGCATCGACAAGGCCTGCGTCATTTCGACCGCAGAGATCGAAGGCTCGGCCGCCACCAGCGTCCCATCGCTCCGGATCAGCGCCAGGCGCACGATCTCCGGATGCACGGCGAGCAGGCTCCGGGCGCGCGCTGTCCACTGGGCGGTCGTGCCGACATTCTCGGCCGATTCCCGCACCCGTTCTTCGGCCGAGCGCAGCTGGAAGCGCAGGCTCTGCTCGACCCACAGAGCATCCTGGACCAGTTCGTTGTGTGCGGCCTGGCGGGCGTTGTGCTCGACCAGCCAGAGCAAAGCGACGACGGTGATGAGGAGCAGGCCGACCGCGATGCCGGGCAGCAGCGGCAGAATCCGCGGCTTAGCGAAGTCACGCTCGGGATGGCCGGCCAGCAGTGCCATGGCTCACTCTGCGCTCCTTCGGTGCGATGCGGGGACTTGTGGATTTCCACAATAGCGCCCACCACCCGCGCCGATCACAATGCCTGAATAACAAGAATAATCACCTGCAGGAGGAATACGCCATGAAGATGCAGTACGTCCTAGCCTGCCTTGTCAGCCTTGGTCTGGCGGGGTCCGCCACACTGTCCGGAAAGGCTCTGGCCAACGATCAGATCGTCATCAAGTTCAGCCATGTGGTGGCGCCCGACACGCCCAAGGGCAAGGCCGCGGAGAAATTCAAGGAAGTGGCCGAGCAGCTGACCGGCGGCAAGGTCAAGGTGGAAGTCTACCCCAACAGCCAGCTCTACAAGGACAAGGAGGAGCTGGAGGCGCTGCAGCTCGGCGCAGTCCAGATGCTGGCGCCGTCACTCGCCAAGTTCGGCCCGCTGGGCGTCAAGGAATTCGAAGCTTTCGATCTGCCTTACATCTTCCCCAGCTATGACGCGCTGCACAAAGTCACGACCGGTGAGGTCGGCAGGCAGCTGTTCGCCAAGCTTGAAGACAAGGGCATCCGCGGCTTGGCCTATTGGGACAACGGCTTCAAGATCATGAGCGCCAACAAGCCGCTGATCCATCCCTCCGACTACCAAGGCCTCAAGATGCGTATCCAGTCCTCCAAGGTGCTGGCGGCGCAGATGGAGGCGCTGGGCGCGCTGCCGCAGGTGATGGCGTTCTCCGAAGTCTATCAGGCGCTGCAGACCGGCGTGGTCGACGGCACGGAGAATCCGCCATCCAACATGTACACCCAGAAGATGCACGAAGTGCAGAAGAACCTCACCGTCACCAATCACGGCTATCTCGGCTATGCGGTGATCGTGAACAAGGACTTCTGGGACCAGCTGCCGGACGATATCCGCGGCCAGCTCGAGGAGGCGATGCGGCAGGCGACCGACTACGCCAACCAGATCGCGGCCAAGGAGAACGAGGACGCGCTGGAGAAGATCCGCCAAGCCGGCACCACCGACATCCACGTGCCGACCGAAGAGGAGCGCAACGAGATGATCGCCGCCCTTTTGCCGGTGCACAAACAGATGGCGGACCGGATCGGCCAGGAAACCATCGACGCCATCTACAAGGCGACCGGTTTCCAGCTGTCACAGTGATGCCCGCTTGAGTTGGCGCCGGCCGCTCGGCCGGCACTATTCTTCAGCAATCCGTCCAGTCGCGCGAGGGTCCCATGAAAGTGTTGGACCGGCTGGAGGAAGGTCTCATCACCTTCCTGATGGCGGCCGCCACCATCATCATCTTCCTGGCTGTCGTGCATCGCTATGCAGCCGGCGTTCATTGGCTCTATCCGATCACGCGGACCATGAGTTTCTCCTGGGCGCAGGAGCTGTGCATCTACATGTTCGTCTGGATGGCGAAGTTCGGCGCCGCCTATGGCGTGCGCACCGGCATCCACGTCGGCGTCGATGTGCTGGTTAATCGCCTCCGGCCGAAAGGCAGGCACGGCTGCATCATCTTCGGATTGCTGGCCGGCGCGTTCTTCACGGGTACGATCGGCACATTGGGCGCCACGCTGGTCTACAAGATCTTCCACACCAGCCAGACCTCGGCTGATCTCGAGCTGCCGATGTGGCTGGTCTATCTCGCGATTCCGTGTGGCTCGTACCTGATGTGCTTCCGCTTCCTGCAGGTGTGTTGGCGCTATGTCCAGACGCACGAGCTGCCGTCGCACCACGGCGCCCATGTCGAGGGCGTCGATGACCTGCATCCGCGGGGAGGCGAATAGATGAGCGCGATCATCATCTTCTCGCTGCTGATCGCGGTGATGCTGACCGGCATGCCGATCTCCATCGCGCTTGGCATCACTGTCCTCACCTTCCTCTTCACCATGACCACGGTGCCGATCGAAAGCGTGGCGCTGAAGCTGTTCACGGGCATCGAGCATTTCGAGATCATGGCGATCCCGTTCTTCATCCTCGCCGGCAATTTCCTGACGCACGGCGGTGTCGCGCGGCGCATGATCACCTTCGCCAAGACGATGGTCGGCCATTGGGCCGGCGGCCTCGGCCTCACCGGAGTCGTCGCCTGCGGTTTGTTCGCGGCGGTCTCGGGCTCCAGCCCCGCGACCGTCGTCGCGGTCGGTTCGATCCTGCTGCCCGCCATGGTCCAGCAGGGATTCCCGCGCCGGTTCGGCGCCGGCGTCATCACGACATCAGGCGCGCTCGGCATCCTCATTCCGCCGTCGATCGTGATGGTGATGTATGCGGTCGCCACCAGCACGTCGATCGGCAAGCTGTTCATCGCCGGCATCGTGCCCGGGTTGCTGCTGGTTTCGATGCTGGGCCTCGTCACCTGGTTCCTGGCGTGGCGCAACAATTATCCGAAGCTGCCGCGCGCCAGCTTTGCCGACACCTTCCGCGCCTTGCGCGAGTGCATCTGGGGCCTGCTGCTGATCGTGATCGTGATCGGCGGCATCTATGCCGGCATCTTCACGCCAACGGAGGCGGCGGCGATGTCGGCGGTCTATGCCTTCGTGGTGGCGGTCTTCGTCTATCGCGACATGCCGCTGAAGCGCGTGCCGAAGGTGCTGCTCGATTCCGCGAACATGAGCGCGATGCTGCTCTACATCATCACCAACGCGGTGCTGTTCTCCTTCCTCATGACCTCGGAGCAGATTCCGCAGGCGATGGCGGCCTGGATCATCGACCAGCATCTCGGCGCCTGGGCGTTCCTGATCATCGTCAACATCCTGCTGCTGGCGGCCGGCAACGTGATGGAGCCCTCTTCGATCGTGCTGATCACGGCGCCGATCCTGTTCCCGGTGGCCATGCAGCTCGGCATCGATCCGATCCATTTCGGGATCCTGATGACCGTCAACATGGAGATCGGCATGTGCCACCCGCCGGTCGGCCTCAATCTCTATGTGGCGAGCGGCATCACCCGGATGGGGATCACCGAGCTGACGGTGGCGGTCATGCCCTGGCTCCTGGCCATGCTGGTTTTCCTGCTGCTGGTGACCTATGTGCCGGCGATCTCGCTGTGGCTGCCGCAGGTGCTGGGCGCGCGCTGAGGGGAGGGTTTGGAGGAGCCTTTCAATCCCTTGTGGAGGGCTAGCCATGCGCCCCCATCGGTGGTGGCATGCGCCCTGTCAAATCGGGGTCAAGGCTTTGAAATCCCGCTATTTTCGATTTGCCGCGAATTGCTTGACGCCCCTAGGTCGACTCACTATATTCCGCGCGCCTTTAAGGGGGCTGGTGGTAGGCCAATCGCGGCTTAGACGCTGTCCCACTCTTAAGCAACGAGATACATAGCGGCCGGCGCGGCTCTCATGCCCCAGGCCGCAAAGTGGCTCAAGACCGCATCGGAGCAGACCGCGGGGTCCGATTTTAAGGGACCCTGATCGGCGTTTCGGTGAGGTCATTTTGCACATGGCTGTTTCAAGGCGCTGATGGGCACGGCCCGGACGCGCAAAGGTGAGGATGGAATGCCGACGATCAACCAGTTGATCCGCAACGCGCGCTCGCCCCTGGCGACGCGGAACAAAGTGCCGGCGCTGCAAGCCAGCCCGCAGAAGCGTGGCGTGTGCACGCGCGTCTATACGACGACGCCGAAGAAGCCCAACTCCGCCTTGCGCAAGGTCGCCCGCGTCCGCCTCACCAACGGCTTTGAAGTCACCTCCTACATTCCCGGCGAAGGCCACAATCTGCAGGAACACTCGGTCGTGATGATCCGCGGCGGCCGCGTGAAGGACCTGCCCGGCGTTCGCTATCACATCATCCGCGGCACGCTCGACACCCAGGGCGTCAAGGACCGCAAGCAGCGCCGCTCCAAATACGGCGCCAAGCGGCCGAAGTAAGGAGAGATCGCGATGTCCCGTCGTCACGCTGCCGAGAAGCGCGAAGTCCTGCCGGACGCCAAATACGGCGATCTGGTGATCACGAAATTCATCAACTCGCTGATGTATGCCGGCAAGAAGTCGGTGGCTGAAGGCATCGTCTATGGCGCGCTCACCCAGGTCGAGAAGAAGGCCAAGGGCGATCCGGTGAAGGCCTTCCACGATGCGCTGGACAACGTGAAGCCGCACCTCGAAGTGCGCTCCCGCCGCGTCGGCGGCGCGACCTACCAGGTTCCGGTCGAAGTTCGCCCCGACCGCGCCCAGGCGCTGGCGATCCGCTGGATCATCCAGACCGCGCGCGGCCGTTCCGAGCAGACCATGACGGACCGCTTGTCCGCCGAATTGCTGGATGCCGCCAACAACCGCGGCAATTCGGTGAAGAAGCGCGAAGACACCCATCGCATGGCGGAGGCCAACAAGGCCTTTTCGCATTACCGCTGGTAAGCCGGCCGAGCATAAGGAAGAGTATCATGGCCCGCACCACCCCGCTCGATCGATACCGCAATATCGGCATCATGGCGCACATCGATGCCGGCAAGACCACCACGACCGAGCGCATCCTCTATTATACCGGCCGCTCGCATAAGATCGGCGAGGTGCATGAAGGCACCGCGACGATGGACTGGATGGAGCAGGAGCAGGAGCGGGGCATCACCATCACGTCGGCGGCGACCACCTGCCAGTGGCGCGATCATCGCATCAACATCATCGACACGCCGGGCCATGTCGACTTCACGATCGAGGTCGAGCGCAGCTTGCGCGTGCTCGACGGCGCGGTGACAGTGTTCGATTCCGTCGCGGGCGTGGAGCCGCAGTCGGAGACGGTGTGGCGGCAGGCCGACAAGTACGGCGTTCCGCGCATCTGCTTCGTCAACAAGATGGACCGCACCGGCGCGGACTTCTATCGCTGCGTGCAGATGATCAAGGACCGCCTGGGCGCCAAGCCGCTGGTGTGCCAGCTGCCGATCGGCGTGGAGAGCGATTTCGCGGGTCTGGTCGACCTGGTCGCCATGAAGGGCGTCATCTGGAAGGACGAGACCCTGGGCGCCGAGTTCGTCGTCGGCGACATCCCGGCCGACATGAAGGAACAGGCCGAGGAGATGCACCACCATCTCGTCGAGATGTGCGTGGAGCTCGATGAAGCGGCGATGGAGGCCTACCTCGATGGCAAGCATCCGGACGCCGACACCCTCAAGAAACTGATCCGCAAGGGCACCGTCTCCGGCGTGTTCGTGCCGGTGCTGTGCGGCTCCGCCTTCAAGAACAAGGGCGTGCAGCCGATGCTCGACGCGGTGGTCGATTTCCTGCCTTCGCCGCTGGACGTGCCGGCGGTGGAAGGCACCGAAGTCGGCGGCGACAAGCCGATGACCCGCAAGGCCGACGACAGCGAGCCGTTCTCCGGCCTCGCCTTCAAGATCATGACCGATCCGTTCGTCGGCTCGCTGACCTTCGTGCGCATCTACTCGGGCGTGCTGAACAGCGGCACCCAGGTGATCAACTCGGTGAAGGGCGACAAGGAACGCGTCGGGCGCATGCTGCAGATGCATGCCAATCACCGCGAGGACATCAAGGAAGCGCGCGCCGGCGACATCGTCGCTCTGGCTGGCCTCAAGGGCACGACCACCGGCGACACTTTGTGCGATCCGGCCAATCCGATCATCCTGGAGCGCATGGAGTTCCCGGAGCCGGTGATCGAGGTGGCCGTCGAGCCGAAGTCGAAGGCCGACCAGGAGAAGATGGGCATCGCGCTCAACCGTCTGGCGCAGGAGGACCCGTCCTTCCGCGTGACCTCCGATCCGGAATCCGGCCAGACCATCATCAAGGGCATGGGCGAGCTCCATCTGGAGATCATCGTCGACCGCATGAAGCGCGAGTTCAAGGTCGAGGCCAATGTCGGCGCGCCGCAGGTCGCCTACCGCGAATCGATCACCAAGACGATCGAGTGGGACTACACCCACAAGAAGCAGACCGGCGGCTCGGGCCAGTACGCCAAGGTGAAGATCCGGTTCGAGCCGGGTGCGCCCGGCAGCGGCTTCGAGTTCGAGAACGACGTGGTCGGCGGCTCGGTGCCGAAGGAATACGTCCCGGGCGTGGAGAAGGGCCTGACGGCGGCGAAGGAGACCGGCGTGATCGCCGGCTTCCCGGTGATCGACCTCAAGTGCACGCTGATCGACGGCGGCTATCACGACGTCGACTCGAACGTCATGACGTTCGAGATCGCCTCGCGCGCCTGCTTCCGCGAGGCGATGCCGAAGGCCGGTCCGCGGCTGCTCGAGCCGATGATGAAGGTCGAAGTGGTGACGCCGCAGGAATACATGGGCGACGTGATCGGCGATCTGAACAGCCGGCGCGGCCAGGTGCAGGGCATGGACAGCCGCGGCAACGCGCAGGTCATCACCGCGATGGTGCCGCTCGCCAACATGTTCGGCTACGTCAACACGCTGCGGTCGATGACCCAGGGCCGCGCGCAATACACCATGCATTTCGATCACTACGAACAAGTGCCGCCGGCAATCGCGGATGAAGTCCGCGCCAAGATGGCTTAGCGCGGGCGAAAGGTAAGGAGCAGACCATGGCGAAGGCGAAGTTTGAGCGGACGAAGCCGCATTGCAACGTTGGAACGATTGGTCACGTTGACCATGGCAAGACGTCGCTGACGGCGGCGATCACGAAGATTCTGGCGGAGACGGGTGGCGCGACCTATACGGCCTACGACCAGATCGACAAGGCACCC
>JAWKVL010000047.1:0-33675 GCA_041398065.1 Dongiaceae bacterium | reverse complement strand
GACGAAGACGACACGGCGCGCGGCGTTCAGGAATTCGGCGTCAGCCATCGGCTGCGCGTGCCGCAGGTGAAACTACTCGAAGCGGCGGCACCCGTGCTTCACCGTGGGCAGCTGCCGGACCGTCGCATGGTCGAGATCGCTCCCGTCGATGCCGTGCAAGAGGCGGCGCGTGCGCCCTTCGCCGATCAGATCGCGCGCGCGTCCGAACTGCACCGGACAGTCTTGGCCTTGAGCGAACTCGAGCCAGAGCCGCGTCTGCTGGGTCTGCTGGTCTTGGCAAGAGTCACGCGCGCTGGCGCGGCGGAAGCATTGCGCACCTTGCGCAAGGCAGGGTTCACGATTGCGTTGTCCGACGACGCGCGCGATCCGGAGTATCGAGAAGCGCTGAGCGGTCTCGGGTTGGAATCCGCAGCGGATGTGCCGCCATCCGCGCTCGGAATCGTCGGACCCGGCCAGGCGGCACTCGAATCAGCCTCGGCCACGATCCGATTCGGCGGTCGCATCCGCGCGGTGGAGGGAGGGGAGGCCGACATCATTATCGCGCGAGACGATCCGCGTACTTTGGTCGACCTGCTGCAGTTCGCGCGCGACTTCAGGGCGCGGACGCGGCTGGCCATCGTTGCCGCCAATATCCCTGGAATCGTGCTCCTGTCAGCCGCGCTTGGACTGTTGCCGGCCGTGCCGCTCCTGCTGACCGGCGCGGCTCTGGCCGGTATCCTGCTGGGGATCGCAGTGCCGCAGGCCTTGCGCCTGTCCCCGACCCTCGCTAATGAGGTCGACGAGGAATAGGGGAACGATGGCACGCAAGAATCGAGGGCGATCCCGCCGCCGGGTACGCAAGGCGAGAGTGGTGCTGGTTGCGCCAAGTCTGCCCACGCTCTCGCGATTCGCGCGCGGCGGCTGGGGCCTGTTCGCGTGCGGTATCCTGATCGGGCTTGCTCTTGGTGTCGGCGCTGCCTTCTATCTTGGCGGGTTCGATCTCTCGTTGCGTGACAAAGGCGGCGTCAAGATCACCACCCTCAATGCAAATCCGGTGCAGAAGCCGGCGCAGAAAGCGCCGGCAATCTCAGCTCCAAAACCCGCCCCCGCCCCGCAGATCGTCGAGACCGCATCGACTCCCTCGCCTACCTTGGGTGAGGAGGCGAAGGTCGAGACCCCCGATGTTTCGGACAAGTCGGCGCCGGCCCCCGAAACAGAAGTTGCAGCCATCTCGCCGATGTTGCCGGGACGCGGTGCCCACGAGGCGGCGTGGATCAAGAACTCCGTCGCGTTCGTCGCGCCGCCGGGAAGGCCATTGATCGCGGTCGTGCTGGATGATGTGGGCGTCGCGCGCAACCATGCGGAGCTGGCGATCGATCTGCCATCGGTCATCACCCTGTCGTTCATGACCTATGCCGATGGCGTGGCGGACATGGCCGCCCGCGCCCGCGCCAAGGGGCACGAATTGATGCTGCATGTGCCGATGGAACCGCTCGACGGCGACGTCGACCCGGGGCCGCAGGTCTTGAAGGTTGGCACGTCGGAGGGCGAATTGTTGAAACGGCTGTCCTGGGATCTCGACCGGTTCCCCGGCTATGTCGGCATCAACAACCACATGGGCAGCCGCTTCACTCAGGACGAACGCGGCATGAGCGTCGTGCTTCGTGAGCTGAAGCGGCGCGGATTGTTGTTTCTGGATTCGCGTACCATCGCCACGACCATCGGCGACAAGCTCGCCGCGCGCATGGGTGTCGCCCATGTGATGCGCGATGTGTTCCTCGACAATGAGATGGACGAGTCGGCGGTGATCGGTCAGCTGATGCAGGCGGAAAAGATCGCGGCCGGCAAGGGCCAGGCGATCGCAATCGGCCACCCGCATCCGGCGACGATCGCCGCGATCCGCGCCTGGATGCCGCAAGCGGCGGCGCGTGGGTTCGTCATCGTGCCGCTGTCTGTCGTGGCGAAACTCCGGCTCGGCGCGTCCGGATAGTCTCTGGCACTTCCTGCGCCGCCACCGAGAAGCGACCGTACCCGGTTCTCAAATCTTGATATCCCGGTGGTTCGGCGACACGACGTGTTGGTCCAGCGCATTCGCATGGCGATAGACCCGGGCGGCCGCTTGATGCTGCGCCATGTGCAGCCGGACATCCGGCCGCTCCTGGGCGATCAGCCCCGCCAGATACCAGCTGGACGAGCGTGCCAGATCACTGCGACGTCCGTCGTCTGGCGCAAGTGCGACATCCCGTTGTAGCTCGAAGTGACTGGCAAGGGATGGATCGGCCCTGTCGCGGGCTGGACGGAACGTGAAGGTGCGGCGCGCATCGTCACCGGCGCGCTCGATGAATGCAGCCGCCGACGGGGCGCGAACTTCATCGAATATCCGGCGCACGAAATGACCGCGCGGCGGAGGCAGCAATCGAGATGGAGTCGAAAGCGTCATTTGCGCCCGACCGGCACTGTGCCGGAATCACGGGTTGAGGAGGTCCCTACGACCATCCTCATCGAGCAGGCGAACGTTGACTGCTACAGCGCGGTGACGACGCGAACTCTGGTCCACCTGCCACCCTGTGGATAACTTATCCCGCCGGCCGAAATCCGCGATATGAACTAGTTTAAGTAGCAGAAGGAAACTTATCCTTTCGCCACGATCAGGTAGCGCTCCTAACCAACTGACCTGAATGGGTAAAGAAGACTTGACGCGGCTGCAGCAGTCTAATCCGCGGCGACTGCGCGGCGGCGCAGCCGGCGTTCCTCGCGGGTCACCAGGTGCATCGGGAACTGCAGGTGGATCTCCGAGCCGCGACCGCTGGTATTCACGACTGCGAGCTGGCCGCCGATCGAATCCATCAAGGCGCGCACGATCATCAGGCTCATGCCCGCTGCCTCGTCGGCGCGCGAGATCATGATGGAGCGATGATCGTGGGTGCGGCGCGCCGGCCTGCCGGACCCGAGAGTCGGGTTGGGGCCGGTATCGCGGATCGACAGATCGAGCCGGCCGTCACCGCCGAACCCGACGGACAGGATGATCGCGCCACCGTCGGGCGTGCGCATCGCGGCATCCTTGATCAGCTCGCGCACGATCTGGCGCATCAGCAGCGGCTGCACCCGCAGGCCGACATCGAGCTCCGGCATGCGGACGCCGAAGGTCAGCCGCTTGGCCGCGAAGGTCGCAACCGCCCAGGTATGGGCTTCACGCAGCACCGTTGCGATCGACGTCGCCTGTTCGGCCGGCTTGGCGATCGAGCCTTCCACCCGCGACAGCTCGATGATGTCAGTGATGCGCGCCAGCAATTGCCGGCCGGCGCCGACGATCTGCTGTGCCGCCTCGCGATAGGCCGGCCGGCCGATCGCACCGTACATCTCGCGCTCGATCATCTCGCCATAGCCGAGAATGGTGGTGAGCGGCGTGCGCAAGTCATGACCGGCCTCTGCCAGGAAACGCGACTTGTCCGCGTTGGCCTGATCGGCATCCATGCGCGCCCGCTCGGCTCGCAGCAGCAAAGCTTGCGCTTCCTTTCGGACGACGTCCTGCGAATGTGCATGACGCATCAGGCGCAAGACGGCGACCACGAGGCAGATTGAAGTGGCCGCCACCAGCGCCAGCACAACCCAATGCAGCGTATCCAGCACCGCAATCTCTTGCGCGATCAAATCGGCGGTCGCCGTCGGCACGGCGTCGGCCACTTCGCGTTGCTGGCGAAGCAGGATCGGAATGCCGATGACCAGCACCGTCCCAAGAACGCCTGCGGCCGCCAGGGCGATCGCCTGGGTGACAGCCAGCGCGTGGCGCCGAGCTGGTCCTTCGCTGGTGCTTTGGGCCGGCGCGCGCTCGAGCGGTGGTGGAAGCGGTTCTGGAAGCATGCTGTCAGGCTATACGGGAAGGCGTGGGGAAGACAACGTTCCGACGGGCCTCAGTCCCTACGACATCGCTGGCGGCAGCTCCAGGGTCATGGTTGTGCCGCGACCGGGCTGGGTGACGACCCGGATCTGCCCGTTGTGAAGCTCGATCAGCGCCTTGGTAATGGCGAGACCGAGGCCGACTCCATCCTGCCGCGGCGAGGTGTGAGCGGCACGATGGGCATAGGCCTCGAACAGGTGCGGGAGCATGTCTTCCTCGATGCCCGGCCCGCCGTCGGTGACGCTGATCTTGGCGCCACCCAGGCTCGATGGTTCCAGGCGCACCTCGACCGTGCCGCCCGGAGGCGAGAACTTGACCGCATTGGACACCAGGTTGATCACCATCTGGGTTATCGCGCGGCCATCGCAATTTGCGCTGAGGTCGGCGCCGTTGGCATCGAACTGCAGATTGACGGAGCGGCGCTCCGCGATCGGCTGTGCCATGCGGATGCTGCGCTCGATCAGGGGCGACAGCATTTGCCGCTCCAGCCGCAGCGAATGGCGGCCAGCCTCGATCTTCGACATGTCGAGGATGTCGTTGATCAGCGACAGCAGATGCTGCCCGCTGCGCTGGATGTCGTCGACATAGTTGACATAGCGATCGTTGCCGAGCGGGCCGAACATCTGGTAGCGCAGGATCTCCGCGAAGCCGATGATGGCGTTCAAAGGCGTGCGCAGCTCGTGGCTCATGTTGGCGAGGAAATTCGACTTGGTGCGGTTGGCATCCACCAGCGCTGCGTTGCGGTGTTGCAGCTCCTGCTGCGCCTTGGTGAGATCGCGGTGGGAGCTGCTGATGTAGTCGGCCATTGCGTTGAAGGCTTGGCCGAGGTCGCCGATATCGTCCGAGCGGCTGGTCGCGGTGCGCGCCTCGGTCTTGCCGGCGGCAAAGGAGCGCACGGTATCGGCGAGCTGGCGGATCGGGCCGACGATCTGCCGCTGCACCAGCAAATGCGTAACCGCGACAACCAGCGCGATGGCAAGCAGCGCCGTCAACCCGAACAGCAAGAGCGCCTTGGACGCGCTGGCGGTGATGCTGGCGACCGGCGTCACGACATAATAGCGCCAGCCGGTCTCGGGCAGGGTTCGCGTCAGGACTGAAACCGCCTTGCCGTCCAGCATCGTACGGACGGCGCCGCTGTCAGGTTCATGACCTTCGAATGCGGCCTGCAGGCTCTTGATCGCGTCGTCGAACGAGCGTCGCTCGTCGCCGGTCAGCTCGTTGGATTCGAGGGCGCTCTGCCAGCGTCCTGCGATGATCGGCACACCGTCGGCGCCGACCAGGAAGTGCTGCGTACCGGGCAGCTGATCGCTGCCGACCAGCCTTCGCACCAGGTCATCGAGGAAGAGGTCGTGACCGATCGTGCCCAGCCACTGATTGTTGAGGTCGAACGGGCGCACCGCGCTGATGATCCAGGTGCCCATCACCGGATCGTAGGCCGCGTGGGTCCAGCGCAGCTGGCGCTCGGGATTGGTCTTGGGGTCGCCCAGCGTCATCCACTCCGACTGCTCATAGTTGTTGCCGGTTGTGGCGCGATAGATGAAGTCGGGATCGCGCGGCACGAAAATCACAGCGGATTGGTCGCGCGTCAGCAGCCACATCGAATCCAGCGGCGGCACGACGGCGCCGGCGAAAATCGTCATGAGGCGCTGAGCGCGCGCATGGAAGCGGTAGAACTCGTCACTTGTCGGCGCGTCGGGATGGATGACCACGCCGGCCTGCAGCGTGCCATCGAACCCGCTCTTGCGGGTCACCAGCATGTTGGCCGGATTGCGTTCCAGGCGGGCCGTGAACTCTGCGACCTCGCTCTCGGTGGCTGGCGCGGCCAGGCTGTCCCGCAGCAGGATCTCGAAGCGGGTGGTGCTGGTGGAAGCCAGGTGGAGCGTGTAGCTGAGCCCGAGCACCCGCCGGTCCGCGGCGGTCGCGGCAAACTTCTCCGCCTCCGAAATAGAGGCGTCGCGCGTAAAGAAATAGAAGACCAGGGCGGCCGGCGCGCTGACCGCAATGACGCTGGCAGCCAGGATCGCCAGCATGCGCTGTGACAGCGACGGTGACAATCTCGCGAACGGCAAACGGAGCATGGTTGTTGCGCGGATAGTGACCCTTCCACGCCAGTGTAACCCCGTCTTTCCGTTGAGCGGCAAGTGATCCGTTCATCCAGCTAGGGACATTGCGAAAAACGCCAGCGTTAACGAATTGTTGCAGCGCAGTTGAAATGCCACCGCACTTCAAGCATTCTTCGGCTCAAGGTGGGTAGCTTGGAATGGTTCTAAATATGAGCGGCCACGGACTGGCGGCAGCCCGTGAACAGGATTTCGCGGATTTGCTGGGCCGGGTCGAAACCGGCGTGGCCAGCGCTGCGGATGCTTTGGGGCGGCTGCAGCGGCCCGACGGTCATTGGGCTTTTGAACTCGAGGCCGACGCCACCATTCCGGCGGAATATGTTCTGCTGCGCCATTTCCTGGGCGAGCCGGACGATCCGGTGCTGGAAGGCAAGATCGTCCGCTATCTCTGGTCGATCCAAGGGGAGCACGGCGGCTGGCCGCTGTTCCACGGCGGCGACTTCAACATGTCCGCCAGCGTGAAGGCCTACTACGCCCTCAAGATTTGCGGCGAGCACGTCAACGCGCCGGTGATGAAGCGCGCGCGCGAGGCGATCCTGGCGCACGGCGGCGCCAAGGAATCCAACGTCTTCACCCTGGTCCAGCTCGCGCTCTACGGGCAGGTGCCGTGGCGCGCCGTCCCGGTGATGCCGGTCGAGATCATGGCGCTGCCGCGCTGGTTCCCGTTCCACCTGGACAAGGTCAGCTATTGGTCGCGCACGGTTATCGTGCCGCTGCTGGTCCTGATGGCGAAGCGGCCGCTGGCGCGCAACCCACGCAGGGTCGATGTGCGCGAGCTGTTCGTGACGCCGCCGGAGCAGGTCGCGGACTGGTACAACTACAAGCGCACGGGCGCCTGGGCGGCCTTCTTCCGCGGCGTCGATCGCGTGCTGCAACGCGCGCAGGTCCTGTTCCCGAAGAAGCTGCGCGAGCGGTGCATCAAGGATGCGGTGACTTGGGTCACCACGCGCCTGAATGGCGAGGACGGGCTGGGCGCGATCTATCCGGCGATGGCCAATTCCGTAATGATGTACCACGTGCTCGGATATCCGGTGGATCACCCGGACCGTGCCACCGCGCGCGCTTCGCTCGAAAAGCTGATGATCTTCAAGGACGGCATGGCCTATTGCCAGCCGTGCCTGTCGCCGGTCTGGGATACCGCGCGCAGCCCGCCATGTTGGAGGCGGGCGGCGAGGCGGCGGAACGCGTCAAGCCGGCTATGGACTGGATCGCCAGATCCTCGACGTCTATGGCGACTGGGCGGTCAATTGCCCGGGTGTGCGTCCAGGCGGGTGGGCCTTCCAATACAACAACGCCCACTATCCCGATGTCGACGACACCGCAGTCGTTGCGCTGGCGATGGACCGCACCGACCGCGAACGCTATCGCGAGACCATCGACCGCGCGACCGAATGGATCTTCGGCACTCAGAGCAAGAACGGCGGCTGGGGCGCGTTCGACGCGAACAACGAATGCTATTATCTGAACCACATTCCTTTCGCCGATCACGGCGCGCTGCTGGATCCGCCGACGGCCGATGTTTCGGCGCGCTGCCTCTCCATGCTGGCGCAGCTCGGCTACCGGCAGGATCATCCGAAGGTGAAAGCCGCCATCGACTATCTGATGAAGGAGCAGGAGGCGGACGGATCTTGGTTCGGGCGCTGGGGCACCAACTACATCTATGGCACGTGGTCGGTGTTGTGCGCGCTGAACGCCGCAGGCGTGCCGAACGACCATCCGGCGATGCGCAAGGCGGTGGCTTGGCTCAAAGCCAAGCAGCGCGAAGACGGCGGCTGGGGCGAGGACGGCGCGTCCTATTGGGCGGATCAGCCGCGCGGCGAGGGCAAGGACTCGACGCCGTCGCAGACGGCGTGGGCGGTTCTTGGCCTGATCGCCGCCGGCGAGATCGACGATCCCGCGGTGGAGCAGGGCATCCACTACCTGGCGGCCACTCAGACGGATGAAGGCCTGTGGAATGAGGAGCATTTCACGGCAGTCGGCTTCCCGCGCGTTTTCTATCTGCGCTACCACGGCTACCGCGCTTTCTTCCCGCTCTGGGCGATGGCGCGCTATCGCAACCTGAAGCGCGGCAATTCCACCAGCGTCATCCACGGGATGTGACAGCCCGTGCTGGGCGTCGTCACGGGTCTCAAGTCGGAAGCAAAGCTCCTTCACGGCATCGGTGTCATGTGCATCAGCACCGGCGGCCGCGCCCATATCGCGCGCGCCAAGATCGAGCGGCTGCTCGACCGCGGCGTGCGGGGCCTCGTGAGCTTCGGCATTGCGGGGGCGCTCGCGCCGGAGCTGAAGAGCGGTGATCTCATCATCGCCGATACCGTGATGAACGAGATCGGCGAGATCTGGCGGACACATGAGCCGTGGGTGGAGGCGCTGGCATCCGCGGTAGAAGCGGCCCGCCGCGATCATGGGGATGATGCGCCACACCACGCGGCGGCGCGCCGGTCGGAAGGACATGCGGTCGGCGCGCCTCTCTGGTCGTCTGAACCGGATGTTCCCATGGACGTCACCCCGGCCTTGAGCCGGGGTTCATCGGAGAGGCGAACGCGAGCGGCCAGAGGGATCCCGGCTCAAGGCCGGGATGACGGTGGGAGAGGGGTGACAGTCGGCGCCATCCTGGGGCTCGATCGCATGCTCTCGTCACCAGCCGAGAAAGCGCAGGCGCTGGGGCAACGCGGCGCGCTCGGCGTCGACATGGAGAGTCATCACGTCGCCCGCGCCGCAGCCGAGCGTGGATTGCCATTCATCGCCGTGCGAGCGATCTCGGATACAGCCGGCGAGGTGTTGCCGGCCGTCATGGCAAGTTTCGTCGACCAGGAAGGCCGAACAAAAATGAGCGCCGTGTTGGCGGCGCTCATTCTGGGTCGTGTCAGGCTCGGTGCGCTGCTGCAGACGGGCCGCGCCTCACGGCGCGCCCACCATGCGCTACTCCGCTGCCGTGGGGCGGTTGCCGGCCTTGGTTAAGGTCGTGCCGACGTGCCCTCTGCCTCTGGAAGCGGCCAGATGACAACCTGTCTCACAAGGTCAGAGTTGTGCCATTGTGAGACATTCGCTGAAGACTGATGATGGTCCGATTTACCGCCAAGAGCGGACCGGGAGCCTCGCGCGGCGCGCCGCCGTCTTCGCCCCGCTAGTTTGTCTTCTCGATATCGCCCGGCTTCCAGCTGTAATCGACAGCGCGCTCACCCGGGCCGTAGAGCCGGAGGATGGCGAAGAAGCCGCGGCCGGGTGCTGTTGCCAGCCAGTTGGCTTCCTTGCCCGCCGGTGCCTTCGGCCCGACTAAGAGATCGGTTGTCCCGTCCGCGTTCTGCACCGGCTTGTCGCGCGAGCCAAGGGACGGGAAGCGCCGCGCCTCGGTGGCGAGGCCGGAGGCGTTCTCCGCCTCGTAGAGCGTCACCGACCAGAACAGCTCGGCCGGGACATCCGGAGGCAGGGTCAACTTGTAGGAGCCGTTGCCTGACAGCGGCTCCCCACCGGCGTCGTTGAAGGCGATCGCATAGAAGGCGCCGCGGCCGGGCGTCAGCGACACCATGCCCGGGCTGATCGAGTAGTAGTCGGTGAACATCCAGACCCGCCGCTCGATGTCCGTGAATCCGCCCTCCTCGTCCACCCAGTGGAAGTCGATCGACTTTTCGGGCCCGGGTTCGGCGGCGGTGTTGATCGGGTTGGTCCAGCGCCGGTCGGCCAGACCAGCAGCGAGCGCCCCTCGACCTCCTCGCTGAGGCCGATGACACGGCTCATCTTGTGACGACCTCGCGGCATCATTGAGATCTTTCGTGCATGCGGAGAAGGTGAGAATGGCCTGCCTTCGACCAGGCCAATGCTTGCCAATATCCCGGAGCCTTCGGGGCCGGCGAGATTTCGCCCGCTTCTCGGTCGAGCAACCATTTCAGTTGCTCGAAGGCGGTGACGTCGGAGCGCGGCAGCATGTTCGCCGGCACGCCCGAGGCGTTCGGATACTCCATCGGCTTGCGCTCGGCCTCGGGCAGGTTGAGCGGATAGACTTTTGCCTACTCCATCAACTTGACCGCGGGCGAAAGGTCGCTCGGATCCTGGTAGAAGGCGCGCAGAAAGATGAAGAGGTTGTTGGTGCCAGATCGGTAAACCCAATATCCTTCGGGCGTGTCGCCGGCATAGCCCGGCGGCAGCACGAGGAATTTGCCGCCCTTGCCGGCGTCCGGTCCCGGCAAGCCCACATAACCGAAGAACTTGCCGCCATCCACCGGAATCGGCCGCTGCCAGAAGTCGAGCAGGATGCCCTGCAGGTTGGGCGGCGCCTCAAACACGATCGGGCCGGTCTCGCCCATGTCGACGTAACTCATCGCGTAGATCACGTCCGAGTTCGGTGTCGTGACCAGCGTCCTGGTGTCGAGCCGCTCCTTCCAGACCGGTGTATGTTGTAGCCGGCGCCGAACACCTGTTCAGAGCCGAACTTCATGCCGAGCGTGTTGACCAGCGGCATAGCCCAAAGATAGGCCTGGGTGGCCTGCTGAAAGAGCAACTCGTCCTTCAGTGTCTGCGCGGTCTCGGCCGTCGGCCGGTTCTGTTCGAACGGCAGGTTGGCGAGCGCGTTGAACCGATCCGGTTCACTCTGCGCCATGCTGGTTGTCACAAGCGATGGCCAGAGAACCGCGGCCAGCATGAGGCTGGGCAGATATCGCCTCATCGTGAGTCTCCGCGTCTCAGTCGATCTTCTCGAAATCAGGCAACGCCCAGGACTTGTCGAAGAACGGCTCGGTCGGACCGTAGAAGCGGAAGTAGGCGAACCAGCCCTCGCCGGAATTCGTCTGCACCCAGTTCTGCTCCTTGCCTTGAGGCGCCTTCGGGCCGAAGTAGACGTCAATCGAGCCATCGCTGTTCTTCGCAATGTCCTCCTTGCGCGAGGAGATGTCGGGCCGCCCCTGCTCGGTGATGACCATCTGCCGGGTACCCTCGGCATAGGCGGTGACCGACCAGAATTGCTTGACGGGCGGTTTCGGCGGAACGTGCAGCTGGTAGGCGTTGCCGCCGCTGAGCCACGCGCCATCCTTGTCCTTGTAGGCGGCGATGTAGCGCTGCCCGACCCCGGGGGTCTCGGTCAGCATTGCCTTCGAGATGGCGACCGCCTCGTAGAACCAGGCGGCGCGCTCGTCGAGCTGATCGAAGCCGGGCATGCGCTGGTCAACGGAGACGACCAGCGCGTGCTTCCAGTGGGTGTTGGGCCAGAATGGCGGCTCCACCCGCTTGTCGGACGTGTTGGCCTTCGCCATCGCTTCGCCGACGATCGCGGCTTCCTCGAGGATCTTCTTTTGGCGCGCATCCGGCTTGAACGGCTTGCCCTTCTCGATCCCGAGGAAGCGAAGCTGCGCCAGGATCAGGCGATCACGCTCCTGCACCGGCTCGCTCTGGATGACTTTGTTGAGACTCTCCCAGTAGGCCATCCCGTGCGGCGGCATCTGGCTCCATTTGACATCGCCGGCACGGCGGACCGGCATGACTTCACCCGTCCCGTTTACAGACCAGGTGTATGTCTTCAATCCGGGGATCAGCTCCCGGATTGCCTTGTCCTTGTCGGCGTCCAGCAGCCTGACGCCGGCAAATACCGTTCTGCCGGTCGATTGGACGACATAGTAGCCCTCGGGCGCAGTTCCTTCGTACCCGGGCGGCAGGATCAGGTACTTGCCGCCCTTACCTTTGTCGGGCCCGACGACGCCGAGGTCGGCGAGGACGCGCTGCCAGGCATCCATGATCATGCCGGCCATCAATCCAGGCGGAAGCTCTACGACGAGCGGTCCGCTCTCCTGCAGGTCAACCAGGGTCAGGATGTACGGCGTCGTGTAGTTCGGCGTGAGGATGCCGAGCTTCTCCTTGAAGTCGAGATACGACAGCAGCTGGCCGTTCTTGGCCTTGAAGACGTCGCGGTGGGCCAGTCGCCACTCCGCCATGCCGACCGCCGGGATGCCCCAGATGTAGGCCTGGCAGGCCCGCTGGAAATCCATCTCGTCATAGAGCTTCTGCACCGTCTCGTCGGATGGATACCCGCTCTCGAAGGTGAGCTTGCCGATGCGGGTATCCATCGTCTCTGGCGCATCCTGCGCATGTGCCGATGACAACAAGACGGCGGTCAAAAATGCGACCATCACGGTCGAGGTATGAAATTTTCCTGTCATGATATGCTCTTCGTCCGTAGGACGCCTCCGCGGCGGCCTGCCTGACGGTCGCCGATCAACTGCAACCTAAAGAGTTGGGCCTGAACAGTTGGACCAAGGTCCAATGGGGGCGTCTGCTTGCTGAACTACAGCGGCCTTGGGTCAAGAGTCAGACGTGTGGCCTCGTTCTGCGTGTGCCAGGATTTGCACCGGTAGCGAACGTCGTTCGAGAGATCCTATTTGTCCGCGATGTGCCAAATCCGGCAAATCCCCAACAGCGGAAACGCATTCCGGCTCGGCCTCGAAAGCGGACATCTGATCCGCGCGCTGGTGATTGCACGCGCGAGTCCTTTCCCATCAATGCCGGCTGCGCAACTTCAGCGACGGCGCAAACGAAAATGAGCGCCGTGTTGGCGGCGCTCATTCTTCGTCGTGTCAGGCTAGTAGGGAGATTGAGAGCGCTACTCCGCTGCCGTGGGGCGCTTGCCGGACTTGGCTAGCTCTTTCTCTTCCTTGATCTTGGCCATCGCGTCGTCGACGTGCTTTGCGAAGACGTACTCGGCCTTGCGCTGCTTCTCGAGCGAGATCTCCGGCGCCATTTCGCCTTCGACGTTGACGCCCTTCATGGCGACGCGAAGCGCCTTCAGCGGGCTCTGCATGGCGTCGCGCACGGCGGTGCCTTCGAAACCGCTATGGACCATGCAGTCGGCGCACTTCTCGTAATTGCCGACGCCATAGGCGTCCCAGTCGGTGCCCTCCATCAGCTCCTTGAAGGTCTTGGCATAGCCTTCGCCGAGCAGATAGCAGGGCCGCTGCCAGCCGAACACGTTGCGTGTAGGGTTGGCCCAGGGCGTGCACTCGTAGGTCTGGTTGCCGGCCAGGAAGTCGAGGAACAGCGACGACTGGCTGAACTCCCACTTCTTGCCCTTGTCGCCGCGGCGGAAGATGTCGCGGAACAGCTGCTTGGTGCGCTTGCGGTTCAGGAAATGCTGCTGGTCTGGCGCGCGCTCATAGGCATAGCCGGGCGAGACGGTGATGCCGTCGACGCCCATTGCCATCACGTCGTCGAAGAACCTCGCCGCACGCTCCGGATCGGTGCCGTCGAAGAAAGTGCAGTTGATGTTGCAGCGGAAGCCCGCCTCTTTGGCCTTCTTGATCGCCTCGACCGCTTTCTCATAGACGCCCTGCTGGCAGACCGACTTGTCGTGCTCTTCCTTGCTGCCGTCGAGATGGACCGACCAGGTGAAGTAAGGCGACGGCTTGTAGTCGCCCATCTTCTTTTCCATCAGCAGCGCATTGGTGCACAGATAAACGAAGCGGCCCTGCTTGATCAGGCCATCGACGATCTCCGGCAGCTCCTTGTGCAGCAGCGGTTCGCCGCCGGCGATGGAGACGACCGGCGCGCCGCATTCCTCTGCCGCCTTGAGCGCATCCGCGACCGAAATCCGCTGATTCAGGATCTCCGCCGGATAGTCGATCTTGCCGCAGCCGGCACAGGCCAGGTTGCAACGGAACAAAGGCTCCAGCATCAACACCAACGGGTAGCGCTTCCGCCCCAGCAGATGCTGCTTCATCACATAGGTGCCGACACCGATCATCTGTCTCAATGGAACGGCCACAATATGCTCCTTCTCTCGAACTCTTTTTCTGGGGCCGGCGCTATTTCGCGGCGACCTGGCTGTTGGCTTCAAGCTGCGGCGGCAGGCGGAACTTCACATTCTCCGCGATGCCTTCCATGACGCTCAGGTTGATTTGCTTTAGATCCCGCAGCTTGGCGACCACTTCCTGCACCAGAACATCAGGTGCGGAAGCGCCGGCGGTAATACCCACCGAACTGACGCCGTCCAGCCACCTGGCGTCCAGCTGGCCGGCGTTCTCGATCAGATGGCTGCGCACGCCGAGTTCCTCGGCAATCTCGCGCAAGCGATTGGAATTGGAGGAATTCGGCGCACCGATGACCAATATCATGTCCACCTGCTCCGAGAGCTGGCGAACGGCGCGCTGGCGGTTCTGGGTCGCGTAGCAGATATCCTTCGTGTCGGGCCCGACGATGGCGGGGAAGCGCCGCTTCAGCGCTTCGATCACGTCGCGCGTGTCGTCGACCGACAGCGTCGTCTGGGTCACGTAAGCGAGCTTTGCCGGGTCCTTCACTTGAAGCTTGCCGACATCTCCGGCCGTGGAAATCAGATGAACGCCGCCCGGCACTTGGCCCATCGTGCCCTCGACCTCAGGATGGCCGGCATGGCCGATCAGGATGACTTCGCGGTCCTGTGCTGCGTAGCGACGGCCCTCCACATGCACTTTGGAAACCAGCGGGCAGGTGGCGTCGATCACCTGCAGGCGGCGCGATTCGGCGTCGCGCTCGACCGTCTTGCTGACGCCGTGAGCGCTGAAGATCGCGATCTTGCCTTCCGGCACCTCGTCGAGTTCCTCAACGAAGACCGCGCCTTTGGCGCGCAGGGAATCGACCACGTGCCGGTTGTGCACAATCTCATGCCGGACGTAGACCGGAGGCCCATAGGTCTCCAGCGCCTTTTCCACAATGTCGATCGCCCGCTCCACCCCGGCGCAAAAGCCGCGTGGCTGTGCCAAGACTACTTTCATGCTCACCATCTATTTGTGCCAGCGCCCGACACCCCAAGAGGGCATCCCCTAGTGCTGGACTCGGCCAATCCGAACCCGACCCGACAGCGGCGTTGACCGATTGAATTTCCCTGTAACATAGAATGCACGTTTTGCATACTGAGTTGCGGCAGTGCACACACCGGGTTAAGTATTTGACACAAAGACCATAAATGTGACTCGGCTATTGTTGCATATGCGCTATGCTAGCTTTTGCCGGCTGAGTTCCTTATAAGCAGCCGATTCGCGGCCTAGATCATTTCCTCGGCCGTTGGGGACAGCCACGTACGAAGAGTGAGAAGCAATATCGTGACCGCCGCCAGCAAGACGCCGCTCCTCGATCGCATCAAGACGCCTGCCCATCTGCGCCAACTTGACCCAAGCCAGCTTCGCCAAGTCGCCGACGAATTGCGACAGGAGACAATCGACGCGGTCTCTGTTACCGGCGGCCATCTCGGCGCCGGGCTCGGCGTGGTCGAACTGACGGTTGCGATCCACTACGTGTTCGATACCCCCTATGACCGGTTGATCTGGGACGTCGGCCATCAGGCCTATCCGCACAAGATTCTCACCGGCCGGCGCGACCGCATACGGACCATCCGGCAGGGCGGTGGCTTGAGCGGTTTCACCAAGCGCTCCGAATCCGAGTACGACCCGTTCGGCGCCGCGCACTCCTCGACCTCGATCTCCGCCGGCCTCGGCATGGCGGTGGCGAGCGAGATGCTGGGACGCAAACGCAACGTCATCGCGGTGATCGGCGACGGTGCGATGAGTGCCGGCATGGCCTACGAGGCGATGAACAATGCCGGATCGCGCGACACCCGCCTGATCGTCGTCCTCAACGACAATGACATGTCGATCGCGCCGCCGGTCGGCGCGCTCAGCTCCTATCTCTCGCGCTCGCTGTCCTCGACCTCGTTCCGCTCGCTCCGCCACGTGGCGAAGGACATTTCCAAGATCCTGCCGCGACCGTTCCAACGTGCTGCCCAGCAGGCGGAGGAATTCGCCCGCGGCATCATCTCGGGTGGCGGCACCTTGTTCGAGGAGCTGGGCTTCTACTATGTCGGCCCGATCGACGGCCACAACCTCGATCACTTGCTGCCGATCCTGCAGAACCTTGCCAATTCCGAAGAGCCGGGGCCGGTCCTGGTCCATTGCGTGACGCAGAAGGGCAAGGGCTATGGGCCCGCCGAGGCGTCCGCCGATAAGTACCATGGCGTCGTGAAGTTCGATGTCGCGACCGGCGCGCAGCAGAAATCGACGCCCAAGGCGCCGAGCTACACCGGCGTCTTCGCAAAGGCGCTGATCGCCGAGGCCAAGGCCGACGATCGCATCGTCGCGGTCAACGCGGCGATGCCGTCGGGCACTGGTCTCGACGCCTTCGGCAAGGCGTTCCCCGATCGCACGTTCGACGTCGGCATCGCCGAGCAGCATGCCATCACATTCTGCGCCGGCATGGCGACCGAAGGGATGAAGCCGTTCGCGGCCATCTATTCGACGTTCTTGCAGCGAGCTTACGACCAGGTTGTTCACGACGTGGCGATTCAAAGCCTGCCTGTGCGCTTCGCCATGGATCGCGCCGGTCTGGTCGGCGCGGACGGGCAGACGCACGCCGGGAGCTTCGATATTGCCTATCTCGGTTGCCTGCCGAACTTCGTGGTGATGGCGCCGTCGGACGAACTGGAGTTGATGCACATGGTGGCGACCGCCGCCGAGATCGACGATCGTCCCTCGGCGTTCCGTTATCCGCGCGGCGAGGGCGTCGGGCTCGAATTGCCGGAGCGCGGCACGCCCGTGCAGATCGGCAAGGGCCGGATCATCAAGGAAGGCACCAAGATCGCGATCCTCAATTTTGGCACACGCCTGCAGGAATGCCTGAAGGCGGCCGAGGATCTGGGCGCCAAGGGCCTGTCCACGACGGTTGCGGACGCGCGGTTCTGCAAGCCGCTGGATGAGGACCTGGTGGCGCGGCTGGCGCGCGAACACGAGGTCTTGATCACGATTGAGGAAGGCGCGATTGGCGGCTTTGGTTCGCACGTCCTACATTACTTGGCTCACGCCGGTCTGCTGGATGGCGGGTTGAAGGTGCGGCCGATGGTGCTGCCAGACATCTTCATCGACCATGACGCACCGGCAAAGCAATATGACGTCGCCCGCCTGAATGCGCCCCACATCGTGGAGCAGGCCCTGCAGGCGTTGGGCATTGCGCAGAAGGTCGTAAGATTGTGACACTCACTCGGCGTGGTTTCGTGATCGCCGCAGCGATGCTGGCGGTCGCTGGCGGCATTTCCCCGAGCTATGCAGCGGCGCAGGGCACTGGCGATCCGAAGGCGATCGTGCAGACGTTCTACGATGCGCTTGAAGAGACGATGAAGCAGGGGCAGGAGCTGGGATTCGACGGCCGCTACAAGAAGCTTGAACCGGTCATCCGTCAGACATTCGACGTGCCGGTCATGGCCAAGATCGCAATCGGGGCTGCGTGGACGAATTTCACGGCCGACGAAAAGAATCGGCTGCTGGACGCCTTCGACCGCTACATGGTCACAACCTACGCGTCACGGTTCAAGGCCTACAAGGGACAGAAGTTCCAGGTCGGCGATGTGAAGGAGCCTGCGGACAATCGCGTTCTGGTTCAGACCAAGATCGTCAAGTCGAATGGCGAGCCGGTCGCGCTCAACTACCTGTTCCGTCCCGACACCGACGGGGGCTGGAAGATCATCGACGTCTATCTCAGCGGTGCCATCTCCGAAATGGCCCGCATGCGCTCGGACTTCTCCGCCACCGTGACAGGCGGTGGCGCCGACGCTCTGGTCGCTGCGCTCGAGAAGAAGATCGTCGACATCAAGAACGAGCCCGAGCAATAGCCGGGTGCGGCAAGCCGCCGCTGACCATTTCACCGATTTGCGCTACCATGCGGTCCGTTCTTCGAAGCGACGGGACCGCATATGAATCGTCCGCTGCACCTTGATCGCAAGCCCGATCTGCTGGCGCGGCTCACGGCAGTGCGCAAGGATTTGCCGCGTGTGCGCTGTGCTGTCGTCCATCCATGCGATCCGAACTCGGTGGAGGGCGCCGATCTGGCGGCCAAGGCCGGACTGATCGATCCGGTCCTGGTCGGGCCGCGGGCGAAAATCGAGCGGGCGCTGGCCGCCGCCGGGCTCAAGGCCGATGCCATGCCTGTGGTCGCAACCGAACATAGTCACGAGGCAGCCGCCAAGTCGGTGGCCATGGCGCGCGCGGGCGAGGTTTCGGCCCTCATGAAGGGTAGTCTGCACACCGACGAATTGATGGAGGCGGCGGTCGCACCCGATGGCCTGCGCACCGCCCGGCGGATAAGCCATGTCTTTGTCCTGGACGTCCCGGCCTACGACCGGCTGCTGCTGGTTACGGACGCGGCGATCAACATCGCACCCGATCTCGATGCCAAGCGCGATATCGTGCAGAACGCGATCGACCTGGCCCACGCGCTGGGAATTGCGGCGCCGATGGTGGCGATCTTGTCCGCGGCGGAAACCGTCAATCCACGCATCCCATCGACGGTCGACGCCGCGGCCTTGTGCAAGATGGCGGATCGCGGCCAGATCACCGGCGCGATGCTCGATGGTCCGCTCGCTTTCGACAACGCGATCAGCGTGGAGGCGGCCCGGCAGAAGGGAATTGCCTCGAATGTTGCGGGCCACGCCGATATTCTGGTGGTTCCCGACCTCGAAGCCGGCAATATGCTCGCCAAGCAGCTCAGCTATTTCGCGGGTGCCGACAGCGCCGGCATCGTCATGGGCGCGCGCTGCCCGATTGCATTGACCAGCCGGGCCGATCCGGTTGAAAGTCGCCTGGCGTCCGCCGCCTTGCTGGCGTTGGTCTCGGTGCGTCGGCAGGAGGCGGCGGCGGTCGTTTCGTAGTATTGCTCAAAGCGGGCCGTGGGGCCTCGGCGAATTTCCCCCATTGGCCCGGCTGTAAGTGTACCGTCAGGAAGATGTTGCATTCATGTGTGGTCGACCCGACGACCGCCCGCTTCGCTGCCCCGCCTGCTGAACTTTAGATGGATTCTTCCCATGTGCGGACTTGCCGGAGAGATCGCTTGCACCGCCCATGGCAAAGCCGACGCCGAGCGCGCGCTGCCCATGCTGCAGGCCATCCTGCATCGCGGGCCGGACGACGTAGGCGCATGGCAGGATCCCCGGGGCGAAGCTTGCCTGCTTCATGCCAGGCTGGCGCTGGTCGATCTCGACGGCGGCAAGCAGCCGATGACGAACCTCGGCGAAGATGTAGTCATCGCCTTCAACGGTGAGATCTACGGGTTCGAGCGGTTGCGCCGGGAGCTTGAAGGCCGCGGCGCCGTATTCCGCACGCGCAGCGACACCGAGGTCCTGATTCAGCTCTATCTCCACTTCGGTCCGGAATTCGTGTCGAGACTGCAGGGTGAATTCGCCTTTGCCATTTTCGACCGGCGGAACGGAAGGACCATGCTGGCGCGCGACCGATTCGGGGTGAAGCCCTTGTTCACGTCTGCGCGCAACGGGCTGCTGCTGTTTGGCTCCGAAGCAAAGGCCATTCTGGCGCATCCCTGGTCGGAGCGGCAAATCGATCTCGCGGTGCTCAACCGCGAGCTTCATGGAACCTACTTGCCGCAGGATTGCCTGTTTGCCGGCATATCGGCGGTGGAGCCTGGCACATATCTCCTGGTCTCTCGCCAGGGGATTACCACGCACCGCTACTTCAGGCTCGACCCGGAAGCGGCCGGAACCGCGCGGATCAGCTTCGACCAGGCAACGGAAGCGCTCGAATCGGCACTCAGCGAAGCGGTGCGCGAGCGGTTTCACGGCGACGCGCCGGTTGGGTTGTTCCTGTCCGGCGGCGTTGATTCGAGCTCCGTGGCGGCACTGGCGTCGGAGACGGCGTCGTCGAAGGTTTCGGCCTACTCGATCGACTTCGTCGGGACGGGCGAATCAGAGCGCGGGGCCGCGGAACTCGCCGCGGAGCGCTTGGGCCTGCGCGGCGTCTTTCTGGAGGTCACAGCCGAAGACATGGCGCAGGCGTTCGAGACATCGGTCTGGCACGCCGAAGCGACCGTGCCGAATCCCCACGGGACCGCGAAGTTGCTGCTCGCACGGCGGGCCAAGCAGGATGTGAAGGCGGTCTTGACCGGCGAAGGCTCGGACGAGTTGCACGGCGGCTATGCCTATTTCGAGCATGCGGGATTGCTGGCCGCTGCCGCGAACGGCGATGGATCGGCGGCATTGTCCCAGTTTCTTGCCGATTACGGACCGCGCGATGGCGTGATGCCGACGATCACGCCCAGGCTGCGCGCGCAGATGGCGTGGAGCGATCATGGCGGCGCCCCATATGCCGCTCTGCGGGCGCGTTCCGCTGAGCGCGGCATGCGGTTCGTGACGACGCCCGAGTTCCGCCGTCACGCCGGGGCAAGTCCCAGCGGTGCGCTGATGGACTGGTTTTCCGCCACCTATCCGGACGCCCGCATGTTGGACGATGTCACGCTCTCGCGCCTGGCTTCGCTCTATACCGACCTGCCGCGCTACAATCTCTGTTTTCTTGGGGACCGGGCGGAGATGGCGAACGGCCTGGAGGCGCGCCTGCCGTTCCTGGACACTCGTGTCGTCGATCTGCTGTGGCGGATGCCGTCCTCGTTCCATCGCGCCAACGGCGAGGGCAAGCGCGTGCTGCGCGCAATTCTGACGCGGCGCCTGCCGATCACGGCGGCCCGGCCCAAGCGGAACTTCCTCGCTCCGGCGGCACCCGCGGGCAGCCTGCTGCGCGGTCCGCTGGCCGAGCGCTGGCTGT
This sequence comes from Dongiaceae bacterium, assembly GCA_041398065.1. GTDB lineage: Bacteria > Pseudomonadota > Alphaproteobacteria > Dongiales > Dongiaceae > Dongia_A. The sequence goes on along the minus strand of JAWKVL010000047.1, from coordinate 13,132 downwards.
CGATGGCGTCGATCCGGCGCGCCGGAATCTACCGGCCGGCGGTGCTGGGGGCAGTGCGTCAGCTTGCGAAGGTGAGCCGCGCAAGCCCATCGATGCGGTTCTATCTCAGCTCGTTCCTGACCATGGCGCTGTCGGCGCATCTCATCAACGACATGTTCTGTGAACGATTCTCCGAGACGCTGGCGCGCCGCGCCGCCCTGTCGCTGAGTGCGCTGCGCGATCGGCTTACCCGCGCGCGCCATCTTCCTCGCGCTGCGCAGTAGCGCTGGTCGATCCGCGAGCCCTACCCCGCACGGGTTGGCGGCGGTCCGAGCAGCGCCGGCATCAGCGTAAAGATGCAGACCAAGGTCATTGCCATGCCGCTCAGCAGCACGATGCCCATGCTGGCCGTGCCGAGATGTCCCGAGACGGCAAGGCTGGCGAATGAAGAGCCGGTGGTCAGGGCGCTGAACAGGACACCGCGCGCGGTGCTGGTCTGCAGCGGGCCGCTGATGCCGTTGCGCCAATTGACTACGAAATAGATGTTGAAAGCGACGCCGATGCCGAGCAGCAGCGGCAGCGCGATGATGTTGGCGAAGTTGAACTGCAAACCGATCAACCGGCAGACGATCGCGGTGGTGAGCGCCGCGGCTGCTAGCGGCACCAGCACCATCAACGCGTCGACCACGACGCAGGATGATGCCGAGCAGGATCGCCATGCCGCCATCGCGCATGCCGTCGCGATCAGAAGGCGCGAGACCGCATGTCCGGCTTCATAAATCTGCACGGCCGACCCGCTCGCATCCGGCGCAATCGTGCGCACGGCAGTGACGAACCGTTCCAGCACCTCGTTGTCGTTGCTGTCGCCGGCTGAATCACCAGCATGGTGGCTTCGCCGTCGGCCGCGATCCAGTCGTTGCGAATCTCCGGCGGCAGGGTGTCGACCGTGAGCTTCTGGGCGGAGAGCGCGGCCCGCAGCGCATCGAGGCGCGGCTTCAAGGTCGCCAGCAGCACGTGGTCGAGCCGTTGCAGGAACGCAGCGTCCGAATCGGCGGCCTGGTCGAGCAGGCGCGCCAGCTGCTGCGCCACGTCGGAAGAGCCCACCGCCTCGCGCAGCATGGCCGCGCAGTGGCGCAGCGAGGCGCGCACCTGGTCGGGCGTCGGCGGAGGAGTAATATCGATCGGATCCAGGCTCAGCCCCATGAGGTCGTTCAGATCTTGGATGATGGCGAGCTTTGCATCCTGGTCCTTGGGTACGAAGGTGTTGGCGGTCAGTACCGCATTCACTTCCGGCAGCTTGGCGATCTTGTCGGCCAGCGCCTGCGCCGCGTCGATGCTGGGCGCCAGGATCTCGATATCGCACGGCGTGCGCAGCGGATCCTGCATCAGGTCGAACATGCGTTGAGACCGATACGACCTTCGGGTCTCAGGTGCAGCGGATTGAAATCGACCGAGTCCCATCGCCGCCACGACGCCGGCAATTGCGATGACCGTCCAGACGCCCAGAACAAGCCATCGCCGGCCAAGCAGGAAATCGTCGATCGGCTTGGCCCAGGCAAAGCCCATGTCGCGTGGATGGCTGGCCGGCGGAAACAGCTTGAGCAGGGCGGGCAGCAGGGTGAGGTTGAGCAGCAGCGTGATTGCCGACGCTCCGGCAATCAGGCCGAGCTCCGACACGCCGCGATAGTCGGTCGGCGTGAACGACAGGAAGCCGATGGCGATGATGGCGGCGAGGGTGAGGTGGCCATGAAGCGGCCGGTGCGCGGCAGGGCGGTGCCGTCGTCGGCGATGAAGCGCTCCTGCCCGTAACGCACGCCGAACTGGATGCCGAAATCGATCGACAGGCCGATGAACATGACGGCGAACGCGATCGACACCAGGTTGAGCGTGCCAATGGCGAGTGTGGCAAAGCCGAAGGTCCATATCAATCCGACGATCAGCGTCACGAAACAGGCAACGATCAGCTTGAAAGACCGCAGGGCCGCTGAACAGCAGGCTCAGAACCAGACGATGGAGACGAAGAGCGCCCAGCTCATGCCCTCCGCCACGGTGCCGAACTCCTCGTCGGTCAGCGGAACGGCGCCGGTCAGGCGCACGGTGACGCCGCGGTCGGGCGTGAGTTGAAGATCGCGCGCCATCTCGCGGATGGCAGCGCTGGCCTTTGCGCCGGGTTGCAAGGCCTGGAAGTCGCGCTTCGGCTGCGCCAGGATCAGCTTGCGCAGCTCGCGCTTGTCGACCGGCTTGTCGATCATCAGGTTGCGCCAGGACATTGGCGTCTCGTTTCCGGTCAGCGCTCCGCTGATCGCCGTGGAGATGGCGGTAAGCGGGCGCTCCAGCGACGCGAAGTCCGTTGCCTTGCGCGCCACGCCTTCCATGGCGAGCGACAACACGTCGAACAGGCCGCGCAAGCTGGGATCGGCGGCGAGGCTCGCGATGAAAGGCTGGGCGCGGATCACCGAGCGCGCGATCTCGTCCAGATCCTTGGTGTCCAGCAGCATCATGCCGTAGCGGTCGTGAAACGGTCCGCGCCGTCGGTGCCTTGCGCGGGGACAGGCCAGTTCAAGCCCGCTCGCTTCGTCATCCTGGCGGTTATGCGGCGCAGCCGGCGGCGCCCTGGCGGCGTCCGGCGTCTGCCCATCGATCATCACGACCAGCAGGCCCACGTTCTGCGGAAAGGCGACATTGATCTTCGCCATCTCCTGCTTCCAGGGCAGGTCGTCTGAGATCATGTGCGCTGTGTCGGTGTCCATCTTCAGGCTGTGCGCCGAATAGAGCACCGCCGCCGCCGTGCAAGCGAAGCAGACGGCGATCACTAGCTTGGCATGGGCGATGGCCCAGGCCACCGACCGTTCGACAAAACGCTCGAGCATGCGGGTCTCAGGTTTCCCGATAGAGCAGAAGAGTAACGGCAGTCAGACAGAAGAAGATTGGCCACAGCCAACCGGCAATCGTGCGCGCCGTTCCGTCAAGGCGCAACTCAAGCCAGCGGGTCCAGCCTGACCAGATGGCGAAGACGGCCAGCGGCATGTGAGTCATCTCGATCAGCAGCAGATCCTTCGCATTGGCGATCGAGTGCGAATGGGTGAGCAGCATCATGCCCCCCAGCGCGGACAATAGCGGGAACACATACTGCGCCCATGCATTCCGCATGAACTGATTGCGCACGCTCCACTCGAACAAGGCAAATCCGGTCATCAACACCATGAAGGCGCGATGTTGGATGAACTCGGGATCCTGCAGCGATTGGACCAGCGTCAGCTTGCCGGTGGGCCAGGCCTCGGCCTCCGAGCGCATGAACAGGAACACCGCCAGGACGATCAGGAGCAACGGCCAATGACGCGCCCAGGGCGCCTTGCCGGTCTTCTCCAGAAGCACCAGGACGCCCATGACGAGTACGATCAAACCGGCAATGTGATGATTGTATTCCGACCAGGCGATGTCTTCCGCGTTGCGCGGCAGCGGGATGCCGGAGCCGGGCACATAGGCTTGCAGCGTGAGCGGTCCTTCCTGCGCCCGCTGCTCATCGAGCGCCCGCTGCTGCTCGTAGAAGGCAAGACTATCGCGGCCGGGGCTCGTGAAGTCAGGCCATCTTGGGGTCAGGCGCTGGGCAATCTCTGTCAGCGACGCGCGGTCGCGGGTCATCAAGTCCGCGGCGGGCGGCAAAGACGTCATCGAGGCAGCCACAAAAAAGATTGTGATGCCGACCCCCAACTCCACTTCGGCGAAACGGCGCAGGCGCATGATCGAGCCGGAGGGATCGGCGGCAAGCCCGCGCACCACGCGGAAATTGCAGTAGCCAAGTGCGAGCAGGCCGAAGAACAGCGTGATCTTGGTGCCCAGCATCATGCCGTAGGCCGTGCCGTACATCGCGTCAGTGCTGCCGACATAGTAGATCAGCATCGCGATGCCCGAGGCCGCAATAGCCGCCACCGCGGTCATCGAGAGCGCCGAATAGCGCGTTCCGACCTGGGCGCGGAGCGCGCCGGCCGGCAGCCGCCGCATCGCCGACAGGAAGCACGGCAGGCCGCCGATCCAGGCCGCGGCGCCCATATGGTGTAGCGCCGTCACCGCGATCAGCAACCCGCGCGCATCGATCCGGGCCATGGCGTGGCTGGTGGCGACGCCGGCGCCGAGATCGATCAGGGCCAGGACGGCGAGCAGCGGCGCCGGCGGCTTGCGGCCGTAGAGCAGGATCAGCATGAGAATCGCGCCGGCGAGGCGCACGATCTGCGCGACGGCGAAGTCGCCGCCCAGTGCTTCGCCGAGGGAGATTTCGGCTGTGCCGGAGAGGATCGTGACCTGCAAGGCCAGCAACATCGCCACGGTAACCAGAAGGCCCCAAACGAACATGCGCGTCAGCTGAAGGGTCCGCGGCGCGAGCGCATCATCTGCCGCGCGCCGGTCCAGCGGCAAAGCAATGAATATCAGGAACGCAATGCCGCCGATCGCCAGGCACTGGAAGGTCCGCACCACGCCCGAAAGAATGACGCTTCCGAATGCGAACGTATCCAGCAGCAGATCCATGAGGTCAGGCTAAGCTCAGTTGCCGACGGCAAAGGGAATGTCGCCGCGCGTGATATGGCCGTCGATCGCCAGGACCTGCCAGCGCAGCACGTAGGCGCCGGGCGCAAGGTCGCCGGTCGTTCCGGCGAGAACATTGGGTTCGCCCGCCTGGTCAATCGGCACGTCGGTCTTGTCCCCCGCCGGCCCGGTCAATTGCAGCCGCGACCGCTTTTTGTCGACGCGGGAATTGAACTCGAGGTGGATGGCGAGCTTTCCCGGCGCCACGTGCTGATCGGCCGTGGGATTGGCGGAGACGATGATGGCATGCGCCAGGGCGGGCGCCGCCCATCCCAGAAGCGTCAATGTGACCGCGATCGCCACCAGATTTCGCAAGTATTTCCGCATCTTGTGCTTCCCCACAGACGGACGGCAGGGTCTTACCAGAGCTTACGCGCGTTGTCATTGCGGCGATGTGGCCGGAGCGTCCGAAACCGCCGCGGCGGCATCACCGTTTCGGGCGGCGACCAGGTTCGCGATCCAGCTGCGCAGGAACTGTCGGAGCGTCAGCCCGAGCGCCTTGATGTCCGCGATGCGGTAGGAGGTGTCCGTCCGGGTGGGGGTGAGGATCCATTCCACTTCGATTTCGCCGAATCGCGGCAGATTGGCGGTGCTGAGCACATGCCGGGTGCCGTCGGGGTCGATTCGCATGTCATGGATGGCGAGGGTCATGGCCGGCAGTTCTCGACCGGCGCGCAGGGCCAGTGCGCCCAGCTGCCGCTCCAGCCGCGTCCGGGCATCGACCATTCCACCTTCGTCAAGCTCCGCGCCATAGCGTCCGATTGCGAATTGGGTCAGGTTCGGCCAATCCATCGCGTTCCGGAGCAGGTTTTCCAGTTGCGCCGCCGACCGAGCTGAGACCGGCGGTCGGACCAGATCAAAGGCCCGTTCGATCGCTCCCTGCAGGAAGCGGGCTGCGGGCGTGGTAGACGGCCGCTCATGCGCCAGGACCGGGCTGCTGCATACAGCCGCGATCGATGCTAAGAGGCAGAGCAAGCGGATTTGACTGGAGCGCATGGTTCCGGCACATCGTGCCGCAGCTTACAGGCGTGCAAAAGGGGGATTGGTGGCGCTCAATCTGGTAACCGGCGGATGCGGCTTTATCGGCCGCCATCTGGTGGAACAGCTTGCCACCCGCGGCGAGCGGGTGCGGGTTCTGGACCTGCGCCCATTCGAGTCGGCCGTGCCGGCGATCGAGGCGATGGTGGGCTCCATCACCGACTCGGCGGCGGTGGCGCACGCAGTTGAGGGCTGCGAGCGGATCTTTCACCTCGCCGCCAATCCGAACCTGTGGGCGCGCGATCCCAAGAGCTTTGATGAGGTCAACCACCAGGGAACGCGCCGCATGCTGGAAGCGGCGCAGAAGTCCGGTGTTCAGCGCTTCGTCTACACCTCCACCGAATCGATCCTGAAGAGCGTTCGCGCACCCAGGCAATCGGCGCGCGCGTTGATCGACGAGGGCGTGCGCCTGACGCTGGAGGACATGCCCGGCCCCTACTGCCGGTCCAAGTTCCTGGCCGAAGAAGCCGCGCGTGAGGCGGCGGCCGGCGGCCTGCCGGTGGTGATTGCCAACCCGACCATGCCGATCGGGCCGGGTGACGATCTTTTGACGCCGCCAACCAGGATGATACTCGGATTTCTCAACGGTTCGACGCCCGCGTATCTCGACTGCGAGTTCAACCTGGTCGACGCGCGCGATGTTGCCGCCGGGCAGATCCTGGCTGCCGAGAAAGGCCGTGTGGGTGAGCGCTACATCCTTGGCGCGGTCAATCTCAGCCTCGGCGAACTGCTGGCGGAACTCCAGCGTTTGACCGGCCTCCCTATGCCGCGCGCCCGTGTTCCCTATGCGCTCGCGCTGGCCTCGGCCCTGGTCAGTGAAGGCATCGCAGCCGTGACCAGGAAAGCGCCGACCGCGCCGCTGACCGGCGTGCGTCTCGCACGCACCTCCATGGCCTTTGACAGCAGAAAGGCGCGCAACGAGTTGGGATGGTCATGCCGCTCGCTGGAACAGTCCCTGGGCGATGCGATCCGATGGATGTCAGCGCGCGGACTGCTCCGGAGGCCCGTACTCCGCGTCGCCGCCGCTTGAGATCACGGTTGTGCCGATGCCGCTAGGCGGAATGGCGCCGTCGGGGAGATTGTAGATGAAGCCAGCCGCCGGATAGATGCTACCCCATGTCCGGGCCTTCTTGTTCCAGAAGCGCAGTTTGGTCCAGTCGTTGGCCGGCGACACGTCGATGACGGCCATGTTGGTGATGATCTTGTCGGGCTGCCAGTTGGCGTGATCGATGTGGATCTCGCGCGGGCCTACGATAGCGGACACCACGCCCAGATGTCCGCGCTGCAATCGGCTGGTCTTGCGCAGCACGAGTACGGAACCGACGAATGGCCGGTTGCCGCGCGCGTAATGTCCGGCGGCGGTGTCCCACCACGTATACGCATCGCCGAAAATGCCGATACCGGAACGGGCGCGCGCATAGGGGACGCACTGCGTCCCAATCCCAGGCTTCACAGCGTAGCTCTGCAGTGACGAGAGCGGCGGCTCCGGCCGGATCGGTGCGGACACCACCGCCGGCGGCGGCTTCGGTGTCGCGCAGCCGGCGATCAGCAGCAGTGCGGCCAAACGCCCCACCGTCCATCGCCGGCGATGCCGGGCGATTTCAGGACCCAGTCTCATCCCTTTGAAATTCCTGTCCCTTGCTGGCGCTTCGATCGCGCGCCGCCAACCGTTCAACGACTCAGAGGACGCAATTCCGGCGATCCTAGTCGAAATTCGGATAGTCAAAAAGAGTCGCAGAAATACGATGAAATTCAGCGGGAGGCATCCGGGCCAGATTGGAGTGGTCCGTTTCGACTGCCTCATCAGCGTCATTCATCGCGCGACCAGAGTGCTCGCGTGCCGGGTGAGAAAAGCGTGAGCTGAAGCCGGCACCATTTGGTGTTGGGCTTTATCTACACTTCATCCGAGTGAATTGACGTCGGTCGATGGACAATCGGCTTCGGCCCGGGCATTTCTATCGGATGGGATGGTGCAGCGCACAAGAACGCTGCGGCCAGGTGATGCAACGACAGAAGCCTGCGGAGGAAGCCCATGAATATTCACGAATATCAGGCCAAGCAGCTGCTGCGGCGCTACGGCGTGCCCGTACCGCGCGGCGACGTCGCGCACAATCCCGCTGAGGCCGAGACCATCGCCGAAGAACTCGATGGCCCGGTTTGGGTGGTGAAGGCGCAGATCCATGCCGGAGGTCGCGGCAAGGCCGGGGGCGTGAAGATCTGCCGATCGGTGAAAGAGGTCGTCGCCAGCGCCGACAAGATGCTGGGCAGCCGCCTCGTCACCCATCAGACCGGTCCGCAGGGCAAGGAAGTCAAGAAGGTCTACATCGAGCAGGGCAGCGACATCGCGCGCGAGCTCTATGTCGCACAGCTGATCGACCGCAAGACCGGCGGGGTCGCCGTCATCGCTTCGACCGAAGGCGGCATGGACATCGAGGAGGTGGCCGCCAACCATCCCGACAAGATCATCCGCCTGTCTTTGCCGCCCGCGACGCCGATGCGCGCCTTCCAGGCGCGCAACATCGCGTTCCAGCTCGACCTAAAGGAACGCGAGGTGCACAAGTTCGTCCGCCTGCTGATGTCGATGAACAAGGCGTTCCGCGAACTGGATGCGACGTTGGTCGAGATCAACCCGCTGGTGGTGACCAAGTCGAACCGCCTGATCGCGCTCGATTGCAAGATGACGTTCGACGAGAACGCCTTGTTCCGTCACCACGACGTCCAGGACATGCGCGACGAGAACGAGATGGACCCGCTCGAGCTCGAAGCCTCGCGCCACGACCTCAACTACGTGAAGCTCGAAGGCGATATCGGCTGCATGGTGAACGGCGCCGGCCTTGCCATGGCGACCATGGACATCATTCAGCACTATGGCGGCCAGCCAGCGAACTTCATGGACATCGCGGGCGCCGCCACCAAGGAGCGCGTGGCCTGCGCCTTCAAGCTGATCTTCAACGATCCGGGCGTGAAGGGGATCCTGGTCAACGTATTCGGCGGCATGATGCGCTGCAATTCGATCGCCGAAGGTATTGTCGGCGCCGCGCGCGAGGTCGGCCTCGACCGCCCGCTGGTGGTGCGCCTCGAAGGCACCAATGTGGAGCTGGGCCGCAAGATCCTGCAGGAGTCGGGTCTGCCCATCATCACCGCCACCACCTTGTCGGACGCCGCCGGCAAGATTGTGCATGCCGTGCAGGGGAGGGCTTAAGTCATGACGATCCTCGTCAACAAGGCGACCAAGGTCATCTGTCAGGGCTTCACCGGCACCCAGGGAACCTTCCATTCACAGCAGGCGATCGAATACGGCACCAACATGGTCGGCGGCGTGACGCCCGGCAAAGGCGGCTCCACGCATCTCGGTTTGCCGGTCTTCAACACCGTACTGGACGCGAAGGCCAAGACCGGATGCGACGCCTCCATCATCTATGTCCCACCGACTTATGCGATGGATTCGATCATGGAGGCAATCGACGCCGGGATCGAAGTGATCGTCTGCGTGACCGATGGCGTGCCGGTGCAGGACATGGCGCGCATCCGAAAGGAGCTGAAATATTCGACGTCGCGCGTCATCGGACCGAACTGCCCGGGCATCATCACGCCGAATGAATGCAAAATGGGCATCATGCCCGGGTATGTCCATAAACCGGGCAGAATCGGCATTGTGTCGCGCTCCGGTACGCTCAGTTATGAGGCAGCGACCCAGACGACGGCGGCAGGCCTCGGCCAGTCGACCGTAGTCGGCATCGGCGGCGATCCGGTCAACGGCTCGAGCTTCGTCGACATCCTTGAATTGTTCCTCGCCGACGACAACACTGACGCGATCATCATGATCGGCGAGATCGGCGGCACGCCTGAGATCGATGCGGCGGAATTTCTGAAGCGCTCCAAGCGCAAGAAGCCGGTGGTTGGCTTCATCGCGGGCCGCGCGGCTCCTCCCGGCCGGCGCATGGGCCATGCGGGCGCCATCGTCTCGGGCGGCGGCGAGAGCGCGGCAGAGAAGATCGAGGCCTTGCGTTCGGCGGGCATCGTCATTACGCCATCGCCGGCGGAGCTGGGCTCCACCATGCTGCAGGTCTTGGGGAAGGCGGCGGCTTGAACTGAGGAAAGGGGGCGGAGTGGCAAAGGGGCGCGGAAAGAGGCCGGGTACGAAATCGGTCGGGCGGATGTCCCTGCGCGCGACCGAGCGGCTCGCTTTGCCGCACCGTGGCCGGTCCAAGGCGTTGCGCGATGACCTGCCGATGGAGCTGCGGGCATTTCCGGATTCCGCCTTGCACGACCCAGTGACACTGGAACGCGATCTGGGCCACCTCTATAGCACGCTCGGCGACCTGCGCGAACGCAACCCGTTCGGCAATACGGTCAAGCTGCTGGCACTGGAGCTTGGCAAGCGTCTCGATAGCGGTGCGCTCTCGTACGGCGACATCGAGCGGCTGATCCAGCAGCTGACCGGCGAAGCCTATGCGCACCGCGCGGAGCGGCTGGCCGCCTATCTCGGCGAGCGCGACGAAGCGAAGAACGAGGCGGCGATCCGTGCAGCGGTACGGCGCGTCGCATTGGGTAGCGATGTCAAGGGCAAGAAGCCTGCGCCGCGGCCGTTCGCCGACTTCCAGGCAGTCCTGGAACGCGAGCTGTTCGGCATCGTCATCACCGCCCACCCGACCTTCAGCCAGTCGACCGAGATGCTGCGCAACCTCGCCGAGCTGGCGATGGAGCGCGACTCCGCCGGCAACAAGCTGAACGCAAAGGAGCGGGCGCGGCGCCTGGCAGCCGCGCGCACGGTCGAGCATCGCCCGCCCGTGCAACTCGACCTCGCCTACGAGCATCGTCTGTCGATTGAGGCGATCACCAACATCCAGCGCGCTTTGCGCCGGGTCTATGACATCGTGTTCGACGTGGCCGCCGAGCTCTATCCCAGGGAATGGGAAGAGCTTCGCCCCAAGCTGCTGACCATCGCGAGCTGGGTCGGCTACGACCTCGACGGCCGCTCCGACATCAAGTGGAGCGACACGCTGTTCAAGCGGCTCAGAGTGCAGACCGCGCAGCTGCAGCAATATCTCGACGTGGTCGAGGAACTGCGCACGCTGAAGCCGCGCAGCGAGAACGGCGTCGACCTCGCCCATCTGATGGAATTGCTGGAGAGCCGGCTGGCGCTCGCGATCAAGGAAGCCGACGACGAGATCGAGGTGTTCCAGAAAAGTGACGCCGACCCGAAGACCTGGACCGAGCAGGTGCGGCGCCTCGCCAAGCGCATGCATGAGAGCCGGCATCTGCGCCTGATCGAGTCCGGACAGCTGTTGGAGTTGATCGAGCGGGCGCTCGAGCTTTCATCGAAACCGGCGGAGCGGCGCAAGCTGCTGATCCTGCGTGCCGAGCTCACCAACCATGGGCTCGGCATGGCGCACACTCATGTCCGGCTGAACGCAGTGCAGATCCATAATGCGGTGCGCAAGCTGATCGACATGGAGACCGAGCCGGACGATCCGGCACGAAAGCGCTCCTATCTTGCCGCGGTCTCGAAACTGCTGCGCGAGGTGAAGCCGATCCGCATCAACTTCGCCTCGATCCTGGCGGAGCGCACCTCGGCCAAGCGGCTGTTCATGATCGTCGCGCAAATGCTGAAATACATCGACGCGACGACGCCGGTGCGCTTCCTGATCGCGGAAACGGAATCGCCGCTGACCCTGTTGTCCGCGCTCTACTTCGCGAAGCTGTTCGGCGTCGAGGCCAAGGTCGACATCTCTCCTCTGTTCGAGACCACCAAGGCGTTCGAACGCGGGTTGCGGGTGATCGACGATTGCCTGCAGAACCCCGACTTCGCCGCCTATGTGCGGCAGCGCGGGCGGCTCTGCATCCAGACCGGCTTCTCCGATGCCGGACGGCATCTCGGCCAGACGGTCGCCGCCATCTCCGTCGAGTGGCTGCGGCTCAAGCTCGCCGACATCCTACGTGACCGCGGCTTCTCCGACGTGGAGCTGGTGGTTTTCGATACGCACGGCGAATCAATCGGCCGTGGCGGCCATCCGGAAGGGTTCCAGGCGCGCCTGGAATACGCGGCCTCGCCGGCCAGCCGGCGCAAGTTCCAGAATCTCGGCATCCGCGCCAAGGAGGAGATCAGCTTCCAGGGTGGCGATGGTTACGCGCTCTTCATCACGCCGCAGATTGCCTTCGCATCTGTCACGCGCATCGTCGAATATGTGCTCACCACGCCGGGCGAAGAAGTGCTGGCCGACCCGGTCTATTCGGTCGAAGAGGACTACATCAAGGAGTTCTTCATCACCATCCGCCGCTTCAACGAGCAGGTGATGGATGATCCGGACTATGCCGCGCTGCTCGACGCGTTTGGCGCCAACTTCCTCTATCCGAGCGGGTCGCGTGCGCTGAAGCGGCAGTACGACGACTTCAACCAGCGCATCAACCTGACCCATCCGACGCAGCTGCGCGCCATTCCGCACAACGGCATCCTGCAACAGCTCGGTTTCCTGGCCAACACGATCGGCGGCGTGGGCCAGGCGATCGTCAAGGACCCCGAGCGCTTCCAGAAGGTCTACAAGGCCTCACCGCGCCTGCGTCGCCTGCTGGGCATGGTGGAGTGGGCGCTGGAATGCTCGGAGATCGACGCGCTCAAATCCTATGTCGATCTGTTCGATCCCGGCCAATGGCTGAGCCGCGCCTATCAGGCGGGCGATCCGCACAAGGCCTGGGAGCTGCGCCGCGTCGCCGAGCACCTCGAAGGCGAAGGCGTTCATGAGAAGCTCGCCAAGATCTATCGCGTGTTCCAGCGCGACATGCTGGATCTGCGCGATGGCTTTGCCGTGGTTGATGGGCCGAAGCCGAAACTGCCGCAGCAGGCGCGCCTCAATCTACGGCTGATGCATGGCGTGCGCATCGGCTTGCTGATGCGGCTGTTCGTGCTGGCGACCCACATTCCCGATTTCTCGGTGCAGCACAACATCTCGCGCGAGCAGCTGGTCTCCAAGGTTGTGCACCTGGAAATCGAGGACGCGATCCGCAAGCTGGCGACCATCTTTCCGAAAGTCGAACAGGAGAAGTTCGAAGGCGATTTCGGCGAAGTCGCGACCTATGTCGGCGACTGGCACCAGACCTACGAGCGCGAGCACCAGCTGATCTTCCAGCCGATCTCCAGCCTCTACACGCTGTTGCGGCGGATCGGGTCGGGCATCATCCACATCATCGGGGCGATCGGGTAGCTACACCCCCGTGTTGAGAATGCCAATTGCTCGAATACCTCGATCAATTTGACAACCCTTGATCGACTAGACAGACCGTTTCGGCTAGATTCCCACTCACGGGTCAGGAGGGAGTGGGACTATGTACCGCTCACAGGAACGACTCGATCATGCGTTTGTACTGGCAGGCACGCTTTTCTCAGCATCATTTGCCGCCAGCGGCGCCAACGCCCACGAGATGACTTCTACGGCTCGTCCGCAATTGGACCCGACGATGGTCGTGATTTGCCAAGCGACCACGACCACGGTCCCCGACGCGGACTCGACGACGGAGACGAATGCATCCGACGAGG
>JAWKVL010000046.1:0-34871 GCA_041398065.1 Dongiaceae bacterium | reverse complement strand
AGGATCGAATCTCGGAAGGCGCTCTTGCTGACGCGGCAAATTCGGATTCGGCCGTACTTTATCCCGCTCCCGCATTCCGGGGATGGACGCCAGGCTCTTCTTGATGCAGTCGCAGCTGAAGCAGAGCATTCCAGTCGACGTGCAGTCCCGCCGCGATCTTGTGGTATGGCTGGTCCTCTCCGATAAGACTGGCGACAACGCACAGTTGCTGCAGCTGGCGGAGACTCTTCCATGGCCGTGCCAGGCCAAGCACATCGCGGTCCGCGACGCCTTTGTGCTCGGCAAGCCGCGCGTGGCCGCTTCGCTACACCATATTGATCCCAAGAGCTCCGACGCGCTGGAGCCGCCATGGCCGGACCTCGTGATCACGATCGGCCGCCGCATGTCGATGGTGGCGCTCTGGATCAAGCAGCAAGCCGGGGGACGGACGCGCATCGCGCTGATCGGCGCTCCCAAAGGCGATTCCGACAAGTTCGACCTGGTCGTCGTCTCCGAACAGTACCGGCTGGCCGACCGCGCCAACGTGATGCGGATCAGGTATCCGTTGCAGCGCATCGACGAAACCGCAATTGCCGCGGAGTCCGAGGCCTGGCGTGGCCAGTTGGAGCAGATGAGCCGTCCCGTGATCGCGGTCATGGTCGGTGGCCGAACCAAAGCGGTACGGTTCGACGCTGCGGTCGCAACCCAGCTGGCGCGGGACGTTGCCGGATTGGCGCGGCGCGAGGGAGGAACATTGTTCGTCACGACCAGCCGCCGAACACCCTCCGCCGTGGTGGACGCGCTGGAACGTGAGCTGCCGCCCGACGCTGTTCTGTATCGCTGGACTGCAGGCGACGAACGCAATCCGTACCGGGCGCTTCTTGGATTGGCCGACCGCTTTGTCGTCACCAGCGATAGCCTGTCGATGCTGATGGAGATTGCCCGGCTCGGCCGGCCGCTTGCGATCTACCCCTTGCCGCTGTCGTCCTGGTTCTTCAGCGACGGCCTGCGGATCATTGGCGAGTTTTTCCCGCTGGTCGGCCATCGCCGTGACCTGGCGGCAATTCCCCGTCAGCTGGTGAAGGATCGGCACGCCATTTGGTTTGGCGAAGCGTTCCGGCTGGATGTGCGCCGTCCGCCGGACGAGGTGGGACAGGTTGCCGCCAGGATCGTCGCTCTCATGGAACCGCAGCGAGTTGAAGCACAGCCGTCCATGCCAGCCGCTGTTGCCGGCCAGAAACGCTATACGGGGTCACCCCTGACGGAGAGAAAGGAAGGAGGCCGTTCCCTGTGACGTCCTGGTTCAAGTGGAGCGATCTCAAGGATACTCCCGTCTTCTGGCACCGGCGCATTCCGATCTGGTTGGCCACGCAGGCCGTACTCAGAGGCGGCGTGACGGCAGACTACGTTCCCCGGCTGGACCTTCGCGGCGACCTCCCCGCTGCCGATGGACGGCCCGTTCTGCTGGCCTGCTGCGACGAAGTCTACTTCCAGCGCTTTGCGCAGGATCTGGCGATCAGCGCCTGTGAGGCGAATGCCGGCTTGCACACACACATCCACGTCTACGAACCGTCAGCCAGATGTCTTGAAGATGCGGCAGCTCTGAAGCACCGCCTGGGCGACAGGCTGACCATCTCGTATGAGCCGCCGGGCCGCAGTCCGTACAAGACGGCAAGTGGGTTCTTCTTTGCGGCCGGGCGTTTCGCGGTTGCGCACCGTATCCTCGAACAGGTTCGTGCGCCCGTGATGGTGATCGACGTTGATGGAGTCGTCCGCCGCGACCTGGAGCCGGAGATATCCGCTCTCGCCGAATGGGACGTGGGTCTGATCCTGCGGCCATCCCGCAAGCGTCTCTGGCGGAGGGTTCTGGCCTGCGCCGTGCTGCTCAATCCCACACCCGCGGGCCGCCTGTTCTCGGCGCGCATAGCGGCTGCGGTCGAGCGGGTTCTGCGCCGTACCCCCCGCTTTCACTCGGATCAGCTCCTCCTTCACTACCTTTGTGAGCACTATCGCCGTCATGGCGCGTTGCGAATGGTCGACCTGGGTGAACGCTGGGCGGACCACGAATTTCATTCCGAAAGCCTGATCTGGACGGCAAAGGGACAGGCGCGAAAGCTTGAGCTGTCACAAATGCTCATGCCCCACGCGAACGGAACTTCTTGACGAGACCATGAGTGCCGCCAAGGAGAGAGCGACCGGACCGGGCGCCGCCCGGAGCGCGCGTGCATCGACCGGTCCGTGAGCATCGAGAAAGCCGATAATGACAGGACGCGACGACGCGCATGGTTCGACTCTCGGTCATTGACCGCTATGTGTTGAAGCGGGTAACCGGGCCGCTGGCCGCCGGCATCCTCATTGGCACGGTCGCTCTCTTGCTGAATCGGCTGATCGGCCTGGTGGATCTGTTCGCCAACCGCGGCGGTCCCGCTGTGCTCATTTTGAGAATGCTCGGGAACCTGGTGCCGCAATATCTGTCCACGGCCATTCCTGCGGCATTCTTCATAGCGATTCTCTTTGCCATCTTGCGGATGTCGAACGACAGCGAACTCGACGTCATCCGCGCCAGCGGCGTCTCGTTGCGCCGACTGGCGGTACCGATGATGGCGATGGCGGTCGTTCTGACCGTTGCATTATCCCTCATCCTCGGATTTCTGCAGCCCTACACGCGCTATGCCTATCGTTCCCTGGCCTATCTGGTCACCGAGACCTCGTGGAACGCCGCCATCGAGCGCGGCATGTTTTTCAGCGGTTTCGGCGGCAAGACCATCCTGATCGGCGACATCGCTGATGGTGGGCACGCGCTCTCAAAGATCTTCATTCAGGAGACCGATTCGAAGGGCAAGAACGTCGTCCTCACCGCCCAGAGCGGAGAGCTCGCCATCGATCCGCGCACCTTCGCATTGACCCTCATCCTCCGCGATGGCGTCCGCGTCGAAACGAATACGGATGGCAGCAACAGTCTTGTCAGTACGTTCAATCAATCCCGGTATCCGCTCAAGGTGGCGGCACCGGAACCGTTCCGCCCGCGCGGCAACAGGCATTCCGAGCTGTCCTTGCGGGAGCTGATACACGCCTATCTGCGACCACAGCCCAAGCACATGCACGACGAAATTTCGTCGGAGCTGAACTACCGTATTGCCCAGGCGCTGAGCATTCTCTTTCTTCCGCTGATCGCGGTACCTCTGGGCCTGCAGTCACGCCGACGGCCGAAACGCATCCGTCTGCTTGGCGGGATCGCGATCTTGATCATCTACAACCAGGCGCTTCAGTTGGGCCAGAATGTGGTCGAAGGAGGTCATGCCTCGGCATTCATCGTGATCTGGGTCCCATTCCTGATTCTTGCCCTGGGAAGCCTTCATCTATTCTACGTCGCCGATTCCATGCTCGATCAGGACCCCCTTGCCGTGGTGTTCGATCCCCTTGAACGATTCTGGAAATGGATCACGACCCGTCCACTCGCCTCACTCAGGCGAAACCATGCCGCACATGTTCCGGGAGCTGGCGCTCAGACCAATGAGCAGTAGCGGAACGAGTCAGCGAGCCCACCTGTGTCCGCTTGAGGTCACCCGGTCATCGCGCCAACGCGATCCCCTGCCTGGAAGCGGCCGGTCGCGTCCTGCGCCTCAACCATCGAGGAAAGATTCTGCAGGACGATGTCGATTTCCGAAGGCCCCGTTCGTCGTTCCGATGCCGGGCCGATGAGGCCCGCTCAAGCAAGGAGACGGACGATGCGCGTGATGGTGTTGGTGAAGGCTACCGACGACAGCGAAATGGGCTTTGTCCCCACGCCCGAGGCCCGCAAGGCCCTCGAGGCGATGGGCAAATTCAATGAGGAACTGGTGAAGGCCGGCATCATGCTCGCCGCCGACGGCCTCAAGCCCTCCTCGCAGGGCAAGCGTATCGCGTTCGATGGCACCAGCCGCACGGTCATCGACGGGCCCTTCGCTGAGACCAAGGAACTCGTCGCCGGCTTCTGGCTCTGGCAAGTCGAGGACATGGACGAGGCGGTTGCCTGGGTGAAGCGCTGCCCCAATCCCATGCCGGGACCGAGCGAGATTGAAATTCGGCCGCTGTACGAAAGCGCCGATTTGCAGTGACAGTCCGACGCAGAGATATCGCAGAGCAGAGGCTAATCGGCGGAAATGGCGGAGAGGGTGGGATTCCATCTGCCAATTATTTCAATAGGTTGTGCAGCGCCTGCGGTGTCTACCCATTCTTCTACCCATCTGGTTTGTCGCCTCGCAGGCCAATTGGGGAACAATGCATTCTGCGTTCGTTCGACTGGTCGCTTGTCGATTCCGTCACGGCGGACGTCTATGGCGCCGCCGGGCGCGTCACCTCGAGGCGAACCCAGGCCTCGACCTTTTCCTGGGGGCGCAGCATGAGGAGCGGCGCGCCGCGACGGTGAGCCTCCAGCAGCCCATTCGCCGGCCAAGTTGTATTGGGTTCTATGCCGATCAGGCGCGCCTTGCCGCTCCAGGGTGGGTCCTGGGTCGCTCCGAGCTCGCACCAGAGCCAGGCGCAGGGAAAGACCGAGCCATCCCACGACAAAATCGCCGCAATATTGTTGTCCAAGCGGCGGATCCAAGCCGACGGCCTTTCGAATTCCGTCAGGTAGACCATAGCCGCCATTGGCTCCTGCGGCCGGTTTAGATCGTAGGACCCGCTTTTGCCGGGAACGATCGGCCAGTCTCCCCGGGCACCCGGTCGCAGGGGATTGAGCGGCGTGTCGAAACGATCATCGACCAGAACCCGGTGCGCGAGCGTGCCGATCTCGAAGGGGCCGTCCAGCAGGTCTCCGCCAAAAGTCGGATGATGCCCCCACATCACCGAGACCGGGTGGTCGCCGAGCATTGTGATTTGCTCCCGTAGGGTGAGTGCCTCGCCTTCTACAGCGAACTCGCGTTCCATCTCGATCGGCACAGTGGCGAAGCGTCGGCGCAGACGCAGGTGAATTGCTGTGTGCTCCGCATCCCATGGGGCCAAGGAGGCCTCGCCATGGAAGCCATGGAACACGCCGTCGCAAGTGCAGGCATCGCCCCCGTTGGGAAAGAGCAAGGGCCAGCCGCCGGAGTAATATGGCAGCCAGGCATTCTCGTTAGGTGCCGCATGCGTTTCCGCCGGCCCGGATCTCGGTGTCCACGGGACAGTGCCCAGCACAGAGGTACCGGTCAGCTTATGCTGGACCGATGTGATTGTGCCGCCGACGACAGGATCCACTACGATGCGGAGAGCGTCGCTCTCAAGGACGATCGGCCGCCCGCTCACTTGACGGCGCCCGCCATCATCCCGCGGATGAAGTATTTCTGGAAGGCGATATAGAGGATCATCATCGGCGCGCTGGCGACCAGCATCCCCGCCATGACCAGTGGGATCTGGTTCTCGTACCGGCCCTGGAACACGCTGATGCCAGCCATCAGGGTACGCTTGGCATCGTCCTGCAGGAACAGCACAGCGATCAGCAGATCGTTCCACACGTAGAGCGCATTGACCACCACAAGGGTGAGCAGCGCCGGAAGCGAAAGCGGCAGCACGATGCTCCAGAGGATCAGAAAGTCCCCCGCGCCGTCGATGCGCGCCGCCTCGAATAGCTCTTTCGGCAGGGTGCGAAAGAACGTGGTCAGCAGATAGACCGAGAACGGCGTGATCAGACCGGCATAGATCAGAATCGCGCCCTGGTACGTGCTGATCAATTCCAGCCGCGTATAGAGCACGAAGAGAGGCACGATCATGACAACCGGCGGAATCGCCATCAACGCCACCGAGATCGAGAACAACAATTGACGGCCCCGGAACTCCATCCGTGCGATCGCATAGGAGCCGAGACAGGAGACCGCCGTACTCAGCGCCACCGATCCCAGTGCCAGGATCGCGCTGTTGCCCATCCAATGGAAGAACGGGCTCTGGAACAGCACAATGTCGAAGTGGTCAAATACCAGGGCGTGCGGGAAGCCGATTTTGTTGAAGGTGTACTCGTTGTCGCTCTTCAGCGCCGTCATGATCATGTAGATCGTCGGCACCAATGCGATGAACACCGCAAGCACAAGGATCGCGTGCTTCAGCACCTGGTCTGGCCTTAGCGGCGCTTTGTTCGGCACGACGCGGGAGGAGGCCCCGGTTGTTCCTTGAGTCGCCTGCGCCATGATCAGCCGACCTCTTCTTCGTTGGCCCGGCGCCGCATGGCGAACAATGGGACGATCAGCAGCAGCGAGACCAGAAACAGCAGCACCGAGACCGCCGAGGCGATGCCCGGCAGGCTCTGCCGCACGATCGCGCCGAAGATGTAAAGCTCGACCACCACGGTGGACGTACCGGGCCCGCCGCGCCCTCCGCCCATGATGTAGACATAGGCGAAGACCGAGGAGAGGATCGTGATCACGCTCACCACGACGTAGAACTCGATCACGACCCGCATCTGCGGCAGGATGACGTGGCGCACCCGCTGCCACCAGTTCGCGCCATCGAGCCGCGCCGCTTCGATCAGCGATTCGTCCAGGTTCAGGAGGCGCGCCAGGAACAGGATGATGCCGAGCGCCGATTCCCGCCAGATGATCAGCAGCATCACCGTCCACAGCGCGTAGTCCGAAGAGCCGATCCAGTCCAGCGCCAGGAAATCGGCGCCGATCCAGCGCAGAGCGTCGTTCACCGGGCCGTCGAACTGGAACATCTTCTTCATGATGGCGGCGATGATCGGGATGGCCAGGATGTAGGGGATGAAGATCAGAACGCGGTAGAGCTTCCAGCCCTTCAGGCGGTCATAGAGCAGGATCGAGACCAGCAGCGACCAGGCGACCATGATCGGGATCGCGATCAGGAGCTGCAGATTGTGCCGCACTGCCTCCCAGAACAGATCCTGGCCAAAGATGAGCTCATAATTGCGGAACCCGATCCATGGTCCGTCGATCCCGCGGATCAGCTTCATCGAGAACTCGAAGATCTGGACCAGCGGATAGCCGAACACGAACAGCAGCAGCGCCATCAGGGGCGCCGCGTAAAGATAGGGCTTCAGCCGTGAGCTCTGTCCCATCACCGGCAACAAGGTAGGTCATCATGCCCGGGCCTGGCCAGCCCAGGCATGACGACGGTTAGAACACAGCCTCAGCCGAGATCCTGCGACCACTTCTTGTAATTATCGACCATGTCGGGATTGAAATCGCGCCATTCCTTGGTCACCTTGGCCGCCAGTGCGCCGGCTTCCTCGCCGGTGATCTTGCCGGCGACCACCTGCTGTGCGGTCGGCAGGAGCGCCTGCTCGTAGAACTGGCCGGGCACCACGTTGGAGATATAGGGAATGTTATCGCCCTGTCCCCAACGCTTCCACATGTCGAGCACCACCGGGCTCTTGAGCACCGAGGTGTCGGTGCCGGAGTTCGACGAGATCCAGCCGGTCTTGTCATGCAGCGCCTTCTGCCGCTCGGGCGATTGCAGATATTCGAGAAACGCGGCTGCAGCCTTGGGATCCTTGGCGTCCTTAGAGATCCCAAGGCCCTGCGTGTCGAAAATCGGCTTACCGGCGAGCTTGCTCTTGCCGAAGACCGGCATCACCATCGGTGCTATTTTGTCCCCGGTGGTCTCATTGTCTTTTGGCATGCGCGCGCCGATCGATTCGCCCATGGCCACCTTCCCGGCAACAGTCAGATCGATGCCGGGATAGAGCTCGGTCGAAGACATCTCCGGATTCAAGAAGTCGTGCTTCTTGAGTTCCTCGAGCCGCGCCCAGGGCTCGAAATACTTTGGATCCTCGAACGAAAGCTCGCCGGTGAACAGCTTCACCGCCTCGCCGGGCGTGTCGACGATCTGCGAGATCGCATGGCCCCAGTACCACTCGCCCCAATAGCCGTCCTGGATGCCACCGCCGACCGGGGAGACCCCGGCCGATTTCAGCTTGTCGCATGCGGCGAGGAAGTCGTCCCAGGTAGCCGGAGCCTTCTCCGGGTCGAGCTTCGCCTTCTCGAACAGATCCTTGTTGTAGATCCAGATCATGGGCAGCGGGTACCAGCCCATGCGGTAGATATGACCATCATAGTGGCTGAGCAGGGTTGGCTGCGACGCCTTGAGCACATCGGCGTTCATCAAGCCGTCGAGCGGCTGCAGATAGCCGAGCCAGACGCTTTCCATGTGGTAGATGCCGTTCCAGAGATACTGGATGTCCGGCGCCTTGCCGGCGGCGGCGGCGGTCTGGAACTGCGAGATGACCACGGCGGTATCCTGCAGCATCGGCTTCACGGTCGCGGCCGTGTAGTTCTTCACCGAGTCCTCGACGAATCCCTGCAGGCCGGGCAGTTCCTGCTCGCCCCACCACCACATGTTGATCTCCTCGGCGGCACGGACGCGCCATGCCGGAAACGCGCTTCCGGCGATCGCGCCGGCGCCGAGCGCAGCCGAGGTCTGCATCATCCTCCGGCGTGAGATGGTCGATCCATTCGTCTTGCTGGTCATGGTTTGGGCCTTCCTGTCCGTTGTTGTCGTTGATCGTGGCCGTACATTTAGAACGTCGTCATCAGGCCGCCATCCACAACCAGCAGCTGGCCGGTCATGTATCGGCAGTAGGAAGATGCGAGGAAAATGACCGTGCCGGAGACATCCTCCGGATAGCCGGTCCGGCGAAGCGGGATCTTGCCCCGCTTCACGTACCACTCGATGAAGTCCGGCGTCTCCGTCTCGTCGACGCCGTTGACGATCGACATCGGCGTGCGCATGAAACCGGGCGCCACTGCATTGACCAGGATGTTGTACGGCCCGAGTTCCACCGCCATCGATTGGGTGTAGGCGATGATGGCACCCTTCGCCGCATTGTAGGAGCCGACTTCGCCTGACGAGGCAAAGCCCTGGATCGACGCGACGCTGATGATGCGGCCGCTCTTCCTCTCGACCATGTGTGGCGCCACCAGCTTTGAGCCCATGAACACGGATTCGAGGTTGATGGTGATGGTCCTGCGCCAGTTCTCGAGCGTGTCCCGAAGGATGGTCTTCGCGGGTGGATTTATCGCGGCGTTGTTGACCAGGACATCGATCCTGCCGAACTCCTCGACAACGGCATTGATCGCATTTCCGTAGGCGTCATAGTCGGTCACGTCGAGAACGAACGGCCTGACAATCCCGCCCTGGCCAGCGATCTCGTCCGTGACTGCGGTGAGCGTGGTGGGGTTGCGCTCCAGAAGGACGACCCGTGCACCCTCCGACGCCATTTCAAGCGCAACAGCGCGGCCAAGCCCCTGCCCGGCGCCGCTTACAATGCAAACCTGCTCCGCGAGCAAGCCCATCGATACGTCCCCACGCCATGGACACCGGACCGATGCGAACATTTCCAGCATTCTGGAATATGTTCTACCATGTCGGATAACTCTAGGCCGTCGGTCCGAGAACCGTCAAGGGAGCCCGCTCAGGTCAGCGTCGGCGTGCGATAGAGCAGCTGGCCGCGCACCTTGATCTCCGCGTCGACCAAGTATTTTTTCATGGCGCCTAGATCGACATCGATGCCGAGACCGGGTGCATCCGGCACGCGCACCGCGCCGTTCCGGTCCGGCGCAATGTGCGTCCTGCAGATCTCCCACGCCATTGGCTGCGGCTTCACCGGATACTCGCATATCGTGTGGTCCTCCAGTCCGACAAAGGGCTGGATCGAAGCGCACAGCGCCAAGTGCGTGGTGAAAGTGTGATTGACATACGTGACGCCTTTCGCCTTGGCGTAGTCGGCGACCTGCTTGGCCGGACCGATGCCGCCGATGCGGCCGCAATCGATCTGGATGAAGCCGACCTTGCCGATGTCGATCGTGTGCTTGGCCATGAGGAAGTTGTGCGCCGCCTCGCCGCCAGCCAGCTTCACCGAGCTCGGCCGCTTGGCGAGTTCGCCGTAGGCCTCGTAGGCGCTGCCGTTGAACGGCTCCTCCAGCCACGTCGCTTTCACCGCTTCGAGATGCGGCAAGCGCGCCGCCGCGGCTTCGACGTCCTGGTTCCAGATCTGTCCGGCGTCGATCAACAGGATGCCGTCGGGGCCGATACCCTCGCGCGCCGCATTCAGCTGGTCCACGTCGTCCTGGAGCGCGCCGCGCCCGAACGGCCCCCAGCCGCACTTGACCGCGCGGAAGCCGGCGTCGCGCGCGGCGCGACAGAATTCCAGGGTCTGCTGCGGCGTGTCCCCGAACAGCTGCGAGGCATACGGTGTCTTGGGAAAGGCGCGGTCGTAGCCGAGCAGCTTATAGACCGGCTCGCTACGCTTCTTGCCCAGCAGGTCCCACAGCGCGATCTCGACGCCCGACCATGTGTGTGCGGCCTGCAGCAGGTCCATGCTGTTCCACTGGATCGTCGCGGCGATGCGCGCAATGTCGGCGGGTGTACTGACGTCCGCGCCCAGAACAGCGGCGCCGACCGGCCGGCACGCGCCATGCGACATCGGGCACACGAACGATGCGATCGAGGTGAGCGGCGAGGCTTCGCATTCGCCCCAGGCTTCGATGCCGCCGGCGCGCACCCGCACCAGCAGCGCATCCTGGCTGCCGTCGCCGGCGTCGGTCACGACCGGCATGGAGAGATAGAAGAAGTCGACGGATTCGATTTTCAAGGCACACCCCTATTGCACGCGATAGCTCGCCAGCGCGTCTTCGTTGATGGTGATGCCGAGCCCCGGCGCGGTTGGCAGCGGGATGCGACCTTCGACCACCGGCAGCTCGACACTGCACAAATCCTTGCGCAGGCGCGAGTCCGCCAGCTCGCGCGGCAGGAACTCGATATAGGTGCACGTGGGCGATACCGCCGCCAGATGCGCCGAGGCCGCGATGCCGATCGCGGACTTCCAGCAATGCGGCACGACAGCGAGCCCCTTGTCGCGCGCCGCCATCGCCACGCGCCGCGCCTCGGTCAGGCCGCCGACCCGGCCGACGTCGGGCTGCACCACGTCGAGCGCATCGCGGTCCATCAGCTCGCGGAACTCGAAGCGCGAATTGAGCCACTCGCCCGCCGCCACCCTGACCGGTGAGGTCTTCACCAGCTTGGTATAGCCCTCGATGTCGTCAGAAGGCAGCGGCGTCTCGATGAAATAGATGTCCTGGTCGGCGAACATGTCGATCGCGCGCAGCGCCTCTTTCCAGTCGGCCCAGGCGTAGGCGACATCGACCATCAGCGTCATCTCCGGCCCCACCGCTTTGCGGCAGGCGGCGACGATCTTGGCGCATTCGCGGTCGTCGGCGATCTGCAGCGAGTTGTGAGAGTACGGGCCCTTGATGCAGATTTCCAGCTTCGCCGCCCGGAAGCCGAGCTGCTTGGCCCTGACCGCGCGCTCCACCAGAATGCGCGTGTAGGTTTCGAGATCGTCGCCTTCGGGCAGCAACGAAGCATAGGGCGTGATGTGCGGGTTGAGCGCGCCGCCGAGCAGCTGCCAGCATGGCTTGCCTTCGATCTTGCCGCGCAGGTCCCACAGCGCCATGTCGAGGGCGCCCATGGCGCAGATGCCGAGGCCGCGCCGCCCGGTCATGGCCGAGCCGGTGTACATTTTCTCCCAATGGCCCTCGATGTCGCGCGGATCCTTGCCCATCAGCATTTCGGTCAGGCCCAGGCCCATGACGTGCGTGCCCGGCGCCTCGATCATCGCTCGCGCCACCCATGGATTGGTGTCGGTCTCGCCGATGCCGACGTGCCCCTCGTCGGTGTGGATCTTCACCACCATGTCGTCCTGCGCGGACGAGCACGCATCCGCGCGGTAGTCTGGCACCAGAAGGACGAAGCATTCGATCTTGGTGATCTTCATTGGGCGATCTCCTTGGCTAGCGCTGCTGTCGTGTCGGCGCGCGCGTTCAACTCGTCGAGGGTGAGATGGCATCGCAAGCGTAATCCGGCGGATCCATCGCGCCATGGCGGCCGCTCGGTCGCGCAGACCGGTCCGGCCTGCCAGGGACAGCGGCCAGCATAGACGCAGCCCACCCCGTCTCGTGCCGGCTCGGCCAGCGCCGTCGCGCGCGCCGGCCTGTCCGGGCGTTGCAGCGGTACCGGAACCGCATGGAGCAGGCTGTAGGTGTACGGGTGATAGGGTGGCGCGAATATGGCATCGCGCGGGCCGATCTCCATGACTTCGCCGCCATAGAGCACACAGACGCGGTCCGCCAGCAGCCCCACCACTGCCAGGTCGTGCGAGATGAACAGCATCGCGATGCCGTGCTCCGATTTGAGCTGCCGCAGCAAGGCCAGGATGTTGGCTTGCACCGACACGTCGAGTGCCGACAAGATCTCGTCGCACAGCAACAGAGCCGGCTTGGCGATCAAGGCGCGAGCGATCGCGATCCGCTGGCGCTCCCCTCCTGAAAGCTGATCGGGAAAGCGCTCGCAATACGACGCATCGAGGCGTACGTCGTGCAGGGCCTCCTCGACTGAGGTTCGCATCGCGTCGGCGCTGCTGTGAAAGAAGTGCACCACCGGGCGCCCGACGATCTCGCCGATCCGGGCACGCGGATTGAGCGAAGCATCCGGGTTCTGGAAAATGTACTGGATCAGCCGCCGCTGCTCGGAGCTGCGATCCTTCACTCGCGACGCCAGCGCGGCGACGCGCAGCGTCACGGTGCCGTCCGTCGGGACCACTAAACCGCTGATGACGCGCGCCAGGGTGGACTTGCCGCTGCCGGATTCGCCAACCAGGGCGAAGACCTCGCCTTCCCCGATGTCGAACGACACATCTCTGACCGCACGGAAGCCCCGGCGCGCTCCGCCATATTGGACGCTGACGCCGCTGACCGACAGAACAGGCACGGACTCCGCGCGGCTTCCAGATCGGCCAGCCAAAGATGGCTCCGCCGACGCCGGCTCGATCTCGCGCCAACGCCAGCATGCAACCGCCCGGCCTGCGCCGATCGTTTGCAGCTCCTGGCGCTGCGCGAAACAGCGATCCACCGCATGATCGCAGCGCGGCGCGAACGGGCAACCCGCCGGCAGGTCGCGCCGGCGCAACAGTCCCCGAAGCGGCCGAGAGCGCGCAACCGATTGCTCCTCGATCAGGGGAATCGATGCGATCAACCCCTGGGTATAGGGGTGGCGGGGCTGCAGGAAGATCTCTCGGGTCGACGCGATCTCGACCATGCGTCCGGCATACATCACGCCGATCCGGTCGGCGATCTGCGACAGCAGGGCCAAGTCGTGCGTCACGTAGAGCATCGCGACGCCGATCCGCCGCCGCAGATCGCTGAGCAGGAACACGATCTGCTCCTGGGTGGTGACGTCGAGCCCCGTCGTCGGCTCATCGAGCACCAGCAGATCCGGATCGCAGGCCAGCGCCATCGCGATGCAGACGCGCTGCTGCTGCCCGCCGGAGAGCTGATGCGGATAGCGGACCCGGAAATCCGGTACCGTGGGCAATCCGACCAGCTCCAGAATGCGCGCGATCGCATCGCTGCCCGACGCCCGATCGCCGCGGCTGTGCGCGACCATTGTCTCAACCAGCTGCTCGCCGATCCGAATTCCGGGATTGAGCGCGGTCGTCGGATTCTGCGGCACGAAAGCGATGCGGTCGCCGCGCAGCGCGTCGAGCTGCGGCCGCGCCATCGCCGTCAGGTTCCTGCCCCTGAACAGGACTTCGCCGCGCTCGACTGTCATGGCCGGATGGCGATAACCGAGAAGCTGCAGCGACACAGTCGACTTGCCGCAACCGGATTCGCCGACCAGCCCGAACACCTCGCCGGGCTCGACCGCAAAACTGACATCGTCGATTGCGCGCAACCAACCGCCGCCCTGGCGATAGGCGACGCTGAGATTGCGGACCTCCAGCAGAGGCGCATTGCCGGTCATTGGCTGCCAAGCCTGACCGTGCGCCCGAGGATGCGCGCCAGGCCTTCGGTGAAGAGGTTGAGGCCGACCACCAACGATGCCAGGGCGAGGCCCGGACCCAGGACGGTGATCGGCGTGATGATGATGAGGGCGCGGTTCTCGCTGATCATCAGACCCCATTCCGGTGTCGGCGGCCGGATGCCGAATCCCAGAAAACCCAGCGAGCCGACCAGAACCGGCGCATAGCCCGCGCGCAAGGCGAACTCGACCAGCAGCACGCTGGTCGCGTTCGGCAGCAGTTCGCGGCGCATCACCGACCAGGCGCTTTCACCGCGCAGCCGCGCGACCGTCACGTAATCGCGCGTCGCGATGTCCATCGCCGCCGCGCGCGCCATGCGGGCGATGCGCGGGGCGTAGACCAGCGCCACGACCAGGACGACCAGCACCGGATTGCCCGACAGCTCCGGGCCGGCCGAGGCGATCGCGATCAGCGCCAGGACCAGGAACGGGATGCTGATCAAGGCTTCCAGCAGCCGCTGGAGCAGATTGTCGAACCAGCCGCCAAGATACCCCGACAACAGGCCCAGTACCGCGCCGACCACCAGACCGATGGCGGTGCCTGACAGCGACAGCAGAATGACGATGTGCGCGCCATGCACGACCCGGCTGAACACGTCGCGGCCAAGCTGGTCCACGCCGAAAGGATGCGCCCAGCTCATGCCGGCCAGCGGTATCCCGGTTCCCATCTGGGAAAAGCCGTAAGGCGCCCAGAACGGCCCGGTGGCTGCGACGACCAGATGAGCGGTCAGAATGACAAGACCGATGCGAAAGCTGTACGGCGTCTGCCCCCACAACATGCGGTAGCGCCTAGCAGCTGAGCCGGATCGAATGTGCGATGCGTGTTCTACGCTCATGACGCCGACCGCAGTCTGGGATTGAGCAGGACGGCGGCGATATCGGCGACCAGGTTGGCGCCGACATAGACCAGCGCGGCGATCATGACCGTCGTCTCGATCACTGGCAGGTCGCGCAGCTGCAACGAATCCACCAGCAGGCTGCCAAATCCGGGATAGGAGAACACCTTCTCCACCACCACCACGCCGCCGACCAGGTAGGCCAGATTGAGCGCGGTGATGTTGAGCGTCGGCACCAGGGCGTTCGGCAGGGCGTGACGCAAGAGGACGCGCTTCGCGCTCAGTCCCTTCAGCTCGGCCATGCGCACATAGTCGGAATCCAGCACCTCGATCAGGTTGTCGCGCAGCATGCGCACGGCATAGACCGCCATGACGATCGCGAGCGTAAGCGCTGGCAGGGTCATGGCGCGCAGATAGTCGAGCGCGCTCGAGGAGTGATCGACCAGCGAGATCGCGGGCAGGATCGGCACCAGGACGACGAAAGTGAACAACAGGATGGTCGCCAGCAGGAAGTCGGGGACCGACAGCAGCACCAGCGTGATCACCGACAATCCGTGATCGACCGGACGGTCGCGGCGGATCGCCTGGATCAGCGCCGGCAGAAGAGTGAGCGGCAGGTAGAGCAGGAAGGCATAGGCCGACAGCAGGACCGTGTTGTAGATCCGCGGGCCCAGGATCTCGGTGACCGGCCGGCTCGAGACCAGCGACTGGCCAAGGTCGCCGGACAAGAGCCCACCGAGCCAGTGCAGGTAGCGCAATGGCGCCGGATCGTTGAGTCCGAGCTTCGCCCGCAACAGATTCAGCGCTTCCGGCGTCGCGTCGCGTCCCAGGATTCGCGTGGCGACGTCGCCGGGAAGAACCTCCAGCACGCCGAAAACGATCAGCGAGACGATGAGCAGCGTCACGATCGAGAAGAGGATCCGGCCGGCGACGAGCCTCAGAATCGGCAAGTGGAATCCCCCGCTGGTCCCGCAACGCCTGCGAAACGACACGGGCGCCGGCGGACAGCCGGCGCCCGCGACGGCATCCAGGCTACTTGCTGCAGGCTAGATCTTCAAAGTTCAAATTGAAGTTCTGCGCCCGCGGCGTATAGCCCTCGCAACCCTTGCGCAGCGCCAGCACCTGGTGGACGAACATCGGCAGCACCAGCCCGCCTTCCTTGGCGAGCAGCTCTCCGGTCTGCTGGAAGAGCTTGTTGCGCTCCGCCTCGTCGACGGTAGTGTTCGCCTTCAGCAACAGCGCGTCGTAGTCGGGCCGCTCCCAGTGCGTCTCCTTCCACTTGGCGCTCTGGGTGTAGGCGACCGCAAGGCCTTCTCCCGGCGGGCGCATCGACCAGGCGGAGGTGACGGCCGGCTGCTTCAGCCAGACATCGTCCCAGAAGCTGTCCGCCGGAGTCACGATGACGTTAACGTCGATGCCGGCGGGTTTCGCCATCTCCGCATAGACTTGCGCCATGCGGACCATGCCGGGCACGCCCTCCGCGGTGTAGAGATCGAACTTCAGGCCGTCCTTGTGGCCCGCCTCCGTCAGCAGCTTTTTCGCCAGCTCATAGTCCTGCTTCGGTGCTTCCTTGACATAGGATGCCGGGTTGCTGACCGGCACCGGATTGTCGGCGCCGGGTTCGCCGAAACCGAGGAGGACGGTGTCGACCATGGCCTGCCGGTCGACCACGGCCTTCAGCGCTTCGCGCACCTTCACGTCGTCGAACGGCTTGGTGTCGACCCAGAACGACACAGTCATGGAGTTGGAGGCAGCGGTCTCCAACAGCGCGACATTGGGGTCATCCTTGAGCGCCGGGATGACCGAGGGATCGACATTCAGCATCAGGTCGACCTCGCCCGACTTCATCGCTGAGACGGCGGCCACGGCCTCCTGCGCGACCGTGATCTTCAGGCAATCCGCCTTCGGCTTTCCGGCATCCCAGTAGTTCGGGTTCTTGCGCAGGATGCGCACCGGTGCGTTCGGCGTGAATTCCTCCTGCATGAAGGGGCCTGTACCATCCTCGTGCAGGCGCAAATCCTCGGCTTTCGCGCCTTCGGGTACGATGTTGGTGAACTTGTTGGTGATCAGGACCGGCAACTGCACCACCGGTTTCTTGGTGGTGAAGGTCACGGTGCGCGCATCCGGCGCCTTGATGCCGTCAGCATCGAGGAACTCGAGCACCGCGCGCGCGCCGGAGCCGGTCTTCTCGTCCATCAGGCGCTTGAAGGTGTAGACCACGTCGGCGGAGGAGAAGTCCTTGCCGCTGTGGAACTTCACGCCGTCGCGCAGCTTGAAGGTCCAGGTCAGGCCGTCGGCGGACACCGACCACTCGGTCGCCAGCTCCGGCATCACGGTGAAATTGTCGTCAATGTCGACGAGGCGGTTGTAGACCGCGAAGGTGTGATAGGCGTCGTCGCCCGAGTGCATGTCGGCGGGATCCATCGATTGCTTCTCGCCGCTCCACTCGTACCCGAGAATCTTCACGCATTCATCGCCGGCAGCAGCCAACGCCGCTCCGGAGAGTGCCGTCACCGCGAGCGCGCCCATCGTCGCGCCGCACATCAGGTGTGCCAGTTTCATCGATCCCTCCCCATTTGTTTCACGCTGCCTTTGGTCTGGCAGCGAGCCGCGCCGAATTCCAGAATACCGGACTGTTGTACGCAGTTATAGAATGATAGGTTAGCGAGAATCGGCATCGAGTCAACGGGGAGCGCATCGAATGGCGCCGGTACGCCTACGTGGAATGACATGGAATCACCGGCGCGCGATCGATCCATTGCTGGCGGTGCAGCCGCTCTTCGCCGCGCAACATCCGGGCATCGAGATCGAATGGTCGTCGCGTCCGCTGCATGGATTTGAGTTCACGCCGGTCGCCGAGCTCGCGCGCGAGTACGATATGATCATCCTCGATCATCCCTTCTGCGGCGACATCGCGGCCAGTAAGTGCCTGTTGCCGCTCGACGATATGTTGACGGCCGATCTGCGCGCGGCATTCGTCGGACCATCGCTGGATACCTACGTCTATGCGAGCCGGACCTGGGCGCTGCCGGTGGACGCGGCATGCCAGGTGGCCGTCGCGCGGCCCGATCTGATGCGCCAACTCGATGCAGGTGCGCCGGCCGACTGGGCGGCCATGATCGATCTTGGCCGTGTTGCGGCAGGCCGCGGTCTCAAGCTTGCGATCGGGTTGCGCGGCGTGCACAGCCTCATGACGTTCTTCACCCTGTGCGCCAATCTTGGGAAACCGTGCGCTACCACGCCGGACCAACCATTCGTAGATGTGCCGACCGCGCGCACAGCGCTTGAGCATTTGCGCGAACTGCTGGCGCTTTGCCCGAGGCAAGCGCTGGACTGGAACAGCATCGCGCTGCACGACGTGATGGTGGCGCGCGACGACCTGGTATTCTGCCCGGCGGTCTATTGCTATGCGACCTACGCCGAGGCCGACCAGCGTCGTCCCCTGCGCTTCCACGATTTCCCGGGGCCCCGCGGCTGCGCAGGTTCGACCATCGGCGGCACTGGTCTCGGCATCCCGGCGAATTGCCGCAATCCGGAAGCAGCGCTGGACTTTGCCAGGTTCGTCGCAACCTCCGCGACGCAGGCGGCGTTCGCGGTCAATCATGGACAGCCCGCCAGGCTGGATTGCTGGAAAGACGCCGCAATCGACACCCGCTTCGGTGGCTGCTACGGCAATACGCTGCGTACGATGGAAGGCTGTTGGATCCGGCCACGCTTCGCCGGCTATCTCGGGTTCCAGGCCAAGGCCGGCGATCTGATCGAGAATCACCTGCGCGGCGAGATCGCCGAGCTGGATCTGCTGGACCGCCTGCAAGCGCTGTTCGAGACCGCGCCCGCCTAGTGGGCGCCGAGCCGGCCTGAGAGTCTGGATGCCGACTCCCGCACCTTGTGGATGAGATCCTCCCGGTTCTGCTTGCCGAGGCGATGTTCCGGCGCGACGATGCTGATCGCCGCGATGCAGCGGCCGCTGCCGTCAATCACCGGCGCCGCCACGCAGCCGGCATGCTCGTTGGTCTCGTTCAGCTCGGTCGCATAGCCCTGCTTGCGGAACTTGCGGATCTGCTGGATCAGTTTCGGCACGTCGGTGACGGACCGGCCGGTGGGCGACTGGCGCACCGACCGCTTCAGCAATGCGGCCAACGTCGCGTCATCGAGGTCCGACACCAGCAGGCGGCCGGCAGCCGCCCAGTTGACTGGCACGCGCGAGCCGACGCGACTGATGATGCGGATCGAGCGCGACCCCTCCTCCTTCACCAGCACGAGCATCATGTCGTTCTCGAGCACGGAGAGCTGCACCGTCTCGCCTGTCGCATCGCGCAATTCCTCGACGATCTGGCTGCCGTCGCGCAGCAGGTCGACCTGGCTGCGATAAGCCATGCCCAGCTCGAACAGCTTGCGGCCGAGATAGAGCCCGGCATTGCGGCCGGCCGGCTCCAGGTAGCCCGCCTCACTCAGGGTGCGCACCAGCTCATAGGCCGTCGATTTCGGGATGCGTAGCGCACTCACGATCGAGGCAACCGTAGCCGGCTCTCCCTGCTGCAACAGAAACTCGAGGATTTCCATGGCCCTGCGCACGCTGCGCGAACCGCCCTGCTCGTCATCGGCAGCGGGCTGCGCGGCGGCACGGGCAGAGGCCTTTAGCGCTTGCGTCATGCGATGTGTTCCAACATTCTGGACCAGTATCCAATATTTCAGAAGACCGTGCAAACCGGCTGGATGGAGGGGACGGGCATGAAGATCACGGACATCGAGGCGATCGAACTTCGGGTGCCGGGGTGGTCCGGCGCAACATTCGATGGGTCATACGACAATTGCGTCGTCCTCGTCCACACGGATGCGGGGATAACGGGCATCGCGGAGGTAGACAGCGTCCCTTCGGTCATCCGCGCCATCATCGACGCGCCGCGCTCCCACACCCATGCCATGGGCCTGAGGGAAGTGCTGGTCGGGCAGGATCCCTCCAACGTCGAAACGCTGTGGGACCGCATGTACGACTGGACCAGCTATTATGGTCGGCGCGGCGTCGTTATCCACGCGATCAGCGGCGTGGACATCGCTTTGTGGGACATCCGCGGCAAGGTCCAAGGCAAGCCAGTCGCCGATTTGCTTGGCCAGCGTAAGCGGAATCGCCTGCTGGCATACGGCACGGTCTATCCGCTCGGCGAGACGCCGGACGAGGTGCGGCGCAACATCGACCGCGGCCTGCGCCTCGGCCTCAAGGCAATCAAGATCGTGGCGGACCCGCACTGGCGGCTGGACGTGCGCCGGGCGGAGACGATCATCCGGACCGCGCGCGAGCATGTGGGGCCGGGCATCCGGCTGATGGTCGACGCCGCGACAGCATGGGATCGGGCAGAAGACGGTCTGCCGCTGATGCCGATCTTCCGTGACAACAACTTTCTGTGGGTCGAGGCGCCACTGCCGATCGACGACCTCGAAGGACATGCGCGGTTCCAAGGGTTCGGTGTGCCGATTGGTGGCGGCGATCTCGGCCTCACCACGCGCTATGAGTACGACTACGCCTTCGAAGTCGGGAAGATCGACATCGCCCAACCAGACGTCACGATGTCCGGCGGCTTGACCGAATTGATGCGCATTGCCGGCATCGCGAAGAAGCGCGGCAAACGCATGGTGACGCACGGCTACAAGTCCAACATCACCATCGCGGCCAACCTGGCGTTCCTGTCGCAGCATTGGGACGACGAGCCGGCGGAGTATTCCACCAGCGAGTCGCCGCTGCGCTGGAACCTCACACGCGAGCGATTCGACATCGGTCCCGACGGCCGCATTCAGGTGCCGGAGCAGCCAGGGCTGGGTATCAACCTCGATCCCGCGACGGTGGAGAAATTCCGCGTCCGCTAGAGCCGGTCGACGCGCAGTCTTTCCACCAGGTCCTCGTTAAGGTCGATGCCGAGGCCCGGCCGGTTGGGCAGCGCCATATAGCCGTCGACCACCGCCGGCTCGGGCGACACCAGCTCGCGGCGCAAGGGACTGTCGAACACTTTGGGCGAGACGTATTCGAACACCGGCGCCGGACCGCAAGCCGCCTGAAAGTGCCGGCCGACCGCCGAGGTGATGCCGGTCTTCCAGCCATGCGGCACCACTTCGGCGCCCATCAGCTCGCACAGGTCGGCGATGCGGCGGATTTCCGACAAGCCGCCGCCGCGGCCGATGTTCGGCTGCACCACGCCGACTTTGCCACGGGTCAGCCATTCCCGGATCTCCCAGCGGGTCGCCGCCGCCTCGGCGCCGCCAATGCGGATCGCGCTGCGTTCCGAGAGCCGCGCATGACCCTCGAGGTCGTCGTGCTGCAGCGTCGCCTCCGCGAAGAAGATCTCGCACTCGGTGACGCGGTCGAGCACATAGAGCGCGTCGTGCCAGTTGTGCCATCGGTAGCCGAAATCGACCGCCATCAGCACGTCGTCACCCAGCATCTTTCGGCCGCGCTTGATGAGATCGACCAGTCCACGGTCGGTCACAAGGTCGTAGAACAGCACTTCCATCTTCACCGCGCGGAAGCCGTTCTCGAGCGCGGCGTCGAATTGGCGGCCGATCTCGGTCATGAGCTGCTCGATGGAACGGCCCTGCGCCATGCCGGGGAAGATGGTGCAGTAGGGCCTCAGCCTGTCGCGGCGCGCTCCGCCCAGAAGCTTGTAGGCGGGGACACCGAGCTGCTTGCCGGCGAGATCGTAGAGCGCGATGTCGATCGCCGAGATGGCATGGATGCCGAGGCCGCGCCGGCCCGGCCAGAACGTGCCCTCATAAAGCTTCTGCCACAAGCCGCTCGCTTCCAGCGGGTCGGCGCCGATCAGGATCTCGCGCGCATTGCGGCTCCACAGATGCGCCGTGGGCATTTCCAGGAACGCCTTCACCACGTGCGGTGGTGCATCGGTTTCGCCAATGCCGGTGCGCCCCTGTTCGTCGGTCAGGCGGACGATCACAGTGTCCGTGGTGCCGTCCAGGTCGTCGGCCCCCGCGGTGGGACCGAAGATCGGGATCACTTCCATTGCGGCGATCTTGCTCACCGGAACCTCCTCCGCCTCAGTATGTCGCGCGGCCGCCGCTGAGATCGAACGTGAAACCGGTAGTGAAGCTGCAGGCCGGCGAGACGATCCAGGCGATCAGCTGCGCTGCCTCTTCCAGCTCGCCGCACCGGCGCATGGGAATCTTGGCGGTCATGTAGTCCACGGTCGCCTGCGGCAGGGCGTCGACCATCGGCGTGCGGATCACCGCGGGCGCGAGCGCGTTGATGGTGATGCCGTGCTCCACGTAGTCCTTGGCCATGCTCTTCACCATGCCGATGAGCCCCGCCTTGGTCGCCGAGTAGGCGGTCATGCCGGCATTGCCTTCTTTGCCGGCGATCGAGGCGACGTGAAGGATGCGCCCATAGCGCTGCTTCTGCATGTGAGGCAACACTGCCTGCGACAGCAGCAGTGCGCCGCGCAGGTTCACTCGGTAGACGCGGTCGAAGTCCTCGAGGTCGACCTCGTGTGCCGGCACGTTGGTGCGACCGGTGATTCCGGCGCAGTTCACCAACGCGTCGATCCGGCCGAAGCTCCGCATCGCCAGCGCGACCGCCGGCGCGATCGTCGCATCGGCGGTGACGTCGAGTTGTGCCGCGACCGACTGCGCGCCCTGGGCTTTCAATTCGCCGGCGACCTTCTCGGCATTGGCCCCGTCGCTATCGAAGCACGCCACCTTGGCGCCCTGCGCCGCCAGTTCCAGCGCTGTGGCGCGCCCGATACCGCGACCGGCGCCGACCAC
Source organism: Dongiaceae bacterium (assembly GCA_041398065.1). Classification (GTDB taxonomy): domain Bacteria; phylum Pseudomonadota; class Alphaproteobacteria; order Dongiales; family Dongiaceae; genus Dongia_A. The sequence continues at coordinate 12,468 of JAWKVL010000046.1, read as the reverse complement.
GATTGCGGAATAGTGCGGGTTGTCGAAATAGTTCACCACCGCCTCACCTGCGAAAGCTCGTCACCCATGCCGCGTCGACCGGCGCGCTTGACCGCATTTTTTAGCGCATGTTAGCCTATTCCTGAATCTTGTATACATGTCCAGTATTTCGGAAAATGTGAACTGCTCAGCTCATGACGCGCACACCGGACTGGCGTAATCCCACCGATCATCGCGACAAGCTTGGCGAAGGTCCGCAATGGAATAGCGCCACCGGCGAACTGTTCTGGGTCGACTTCTTCGGTCCAACCATCCATCGCCTCGGCAAGAACGGCGAACGCGCCGATTGGACATTGCCCCAGTTCACCACGATCGGCTCGATCGTGCTGCATGCGGATGGGCGATTGGTGATTGGCGTCAACAACGGAATCTACTGTTTCGATCCGCGTACCGGCGCCACGGCGCCGTTCGCCGATCCGAACCAGGGCCGACCCGACATTCTCTACAACGACGCAAAGATTGACCGCTACGGCAATTACTGGATCGGCACTTGCGACGCCGCGGAAATATTGCCGCGAGGGATCCTCTACGTCCTCAACCGGCGCGGCGCGTGGCTGACCGGCGACAGCGGATTCGTCGTGTGCAACGGGCCGACCTTCTCGCCGAAAGGAGATGTTCTCTATTTCAGCGACTCGTTCGGGCGGCAGAGCCTCGCCTACGATCTCGATCCGGTCAGCGGGCAGTTGAGCCGCCGCCGCGTGTTCCAGCAATATACCGAATCCGACGGCTATCCGGATGGCTGCTGTGTCGATGCAGAAGGCTGCGTTTGGGTCGCCATGTACGATGGCGGGAAAGTCATCCGGCTGTCGCCGGAGGGCGAGCGCATCGAGACGCTGCTGCTGCCGGCGCGCAACACCACCTCCTGCTGCCTGGGCGGGCCGGATCTGCGCACATTGTTCGTGACGTCAGGCCGCGCCGCCGATGACAGCGAGCCAAAGGGCGGCGCGCTGTTCGCAACCGAAGTCGCTGTGCCGGGCCTGCCGGAACCGGTTCTGCGGCCGGTCTAGGGAATTCTCGGCCAAGGATGGCATGACGAAGGGAGATCGGGTGGTGAGCGTGCTGGCTGGCAAGAGAGCGCTGGTTTATGGCGGCGGCACCGGCATCGGCCTGGCGTGCGCCGAGGCGATGGCGCACGCTGGCGCCGCGATCTTCCTGTCCGGCCGACGCGAGGGCGTGCTTCGGGACGCCGCACAACATCTGGCTCCGATCGGCAAGGTAGGTTTCGCGGCAGGCGATGCCACCATTGCCGCCGACGTACAGCGGGTGACGGAAGCAGCCGTCCGTTTCATGGGCGGTCTTGACACCATCGTGGTCAGTGCCGGCGCCGGCGGGCGCACCCCGATCTTTGACACGCCGGTCGAGGAGTTCCAGCGCATCATCGATCATTCGCTATTGCCGGCGTTCCTGGCCATGCGCTACGGCGCGCAGCATTTGATCGCCGCCGGCAAGGCGTCGGTCGTCGTCGTCTCCTCGATGTACGGCCTGGTCGGACAGAAGGAGCGCGCCGGCTACTGCGCCGGCAAGCACGGCGTCATCGGGCTGGTCAAGTCGGCTGCCCTCGACTTCGCGGACAAAGGCGTGCGCGTCAACGCGATGTGCCCCGGGTTCGTCGAGACGCCGCTCTCGCTCGAAGTCGTCAAGCTGGAGCCCAATCCCGAAGAGGTGTTGGAGGCCAAGCGGCGCATGCACCCCATCCCGCGCGCGGGCACGCTCGAAGAGATGGGTGCGCTCGCAGTCTATCTCGCCGGCGATCCATCCGCCTTCATGACCGGGCAAGCGATTGCGATCGACGGCGGCTATTCCGTTCGATGACGGAAAGGATGATGAATCCATGACCGGCTCCTTGGCAGGCAAACGTGCTTACGTGACCGGCGGGTCGAGCGGCATCGGCGCGGCGATCGTTCGGACCTTCGCGGCGGAGGGTGCGCGAGTCGCGATCGGCGCGTCGCGCCACGCCGAGCAGGCGCGCGCGGCGGTCAAGACGCTGCCCGCCGCAAGCGGGCCGCACATCGTGGTGGCCGCCGACTTCTACGACAAGGTAGAGACCGAACGGGCGGCGGACGCGGTGCTGGAAGGTCTCGGCGGGCTCGACATCTTCGTGCATTCCGCCGGCGTCGACGTCACGCAGACCGCTCCGACGCACCAGACCAGTGACGAGATCTGGGACCGCATGATGACACTGCATCTGACCGCGGCGTTCCGGCTTTCGAAGCGGTTGATCCCCGCCCTTCTCGAGGGTCGCGATCCGTCGATCATCTTCATCGGCTCGGTGTGCGGGCTGGTGGCGTGGGAAGGCGACGTCGCCTACAACGTCGCCAAGGCCGGGCTACAGCACCTTGCCCGCTGCATCGCCTCCGACTACGCGAAGTCCGGGCTGCGCGCCAACGTGATCGCGCCCGGCGTGATCGACACGCCGCTCACGCGCTACTACGCCTCGGGTATGCCCGGTGGCGAAGCGGAGGGATTGAAGACTCTGGCCGCGATGCATCCGGTCGGACGCTATGCCCAGCCGCATGAAATCGCCGAGGCAGCGGCCTTCCTCGCCTCCGACAAGGCATCCTTCATTACCGGTGTTGTGCTTCCGATCGACGGCGGCCTCACCATGGTCTGACGCACGATACGCCGAAACAGGGACTCTCTATGCCATTCAAGACCATCTCGCCGCAAATCGCCGGAACGCCGCCACGCCTCAAGATCACCGACGTCGAATGCCATGTGCTGCTTGCCCCTGACTACGACGCCAGCTTCACCTCCTCGGCGCAGGACAGCATCGTGGTTGTCATCCGCACCGACGGCGGCGTCACCGGCATCGGCGAGTGTGACGCAAATCCCTGGATGGCCAAGACCTGCATCGAGGCGCCGGGTACCCACACGATGGGCCTGTCGATCAAGGAGATGCTGATTGGCGCCGACCCGTTCCAGATCGGCGAGTTGTGGCGCAGGATGTATCTCGGCACCGCGATGAACGGCCGCCGCGGCATGATCATTCACGCCATGAGCGCGGTCGACATGGCGCTGTGGGACCTGTGCGGTAAGGCTTTAGGCAAGCCGGTGCACGCGCTGCTCGGCGGCACGACGCGCGACCACATCACACCCTACGCCTCGCTGCAGCCGGCCGGCCATCGCTTCGAGGAGTATCGCGACGCGCTGTGCGCCTCTGCTGAAAAAGCGAAGGGCCTCGGCTTCAAGGCGATGAAGACTGAGATCACCATGAACGGTCCCTATGCGCACGGCGGCATGCGCGAGAATTATGAGCGCCACACTGAGGTGCTGGCCGCCGTGCGCAAGGCGGTCGGCCCCGACATCACGCTGATGGTCGACGTGCAGTATCTGTGGGAAGACGCCGCGACCTGCCTGCAGACCGTGAAAGATTGGAGCGAGTTCAACGTCTATTTCCTGGAGACGCCGTTGTGGTCGGACAACGTGCGCGAAATGGCCAAGCTGGCGGAGCGCGCGCCCATGCCGATTGCGTTCGGCGAGTGGCTTGCCACGCGCTTCGAATTCGAGGAACTGCTCGATGTTGGCAAGGTGCAGGTGGCGCAGCCGGATGTCGGCCGAGTCGGCGGCATAGGCGAGGCCAAGATCGTGTGCGACATGGCCAAGGAGCGCGACCGCACTATCGTGCCGCACTGCTGGAAGACCGGCATCTCGATCTCCGGCACCGCACACCTGGCCTTCGTCACCAACCACTGCGCCTACATCGAATATCTCCCGCCGCAGCTCTGCCACGAGCGGCTGCGGCGCGAACTGGCGCATGAGGAACTCGTGCTGCAGCCCGATGGCACGATCCCGCTGCCGGTCAAGCCGGGCCTGGGAGTCGAGATCGATTGGGACGTTGTGAAGCGCTACAAGGTCGCGTAGGGAGGTTGCCATGAACCAGAACGCTGGCCGGCGGCTAATGGACCGCGTTGCAGTGGTGACCGGGGGCGCACAGGGCATCGGGCTCGGCATCGCGGCGCGCCTGGCGCAGGAAGGGGCGGCGCTCGTCATCGCCGACATCAACGAGGCGAGAGCGCGCACCGCCGCAGAGCAGATCGCGGCCGCCGGCGGCAGCGCCACTGCCCATCGAGTCGACATCGGCGACGATTCCAGCGTGTCGGCGCTGGCCTCCCATGTCGATGCGGTTCATGGTCGCTGCGAGATCCTGGTCAACAATGCCGCGATCTCCGACGGCACCGGTATCGAGAAGATGACCATGGAGCGCTATCACGAGGTGATCCGCGTCAACCAGGATGGCGCGGTGCGCATGTGCCTGGCTTTCGTGCCGCTCTTGAAGAAGGCCAAGGAAGGCAAGCGGATTCTCAATATTGCCTCGATTATGGGCGTGCGCGGCTGGCCCGACGCGATCCCTTATTCCACCGCGAAGGGCGCCATCGTGAACTTCACCCGCGCGCTTGCCGCCGACCTGGCGCCGCACGGCATCATGGTGAACGCACTGGCGCCCGGCTTCGTCAACACGCCGATGTCGATCCTGCCCGATGGGTCCCACGAGTATGATTCGGATTGGTTCCGCGACATCTACGTCAAATATGGCCGCATTCCGGTGCGCCGGTACGCGGAACCAGAAGACATGGCTGGCCCCGCGTACTTTCTCTGTTCCGACGACGCAGGCTACGTAACCGGGCAAATCCTCTTGGTTGACGGCGGCGCCTCCGCAACCTTCTAAGGCGGAGCCATTTTGGCTTACCAGGAGCATGTCCGCTATATGCCCATGTGTGGGCAGTGACGGAGGCCGTAGACTCCAAGATAGACAAGGTGGGCTGCATCGGCTTGCTCAGAGACTCGACTTCGTCTCGAGCTCGCCCAATGTGACGAGGATCATGGCCAGATCAACTTCGCGTACTCTGCCTCCGGTTCGCTGATCGTACAACCATCACGCGTAGTTCACATAAATCGTCTTCTTCTGGAAGTAGGCATCGAGGCCATATTTGCCATCTTCCCCGCCGATGCCGCTATGCCGCAGGCCTGCATGGTGCGCGTGCACGGCATCTCCGCCGGGGCGGTTGACGTAAATCTCGCCGAACTTGAGCTCGCGGATCAGTCGCATCAGGCGGCGCATGTCCTTGGTGAAGACGTAGGCCGAGAGACCGTAGCGCGATTCGTTGGCGAGGCGCAGGCCCTCGTCGAAATCCGTCACAGTCATCAGCGGGATTACGGGACCGAATATTTCATCTTGCATGATGCCCATGCGATTGTCGGCCGCGGTCAGCACCGTCGGTTCGAACCAGTGACCGTTGGCGAACTCGCCCTCGGTCATGCGGTGGCCGCCGGTCAGCACCTTGGCGCCACCTTTGGTAGCTGCCTGCACCATGCGTTCCACCTTATCTAGTTCTGCCGCGCTGAATTTCGGACCGACGTCGACCATCTGCAAAGGATCGCCCACTTTCAGACCCTTCACCGCGCGGACGAACTTCTCGGTGAATTCGTCGGCGATCCGTTCGTGAACGTACATCCGTTCGTTGCAGATGCAGATCTGGCCGCAATTCTCGAAGCGAGAGGCGATGGCAGCCTTGACCGCGGCGCCGATGTCGGCGTCCTCGGCGACGATAAAGGGAGCCTTGCCGCCCAGTTCCAGCCGCAGAATCTTGAGATCATCGGCCGCGCTGCGGAAGATCTCTTTGCCCGCGCGCACGCTGCCGGTCAGCGTGATCAAGCGCGGGATCGGGTGCCTGACCAAAGCCGCGCCCAGCCCCTCGCCGGTGCCGCTCACCACATTGATGACGCCCGGCGGGAAATCGAGCTGGGTCGAAAGCTGCGCAATCTCGAAAGCCGAGAGCGGCGTGCCTTCGTGCGACTTGATGACGATGGTGTTGCCGGCCAGCAGAGCCGGGCCCATCTTGCGCGTCGTAAGCGCGGCCGGGTAGTTCCAGGCGGTGAGCCCGACGACGACACCGTGGGCGACGCGCTGGATCCACACCTGCTCGTCGGCGTTGTCGGACGGGATGATATCCCCCGTGATGCGGCGTGCTTCCTCCGCCGCGTAGGTCAGATAGAGCGCCGTGCCTTCGATCTCGCCGCGCGCTTCCGTCAGCGGCTTGCCCTGCTCCGCCACCACCAGGCGCGCAAGCCGCTCGCGATTCTCGAGGATCAGCCGCGCCAGGCCGGTCAGCATCTTGGCGCGCTCGATCGGCGGCAGCGCCTCCCATGCCGACTGGGCCGCGGCGGCCGCGACCAGCGCGCGGTCGGCGTCGTCCGCGCTGCCCTTGGGCACGGTGGCGATGATCGCGCCGGTCGCCGGGTTCTCCACCTCGATCCATTCCCTGACCGTGGAATCGGTCCACTGGCCGTTGATGAAATGGCGGTAGCGCGGAACGCCGTTCACCAGCTCTTTCATGGCGGGCATGAGACTCTCTCCTATTGCATCGTCGGCAGCGGTTGGTAGCCAAACACTTCCGGCAGCCACAACGTCAGTTGCGGAACATAGACCAGCACGAACAGCAGCACGATCAGCGCCAGAATGAATGGCCAGACCTCGCGCATGATGGCGCCGACCGGGATACCCGACACGCCCGAGATCAGGAACATGAGCTGGCCCATCGGCGGCGTCACCAAGCCGATCATCATGTTGATGATGATGGTGACCCCGAAATATACCGGATCGATGCCGAGGCCGGTCACCGCCGGCATGAGGATCGGTACCAGCACCAGCAGCATCAGCAAGGTGTCCAGAAAACATCCGAGAATCAGGAACAGCACGTTGACGACGAACAGGAACATCGCGGGCGACATGTCGCGGGCGACGATCCAGGCGCCCAGCGCCTGCGGAATCTGTTCCGAGGCCACCACCCAGTTCATCACCAGCGCGCCGGCTATCGTAATTGCGACGATGGCGGTCGAGCGCGAGGAATCGACCAGGACACCGACCAGCCTGCGTAGCGGCAAGCTGCGGTACCAGAACAGCGCGAGGACGAGCGCGTAGGCGGCCGCCAGCGCTGCCGCCTCGGTCGGCGTCACGGCACCGCTATAGATGCCACCGAGCAGGATGACTGGCAGGAATAGCGCCGGCAGAGTGGACTTGATGGTCGCGATCGCATGCGCGCGCGTCGGTCTGGGTTCGACGGGGAAATTGCGCCGCGTCGCCTGCAAGGCGATCACCACCATCTGCGCCAGCGACAGAAGCAGGCCCGGAACGATCCCGGCGATGAACAGATAGCCAATCGACGTATTGGAGACGACACCATACAGCACCATCGGGATCGAAGGCGGAATGATCGGACCAACGATCGCGGAGGTAGTGCTGACCGCGGCGGCAAAACCGGGCCTGTAGCCGGCCTTCACCATCATGTCGACCTCGAGCTTGCCGGGGCCGGCGGCGTCGGCGAGCGCGCTGCCGCTCATACCGGAAAAGATCACGCTCGCCACCACGTTAACGTGCGCCAGCCCGCCGCGCAGCTGGCCGACCAGCAGATTGGCGAACTCGAACAGCCGGTCGGTGATCTTGCTCGCGTTCATGATGTCGGCCGACAGGATGAACAGCGGTACCGACATCAGCACGAAGCTGGAGAACATGCCGTTCAGGCTTTGCGACGCAACGATCGCCAGGTCTTGTCCGGTCAACAGGAGATAGACTATGCCGGAGACTAGCATGGCATGCCCGATCGGCATGCCGAAGACCATCCACAGCAAGAACAAGGCGAGCATGACGATCGCGGCAAGGCTCATGTCGCGGGCCGCTCAGAGCTGCTGGCGCCAGTTGGGGCCCGCAAGGCGACGCAGCCGAAGCACCGCCCCCACCACCACCGCGATCATGAACACGCCGAAGCAGGCATAGACGTAGTCGAAGGGGACCTTGAGGATCATCGTCTTCCGCCGCCCGAGGAAGCCGATGTATTCGAGCACGGTCGGCAAGGCGGCGAGGAAGACGAGGCCGAGGGTGGCTGTATTGATGACAGCGATGGCGCGCTGCCATCGCTCCGGAAGCTTCTTGTACAGGACATCGAAAACGATGTGCTGCCGCTCATTGAGCAGGAGATTGCTGGACCAGAACACGACCCAAACATAGGTGATGGAACAGACCTCGAGCGACCAAGAAACCGGCGCGTCGAACACGTAGCGGCTGACAATCTGAATCATGAAGGCGCCGAACATGGCCGCGAACATCGCTGCCGCGGCCAGTTCGGCGGAAAGCTTGAACTTGGCGCCAAGACCTTTCATGCGATGCACGTCGTAGCTCGCGCCAAGTTCACGTGCCAGATCAAGCGCCTGGTCAAGCGCCGGCCGCCTTGATGCGGTCGAGCATGCCGGCGGGCCAGTTCTTCGAGAACTCTGAGTTCACGAAGGCGTCGAGCACCTTGGTGCGGAATGCGTCGACATCCGGCGTCGTCACCTTGAGGCCCTTGCTTTCCATGAAGGAGGCCGCTTCTTTCTCGGTGGCGATCACCCCGTCGTCATTGACCTTCTTGCCTTCGATTTCGGCGGCGGTGAGCGCGGCGCGCCCAGCGTCGCTCAGACCGTTCCAGTATTCGCTGGCGACCGCGAAGAAGGTGTTGGCGACCATGTGCGAGGTCAGGACGATCTGCTTGGTGACTTCGTAGAACTTCGCTGCCATCGCATCGGGCAATGGGTTCTCCAGGCCGTCGATGGTGCCAGTCTGCAAAGCCAGGTAGACCTCCTCGAAGGCGAGCGGGGTGGCGTTGGCGCCGAGCGCATTGCCGAGAAACTGCCAGGTTTCCGAGCCCGGCATGCGCAGCTTGAGGCCTTTCAGGTCGGCTGGCTTGCTGACCTCCTTGACCTCCCGCAGGATGACGTGGCGGGTGCCCAGATACTGGCTCTTGACGATCGTGATGCCGACATCCTTCTCGATCCGCGCCTTATACTCGGCGCCGATATCGCCGTCATAGACCGCATCGAGATGCGCGGGATCGCGCATCAGATAACCGCAAGTGAACACCGAATATTCGGGGATGAGGGCGGCAATGTCCTGGGGCGAGACCATGCCGACTTCCAGGTTGCCGCGCTGCATGGCCTCGATCTCCGTGCCCTGCCCGAACAGCGTGCCGTTGTAGTGGATCTGCACGTCGAACTGATCGGCGGCGTTCTTGTCGATATTGGCCTTGAAGGCCTGCAGGCCCTTGGATTGCCACTCCTCCTCGTTGCCGGGAAGCGAGATGCGGAACGGCTTCGCGGCGGCCAGGCCCGACTTCACGATGAAAGGCATGGAAAGCGCGGCGGCGCCTCCCGCCAGAATTGCGCGGCGGCCAACTGGCTTGCCGGTGATCTTGTTCATGACACCCTCCCTTTCCGTTGACATTTATGCATTGGCCTTGACTGGCTCTCTTTGCCCTCCGACGCGCGAACGCGCACCGGTCTTAGTTTTCGGTTGTTCAGGCCTCGGCGGGGGCGCCGCGGTTCGCTCCTTTGCCAGCGCCTCGAGCGCGCGCGCGACTTCCGGCGCGTTATGCTCACGCGCCAAGCGTTCGGCCCTGTCCGGCTTGCCGGCGATGATCGCCCGCACGATCGGCTCGTGCTCCGCGATGATCTGGTTCAGATCCATGATCAACGCGTTGGACGAGATGATGTAGTGGCGCACCTGCAGTTCCAGCAGTCGGTACTGGTCGATCAGGCGCTGGTGCCCAGTGATCGCGACGATGGTCTTGTGGAGCGCGATGTCAGTTTCCGCGACACGCGTGTGCTTGCGCGAGCCGACCGCCGCAACCAGCCGGTCGAATGCTGCCTCCAACGTTGCTACGCAATCCTTCGTGCGATGTTCCGCAGCCAGCCCTGCCGCCATGCCTTCCAGAGTTCCGCGCAGCGTGTAGAGCTCCCACGCATCGGCGTGGGAGAATTCCGGAAGCATCCATTTCGTGTAGGCAACCTGCTGGATCAAGCCTTCGTGGGCCAGGGCGCGCAGCGCCGCGCGCAAGGTGCCGCGGCTGACCTCGAGCTGGCTGGCGAGCGCGGTTTCCGTGACGCGCTGGCCGGGGGACAATTTGCCGCTCAAGATCTGTTCTCGCAGCACGTCGGCCGCCCGCCAATCGAGCGAGCGCCGGTCGAGCTTTACGGAACGCGCGGATTTCACCCCTGATTCCTGCCCTGTTGCCGCTGCTCCGCGGCATTTCCGGATGACGGCTGGCCGGCGAGCGGGTCGCAGTCGATCATCGCCCCTTGTTGTCCGAAATGCTCCCATCCGGGGACGTCTTCGTCAAGACGATTGTTGACAATCGACAATCCAGGATCATGATCGAGCGTGCCGGGCGGCCGAGAAGACGCTCCCAGCGAGCGGCCCGCCGGCCCGGGGAACCTGATCAACAGGGAGTGCGGCTGCGTGAATGGACTTCCACGTCGCGATTGTCTGGTCGTGGCGGTCGCGACGCCTATCACGGCGTCATTCCATCCCGACGCCGATCTGCTGGTTGAGCGCTGCCGGACTCTGATGCAGGACGGATGCGACGGCATCACTCTCTTCGGCACCACCGGCGAGGGAGCGGAATTCTCGGTTGCCGACCGGATCGCGACACTCGAGCGCGTGATCACGGCGGGCATTCCTGCTGGCAGGATCATCGTGTCGGTCGGGGCCATGTCGATCCCCGACATCACGGCCCTGGCATGCCACGCGATGGATCGGAAAGTCCATGGCGTGCTGCTGATGCCGCCTTGCGTGTATCGCAGCGGGATCACCGACGATGGCGCCTTTCGCTTCTACGTGTCGGTGATCGAGGCGATCGCGCGGCCGGACCTGTGCCTCTATCTGTATCACTTCCCTGATATCTGCGGCGTGTCGATCACGCCGAATGTGGTGCGCCGGTTGGATGAGCGTTATTCGGGCCTGATTGCCGGAATCAAAGACAGCGGCGGCGATCTCGACTTTACCGAGGCGCTGCTGCGCCGCTTCTCGCATTTGTCGATCTTCACCGGCAGCGAGACCCATGTGCCGCAGGTGCTGGCAAGTGGCGGTCGCGGTACGATCTGCGGGCTTGCCAACGTCATGTCGCGTCTGGTGCGCGCCATGTTCGATGCGCCCAACCTGTTCGAGCGCCGGCGTTTCATCCCGCAGATCCTGGGCGGCGATCTCATCCTGTCGCGCCGGCCATTCATCGCCTCGATCAAGGCAGTCCTGGCCGACGCGACCGGAAATCCCGCCTGGCGCCGCCCCCTGCCGCCGATGTCGGAGCTGCCGGCCATCGAGGAAGCCCGGATGGTCGCGGACTTTCAGCGCTGGGAATCGACGTTGCCGCAAGCGGCGCGCAGCCTCTATCCTGCGAATACCGAGTCCGATCCAAAGGTCGTATCGTTTCGACGAGGATGAGCGAGCGCATCTCCCGCCGAGCCGACACATCGCTGAAACCTTGTCCGCTAATCCGTCACCAGGAGCAATGTCATGTCTGAGCTAAAGGGGATCTGCGTTCCGGCTTGCACGCCATTCGACCGGAGCGGCGACGCTCTGAACGAGAAGGCGCTGTCGGCGCATATCGACCGACTGCTTGAAGCCGGCATCCACGCAGCCGTCTCGTGCGGCGGCACCGGCGAGTTCGCGTACCTCAGCGAGGCAGAGCGACGTCAGATCCACCAGCTCATTGCGAAGCGCGTTCGGGGCAAGTGCAATTTCGTCGCGCAATCCTCCGCGGTCAGCACGCGGGACACCATCGAGAATGCGAAGTTCGCGGAAGGCCTCGGCGCGGACGCGCTCATGATCCTGCCGCCCTATTTCGAAGGCCCGACCATGGACGGGGTGATGTGGCACTTCGAGGCTGTGGCCCGCGCGATCAACACGCCGATCATCGTCTACAACATCCCTCAGAATACGAACCGCGACATCACCCCCGATCTCTTCAGCCGTCTCCTCGGAATCGAGAACATTCAATACATCAAGGACAGCACCGGCGACTTCACCCGGATACAGCAGCTGATCGCGACCGGCGGTAAGGTGCTGAACGGCGGAGACACCCTCGCATTCCCGGCGCTGGTCGCCGGATGCCCCGGCCTGATCTGGGGCGGCGCCAACGCGACACCAAAGGAAGCCGTGCGCCTCTATGATCTGGTCACGAAGGGCGATCTCAATGCGGCGGCAACAGTCTGGAAGTCCATCCTTCCGGCCCAGATCTTCTACTGGACGCACGACTACAACTCGTCGGTAAAGGCGGCGACCAATCTGCTGGGCGGTGATGTTGGGATTTGCCGCAAGCCGGCGCTGCCTCTGCCTGAGGCCGAACTGGCCGAGTTGAAGAGCGCCCTTCTGTCCCTTGGTCGACCGATCGCCTCCGCAGCGCAATGAGGCTAGGGTGGATATCTGGACGAGGTTGAGTTGCTGCTTGGCGCCCGCTTGGTACCATGAGCAGCCTAAGCCCGGACCTTTTTCGGGGCGTCCCGCTTAGCTCCGCTGGAGCGGAGGAGGTGGAAGCACAAGATGGTTTCCGGCCGGGCTCTTAGTGGCCGGCGATGTTGCTTAGGCCTCATGGGCGGCTTGGCGTGCCTCAGCGAGATTGAGGGTGA
>JAWKVL010000045.1:0-36637 GCA_041398065.1 Dongiaceae bacterium | reverse complement strand
GGGGCGACGGCGCTTCAGCTCGACGCGGTCTTCGCAAGAGAGAACACCCCCCACCCCAGCCCTCCCCCAGCTTGGGGGAGGGAGACGAGCGGTGCGAGTCTCATATGCGATTGCCCTGCAGCTTGGGGGAGGGAGAAAGCCCATCGGGCTACGTCATATTCGAATGCCCTGTCCGCACGTGCACATGCGATTGCTCTGCACTTTGCGGGACGGACTTCGGCAAAACAAAAGCCCCGCGCCAATGGCGCGGGGCCCTCTGAGACATGACTTGATGTCGATCTACATCGCCGATGCGATCCAATCGGCGAGCTGCCGCTTGGGCATGTTGCCGATCTTGGTCGCCGCCACCTGGCCGTCCTTGAACAGCATCAGTGTGGGGATGCCGCGCACGCCATAGCGCTTCGGCGTCTGCTGATTGTGGTCGATGTTGATCTTTGCGATGGTCAGCTTGCCGTCAAGCTCGCGGGCGATCTCGTCGAGCGCCGGCGCGATCATCTTGCAGGGGCCGCACCATTCCGCCCAGAAATCCACCAGCACGGGACCGGTGGCCTTCAGGACGTCTGCGTCGAACGAAGCGTCGCTGACATGAATGGTGTGGGATTGGGTCGTGGTAGCTGTTGCTGCTGTCATCCCAGTGTTCCTTGTGCGGGCCGTCCGGTTCGGAGGGAAACCGGCTCGGCGCCTGTTTGGTTGCCGCATTCCGCGCTGCCGTCGGGACAGCACGGAACGGAAGGGGCGAACCCTTGGCGGAGAATCTAGGGAGCCGGCTCCACCGGCGTCAAGGTGAGGGTTTCAGCCATGCGCGTTCAACATATCGGTTGGAATTTCCATCAGCCGCGGCCCTTCCGTCCACAGCAGGAAGCAACGGATTATCTTGCTTTCATAAAGGCTTGAGAGTGCCGATCGATAGGCGCTCAGTTGCCGCACATATTGCTGTGAAACATGCGAGAGCCGCATGGGTGCCGGCCGGTTGCTCTTGAAATCGACCACCCAGACTTCGTCCGGCAGCACCACCAGCCGGTCGATCTGGCCGCTCGTCACCTCGGTCTTGCCGTCCGCGCCGCGGCGAGTCGCGACCACCGGAACCTCGGCGCGGCTCTCCGGTCCGAAGATGGTCGCGAAGTCCGGTGCCGCCAGCAAGGCGACGACATCGCGCGCCAGTGCATCGCGCTCCGCCGGCGGCACCGCGCTCGATCGCCGCGCGACGTAAGCTTCGGCGGCACCAAAGCGCGCCTCGGCCGGCAGTTGCGGCAGCATCTCCAGCAGGTGATGGATCACGCGCCCGCGCTGGTAGCGCCAGCCCTGATCCTCGCCCAGCGGCGACAGAGTCGCAGACTCCGGTTCCGCCGGCCGCGATGGAGACAGCGGCCGCGGCGGATCGGGCAGATCGGGAATCGGCGCATTGAGCCAGTCGGGCAGCACGATCTCGCCTTGCGTTGTTTCGGGCGCTTCCGGCGTGCTCGCCTGCTCGCCGGCGGCGACGCGGATGACTTTACCCTCCCATCCTTCCTCGGGGCCGCTCAGCCAGGCGGGCCGCGCTTCGGGTTTTGCGCGCGGCGCCTGCGCGGCGGCCTCGCTGACATGATCGTGCCAGCTTTGCTCCTTGATGGTCTTGCCGCCGCGCCAGCCGCAGACATAGAGCCGCTCTTCCGCGCGGGTCAGCGCGACATAGAGCAGGCGGTTCTCCTCTTCCCGCTGGCGCTCGCGCGCCGCGGCGCGGGCGGCAGCGGCGCACGGATCGTCCGCATCCTTGTTGGCCGACCAGATCGGCAATTGCGCATCGCCGGCCGCGATCCAGAACAGGCCCTTCGAAGCGGGTGGTTGCCGCCGCTGATCCGCCAGGAACACGATCGGCGCTTCCAGGCCCTTGGCGCCGTGCACCGTCATGATGCGCACGCGGCCGGCGCCCTCGTCCAGATCGCGCTTCACCTGCAATTCGCCTTGCTCCATCCAGGCCAGCATGTCCTGCAGGTTGGGCGCGTGGCGCGATTCGTAGGCGAGCGCGAGGTTGAGGAATTCGTCGATCGCCTCGCCGCACTCGTCGCCCAGCCGCGCATAGAGCCGCTTCCTGCCACCTGTCGCTTCCAGCAGCTCCGACAGCTGCTCGTACGGCGTCGCGAATCCCGCGCGGTCCAGGAACGGCATCAGCAGGTCGCGCGCCTGCGCCGCCGCCGGCATCTCAGCCGCCAGCTCCTGCACGTGCTGCCACACGCTCTTGCGCCCGCGATCGACGCAGATCGCAAAGAGCTCTTCCTCCGTCACCCCGACAAGCGGCGATTTGAGCAACGCCGCCAGATTGAGGTCGTCCTCCGGCAACAGCAGGAACCGGCAGAACGCCATCAGGTCCATGACCGCGATCTGGTCCAGCAGGGTCATGCGGTCGACGCCCACCACCGGGATCGCGCGGCGCTTCAGCGCGCGCACCATCAGGTCCATGAAACGCGTGCGGTTGCGCACCAGGATCATGACGTCGCCCGGCGTCAACCGGCGTGGCTCGCCGTTCTGCCGCGTGCTGCCGGTCTTCAGCAGGTGCGCGATCTCCGCGGCGATGCTCTCGGCGACACGCGCCTCCGGTGCCGCCGCCAGCTCCCGCACCGCCGGCGGCGACCAGGGCGCGGGGCTGTCGGCGTCGACCGGGCAGGCGAGCGGCCACACCACGATCTCGCCGAACTCGCCGATCCGGCTGACGCGATGCTCGATCGTCTCGTCCTCGACCGCGACGCCCTGGCGCGCCGCGCCGCCGAACACGGTATCGACGACTTGAAGCACCGCCTGGGTCGAGCGGAACGAGACATTGAGCGGCACAGATTGGAACCGTTCGGCGCGCTCCGCGAAATATTGCCGATAGCGCAGGAACTCTTCCGGCGCCGCGCCCTGAAAGGAGAAAATCGATTGCTTGCGGTCGCCGACCGCGAAGATCGAGCGCGGCTCCTCGACCGCGCCCTGGCCAGTGAAGAACTCTTCGGTCAGCAGCGCGATCACGCGCCACTGCTCCGGGTTGGTGTCCTGCGCCTCGTCGATCAGCACATGGTCGATGCCGCCGTCGAGCTTGTACAGCACCCACGGCGCGATGCCCGGCCGCTGCAGCAGATCGACGCTCTTGAGGATCAGGTCCTCGTAATCGAGCTGCGCCGCCGTTGCCTTGCGCCGCGTGTAGCGCCTGAGCACGTCGGCGCTGACCTGGACCAGCGCCTCGGTCGCGACCGCGATCTCCACCGCACGCAGGCGTTCGCAGACCGCGATCAAACGCTCCGCCTCAGCATTCAAGGCACTTGTCACATCCGGCCATGCGGCTATAGCCCCCTTGGTTGCCGGATTCTTCCGCGCTGTGCCTTCCTTCGTCAGGAACAAACTGCAATGATCGTCGAACATCTCCACGCGTCGAGCAGGGGGAGCGTTCAGCCACACGCGCAATGCGGCGGCGCGTTCCTGGTCCCTCTCGCTGCCGCGATCCCATGCCTCGGCAGCACGGCCAAGCCGGGGCGCATCGCAATCCGCATCGGTGACGGCGGCGCCTAGGATCGTCTCCCGCGTCTCGTCCGGTCCCACTCTCAGCACGCGACGCGTCGCAGTGCGGATCGCGCTCATGTCCGCGCTTTCGATCAGTCGCTCGAATCGCGCCCGGCGCGCGAACAGCTCCTTCATCAATTCGTTGAGCCGCCCTTCCAGCATGCGCGAAACCGTGGCGTCGAGCGCCAGGCGCAGCGGATCGTCGTCAGCCGCGCTACGCGCCGCCTCCAGCATCTCGTCGCGCGCATCGTTCAGCAGCGCGGTGGCGTCGCGCTCCTCGATCAGGGTGAAGTGCGGCGCGACCTCGGCCTCGAGCGGGAACCGCCGCAACAGCGACTGGCAGAAGGCATGGATGGTCATGATCTTCATGCCGCCCGGCGTGTCGAGCACCCGTGCGAACAGCCGTCGCGCCACCGGCATCAGGGCGGCGGTGTCCTTGCCGCCGGTCAGCTCGCGGATCTCCCGCCGGAGATCGTCGTCGGAGGCAGCCGCCCACTTCGCGAGCCGGTCCGCGACGCGGTTGGACATTTCCGCCGCCGCCGCCTTGGTGAAGGTGAGGCAAAGGATCTTGGCCGGCGGCACGTCGCCGAGCAGCAGGCGCAGAACGCGGTCGCCCAGTACCTTGGTCTTGCCGGAACCCGCCGAAGCCGACACCCAGGCCGAGTAGCTGGGATCGGAGCCCGCGCGCTGCGCGGTGCTGGCTTCCTGCAATGCCTGCCGCTTCAGCGCTTCCATGTCTCTACTCGCCCGACCATTCGGCGGTGCGCGCCAGGTGGTCGTAGTCGTCATAGCTCGGTGCGAAGGCGGGATCGGGCGTCGCAGCGTACGCCGCATCCTCCTTGCCGAATTCCTGCACCAGCGCGATCAAGCCGGCCTTCGCCGCCGCGGCCAGCGCCATCAGATCGCCCTTCACGCTGCTGACAGTTCCGCCGTCGCGATTGCCGCTCAGCTTCCAATGCGCCAGCTCCGCGATCTGCGTGCCGCCGATGCCGTCGAACGCGCCGGACAACGCCATCGCCGCTTCCAGCGTGAGCTGCGGCGCGAAGCCGAGCTGGATGTCTTCCTTCTTGGGTACCGTGCCGGTCTTGTAGTCGATGATCGCCAGCGCGCCGTCCTTCTGCGTATCGATGCGGTCGGCGCGCGCGGTGAGGGTGAAGGGCGGCGCGACACCGGGCAGCACCAGCTCGCCTTTGAGCTCGGTAGCGATTGCCCTGAGCAGCGGCCTGCGTTCGCGTTCCTGCTCCAGCCACCACGCCGCGATGCGCTGGAAGCGCGGCTGCCAGAAGGCCCAGACATTCGGCCGGCTGAGCCATGGGCGGAACGCCGCTTCGCCGGCGGCGCGCAGCTGCGCCAGTGCATCGGCGGGCAGCGCTTGCGGGAACTTGTGCGTGAAGTCGTGCAGCGCTTCGTGCACCGCGGTGCCCAGGTCGGCGGCGCCGGGATCCTGGTCGAGCGGATCGAGTGCATCGAGCCCCAGGATGTAACGCGCGTAGATCGCGTAGGGGTTGCGCCGCCAAGCCTCGACCCGCGTGACGGAGAGCTTGCTCGGCCGCCGTGCTGCGCCAGGCCGTGGCATCGGGCGTGTTGCCGGCTGCACAATCTCCGGCCGGTCGATGGTGAGCGCCAGCCGCCGCTCTGTCGCCCGCGCGTCCGCCGGTAGTCCCTCGCCGGCGCAGGCCAGGAAGGCGTTAAGCCGCAGCAGCCAGCGTGACGGCACCGTCGGTGCGCCCTCAACCCGTTCCGCGCGCGTCAGCAGCACGCGGGGTGCGCCCATCGCCTGCTGGAAGTCGTGCGCGGACAAGCCGATCTTGCGTTCCGGCGCTGGCAGCCCGAAGCCTTGGCGCATCGGCCGGTTGAGCCACGGGTCGATCGCGCTCTCCGCCGGCCAGGTGCCTTCGTTGAGGCTGCCCAGCACCAGCAGATCCGCTTGCTGCAGGCGCGCTTCCAGCGGACCCCAGATGAAGAGGCGCGGATGCTTACCGAAGCGCGGCCGCACCGCGACGCCCGACAGCAGCTCCAGCATCAGCGCCGAGAAATCCTCTGCCGCGACCGGCGGCAATCCGGTGAAGCTCTGCAGCGTATCGTGCGCGAAGTCGGACAAGGCCTCGCCCGCTTCCCCGCGCCATAGGCGCGCGACGCCCGTTTCTTCATCGGTCGCCGCCAGGGCCTCGGCCGCGGCGATCAGTCCGCGCAATCGTTCGATCGGCGGCTTCGGCTTGGTCCAGTCCACCATCGCCGCGGTCAGCCGCTCCAGAGTCTGGATGGTTTTCGCCAGTTTCTTCGCATCGATGTCGGAGAGCTTCGAATAGGAATCGCGCGTCTCGAGCGCGTTGCGCAGCCCATCCCATCCCGGCGCCGGACGCGGTCCGCGCAGCAGATCGCGGTCGAGCCGCCGCGCCGCCGCGCGCAACATTCCGAGCGCCTGGCCGGCGGCGGCGAGCGGATGCTTCAACAGCGCCAGCAGCGGGACCGGCGCCCACTCGCTCTCCGCCGCGATGCACAGCGCCAGCAGATACGCGCCGGGCGCCGTCTGGGCCAGAGGCTGACCGGCCGAATCATCGATCTCGATCCGCCAACGCTTCAGCTCCGCTGCCACCCGCCGCGCCAGGTTGCGATCCGGCGTCGCCAGCGCCGCAACGCCTTCGTCTTGCTCGGCAATGAAGCGGCGCAGCGCCAGTGCGATGACCTGCGCCTCCTCGCGTTCGCTTTGGCAATCGATCCGCCGCACCTCCGCGATGGCGTCCGCCACCAGCTTCAAGTCCAGCTGTTCGGCATGCTCCTTCCAGCCATGCGTGCGCTCAGCCGGCAACAAAGCAGCGGAGACGATCCGCGTGCGCGCCTGTCGCACCGCGCCGGGCGCAGCGACTTCGACGTCCGCCACATCGTTGCGCGTGATCTCGAAGCGCAGCAGCAGCTGCGCCAAGCCATATTGCGGATGGCTCTGATCCTCCGCGATCGCCTGCCAATCCTCGTCGCTCGGCATGCGGTCGAGGCCGGGCAGATAGACCGCGCCCTGCGGCAGGCGCGCGATCGTATGCATCAGATCGGCAGCCGCGGGGATCGAGCCGGTGGAGCCAGCCGCGATCACCGGCGTCGCCGGCGGTGCCGCTTCCCATAGCTGCCGCTGTAGGTCGAGCAGGCGGTTGCGCCGCTCGGCCGGGTCGATCGCGCCTTCCTCCGCCAGGATGTCGGGCCAGGCGCGGCGCAGGATGTCGAGGAAGTCGATGGTGAGCTGCCAGTGCTGCGCCAGGTTTTCCGGCACCAGCCCTTCGAGCGCGGAGAGGTCCTTGCGCTCGGTCTCCACCTGGTCGAGCAATCGCGCCAGCTCCGCCGCCAGCTGCGTCGCCTGATCCAGGCGGATCCTATTGGCGCGCGGTCCGCCGCGCCCCGGAAGCTCCTTGCGCGCCGCCATGATGAGACGCGCCAGTAGCATCCGGCGCTTGAGCTCGCCGATTGCGGGCGGAATGTCGGCGGCCGCGCCGAACAGGGCGCCGCCCAGCACTGACAGATCGTCGGAATCGAGATCGCCGATCGGCATCAGGCGCGGCAGCAGGCTGGCGCCGCCGCGGTCCGGTCGGATCGCCTGATGCAGGAACGCTTCCTGAAGGGTACGGCAGGCGCGCCGGTTCGGTAGCAGAACCGTCATCGCGCTCAGTCTCAGCGGATCGTGCTCCGCCTGGCGCAGCAACTCCGCCGCCAGCGTCTCGGCAAATGAGACGCCGCTTGGAATCGACAAAACGTTGGGCCTTGCGCGGAGCTGGGGACTCGTCATCCCCGCAGTCTATCAGAACCGCCAGCCGTGATAGGTCAGGTTCCGCTCGACTTCCTCGAGGTGTGCGGGCGTCGAGACATGGTACCACTCGCCGTCGTGGCGGATGCCGTAGAGCCGTTCCTCCTCGATCGCGCGGTCCCATACGACATTCTGCGAGAAGGCGCCCTTGGGCGAATCGCGGAACAGGCGCGGATGGCAGAGCTGGATGCCGGCATAGAGGAACGGCGCCACCTGCCGCTCCGGCCGGCGCGCCAGGCGTCCCAGCGGGTCCATGGTGAAATCGCCCGGTCCGTCGTAGCCGACCGCCTGCGCCGTCGATTGCAGCAGCAGCAGCGAGTCCATCTTCTCCGGATCGAACGCCCGCGCCATGCGCACCAGGCAATCGGTCTTGCCGTTGAGCCAGATGATCTTGGCATTGACGGTGAAGAACGGCCCGTCGCCCAGCAGCGGCAGCGCCTTCACGATGCCGCCGCCGGTCTCCAGGATCTCCTCTTCCTCGGAGAACACGACCTCCGGCGTCTTGCGGCCCTTGAGATGCGCGCGGATCTGCTCGCCCAGGTGATGCAGATTGACCACCGCGCGCTCGATTCCCGCGGCCGCGAGCCGGTCCAGCACCACGTCGATGATGGGCACGCCCAGCACCTTGGTCAGCGGCTTCGGCACTTTGTCCGTGAAGGGCCGCAAGCGCTTGCCGAATCCGGCGGCCAGCACCATGGCGCTCTTGGGCATCTTGATGGCGGTGTTCTGGGTCACGAACGAAAATCCCGATGCGAACTAATCAATGTCGATGACCGGCCGACGTTCCGCGGGCGCGAGCTGTTTGTCGAACCATGTCTTGACCGGCGCCAGCGCCGGATGGGCGATGTCCTGCTGCAGCAATTCCCACACCCGTTTCATGTAGCGCTGATAGTTGGGCTTGCTGTCGCGCTTCAGCAGCCGCGCAAAGACCCCGGCGATGCGAGTATTGCGCTGCGCCGCGCCGATCGCGTAGGCGGACCGGAAATCCGCCGCCTTGAGATCCGGATTGGCCGTGAGATAGCGATCGACCATCGCATCGGCCAGCGCCTGCGGCACATGCCGGCGCACATCCTCCAGCAGGGAAGCGAGGTCGAACGGCACCGGCCCCGCCACCGCGTCCTGGAAATCGAGCAGCCCGCAGGCCTGGAACCCCTGGCGGCCGGGCAAGACCAGCAGGTTGTCGACATGGAAATCAAACAGCGCGATGGTCTTGCCCGCGCGCCACATGCCGGGCAACGTCGCGCGCCAGGCCGCTTCGAATTCCGCGCGCACGGCATCCGGCGCGTCCGCGCCCTTGATCGCCGGCCAGTACCAATCGAGCAACAGCGAAACCTCGCGCAGGCAACGTGCTTCGTCGAACTGCGGGAGGCTCTCGAGTGCGCTCGCCGGCACGCGCTTCCTCACCTCGATCAGCGTATCGGTGGCCAGCTCATAGAGCGCGCGCTCATCGTGTCCCCGGCGCAGCAGCGTCGTATAGGTGTCGTCACCCAGATCCTCCAGCAGCAGCAGACCGCGCGCGTGATCCTCCGCCAGGATGCGCGGCGTACTGAAGCCGAGGCCGCCCAGCAATTTTGCGACATTGATGAAGGGGCCGACATTCTCCATCGGTGGCGGCGCGTCCATCAGCACGGCGGTCTCGCCGTCGCGCTTCAGCCGGTCATAGCGCCGGAACGAGGCATCGCCCGCCAGCAATCCGCGCTTGGCGGCGCCCCAGCCGGCCTTGCCCAGGAATTGAGCGATATGGGCTTCGCGCGCGGTGCGGTCGATCTGGTTCACGGCGCCAGCAGCTCCGGCACGCGATCGCGCCATGCCGCGCCGCCCTGGATCAACGCGCGCCGCGCCTGGCCGTTGGTGATCTGCAGTTCGACCGTCAATACGCGCTCCTTCGGCAGCAGCCCCGCCGCCAACTCGGGCCATTCGATCAGCGACACGCTGTCGGCCAAAGCTTCCTCGATCCCCAGCTCGTAGACCTGGTCCGGCCGGTCCAGCCGGTATAGGTCGAAGTGCCACAACTCCGCCGCCCCGTCGGACAGCACCACCGGATAGGTCTGGACCAGGGTGAAGGTCGGGCTCGGCACGTCCTCCAGCTCCGGCGATAGCCCCGCCACGACCGCCCGCGCCAGCGTGGTCTTGCCGGCGCCAAGCCCGCCTTTCAGCGCCACCACATCGCCCCGCCGCAGCAGTTTTGCCAGCCGGCGCCCAAACGCCGTGGTTGCCGCCAGGTCCGGCAGGTCGATCACAGGCTCTGATTCGCTCTTGATCATGGGCATCATGGCGCCAAGCTTTTAACGATCCCTTTTCGCAAGATCAATTCACCCAGTGACTTAGTGGGTTATTGAGGAACAGAAAGGGATCAGCGGGCGGAACTGGAATTGCGGTGTCGCCTGCAAGATGGACGCCGGGGCATGCGGGCGGCAGGATGCGCCGCGATTCGAGGGGCGCCCTCGGCTGTCTAGGAATATGGAGCAAGGTATGGCGCAGGCGACGCAAGTCACCGACGTGGCAATCATCGGCGCGGGTCCGGTCGGGCTGTTCGCGGTGTTCGAATGCGGCATGCTCAAGATGAAGTGCCATGTGATCGACGCGCTGGAGACCACCGGCGGCCAGTGCGCCGCGCTCTATCCGGAGAAGCCGATCTACGACATCCCCGGCTATCCCGCGATCGACGCCGCGGCCTTGATCCAGAAGCTGGAGCAGCAGGCCGCGCCCTTCGCGCCGGTGTACCATCTCGGCGAGCAGGTGGATAAGCTGACCCAGGCCGGCGAGCGCTGGCTGCTCGAAACCTCGACCGGAACCAGGATCGATGCGCGCGCAATCATCATCGCCGCTGGCGTCGGCGCGTTCGGTCCCAACCGCCCGCCGCTCGAAGGGCTGACGCAATACGAGGGCAAGAGCGTCTTCTACCTGGTGAAGCGGAAAGAGGACATGCGCGGCAAGCGCGTGGTGATCGCCGGCGGCGGCGATTCGGCGCTCGACTGGACGCTGGCCTTGGCGGGGATCGCCGAGAAGCTCTACGTGATCCACCGTCGGCCCAAATTCCGCGGCGCGCCGGAATCGGTCGCGCGCATGGAACAGCTGGCGAAGCAGGGCCAGATCGAGCTGGTCGTGCCCTATCAGCTCCACTCGTTGGAAGGCGCGGGCGGCCAGCTCAGCGCCGTCAATGTCGCGACGCTCGACGGCCAGGTGCGCAAGCTGGAGGCGGACGTTCTGCTTCCCTTCTTCGGCCTCGCGATGAATCTCGGGCCGATTGCCAATTGGGGCCTCAATCTCGACCACAGTCACATCACGGTGGCGCCGGATACCTGCGCCAGCAGCGCACCCGGCATCTTCGCCATCGGCGACATCGCGCGCTATCCCGGCAAGCTCAAGCTGATCCTGTGCGGCTTCTCGGAAGCCGCGATGACCGCCCACGCCATCTATCCGCTGATCCATCCGGGCGAAGCACTGCATTTCGAATACTCGACCACCAAGGGTGTGCCCGGCGCGGCGTAGGTCGCGCTCGCTGCAAGACCCTTTTGAGTTTGCGGTGGAAGGTTGGGCAGCAACCGACTAGGTTACGGATAGCTGCAGCCAACATCGGACAAGTCCATGACGCTCTCCATGTACCAGGCTTCCGTCCCGGTCTTTCTGCGCGGGCTGGAAAATCTCTGGGTGATCGTCGGCAAGGGCGCCGCCCATGCCGAAGTGAAGAAGATCGATCCCGCCGTCTTCATCAACGCGCGCCTCGCGCCCGATATGTTCCCGCTGTCGCGCCAGGTACAGATCGCCAGTGACGCGGCCAAGGGCTGCGCCGCGCGCCTTGCCGCCGCCGAGGTGCCGAGCTACCCCGACACCGAATCGAACTTTCCGGAACTCGAAAAGCGCATCGAAAAGACCATCGCCTTCGTCAAGGGCTTCACCGCCGCGCAGATCGACGGCAGCGAAGAACGCGCCATCACGCTCAAGATCCGCGGCGAAGACATGAAGTTCCGTGGCCAGGATTATCTCTTCAAGGTGGCGCTGCCGAACTTCTATTTCCACATCACAACCGCCTACGACATCCTGCGCCACAACGGCGTGGAGGTAGGCAAGATGGATTATCTCGGCCGGTCCTAGGGTTCGCACTCATAACCAGAAGGCGACGACGCTGCTGTCGTGCCGCTTGTCGCCTGTACGATGTTCACCTCGGGCGGAAGCAGATCCAAGAGCGGTACGGCGGCGATGCGGTCAGGCGCATGAGCGCCCGACATTCACGCTGTTTCCGTCAATGTCGGGTTTGCAGACCCATTCGCTCATTTACCCCTGACCTTCGCAACGTGGAGAGCCAGTTTGTTGAGCGTCTGCCCGCCATATTCGACGGCGCCAAAGCCGATCGCCCAGTCTCGTCGCTCCTTGGACGGATGCATTTGACGGAGCGTGAGGACGGTCTTGCCGTCGCTTTGTTCATCGAAGGTGACGAGCATTCTGAATCGACCGGGGTCGTTTTCCTGATCTGAACCGTGTTCGACCTCGATGAATGCCGGGGCCTCCATACGGAGAAAAACCATCCGGTTGGTGTAGCGAGTGCCATCGGAAGCGACCATGTCAAATCGCCAGACCCCGCCCGGATTGAGGTCGATCTCTTTGGTTTCGATCACCATGCCTTCGGGCCCGAACCACGCTTGTATCTGATCCGGGTCCGTCCAAGCGGAGTAGACGACGCTCCGGGGAGCATCGATGACCCGACCGATGACAATTTCACGATCGATAGGCCAGTCTCGCCAAGGGGAATCGGATTTCTTGGATGGGCCGCTCATGGTCTTAATTCTTCCTCTTCATGCGTTCGATGTGGGCTTCCATGCGATCGAGGCGTTTCTCCCAGGCAGAAATATGCTGGCGTATCCACGCTTCGGTCGCATGAAGGGCGTGCGCTTCAATCTTGCAGGTTCGAACGCGTCCAATTTTCTCAGAGCTGATGAGCCCGCTCTGCTCAAGAACACGCACATGTTTGAGCAGCGATGGGAGAGCCAGCTCGAACGGCTCAGAAAGCTCGGTTACGGATTTCGGTCCATCACACAAACGACTGACGATCGCCCGCCTGGTCGGATCTGCGAGTGCGGAAAAAGCTCTATCCAAATCAGCTGAAAACTTAGCCATAACGGAAAGTATCGACCGCCAAACGGCGCCGGTCAAGAAAAAACTTTCAGCGCTGGCTAACTTTTAGCTCTGCTCGGCACGGCCATGACGAGGCAATAGGGCTTCAGCCCAGGTCGATCATCCCTTAGCTCGCCGCTGCCGCGCGGCCGGTCGGATCGAGCGGCAATGTGCAGACGACGCGGCGGTAGCCGAGGCCGATCTCGGTCTCGACCCGGCCGCCATGCAGCTCCACCAGCGTGCGCACCAAGGCGATGCCGAGGCCGCTGGTGACGTCCCGTCCCGAACCGGCGGAGCCGCCGATTTCCGCGGGCAATGCATTCGCTTCGATCGGGCTGCTCTCGCCGGTGGGCCCGCTGCTGACCTCGACCGCGAGGGCGAGCTGCAGCGGCTGGCGCTTGGCGCGCAGCGTCACAGTCCCGCCGTAGGGCGCCGCCGACAGCGCATTGGAGAGCAGGTTGGACAGCGCCTGCTTCAGGCGCTGCTGGTCGCCCACGATCTCGCCCAGTTCGCCGGCACTGTCCAGGCTCAGCGTGACCGATCGCATGCGCGCGCGCTGCTGGAACAGCCGCTCGCTCGCCTCCAGCATCTCCTGCACATCGATCGGCTTCAGGTCGAGCTTGATGTAGCCCGCTTCGATCGCCGCGACGTCGATCACGTCGGAGATCAGCAGCAGCAGCGCCTGCGCCGCATCCAGGATGCCGTGGCTGTATTCCTGCTGCTTCTCGTTCAGCGCGCCGAAATATTGCCGTGACAGCAGCTCGGCATAGCCGATGATGGCGTTGAGCGGCGTGCGGAACTCGTAACTGACGTTGGCGATGAACTCGGACTTCAACCGGTCCGCCGCCATCAGCGCTTCGTTGCGCTCGCGCAGCGCCCGCTCCATGTTGATGCTGTCGGTGACGTCCGTGTATTTGTAGAGTCGCCCGCCGTCCGGCAGCGGGATCGCCGCCACGTCAATCACGCGCTTGTCGCTGCGGTCGATCCGCAGGTTGCGCAATTCGCGATCCGCCACCTCGCTCACGATCCGCTCGCGGACGGCCGGCCAGTCCTTGCGGCCGGAGAAGAACTTCGCGACCAGATCGACCACCTTGGAGACGTGCGGCTGGTTGGCCAGCTCCTCTTCGGTCAGCGACCACAGCCGCGTGAAGGCAGAGTTGTGCAGCTTCAATCTGCCGTCGCTGCCATAGACCGCGATGCCTTCATAGAGATGATCGATGGTTTCGCGCTGCACTTCGATCAGCGTGTTGTAGCTGGCCTCGAGCGCCAAGCGGTCGGTCACGTCCTCGTAGGTCAGGATAACGCCGCCCATCGGATGCGGTGTCGCCACCATGCGGAAGGTGCGCCCGCGCGGCGTGTGCATCAGCTCCTCGAACGGGCTGATGATGGACATGATTTGACGGGCGAACTCCTGCTTGTAGTTGCGGAAGTCCGCCTGCTCGGTGATCTGCCGCCGCTCGCGCAGCGAATCCAGCACCTCGTCGATGGTCGGCTCGGATTGCAGGAACTGCGAATCCATTTCGAACAGGTCGCGATAAGCGCCGTTGAAGAACTTGACCCGCTTGTCCGGCCCGAAGATGACGATGGCGGTGCCAAGGCTCTGCAGCACCTCGTCATGGGCGGCGATGTGGCGCGTGAGTTCGTTGTGCGTCTCTTCTAGCGCCGTCTGGTCCAGCGCGAAGCCGATCAGTGCGCCGGTCGGCAGCGGCACTTCGTTGAAGTCGAACAGCCGGCGGGTGCCCCCCACCACCTGCTGCTGGCTCTCCGACTGCGCCATGCCCAGCTTCTGGGCGCGCGCCGCCAGCGCCCGCGCCGCGCTGTTGATGTCGCGGCCCGAGCGCGGGGCCTCGCCCGGCGGCAGATCGAGCAGGCGGTGAAACGCCTGGTTGCCATAGGTGATGACGAGCGAGAGGTCGCGGCACCAGATCGGCATCGGCAGCCGGTCGAGCAGCTCCATGAAGCCGCGGATCGCCGCGCGCGTTTCTTCGAGCGGCAGCACGGTCTCGGTCACGTCGTCGATCCACAAGCGGCGGGTCCCGCCTTGATCCTGCCGCTGCAGGCGCAGCCGTCGGTTGGTGTGGATGTGGCGCAGGACAGCCTCTGCCGTGCCCTTGCCCGACAGCAGTGCCGCCCAGGTTTCCTCGGCGCTCGGCCCCTCGGTCTGCAGCAGGGTTCGCAGTTCCTCGAGCGTGGTTTGCGGACGGTTGAGGCTGAGCAGCTCCGCTGCGCGCGGGTCCAGCTCGATCGCGCCGGCGCCCGTCCACTCGATCAGGGCGAACGGGCTGGTTGCCATCTTCTCGCGCACCTCGATCAGCTGGCGCGAAAGGTCGCCGCGGGCATCGGCCTCGCGCCGCAGGGCCAGGCGATGGGTGATCTGCTGGGCCACCAGGATGATGACGGCAACGCCGATCAGCACCGCGGCCCAGACCAGATTGATGCCGGGGATGTTCGATCCGGTAAATTCCTGGACCACAACATTGGGCTGTGTTTGTGCGAAGGCCGGCGCAGCCGGCAAGCCTGCCGACAACGCGGCCGCCAACGCACATGCGACCGCTATTGGCCACTTGCGCAGGCGATCCCCGCTCCGACTCAAGGCACCTTCCCCCCTCACCATGCGGCGAGTCTAGTCGCTGGTGCCGGGCGCGACAACTGCCGCCCCCAAACGCGCAGCGGCGCGGCCCATGAGACCGCGCCGCCCGGTCGGCTTTTCAATGACGATCAGTATCGGTAGTGCTCCGGCTTGAACGGCCCCGCCGACGCGATGCCGAGATACTCGGCCTGCTTCTGCGAGAGCTTGGTGAGCTTGACGCCAATCTTCTCGAGATGCAGGGCCGCCACCTTCTCGTCCAGGTGCTTGGGCAGCACATAGACTTGGCGTGAATACTTCTTGTGGTTCTGCCACAGCTCGATCTGCGCCAGCACCTGGTTGGTGAAGCTGGCCGACATGACGAAGCTGGGGTGGCCGGTGGCGCAGCCCAGATTGACCAGCCGCCCCTTCGGCCAGGACGATCAGGCGCTTGCCGTCGGGGAACTCGACCTCGTCGACCTGCAGCTACCGCGCCACTTGTAGTTCCGCAAGAAGCGATCTGGATCTCGCTGTCGAAGTGGCCGATGTTGCACACGATCGCGCGATGCTTCATCTGCCGCATGTGGTCGAGCGATGACGTCGACATTGCCGGTCGCGGTCACGAAGATGTCGCCGACCGGCGCCGCGCTCTCCATGGTGGTACCTGTACTTCACACCGCCTGCAGCGCAGATCGGGTCGATCTCCGTCACCATCACGCGCGCCCCGCTGCGCAGCGAGGCAGAGCCTTTGCCGACGTCGCCGAAGCCGGCGACCACGGCGACCTTGCCCGCCATCATCACGTCGGTCGCGCGCTTGATGCCGTCGACCAGGCTCGCGGCAGCCATAGAGATTGTCGAACTTCGACTTGGTGACCGAGTTGTTGACGTTGATCGCGGGGACCAGCGTCTCCTTGCGCGCCATCTCATAGAGCCGCGCCACGCCGGTCGTGGTCTCCTCGCTGATGCCCTTCACCTCTCTCCATCAGCTGCGGGCATTGTCGTGCATGATCTGGCCAGTCGCCGTCATCCAGGACCGGCGCCGGGATGCCATCCGTTCGGCCCCATGATGGTCTGCTCGATGCACCACCAGAACTCTTCCTCGTTCATGCCCTTCCAGGCGAACACCGGAATGCCGGCGGCGGCGATTGCCGCGGCCGCCTGGTCCTGGGTGGAGAAGATGTTGCAGGACGACCAGCGCACTTCGGCGCCGAGCGCGATCAGCGTCTCGATCAGGACCGCGGTCTGGATGGTCATGTGCAGGCACCCGGCGATGCGCGCGCCATTGAGCGGCCTGGCCTTGCCGAACTCGGCGCGCAGGGCCATCAGGCCCGGCATCTCGGTCTCGGCAATGTCGATCTCTTTGCGCCCCCACTCGGCGAGGCTCATATCCTTGACTTTGTAATCGCTGAACGCGGCCATTCCGGTCTCCGTGAATCTTTGCTTGAAAGCCCGCCGCCTTCTACCAGCCGCGCACCTGGGGGGCAAGGCATGCGAATGCATGCCCCTACCTTGAAATCATTGGCATATTCCACGTGACCAGGAAGGAGAAGGGGGTCCAGGCCGCGACCGGCGCGCCCCCGGCCCGGAGCGCCTGTCCGGTCCACTGGTTGCAGGTGCGGATGATCGTGTATTGGCCTTCGCCCGCCAGGAAGGCATCCCGGGGCCCGTACCCGTCGGCCACCAGCGCCGGCCTTTCCATCGGCCAGCCGCGCAGGCTCGCGCGCACGAAGCCGGCGATCTGCTCATAGTCGTCGCTGCCGACGACCCAGACGCCACATTTCTCACCCGGCCGCGGCGCCGCGCGGTACTCGACATGCAGGACTGTCTCATCCCACAGCACGGCCTTGAGCGCCGTCATCGGCCGCACGTCGGCCCAGTGCGGCGTGCCGATATAGAAGTCCCTGCTGCCCCAGCCGAAGCTGACATGGGTGAAGCCCATGCGCGCCGCCGGATCGGGATGCGGCAATTGCCGCCAGTCGATTCGATCAGTCGAAACCGGCAGCACCAGGTCGGTGTGCACGCCGTTGTCGCAGGCATAGATCCGGATACCCGCGCCCGCCGGCAGATCCAGCCGCTGCGTCGTCAGCGCAAGGCCGAACGCGACGCCGATATAGGCCGCGGGGATCGCGATCAGCAGCGCAATGAGGATGAGGAGCAATCGGCGCATCAGCCGCAAGATCGTCTCCGATTGCGCCGAAATTCGGGCGGTGCACCCTTCTCCATCGTTACCCCGGCCGAGCGCAGCGAGAGCTGGGGCCCATGAGATGGCTGAGAGGTACGAAACGATGGCATGGGTCCCGGCGCGCGCTTCGCTTGGCCGGGATGACAATCAAGAAAGCATACGCGGACATCTCGCCATGTCTACGTCGCCAGCGAGTTGAAATCGTCGAGCAGCATGGCGATGCGGCCGGAATCCCACTGGTCCATCACCTGACGGGCGAACCTCGCGGCGGCGAGGTAGTCGAGGCTGCGGATGCGCTGCTTGACGCGCGGCAGGGCGTTGGCCGTCATGCTGAGGTCCTGGATGCCGAGGCCGAGCAGCAGCGGCGCGAACTTGGGGTCGCCCGCGATCTCGCCGCACACGCTGACCGGAATGCGCGCGCGCAGCGCCGCCTCGGTCGCGAACTGCACCAGCCGCAGCACCGCCGGATGCAACGGATTGTAAAGGTGCGCGACCTGTTCCTCGCCGCGGTCGATGGCGAGCGTGTACATCGTGAGGTCGTTGGAGCCGATGGCGAAGAAGTCGGCGGCCTGGGTCAGCGCGTCGGCGGCGAGCGCGGCGCCCGGCACCTCGATCATCACGCCGAGCGGCGGCAGCGGGTCCGGCAGCTTCTGGCCGCGCCGCTTCAGCCGCCGCGCCACCTGCACCAGCGCCTCGCGCACCTGCTTCACTTCCGAGACCGAGGAGATCATGGGCAGCAGGATGCGCACCGGCCCGTGCACGCCGGCGCGCAGGATCGCCGCCAGCTGCGTATCGAGCAGATCGCGCTCCTTCAGGCTGAGGCGGATCGCGCGCAGGCCGAGCGCCGGATTGGCCGCTTCGCCCAGATGCTCGCGCAGGCTGGGCGCCAGCTTCTCGCCGCCGACATCGAGCGTGCGGATGGTGACCGGCTGGCCCTCCATCGTCTCCACGATCTGCCGCAGCGACTGGTACTGCTCCTCTTCGTCCGGCAGATCCTCGCGGTTCATGAACATGAACTCGGTGCGCAGCAGCCCGACGCCTTCCGCGCCGGCGCTCATCGCCATCTCCGCTTCGCGCGGCAGCTCGATGTTGGCGAGCAGCCCGATGCGTTGGCCGTCGCGCGTGACTGATGGCAGCTTGCGCAGCCGCCCCAGCTGGCGCTCGTCGCGTTCCAGGTCCTGCAGCCGCCGCTGGTATTCGGCGACGGTCGCCGCAGTCGGGTTGACGATCACGCGGCCAGCGGCGCCGTCGACGATGATCTCCTGTCCGGTGCGCGCGAAGCCGAGCAGATCGGGAATGCCGAGCACCGCGGGCAGGCCGAGCGAGCGCGCCATGATGGCGGTGTGGCCTTCCTTGCCGCCCAGGACGGTTGCGAATCCCGCGATGGTCTTGGGGTCGAGCAGGGCGGTGTCGGCGGGCGTCAGCTCCTCCGCCACCACGATCGATCCGGCGGGCAGGTTCTTGAACGCCTCGTAGACCGTCTGCGTCAGGTTGCGCAGGATGCGGTTGCCGACCTCGCGCACATCGCTGGCGCGCGCCGCGAGATAAGGGTCGTCGAGCGAGGCGAAATCCTGCTCGACCTTGGAGATCACGAACTGCACCGCCGCTTCGGCATTCACGCGATGCTCGCGGATGCGGCTCTCCACCCCGCGCGTGACACGCGAGCCGGTCAGCATCTGCTTGTGCGCCTCGAGCAGGAAGCCGAGCTCTTCGGCCGCTGCTCCATGCAGCTCGCCGGCCTTGCTGGAGAGCTTGCGCAGCTGGCGCTCGGATTTCTGCACCGCGCCGTGGAAGCGCGCGAGCTCGTCCTCGACCTTGTCCTCGGCGATCTCGTATTCCGAGATGGTGATGGCGCCGCTCTCCACCACGTGCACGTGGCCGATGCCGATGCCGGGCGCGACGCCCAGCCCCTCGAACACGCGCTCGCCTTCGCGCTCCCGCCTGCGCAGTGGGCGCCGCGGCTTCGATTTGTCGTCACTCTTCATCGAATTTCCGCTCGATGAGTTCGATCAGCGCCTGCATGGCCTCGCTTGCCTGCTGCCCGCTGGCGCGCAGCTCGATGTCGGTGCCGATGCCGGCGGCCAGCATCATGAGCCCCATGATGCTGGTGCCGGAAACGTCCATGTCGCCCTTGATGACGCGAACGTGCGCGTCAAAGCCGCCGGCCACCTTCACGAACTTGGCCGCCGCGCGCGCATGCAGTCCGCGTTGATTGCGGATATTGGCAATCCGGACGAGAGCGCCGCCAGCGTTCATCAGGATTATCCGCGCGCCGCCAGCAGCTGTGACGCGACGTTGATGTATTTGCGGCCGGCTTCCTGGGCGGCGGTGACCGCGGCCTGCAGGCTGTGGCCCTCGCGCATGCCGGCGAGCTTGATCAGCATCGGCAGGTTGATGCCGGCGATCACCTCGACATTTGCGCGGTCCAGCACGGAGATGGCGAGGTTACTGGGCGTGCCCCCGAACATGTCGGTCAGCAGCACGACGCCGTCGCCGGTCTCGACTTCCTTGACCCGCTCCAGGATCTCCTTGCGGCGCTGCTCCATGTCGTCTTCCGCCCCGATGCAGACGGTCGCGACCTTCTGCTGCTTCCCGACCACGTGCTCGAGCGCCGCCAGGAATTCGGCGGCGAGCTTGCCGTGGGTCACCAGAACCATGCCAATCATGGACGCATCCCTGTTTTCTTATGCCCCGTTCTCAGGCTTTTTCCGATCGGCCGGAGATGTCGCGCGTCAGGTCGCGGTGGATCAGCGCGACCGGGCGGCCGCTTGCTCCCAGTGCGTCCGCCAGTTTCCGTGCGACATAGACCGATCGATGTTTTCCGCCGGTGCACCCGACGGCGATGGTGAGATAGCTCTTGCCCTCGCGCTCGTAGCTCGGCAGCAGCGGCTCGATCAGCGCGTCGAGCGATGTCATGAACCCGGCCAGCGCCGGGTCGCGCTCGATGAAGCGCGCGACCTCGGGCGTTTCGCCGTCCAGCGGCTGCAGCGCCTCGACATAATGCGGGTTGGAGAGGAACCGCACGTCGAACACCAGGTCCGCCTCGCGCGGCACGCCGATGCGGTAGGAGAACGATATCACGGTGATGGCGAGTCCCGGCTGGCGGTCGAGCGCGAAGCGCTCCGTCATCAGCCGCTTCAGCTCCGCCATCGACCGGTTGGAGGTGTCGACCATCAGGTCCGCGACCGCGCTGATCGGGAACATCAGGGTGCGCTCGCGCGCGATCCCGTCGGCCACGTTGCGGTCGGGCGCCAGCGGATGGCGGCGGCGCGTCTCGGTGAAGCGGCGGATCAGCACGTCATCGGCGCAATCCAGGAACACCAACACCAGCTCGAACCGCGGATCGGCGCGCAGCGATTCGATGCGGCTCAGGAACTCGCTGCTGCTGAAGCCGCGCGACCGGCTGTCGATGCCGATCGCGATCGGCCCTTCGGAGCCGGCGCTCGCGATGCCGCTCACCAGATGCGGCAGCAATTCCAGCGGCAGATTGTCGACCGCCTCGTAGCCCAGGTCCTCGAGCGCGCGCAGAGCGGTGGTACGCCCGGCGCCGGCCAGGCCGGAGATGAGCAGCACGCGTCGGCGGTCCTGCGCGGCGGGAGCAGAATTGGCGGAGGCGCGATCCCAGCCCGCTGTGGTTTGGGTGGTCATGAGGGCGGGATTATAGAGCGCGTCAGCTTGCCGAGAGCAAGCCGGACTTTGGCCGGGGCCGAGGGCTCCAGAAGGCCTATGCCGATGGTCGTAATGGAAAGGCCAAGCCATTCAGATTCCAGGCTTTCCGGGACCAATTCGACCTGCTCGCGCGGGGTCGCGCGGACCACCAGCGCGAGCGGCGTTTCCGGCGGCGCCACGGCCACGCTCATGATGCCGAGTCCCTTGACCTCCATCTGGCCTTTGAGCTCCGCCGGCCCTTCCGGCGGAAAGGACAGCAGCAGCTGCTCGCCCGCGCGCTTCAGCTCCACCACGTCGTCGGCGATCAGCGTCGCCCCGGCATCGATCAGCCGCAGCGTCAGGTCCGACTTGCCCGATCCGGTAGGCCCCAGGATCAGCACGCCCAGCCCCCGCCACGCCACCGCCGTTCCGTTGACCAGCTTACGCATCGGCTAATTGAAGTTCCCCTTGCCCCACAAGGGGGGAAGGGGCTCACCGCGTTGAGGGAGGGAGCTCTGCATCTGACTTCCTAATACGCCGGCAGCTCGATGGTGAAGCACGCGCCGCGGACGTGGCCGTCGGGGCCGATCATGTTCTCCGCGATCAGCGCTCCGCCATGCGCGTCGATGATCTGGTGCGAGATCGACAGGCCGAGGCCCGAATGCTGGCCGAACTTCTCGCCTTCCGGACGTTCGGAATAGAACCGCTCGAAGATCGCCTTCAGCTTGTCGGGCGGAATGCCGGGACCCTGATCCTCCACCGTCACCAGCACGCGCCCATGCTCGCGCCAGCCGGTGAGCGTGATGACACCGCCCGGCGGGCTGAACGAGATGGCATTGCTCACCAGATTGCGCAGCACCTGGCCCAGCCTGCCTTCCATGCCGAGCACCATCAGCGAATCGCCTTCGCGCGCGATTACCTCGACACGCGGCGCTTCATGGTCGGCGGTCATACCGTAGATGTCGGCCATCGCGGTCAACAGCTCGCGCATCGCGACCGGCTCGGCGTCGGCGCGCGACATCTCGGCGTCGATGCGCGATGCATCGGAGATGTCGGTGATCAGGCGGTTCAGGCGCTGCACATCGTCCAGGATGATGGTCATCAGCCGCCGCTGCTGGGCCGGATCGTCGATCCGCGCCACCGTCTCGACCGCGCTGCGCAGCGAAGTCAGCGGATTCTTGATCTCGTGCGAGACGTCGGCGGCGAAGCGCTCGATCGCGTCCATGCGCTTCCATACCGCTTCGGTCATGTCGCGCAACGCGCCGGAGAGGTCGCCGATCTCGTCCTTGCGGCGCGACAGGTCGGGGATCGTGATCTGCCGGCCCTTGGCGCGCCGCACGCGGTCGGCGGCATCGGCCAGACGATGGATCGGCCAGGCGATGGTGCTGGCGAGATAGAGCGACAGCAGCACGGTGACCGAGAGCGCGATGGCGAACACACCGAGCACGGTGAGCCGCGTGTCGCGCAGGGTCGCCTCGATCGAATCACCGGGCTTGGTGAGGAACAGTGCCCCCAGCACCTGGCGGTAGCGCTGCACCGGAACGGCGACGCTCAGCACCATGCGCCCGCCGCCGGCATCGCGCACCGCGGTCGCGGTCTCGCCGGCCAGCGCCTTCTGCACCTCGGCATAGTCCTGCGCCGACTGCACCGTCGATTCGCGATAGGCCGGCAGCGGCTTGCCGGCGGGCAGCAGGCTCGCGATCCAGTCATAGATCCCGTTGATGGCGCGCAACAGGAACGAATCGTCGGCGTTGAGCGGCGCCAGCGGCTGCATCTCCACCACGCCGCCCGGCCCGGACAGCAGGAAGGAATCTGCCATCATCGAGCCGTCGGGCGAGAACAGCCGCGCGCGCGTCTGCGACACGTCGACCAGCCGCCGCACGGTCTGGCGCGTGGTCTCGGGCAGCAGCCGCTCGTCGCCCAGCGGCCCGGTGACGACGCCGCTCTCCGCCAGCGCGCCGGAGAACAGCTTGGCCTCGGTCTTCAGGAGCTCCAGCTCCGATTCGATCAGGCTCTGGCGGTAATTGTCGAGATAGAGCAGGCCGACCACCGGAATGACCAGCGCGATGATGTTGACCGCCAGGATGCGACGGGTAAGGGGCGAGCGCCACAGCGGCCGTCGCCCCGGCCGGCCGCGCCGGTCGATCCGCATGCGCCGGCCGCTGCGCTTTGAATGCTCGACCCGCATCTCGGGTTCCGGCAGCAGGACCGGCGGCGGCGCCTTTTCAACGGACGAAAGGCGCGATCCCTCGGACCGCGCCCCGACTTTGATGGTCCCCTTGTTGTTCGCTTCCGTCGTGGTGCGCGCGATTTCGTTCATCGCACCAGCCGCTGCAGGTTGCCCGTCTTACCCATCGCGATAGCGATAGCCGACGCCATAGAGCGTCTCGATCTGGTTGAAGTCGTTGTCGATCGCCTTGAACTTCTTGCGCAGCCGCTTGATGTGGCTGTCGATGGTGCGGTCGTCGACATAGATGTTCTCGCCATAGGCCGAGTCCATCAGCTGGTCGCGGCTCTTCACGTGGCCAGGCCGCTGCGCCAGCGCCTTCAGCAGCAGGAACTCGGTGACGGTCAGCTCCACCGGCTGGTTCTTCCAGGTGCAGAGATGCCGGTTGGGATCGAGCGTCAGGTCACCGCGCGTGATCGCCGCCTCGCCGGTCTTCTCACCGGTGGCGCCGCGGCTGGCCTCGCGCCGCAGCAGCGTGCGGATGCGCTCGATCAGCAGGCGCTGCGAGAACGGCTTCTTGATGTAGTCATCCGCGCCCATGCGCAGGCCCATCAGCTCATCCACCTCGTCGTCCTTGGAGGTGAGGAAGATGACCGGCAGGTCGCTCGCCTTGCGCAGCTTCTCGAGCAGCTCCATGCCGTCCATCCGCGGCATCTTGATATCGAGCACGGCAAGGTCGACCGGCTGCTGCATCAGCCCCCGCAGGGCCTCCGCGCCGTCGGTGTAAGTGCGCACCGCGAACCCCTCGGCTTCCAGCGTCATCGAAACGGAGGTGAGGATGTTGCGGTCGTCGTCAACCAGCGCAATGGTCTGCGGCACGTGTTGGGACTCCTCTCTCAGAGCGAAGGTTTATAGAATTACCCCAGTCCTGCCAAGCATGGCCCCGAAAAGGGCGGAATTGCGGCGCAATTCCAGCGGTTTAATGATGGGACCTGGATTGGCATGGTTAAGGAAAGATGAGCATGAAGAAGCCCGATCACACGGCCGAGGCCCGCACCCTCCTGGCGCTGCCGCGCGGCAGCCTCGGCAGCCTGGCCGAGCGCGACGGCAGGCTCTACCCCTTCGTCTCGCTGGTGCTGCCGGCGCAGAGCGCGGACGGCGAACTGATCCTGCTGCTCTCCGATCTTTCCGACCATGCCAAGAACCTGCAGCGCGATCCGCGCGCCTCGCTCCTGATGGACGGCACGCTGGCGCTGAAAGAGCCACTGACCGGCCCGCGCCTCACGCTGATCGGCGAAGTCGGAATCTCGCCCGACCAGGCGGGCGACAAGGCGCGCTACTTGAAGGTTCATCCCGAGGCGGAGATGTATGCCGGCTTCGGCGATTTCAAATTCTACCGCTTCCGCATCGCGGAAGGCCTGTTCGTCGCCGGCTTCGGCCGCATCTTCCGCTTGAAGCCGGAGGAGTTGCGGGATTGATGCACGCCCAAAGATTCGCGATGCCAGTCCCCACTCGCATCGAGCCCCTTCCCCCCTTGTGGAGGAAGGTTGGGATGGGGGGTGCCGCCGCACGAGCGTTGGGGAGCGAGACTAAGTGAGGACCGGCGGCTGCCAATGCGGCGCGGTGCGCTACGCCTGCGACGGCGAGCCGCTGGCGCTCTATGTCTGCCATTGCCTGGAATGCCGCCACCAGTCCGGCTCGGCCTTCGGCATGTCGCTCGCGATGCCCGCCGGCACCATGCGCGTGACCAAGGGCGCGCCAAAATTCTGGACCCGATCGGCGAACAGCGGTCGCCAGGTGCGCTGCGCCTTCTGCCCCGATTGCGGCGCGCGCCTGTGGCACGAGCCGGTCGGCGGCGACTACCTCACCATCAAGCCCGGCTCGCTCGACGAACCCGTCGACATCTCGCAAGCGATCCACATCTGGACCGCGCGCAAGCTGCCGGGCACGGTGATCCCGCCAGGCGCGCTGCAATACCCGGAAGAGCCGCCGGAGTAGAGAATTCTGGCTCACATGATGATTTGAATCAGCGTGATGGTCGCAGTCAGCGCGCCGACAGCGATTGCCATGAGCAGGAGAATCGTCGTGGGGATCGCAAGAAACTCGATGCGCACAATCCGACCGACAAGCCCAGCTAGCTCGAAATAAGCACGGCCGACAGGGCGCAGGACAAGCTCAAGAACGTGCTCAAGCAAGAACTCCGCGATAGCGCGCAGAATGAAGCCAGCAGCGCGGATCGCTGCTTCCCCGATCGTGTCCATCATGAACTTGGTCGAGGCGAGCTACATCAAGGTTCGACTCACGCCATGCTTTTCTTCGCCCGCGCGTCGACATGCTCCCGCAGCAGTGCGCCTTCGCGCAGCGCTTGTGCCTTAGCGAGAGGCGGAGAGGGCTCCGGCGCGTCTGGCGGAAATTGGACGGCGAAACCCGCCAGGAACTCACTCCACGCGGAGTGTATTCCGTGAATCAGTCGTTTGAGCGACCACCGGCTTCGCGGTGGCCGGCCGGCTTTGTCGCGGAGCCTGACTACGGAACCCATGGCGGAAGACGTGGGGCTTGCCTCGCACCCCCGTCAAGCCCGCACCTGAGAACAAAACGGCCCGGTCTCTCAACCGGGCCGCTTGTCTCTGAAACTTGTTTGAAGCCTAAGCCCGCGCCGCCAGCGCCGAGCCCTTCCGCTTCGCCATGTATTGCTTGGCCGTCTCCACCGCGACCGCGGCGTCGCGGCGGTAGCTGTCGGCGCTGATCGCGCCAGCCATCGGCCGAACCTCGATGCGAGTGCATGACGCAGCCATGGCACGACCATAGGCAATTTCATCGGCGTGAGAACGGCTCACGCGACCGTATCGTTCAATCCCAGCTTGCGCTCGATGGCCACAACGTCAGAGGGACGCTGGAAGGGAGCGGGTGGCAGTTCGCCTGCCTCGCGCGGGCGACCGATCGTACGGAAGAAGTCTTCGAGTCCGGAAGGCGAGATCACCCACAGCATGACGAGTTCCTGGTCGCTGTCGTTGACGATCTCGTGCTTCACGTCGTAACCCAGGAAACACGCGGTGCCCGGCACCAGCGGATGCGCGACGCCCTCGACCATCACGCGGCCCTGACCGCTGAAGCAGATCTGCAGTTCGACTTGGTCGCCGTGGGAATGTTCGCGAATGCGGCTCCTGGCGGCGACGGTCTGGAACCCCATGGAGAGGCCGTCGAAATGAGTGTTGGCGGGAAACAGGGCTGGGTCTGCATGTCCGTTTGCCGGGATGGGTTGCCAGTACGATGGCCCGGATCCCGGCTGCATCACAACGGCGTGCCCACGCGCTGACGCTTGCATGGCCCTCTCCCAGTGACAGTTGAGAGACTATACCACGCAGCGGCAGTTCTCGCGGAGTACGTTCTCGTACTCGTCGTATAACGCCCGAGTTATTCCAGGTCGACAGCCGGCAAAACAAGACGGCCCCGCCTTGATGGCGGGGCCGCTGAATCTCGGGGATGGCGAATAAACTAAGCCCGCGCCGCCAGCGCCGAGCCCTGCCGCTTCGCCATGTATTGCTTGGCGGTCTCCACCGCCACCGCGGCGTCGCGGCAGTAGCTGTCGGCGCCGATCGAGTTGGCGAAGGCTTCGTTGAGCGGCGCGCCGCCGACCAGCACCACGTAGTCCTGGCGCACGCCTTTCTCGATCAGCGCGTCGATCACCACCTTCATGTAGGGCATGGTGGTAGTGAGCAGCGCCGACATGCCGAGGATGTCCGGGGCGTGCTCGTCGAGCGCCGCCATGTATTTCTCCACGGCGTTGTTGATGCCGAGATCCACCACCTCGAAGCCGGCGCCCTCCATCATCATGGAGACCAGGTTCTTGCCGATGTCGTGGATGTCGCCCTTGACGGTGCCGATCACCATCTTGCCGACCTTGGGGGCGCCGGTCTCGGCCAGCAGCGGGCGCAGGATGAACATGCCCGCCTTCATCGCGTTGGCGGCCAGCAGCACCTCGGGGACGAACAAGATGCCGTCGCGGAAGTCGATGCCGACGATGCGCATGCCCTCGACCAGCGCCTTGGTCAGCACGTCATAGGGCGCCCAGCCGCGCTTCAGCAGGATGTGGACGGCCTGCTCGATCTCTTCCTTCAAGCCGTCATAGAGATCGTCATGCATCTGCTGCGTGAGATCGTCGTCGTTCAGGCTGTTGAGGTCCAATTCGCCGTCATTCGCCATCGTGGCAACCCTCTGGGTTTGAAATCGCGCCGTTGTAGATCAAGCGAGGCGGCCGGGGCCGCTTCTGTTGCGACGTGTTATAAATTAGCAGCGACGCGGCGTTAATGGGATAAAACTCGAGTTTTGCATGACTTTTCCGCCGGGTGGGGATGCCAAGCCCATGTCGTTGGGAGGACAGGCCACCCGCTTGCGGCGGGAAATGTCAGCTTGTATATACAAGTCCATACAAGCAACCGATGACTGAGGGAGGCCGCCGATGGCCGGCGCTTTCACGCTCACCCCCGGAACCCTGACGCTCAAGGAGCTGCGCGCGCTCATCGAAACGCTGCGCCCGATCGTCCTCGATCCCGCCAGCCATGACGCCATCGACCGCTCCGCTGCCCTGGTCCAGGCGGTGATCGACCGGGGCGAAACCGCCTACGGCATCAATACCGGCTTCGGCGCCTTGGCGCGCACCCATATCAAGGACGACCAGCTGACCGAGCTGCAGCGCCGCCTGGTCCTGAGCCACGCCGCCGGCACCGGCGACCCGCTGCCCGATCCGATCGTCCGCGCGGTGATGATCCTCAAGGTCAACGGCCTGGCGCGCGGCTTCTCCGGCATCCGCCGTCCTGTGATCGAGGCGCTGCTGGCCCTGGTTAATGCCGAGGTCTATCCGCGCATCCCCGCCAAGGGCTCGGTCGGCGCCTCGGGCGACCTGGCGCCGCTTGCCCACATGTCGGCGATTTTGCTCGGCATCGGCGAGGTCAGCCACCAGGGCAAGGTGCTGCCCGCGACCGAGGGGCTGAAGATCGCCGGATTGAAGCCGATCGATCTGGCGGCGAAAGAGGGACTTGCCCTGCTCAACGGCACCCAGGTCTCGACCGCGCTCGCCGCGGCCGGCTTGTTTGCCGCCGACGACCTGCTGCGTGCCGGCCTGATCGCTGGCGCCATGTCGACCGACGCGGCGCTCGGGTCAGACGCGCCGTTCGATCCGCGCATCCATGCGGTCCGCGGTCAGCTCGGCCAGATCGAGGCTGCGAAGGCGCTGATGGCGCTGATGGAAGGCAGCGCCTTGCGCGCCAGCCACATCGATTGCGACCGGGTGCAGGATCCCTATTCGCTGCGCTGCCAGCCGCAGGTGATGGGCGCGGCCCTGGACCAGCTGCGCCACGCCGCCAGCGTCATCGAGCGCGAATGCAACGCGGTCAGCGACAATCCGCTGGTGTTCGCGGAGCAGGGCGACATCGTCTCCGGCGGCAATTTCCACGCCGAGCCGGTGGCGCTCGCCGCCGATGCCATCGCGCTGGCGATCGCGGAGATCGGCGCCATCTCGGAACGCCGCGTCGCGCTCTTGACCGACGCGCGCATGAGCAACTTGCCGGCGTTCCTCGCTCCCGATCCGGGACTCAATTCCGGCTTCATGATCGCGCACGTGACGGCGGCGGCGCTGGCCAGCGAGAACAAGCTGCTCGCCCATCCCGCCAGCGTCGATTCGTTGCCCACCTCTGCGAACCAGGAGGATCACGTCTCGATGGCGACCCA
Organism: Dongiaceae bacterium; assembly: GCA_041398065.1. Classification (GTDB taxonomy): domain Bacteria; phylum Pseudomonadota; class Alphaproteobacteria; order Dongiales; family Dongiaceae; genus Dongia_A. Next base: position 7,935 of record JAWKVL010000045.1, on the reverse strand, counting down.
CGGCGCGCGCCGCCTACACGACATGGCGGGCAACACCGCCGCTATCCTCGGCATCGAGCTGCTCGCCGCCGCGCAAGGGGTCGAGCTGCGCAAGCCGGTGACGACGAGCCCGCGCCTGCAAAAGGTGCTGGCGCTGCTGCGCGAAGGTGCGAAGTTCTGGGACCAGGACCGCTTGATGGCGCCCGACATCGAGGCCGCCAAGCGTCTGGTACGCAACCCAGCCCTGCGCGAGATCGTGGCGCTGTCGGCGATCTGACCTTGCTATAGTCCGCGCCTCATTCAACGCGGACGGCATCGATATGAATCTCTATCGCTATCTCACCGGTCCCGATGACGCATCGTTCTGTCACCGCATCACCGAGCTGCTCAATCGCGGCTGGCAGCTCTACGGCTCGCCGACCTTGACCTTCGATCCGGAACAGAAGCGCGTGATCTGCGGCCAGGCGATCATCAAGGAAGTCGACGGCCAATATTCGCCGCAGCTCGACCTCAGCACGCAATAGGATTGGTAGCTAGGCGATCTGCTTCAGCGCGAGGCGCGCCGGCATCAGGTCCTCGACGTCGTGCAGGCCGAGCCTGGCATCCTCGATCGAGATGCAGTGCGTGACCGTCTCGCCGTCATCCGACAGCGGTAGCAGCACGTCCGCCAGCTCGCACACGCGGGCGTCCTTGAGGAAGGTCTTCACGGTTCCGAACACCGGCCGCCGCTCGCGCTGCAGCACGCGATAGACCTCATGCCAGTCGGTATCGAAATCGCAGCTGAAATCCAGCTCGTCGAGATAATGGTTGGTATAGTCCATTCCGGCGTGGGCGACGCAGCGCGTGCCGACCAGCGTAAAGCGCACGCGGCCGTCGCGATCGATCTTGGCGAGGATGATGTTGGGCAGGATGCGCTTCAGATCGGCGGGGTCGATATCCGCACGCGACGGCATGCGCCGCGTCCCGCGCTTGCGCTCCCAATACTCATACAGCTCCGTGCCGATCGGAGAAGAAAGCTCTCCGACGATCGCTACTTCCCGCACGCGCCGTCCCCTGTAGCCAGTTGGTTTGTTTTTTATGAAGCGCGAGGATGATGCCCCTCGGGGCGAGCGATGACAATTAAAAAAGTCAATGCACGTCCGAATTGATGATGCAAATCGGCAGTAAAACTGGGCCGAAATTCAGCACCTGCACACAACGCGGACTTAAATCCCCAGGACTACAAGGTCTTGCGTAGTTAATGCAGGTATCGCCGCGGCGCATTCATTCGCGCGTCCTGTGAATCGTGTGGATAACGTGGATAGTTTGTCGAGCCGATCGGGATTGGAGCGGGCGACGGGGTTCGAACCCGCGACCCTCGGCTTGGGAAGCCGATGCTCTACCGCTGAGCTACACCCGCACTCCACAATAATATATAGGCGAGCGGGCGGGGGCTAAGCAAGCGCGCCTCGGCGCGGCCGATCTATCCCGCGTGTCCAAACAACCGGTTCAGCTGGCGATGCGCCTCTTCCGGCGCATGGATCGGCAGCGAGCAGCGCCGGTCGATGCAGGCGAACAAGGCTGCACGATCAAGCGTCGGATAGGTGACGTCGGGGTTGGGCAGGGGGCCTTCCATGGCATCCAGCCATTCGATCCGCCGATAGGTCGCGGGATAGGTGAGCGCCGCGCGATAGAGCGCCCGCGCCGTCGCGTCGTTTTTCCTGCCATATGCAGCGGCTGTGTTGCGAGCTCCGCATCCGCCTGCAGCAGGCCGGGCCAGAACGCGGCGCGATTGGCCGCTGGCGTGCCGGCCAGATACGCCATGGTGCGCCGGGCAGCGTCGGCATAGCGCGCATCGCCGGTATAGTGCGCGAGCGCATTATAGAATCGCACCGCGTTAGTGTTGTCGTCGAAATGCTTCACCGGCTGCGCCATCACGCCGGTCGCATGCGCCGGCACCGATGCCAGTGCAAAGCCGCCGCGCGATGTGTCCTCCAGCGTGTCGATCATGAAGTCCGCCGCGCGCTGTGTGAGGTCGAGCCACATCCGGTCAGCCGTCACGCGATAGAGATCGAGCGTCGCGTTCGCCATGGCGAGATTGGTGGTCATGAAGGGGCCGCCTTCGTCGCCCGCATCGTGCCGCCAGCCGCCTTGCGGCGAGAGTCGTTGCGCGATCGCCCAGCGCGCGGCATCGAGGGCGGCGTGGAGCCACTTCGCATCGCCGGTTGCTTCGTGCAGCGCAACCATGGCGGAGATCGCCCAGCCCGCCTCGCGTGCATAAAGATGACGGTCGATGCGCGGCTCGCCCAGCTTGGCGCGCGCGGCCTCGTCCATCGCATAGAACTGCTTGCCCTTGATGGCGGCGGAGAGATCGGCGTCCTGGCTGGGATAGAATGTGCCGTCGGGCGCCTTGAGGTGTGCCAGCATGTAGTCCGCCACCTGCTCCGCGGCGCTGCGGAATTCTTGATCGCCCAACAGCAGGTAGGCGGTGGCGTAGAGGCGCACCGCATTGGCCTGCGAGCTCATGATCTTCTCGTAGTGCGGCGCGTTCCAGGTGCCGTCGTCGGAATATTGGTAGATGCCGCCCCACACCGGATCGATGATCGCGCGCGCGTTCGCCAGGGTCTGGCGCACGCGCTGGGCCGCGATCGGATCGCCCGCGGCGACCCTGAACAGCAGGTAGTCTAGGGCATCGGCCTGCAGGAACTTGTGCCGGTTGCCCCAGCCGCCATGCTCGGAATCATAGGCGCCTTCCAGCCGGTCCCCCAGCACCTGCTTCTGCTGGGCCGTCAGCAGCGCACGCGCTGCGGGCTGTGACTGCGGCATCTCGGGAATCGGCTCCGGCTTATCGACCAGCGCCTGCAGCAGCCGTGCCATTGCCGCCGGCTCGACATAGCCGCGTTCCTTGTCGAGCTCGCGACCCTTGCCATCGAACAGGATGGTGGCGGGCCAGCCCCAATCCTCGTAGCGCTGCGACAAAGCCGGGTTGCCGTCCTGGTCGACCTTGACCGCGATGAAATGCGCATCGATCAGCCCGACCACAGCCGGATCGCGATAGGTCGTCTCGTCCATCACGTGGCACCAATGGCACCACACCGCTTCCATATCGAGCAGCACCAGCTTGCCCTGGCTCGCGGCCTCGCCGAACACCCCGTCCGACCAGGGCCGCCAGGAGATGCCGTCCGCGCGTGCCGCGGCGCCGGAACTCACGACGATCGCCAGTGTGAGAACCTGCAAAGCCCGCATCGCACCCTCCCTCTTTGTTCACATACGAGGGAAGAGGCGGCGCGGATGCGCTGCCGTGCTTGGCAATCAGTGCAGTGCAGCATAGGCTCACCGCCGCTGCACCAGTGTACAAACAGGGAATCTGTGATGACGGGGACACAGTTTTGGTCGCGCCGCGCGCTTCTGACGTCGGCCGCGGCGGCAGCAGCGCTTCCGCTCATTGCCCGTTCGTCCATCGCCGCCGGGCCACAGCTGGATTGGGCGGGAACTCTCGCCAAGGCGCGTGGCCAGGTCGTCCAGTTCAACGCCTGGGGCGGGGATCAGCGCATCAACGATTACATCGCCTGGGCGGCCGGCACGGTTCAGGATCGCGCAGGCGTCACCGTGCGCCACGTGAAGCTCGCCGATACCGCCGAAGCGGTCTCGCGCATTGTCGCGGAGAAAGCCGCCGGGCGGACCAGCGGTGGCAGCGTCGATCTGATCTGGATCAATGGCGAGAATTTCGCGGCGTTGAAATCGCAGGGCCTGCTGTATGGCCCGTTCGCATCGCTGCTGCCGAACTTTGCGAAAGTCGATCCGGAGGAGAAGCCGACGACGGTTCTCGATTTCACCATCCCGACCGACGGCTATGAATCGCCGTGGGGCATGGCGCAGCTCGTCTTCTTCTATGACAGCGCGCGCGTGAAAGAGCCGCCGCGCAGCATGGCGGCGCTCAAGAGCTGGGCGGAAGCGCATCCCGGCCGCTTCGCCTATCCCGCGCCGCCGGATTTCCTCGGTACCACCTTCCTGAAGCAGGCGCTCTACGAGACCACGGCGGACCCGACGCGCCTGCTGAGGCCGGCGGGCGATGACGCTATGATGGTGACGGAACCGTTGTGGACGTTTCTCGACGGCCTGCATCCCGATCTGTGGCGCAAGGGCGCCGCCTTCCCGAAATCGAGCAGCGAGATGCGCCAGCTGGTGGCCGATGGCGAAGCCGACCTCTATTTCGCTTTTAATCCCGGCGATGCGTCCTCCGCCATCGCGCAAAAGCTGTTGCCGGAGTCCATGCGCGCTTTCGTTCCGAATGCGGGCAGCATCGGAAACACGCATTTCGTCGCCATCCCGTTCAACGCCACCTCGCCGGAAGGGGCCATGGTGTTCGCCGATCTTCTGCTGTCGCCCGAGGCCCAGGCACGCAAGGAGAATGCGGATTTGTGGGGCGATCCTACCGTGCTCTCGTCGCGCTTGCTGATGCGGAGCGCAGCTACCCGACGATCTGCCGCGCGGCGCTGCGACCCCGACCCCGGAAGAGCTCGGCCGTCCGCTGCCCGGAGCCGCATCCCAGCTGGGTCGCGGTGCTCGAACAGACATGGCTGAAGCGCTACAGCGCGTAGAGACGGCGCCGCCGCGGGCGGAGCTGCGCTGCGACGTTCGAAAGTCGTGGCTGGCGCTGGTCGCTGTCTCCGCCGTGGCCACGCTCTCCGGTCTCGTCTTCGTCCTGCTGCCGGCCTTCGGCTACTTCCCGGCACTGGGTGGGTTCGCGTTCGCCGCAGCCTTGGCGCGATGCACTCGCCTATCCCGGCGTGGCTTCCGCGACGCGTACAACTCTGGTCTCCGCGTTCGTCGCGGTGCCGGTCGCGCTGGCGCTGGCGATGATCGCACTCGGCTGGATCGCGCCCACGGGGACCGCGCGCGCCGGCCTGCCGCTTGTGGCGGCGAAGATCCTTTCGTGGCTGCTGGCAACGCCGCATGCGGCCTTCGCGCTCGGTCTGGCGTTCCTGATCGCGCCGTCGGGCTGGCTGGTGCGGTTGGTTGCGCTTGCCGTGCCGATCGACACGCCGCCCGATCTGCTGGTGCCGCGCGACCCATGGGGCCTCAGCCTTGCCGCCGGCATCGTGCTCAAGGAGATGCCGTTCCTGTTCTTCGCCGGATTGACCGCGCTCAGCCAGCTCGACGCCGCGCGCACGGTCGGCATCGGCGCGGCACTCGGCTATCGGCCCGGAATCGCCTGGTTCAAGCTGGTCGCCCCCAGGCTCTACGCGCTGATCCGCCTGCCGGTCTATGCCGCGCTGGCCTACGCATTGTCCGCCGTCGACATGGCGCTGGTGCTCGGCCCCGCCACGCCGCCGACCCTGGCTGTCCTCGCCGTGGACCTGACTCACGATCCCGATCTGGCGCGGCGTTTTCCGGCGGCCGCGCTGGCCCTGCTGCACCCTATGTTGACGCTCGCCGCGCTCGGATTGTGGCGCATGCTCGAGATGGCGTTGGCACGTGCGCTTCGGCCAATGCCGTCCGATGGCGTGCACGCCGGCGGCGTCCGCGCGGTGGGCGGTGCACGCCGCCCGCACTGTCGCCTTGGCAAGTCTCGCGATCGGCACACTCGCGATCGTTTCGCCGCTCTGGTCGCTGGCCGCGACCCGGCGGTTCCCGACCCGGGTGGCCGGATTGTTGCGCGCCGCTGCGTGGCGGCGCGCTCTCCCGGATTTCCAGGCTGCCGGCGCGCGACAGCATCACCATCGCGCTCGCCGCCACACTGCTTGCGCTGCTCGGCGCGATCGCCTGGCTGCAGCGCGAGCGCAGCGTGTCGCAGCGTGCGGCGCGGCGGCCGTGCGCTCGCGGCGCTGCCGCTCGTGCCGTCCGGATGTCGCCTTCCCTGATGGGGGTGCAGGATCCTGCTGCTGGCGCTCGGTCTGCCGGCGGCTGGCTGCCGACGATGTTGAGCCACGTGCTGTTCGTCTTTCCCTATGTGCTGCTGGCCCTGGCGGATCCGTGGCTTCGTCTCGATCCGCGCTATGAACGATCCGCGCTCTGCCTCGGGGCCGGTCCGTGGCGCGTGCTCCTGCGCGTGCGCCTGCCGCTGCTGATGCCGGCGCTCGCATTCGCTGCCGCGCTCGGCTGCGCGGTCAGCCTGTCGCTCTATCTGCCGACCGTCCTGATGGGCGGCGGCCGGATCGCGACCCTGGCGACCGAGGCGATCGCGCTCTCCTCGGGCGGCGACCGGCGGATCGTCGGAGTCTATGGCAGCGCCCAGGCCCTGGTGATCTGGGTCGGCTTTTTCGCCGCCTACTGGGTCGGGCGCCGCGCCGCGCGCCCGGCGCCCGGCTGACCCGCCATGCTGGAGCTGCGCAACGTCGCCATCAGCAGAGGAGGCGTCAGGCTGTTCGCACCGTTAACGTGTTGCGTGCAGGCGGGGCGCCCGGTCACCGTCATGGGGCCTTCCGGTGCCGGCAAGTCGAGTCTGCTGGCCTGGCTCACCGGCGTGTTGCCGACCGGTCTCTCCGGTGAAGGCGAGGTGCTGCTGGACGGCGCATCGGTGCTCGCCTCGCCACCACACCGGCGGAGACTCGGCATTCTGTTTCAGGATGACCTGCTGTTTCCGCACATGAGCGTGGGAGAGAACCTGGGTTTCGGCCTGCCGGCGGGTGGGGACCGAGCGACACGTCGCCGCATCATCGACCAGGCTCTAGCGGGGGTTGAACTGGCAGGTTTTGCCGACCGGGACCCGGCGACCCTGTCCGGCGGCGAGCGCGCGCGGGCGGCACTGCTGCGCGTGCTCTTATCCGAGCCTAAGGCGCTGTTATTGGATGAGCCGTTTTCGAAGCTGGACCTGACGCTGCGGGACCGGTTCCGGTCCCTGGTCTTCCGGTCCGCGGCGCATTTGCCGGTGTTGCTGGTGAGCCACGATCCGCAAGATTCGGTCGCAGCCGGTGGTGATGTACTGGAGTTACGGCCCGAACACGGGCACTGAGGAATTAGTTAATTCGATTTCTTCTGTTTTTGACAGGAACCAAACGCTTTTCTATAGTTTACGTCGTGTCGGCGCAAAGTCGACGTCACTGGGGATGGCATCTGAGCAACACCACCTGTCATCTTTTGGCATTCCGTTGATCGTCACAACCAGACGACCGCGGCGGGTCCTCCGTCAGTCGCTGGGCAACAAGGGACAAAAGCGAGGAGAGAAATGAAACTACTAAAGATCCTGGGGGTTGTCGGCGCGCTGGGCGTTCTCGCCGCCTGCACCACCGACCTTGAACGTATTCGCACGACCGAACCGAGCGGCGGCACGCCATTCACGCAAGCGCTGACCAAGGAATATCGCGACCTCGCCGTATTCGAGGCCGACGAGATGTTCGACTGGCGCGACGCCGGTTATTACGCACGCCGGGGCCTGCAGGCCGCCGGGGGTGAAGTGGTGTTGCCGGAAGATCCGGTGAACCGCGATCTGCCCGCAGATTCGCTTTCCGAGATCAATGACGTCCGTACCCGCCTGCTGGCGGCGCTGGACGGCGGCGCCCGCGACAACAAGCCGGAAATCGCCGCGCGCGCACAGAGCCGTTTCGATTGCTGGCTCGAGCAACAGGAAGAGAATTTCCAGGAAGACCACATCTCCGCTTGCCGTGACGAGCTGCTCGCCGCGTTGGCTGAGATGGAAGCGCCGGCTCCGACGCCGCCGGCGATGGCTCCAGCGGTCTATCTGGTGCTGTTCGACTTCGACAAGTCGAACATCAACGATGCGGCGCAGGCCGTCATCAACCAGGTGGTCGCAGACTTCAACGCGAACAAGTCGACCAACATTTCGGTCACCGGCCACACCGACCGTGCCGGCTCCGAAGCCTACAACCTGAAGCTCTCTGAGCGCCGCGCTGACGCGGTCCGCGAAGCACTGATCGCGGGCGGTGTCCCGGCCGAAGCGATCACGACCGCCTGGAAGGGCGAGTCGGAGAACGCAGTCCCGACCGAGGACGGCGTGAGAGAGCAGGCCAACCGCCG
>JAWKVL010000044.1:0-38135 GCA_041398065.1 Dongiaceae bacterium | reverse complement strand
ATTGTCGCCCGACACCAACAGCGACTTCTTGCCGTCGCGCGGCAACGGAACGCTCACCTTGCGGCAGTAATTGATCATCGCCGCGCCCATGATCTCGGCCGAGATCGGCACCTTCGTGATCTGTCCGCTGGCATCGTCGCGTATGCTGATCTCGACCTGGGTGTCCGGCGCCGCGACGATCTCGCACCCTTCGACCACTCCGGTCGGCAGCGGCTTCTTGCTGGCGGCATAGTAGAGCTTGACCGCCATCACCAACGCGTCCTTGCTGAACGAAATATGGCGCAGCTCGCCCACGGCCGGCAGTCGGGAATTGAGATCCCCGGATTTCGATGGCGGTTTACCCATTCATCCCCTCGCGGTCGCGCCCCGCTTTCGGCTCCTGCGCAACTCTTACAGACTCGGGAGACCCGTCACCCCCCGCGCCGGGTCGCAGGGTGCCGCGTCATGCGCTCGGGGGCAAGAGGCTTATGGCTCGATTTTTCTAGAACTTTTCCACCCAGGTACGTAGGTCGGCTTCAAGCGTCCAAGCGCTGCGCGGCTGGCGATAGAGCGACCAATAAGCCTCGGCAATATCGGCCGGTTTCAGCTTGTTATCGCCATCGGCCACGCCAATCTGGCCGTCGATCACCACATGCGCGACATGGACGCCTTTCGGCCCCAGTTCGCGCGCCATGCTTTGCGCCAGCGCGCGCAGACCGAACTTGGCGATGGCGAAGGGCGCGAAATTGGCGCTGCCGCGCAGCGAGGCGGTGGCTCCGGTGAAGAGGATCGCGCCGTGACCCGCCGGCACCATGGCCTTCGCCGCCGTCTGGCCGACATGGAACCCGCCGAGGCAGCCGACGCGCCAAGCCGATTCGAGCTGGCCGGCGGTCAGCTCAAGGATGCTGCCGCGCGCATAGCCGCTGGCGTTGAAGATGACGAGATCGGGCGCGCCGTGCGCTTTGATCGCATCGCCAAACAGGTCGCCGACGCTCGCCGCATCGGTCACGTCGCAGCCATAGGCCGGCACATCCTTGAGCCCGCGGCCATCGAGCAGCGCCCGCAACCGTTCCCGGTCGCGCGCGCCGGCGCTGACTTTCATGCCTTCGTGTGCGCATTTCTCGACCAGCGCAGCACCAAGTCCCGGCCCGACGCCGACGACGATCGCGTGCCTATTGGCTGACATTGCAGTTCTCCGATCATGACAAGCAGCCGGCGGAGTATAGCGGCTGACGCACACACGCGTTACGGCGCACGTTCATAGCAGCCATTCGATGCGCGCGCGTCACAGCGGCTTAGGCGGGACCATTTCGATTGTGCGCTTGTTCTGCCCGTCATCGAGCTCGGCGCGCAGAACCCAGTGCTGCCAGCTTTCGCGATAGAGCACGGGGTTGCCGATCTTCACCTTGGCGGTGCTGTCGACCACGGTGCTCGTGTAGTTGGATTGGCCCGAGGAAAAGAGCGGAATACCGATACCAATCCCGGTTCCGATATGGCCCGACGAGCCGCCAGCGACGCCGACACCGACGCTCGGCCTTGGTCCGCCGTCCGAGCGGTAGACCTGCTTGTCGCGCTGGATGTCATAGGCCGCGGTCTCTTTGCCGGTCGGATCCACCAGGACAACCCGCGCGACCGGCAGCGGATCCCGCACCTTGAGCTCGATCACGGTCGGATCGTTTGCCAGGAAATGCGCGTCGGTCGCATAGGGCGTGTTGACGCTGCCCGAACCCGCGCCACCATAGCCGCTGCCACCGCCGCCGTAGTTCGAGCTGCTGGAACAGGCGGCAAGCAGGAGAATCGCCAGGATGGGGAGGATGGTCTTTCGCATCGCTCTATTGTGCGCTTCCTGATCCGGCAAACAAGTCCGTGAGAACTCACGCTCCCGTGAGGATTGTGATGCGCACCACAATCCGCCGTCGCACGGTGCAGGGCGTAACCGGTAAGCCTGCGATCGGAGTCAGTTCCCTGCCGGATTTTCGAGATTGTCGATCTCGCGCTGCAGCTGCTGGCGCTCAGGAGAGCCTTCCGGCATCAGCGCCAGCACCTTCTGCCACAGATCCTTGGCCTCGCCGGTGCGTCCTTCGGCGCGCGCCACCACACCGGCATAGAACAACCCCAGCGGATTCTCTGGATCAAGCGTGCGAATACGCTTCACCGCGTCGGGGAACTCCGCCGGCAGGTCCTTCGCGAGGTCGCCATGGCCTTCGATCAGCGCGCTGGCATAGTCGATCTGTACATCGATGCGCGATGGCGCGCGCTTGGCGGCCTCGGCCCAGGCCGCGCGCGATTCCTCCTGCTTGTCGAGCACGCGATAGGCGTTTGCCAGCTTGATCCAGCCTTCGACGTCATCCGGGTTGGCCTTCATCTTGTCGGACAGCCGCTGCACCATGCCCTCGATGAAGGCCTGGCGCTGCTCCGGCGACATCTGCGCGGCCGCCGCCATGTCCTCCTCGCTCGGCCCCTTCCCGCCTGCGATCGCGCCGCGGCCCGGCAGCTTGGCGGGGTCCTTGCCCAATTGCCGCGCCGCCTTGTCGATGTTTTCCGCCAGCAGGGTGTGCAGCGGCGCGCCAGTCGGCAATTGGCGCTCCAGCGCCAGCCAGTCGGTCAAGGCGCCTTCGACATCCTGGTTCTGCGCCTTGGCAAGGCCCAGGAAGAAGCGCGCGATCGGGTCGGTCGGATCGCTCTGCAGCACGCGCTGCAACGCCGTTTGCGCGTCGGCGGTCACGCGGCCCTGCTCGGCCAGGATCGTCGCGTGGGCGTATTGCCGCAGCACGTCCGGGTCATTGCGACCAAGCGCCATCGCCTTCGCGAAGGAATCGGCGGCGTCCTTGGAGCGCTCGACGTTGGCGTAGGCGCGCGCAAGGTCGATCCAGCTCTGCGCATCGGACGGCGAGCTTGCGACCTTCGCTTCCAGCGCCTGGATCTCGGGCGAGGTGTGCTGCCGCTCTTCCGCCAGCCGTTGCATGGCCGACTGCGACGGCAGATCGGGCGAGCCCAGCATCAGATAGAGGCCGAACCCGGCGAGCGGCAGGATCACCGCCATGGCAAGGGTGAGGCGATGGCTGGGCGGCCGCGCCGGCTGGAATTTCTGGCCTTCATCGAGCGCCAGGATGCGCCGCTCAATCTCGATCTGTGCGGCCTTGGCCTGTTCGGCGGTCAGCAGCCCGCGCTGCTCGTCGCGCGTCAGCTCCGCCAACTGGTCGCGGTAGACCTCGAGCGCGAAGGCGTCTTCGCTCTTGAACTTGCGCGTATCGAACAGCGGCGCCGCCAGCACCAATGCGGCAACCAGGGTGAGCACACCGGCGATGATCCAGAACAGGATCATGAGCCGCCTTCCTTCGCGCCGGCATCGCCCGCGCCGTCGTGCAGCAGGCGGGCGACGCGACTCTGCTCGTCAGCGCTCAGCGGGTTTGCGCCCACCGGCTCCTGTGCGCGGCGCCGGAAGAACAATGCGACGCCGATCCCCGCCAACACCAACACCGCGAACGGCCCGATCCACAGCACGTAGGTCGACGCCTTGAAGGGCGGATCGAACAGCACGAAATCGCCATAGCGCGCCACCAGGTAATCGCGGATGTCCTGGTCGCTCTTGCCGGCCGCGATCTGCTCGCGGATCATGGCGCGCAGCTCCTTGGCGATATCGGCATCGGAATCCGCAACCGATTGGCTCTGGCACACCACGCAGCGGATCTCACGCGACAGATCGCGCGCGCGCTGCTCCAGCTTGGGATCGGCGAGCTGCGCCTCCTGCGCCAAAGCCGGTGCCAGGGCGAGCCACAGCATCGCCATGAGGGCAAGGACACGCCTCACTGCTTGGCCCCCGCGATCGCCGGCGCCAGCGCGCTTTTCAACTCGTCGGGCGTGACCGGGCCAGCAAGGCGATAGCGCACGATTCCGTTGCCATCGACCAGGAAGGTTTCTGGCACGCCGGTGATGCCGAAATCGATGCCGGTGCGTCCATTCTCATCGGCGCCGGTCGCGGCATAAGGATCGCCCAGCTCGGCCAGGAACGCGCGGGCGGCCGCCGGCTTATCCTTCCAGGCGATGCCGATGACTGGAACTCCGAACTCGGCAGTCAGCTGCTTGAGGAAGGGGTGTTCCGCACGGCACGGCACGCACCACGAAGCGAAGAAATTCACCGCAATCAGCTTGCCCTTGTAGCCCGCGAGATCGAGCCGCGGCGCACCATCCATGAGCGCCGGCATATCGACGGCCGGTGCCGGTTTGCCGACCAGGGCCGACGGCAAGGCGCTGGGATCGCGATTGGGATCGAGCCCGCGCCAGAAGGCCGCCACCAGCGCGGCGACGATCAGGATCGGCAACAGGAACAGAATTCTGCGCATGACGGACGACTAGGCCTTGGCGATCTGCACGGCGCCGGCCCGCACCGGCGCGCCGACGCGATAGCGCCGGTCGCTGAGACTGGTGAGCCCGCCCGCCACCATCACCAGCGCGCCGAACCAGATCCACGATACCAGCGACTCGTGATAGACGCGCACCGTCCAGCCGCCTTTGCCGTCCGGCTCGCCGATCACGGCATAGAGATCGGCGAACGGCGTGGAGCGGATCGCAGCCTCGGTAGTGGGCATCGGCTGCACCAGATATTGCCGGCGCTCCGGATACAAGTCGGCGACGAACGCGCCGTCGCGGCTGACGATGAAATGCGCCTGGTCGGCGAGGTAATTCTCGCCGCGCACGCCGGCCACGCTGTCGAGCTTGAACGCGTAGCCTTGCAGCGAGAGCGACTGGCCCGGCTGCAGGGCCTTGATGTTCTCGGTCTTCCAGGCCGCGGCACCGGTCATGCCGATGACCGCGATGGCGAGGCCGAGATGCGCAAGGCTCATGCCGTAGGAAGCGCGCGGCGTGTGGCGCATGCGCGTCCAGATGCGCGCGGCGTTGCCCTCGAACAGGCGGACGCGCTCCATGAACTCGATCGCCGTCCCGACCAGCAGCCAGACTCCCGCGAACAGCCCGAGCGGCGCCAGGATCGGCCCGTCGGTCTTGATCCAGATCGCGATGATGGCGGCGCCGAGCGCTGCGACGCCGGCTGCGATCAACCGCTGCAAGGCGCCTTTGACGTCGCCGCGCTTCCAGCCCAGGAACGGGCCCACCGCCATCAGCAGGAGCAGCGGCAGGGCAAGCGGCACGAAGGTCGCGCCATAGAACGGCATGCCGACCGAAACCGTTCCGCCGGTTGTCAGCTCCAGCAACAGCGGATAGAGCGTGCCCAACAGCACCGTCGCCGTCATGGTCGCCAGCAGGAGATTGTTCATCACCAGGGCGCCTTCGCGGCTCAAGGGCGCGAACAACCCGCCGCCGCGCATGGTCGGCGCGCGCAGCGCATAGAGCGACAGGGGCGCACCGATCGCAATGGTGAGCAATGCCAGGATGAAGATGCCGCGTGTCGGATCCTCGGCGAAGGCATGGACCGACGTGATGATGCCGGAGCGCACCAGGAAGGTGCCGAGCAGCGAGAAGCCGAAGGTCAGGATCGAGAGCAGGATGGTCCAGCTCTTGAGCGCGTCGCGTTTCTCCACCACCAGCGCGGAATGCAGCAGCGCGGTGCCGATGAGCCACGGCATGAAGGATGCGTTCTCCACCGGATCCCAGAACCACCAGCCGCCCCAGCCGAGCTCGTTGTAGGCCCACCATGAGCCGAGCGCGATGCCGCCGGTGAGGCAGGTCCAGGACAGCAGGCACCACGGCCTGACCCAGCGCGCCCAGGCTGCATCCACTTTGCCGTCGATCAGGGCGGCGACTGCGAACGAGAACACGATCGAGAATCCGACATAGCCGAGATAGAGCATCGGCGGATGCATCGCGAGGCCGGGGTCCTGTAGCAGCGGATTGAGCTCGTCGCCTTCGAGCGGCGCGGGATTGAGCCGCGCGAACGGGTTCGAGGTCAGCAGCATGAAGAGCAGGAACCCGACCGAGATCATGGCCTGGATGGCAAGCGTGCGCGCCTTCAGGCGCGGCGGTAAATTCTCGCCGAACAGCGCGACCAGCGCCCCGAAGATGGTGAGGATCAGCACCCACAAGAGCAGCGAGCCCTCGTGATTGCCCCAGGTGCCCGAGAGCTTGTAGATCAGCGGCTGCTGGCTGTGCGAATGCTGGGTCACGATCGCGACCGAGAAGTCGGAGCTCGCGAACGCATACATCAGCGCCAGGAACGCGAACGCCACGAAGGCGAACTGCGCCAGCGCCGCCGGCTTGGCCAGCTGCATCCACGGCCGGATGCCGCGCTGCGCCCCCACCATCGGCAGCGACGCCTGCGCCAGCGCCATGACCAGCGCCAGCACCAGAGCATAGTGGCCGAGTTCGGGGATCATGAGCGCGACTCCATCACTGCGTCATCATCGGCTGCGCGCCGTCCTTGCCCTGCGTCTCCTGCCAGCGGCCGGATTCCTTGAGCGCCTTGGCGACTTCGGGCGGCATGTAGGTCTCGTCGTGCTTGGCGAGCACTTCGCTCGCCACGAACTGCCCGGTGCCGTCGAACGCGCCTTCGACCACCACGCCCTGGCCTTCGCGGAACAAATCGGGCAGCAGGCCGCGATAGGTCACCGTCACCGCCTTGTTGAGGTCGGTCACCGAGAACGCCACGGTCGCGCCGTCCTTCTTCACGCTGCCGGTCTCCACCAGGCCGCCCAGCCGGATCTGCTGGCCGGCATCCGGTTGCTTGGCCGCGATCTGGCTGGGGCTGAGGAAGAACACCAGCTCCTGGTTCAGCGCGCGCAGCACCAGCGTCGCGGCAACGCCGAGCACGGCGAGGCTCGCCAGCACGAGATAGAGGCGCAGGCGCTTGCGGCTCATGATCATGAATCGTCGCTCATCGCCGGGTCGGATGCGGCGACGCGCTCCAACGCATGTTCCGCCGCCCGCAGCCGCCGCCAGCTCAGCAGAGCGAACGCCACCAGCATCAGCGCCGCCACGCCATAGGCCGGCCATACGAAGGCCGCATCGCCACCCATCTCCAAAAAACCGCTGCCCACAAAGTTCATTCCGGCCGCCGCCTAGCGCGCAAATGCGGCGGCCCGATGGCGCGCCTCCAGCAGCATCGCCTTCATGCGCGTCATCACCACCGCGAAGAAATAGAGCGTGAAGGCCAGCCCCATGATGAACAGCGGCCGCAGCATCGACGGGTCGATGGTGGGCCCGCCCATGCGCAGGATGCTTTCCGACTGGTGCAGCGTGTTCCACCAATCGACCGAGTATTTGATGATCGGCAGGTTGATCACGCCGACGATGGCGATGATCGCCGCCGAGCGCCGCCCGCGCTGCCGGTCGTCGAACGCATGGGTCAGCGCGATGTGCCCGACATAGAGGAAGAACAGCACCAGGAACGAGGTGAGCCGCGCATCCCACACCCAGTAGGTTCCCCAGGTCGGCTTGCCCCACAGCGAACCCGTCACCAGCGCCACGAAGGTGAAGCCCGCCCCGACCGGCGCGATCGCCTCGGACGCGACATCCGCCAGCGGGTGGCGCCAGATCAGCGCGCTGGCGCCAGCCAGGCCGAGCAGCGCGTAGCCCATCATCGCCATCCAGGCCGAGGGCACGTGGATATACATGATCCTGACCGTGTCGCCCTGCTGGTAATCCGGCGGCGAGCCGAGCAGCGCGAAATAGATCCCGATCGCGAACAGCACGGCCGACCCCGCCGCCAGCCACGGCAGGACCGCGCCGGTCAGGCGCAGGAACCGCCCCGGATTGGCAAAGCGATGAAGGTTAAAGCCGGTCGCCATGGGCGGCTTTATACCCCCCGACTTCCAGCGAAACCAGCCGCCCGGGCTTCACCTTTCCGAGCAGCGGCAAATGGCCGCCAGCGCCAAAAGGAAGGGCGCCGCCTTGCGGCGACGCCCTTGCTCTACCCCCAGAGAACGCATTGGAGCCGAATGACCGGCTCCCACTTCTTGCCCTGCCTTTTCCCCCGGCAGGGGATACGCGCCGGGCCGGTCCCCCCGGAACCGGCCCGGGGCGCGCCGTTAGGGCCCCTTGTTGTAGGTACCGTGCGGCGCGACCAAAATATCGACGCGGCGATTCTCCTGACTGGCTTCGGAATCGGCGGCCCCTTCCGGCTCGCCGACCGCCACCACGGAAACGGAGCCTGCGATCGGTCCCCCCAGACCGCGCAGGGCCCGGGCCACCGCTTGCGCCCGGCTTTGTGCCAGCGCGCGATTGGCCTCGAGCGATCCTTGGGTATCCGCATAGCCGGTGATGACCACCGTCGCGATCGGATACTGACTGATGAAAGTGCTGACTTCGTCGAGCGCCGCCCGATCGCTGCTGCGCAGCGCGGCGGAACCGGTGTCGAAATAGACCGATTTGGTGAGGGCCCCGACGGTCTGCGGCACGTGCAGCGATTCGAGATAGGCAATGCGTGCCCGCAGGGGATCGAGAATGCGGTTGAACGCGTCTTCCGCTCGGCGGCGATGCTCCGCCGATTCCTCAGCCAGCCTGATGCCCTCTTCGCGCAGATTCAGGCTGGCATGCAGATAGGGCGGAACCTGCGCAAGCTCGTCGTGGATCTCTTCCGCGCGGCGCGCCTTGTCGCCGGCTTCGTTGAGATTGTAGAGGAACTCGCCGAAATCGCCGTCGCGGGTCTGTTCCACATTGGCGGCGATGTTATCGAGATCGGGCTGACGGTCGGGGGCGGCGCAGGCGGCAAGCGCGAACAATAGCGCGCCTGGCAGAGCCAGCTTGAAGCCGCGGGTCATGCCGTACTCTTCCCCCTACACGCGATGTCTTTGAATGAGCGCACAACACGCCTGGTGCGGCGCGGCCATAAGATAGGTACAATTCGCGCTTAGAATCCACAGGAAATCATTGGATTTTCCGCCGGCCTGTGACGAACAATCCATACTTGTTGCGCGCTCGCCACAGAATGTGACGACGTCCCTATGTCGAAGGGGCTAGCGCGCTCAGCGCAATGCTTGGCGGAGCGCCGCTGCGGTCGCCCAGGGCGTGATCGCAAGCAGTCCGAGATCGAGTCCGCAGAGCAGAAGCAGCGCGCCGGTCGGATCGCCTTCCGCGACGAGCGAGCGGCTGATGAGACCGGCTGCGAAGATCAGCACCGGAACGTAGAGCGGCAGGATCAGCAAGGTCAGCAGGATGCCGCCGCGCCGGCTGCCCAGCGTGAGCGCGGCGCCAAGTCCGCCCAGCAGACTCAATGCCGGCGTCGCCAAGGCGAGCGCCGCCAGCATCGGGCCGTAGCTCTCGCCCGGTGCATTCAGCATCAGCGCCAGTAGCGGCGCCACGATCAGCAGCGGCAAGCCGGTCGATAGCCAGTGCGTGAGCACCTTGGCCAGTGCAGTCAGCTCCAGCGGCAAGGGGCCCACCGCCATCAGATCCAGGCTGCCATCCTCGAAGTCACCTTGATAGAGACGGTCAAGCGAAAGCAACGCCGCCAGCGCGGCCATGCTGAGCACCACGCCGGTCGAGACCCGCATCAGCGCGTTCGGTTCGGGGCCGATCGCGAATGGAAACAGGATGCCAGCCGCCAGAAAGAACAGCACCACCACCCAGGCATCGATGCCCTGCCGGTAGGAGAGCACGAGGTCGCGCCGCAGCAAGGCCAGGAACGCACTCATGTTGCGGCCCCGAGCCGCAGCACCGGCGCTTCGACCGCCAGCGGCTCATGCGTGGCGATCACCGCCAAGCCGCCAGCCCCAAGATGCCCTGTGAGCAAAGCGATGAATGCGGCACGCGCCTCGCTGTCGAGCGCCGTCACCGGCTCATCCAGCAGCCACAAGGGTGCAGTGCTCAGCGCCAAGCGGCTCAACGCCAGGCGCCGCTTCTGCCCGGCGGACAGCATGCGGGCCGGCCGGTCGGCCAGCCGTGTCAGGCCGAAGCTCTTGAGCGCCGCCGCGGCATCGCCGCCGCGCGCGCCGAAGCGTGCCCAGAATTGCAGGTTCTCAAACGCTGTCAGGCCAGCCTTCAGCGCATCCTGGTGTCCGAGATAGCAAAGCCGTGCGCGATGCGCGTCGCGATCCTGTGTGACGTCCGTGCCGTCCCATTTGATCGCGCCTTCCGCCGGCGGCAGCAGCCCAGCCAGCACGCGTAGCAGCGTCGACTTGCCGCTGCCGTTCGGCCCCTGCAAGAGGAGGGCCGCACCGCCCGCCACGCGCGCGCTGATCCCCTCGGCGATCCGCCGCTCGCCACGCTCCAGCGCGATGTTCTCCAGGGAAAGTCCGGTCATGAGGCGGCTGAAGATAGAGTGCGCTCCGCGTCGGCGTCCACTGGCGCCCTCTCCAGTCTGTCATCCCGGCCGAGCCCTCGGGTCCGCGCTTGGCGCGGCCCAAGGACAGGCTCCGAGAGAGCCGGGACCCATGCAATCCATCAGAGTCGCGGCTCTGTCGCGTGGGTCCCGGGTCGCAGCGCTACGCGGCGCGCCCGGGATGACAGTGCGGGAGCGTTGTTGTGGCCAAAAAAATTGGGCGGCGCCGCGGGCCCTGGGGATGGAGTGGGACCGCGGCGCTCTGCCCGTTTTTGAAGGCGTCGATCGGGGGTAGCGCGACGCCTTCCTTTTTCGACCTGGCATCCGCGGGGGACGGATGCTCTTGTGGGGCACCTGAACAAGGGCGGGTCGAGCGCCCTTGCGACAAACAGAGGGGATGATCTCTGTTGTCCAAGAGTCTTTCGGTGCCTGGTGGCCTCATTAAGGTCAGATAATGGCAAAATTGTGTTGTTGCCCCGGGCCGATTTGAACGCGCTGTCTCAACACAATTTGGCAAGCGTCTGGCATCGTTGCGCTCGCCCGAAATGTTGGGCTGGCCACAGCTTTGCGGCGGCTCGAATGCGCCACACGAACATGTTATGGTCGCCGCTTCTGGCGCGGCATTCCAGCGGACGGTCCGTCCGCCTGCCCCGCCGGCCGGTTTGATCCGCTTGCCGCTGGCTCGCTCTGTTGGTTCCCTGGGAGAATCCGTCGTGACATCGCTTAACAGCTTCAAGTCCCGCAAGACCCTCACGGTTGGCGGGAAAGCCTATGATTATTTCAGCCTCAAAGCGGCCGAGAAGGCCGGGCTCGGCGACCTCTCCCGGCTGCCCAACTCGCTCAAGGTGCTGCTGGAGAATCTGCTGCGCTACGAAGACGGACGGTCGGTGACCAAGCAGGATATCCAAGGGGTCGCTGCCTGGCTCAAGACCAAGAGCTCCGATCGCGAGATCGCCTATCGCCCGGCGCGCGTGCTGATGCAGGACTTCACCGGCGTACCTGCCGTGGTCGACCTTGCCGCCATGCGCGAAGCGATGATCAAGCTGGGCGGTGATCCGGAAAAGATCAACCCGCTCTCGCCGGTCGATCTCGTCATCGACCATTCGGTGATGGTGGACTATTTCGCCGGCCCCGGCGCTTTCAAGAAGAACGTCGAGATGGAGTATCAGCGCAACGGAGAGCGCTATGCCTTCCTGCGCTGGGGCCAGACCGCGTTTGCGAACTTCCGCGTGGTCCCGCCGGGCACCGGCATCTGCCACCAGGTCAACCTGGAGCATCTGGCGCAGGTGGTGTGGAGCGCCAAGGAGCCGACGCAGATCGTCAAAAGCAAGAAGAAGATCGGCAAGACCATCGCCTATCCCGACACCCTGGTCGGCACTGACAGTCACACCACCATGGTCAACGGCCTTGCGGTCCTTGGCTGGGGCGTCGGCGGCATCGAGGCGGAAGCGGCCATGTTGGGCCAGCCGATCTCCATGCTCATCCCCGAGGTGGTCGGCTTCAAGCTCAGCGGCCGGCTCAAGGAAGGAACGACCGCCACCGACCTTGTCCTCACCGTGACGCAAATGCTGCGCAAGAAAGGCGTCGTCAACAAGTTCGTGGAGTTCTATGGCCCCGGCCTCGAAGACCTCGCGCTCGCCGACCGCGCCACCATCGCCAACATGGCGCCAGAATATGGCGCGACCTGCGGCTTCTTCCCGGTCGACGCGGAAACGCTGCGCTATATGAAAGCGACCGGCCGCGCGCCCGCGCGCGTCGCGCTGGTGGAAAAATACGCCAAGGCGCAGGGCATGTGGCGCGACGCCAAGTCGCCCGATCCGGTTTTCACCGACACGCTCGAGCTCGACATCTCGACGGTCGAATCCTCGCTCGCCGGCCCCAAGCGTCCGCAGGATCGCGTGCCGCTTTCGACCGCCGCCGACAGCTTCAAGAAGGCGCTGACCGAAACCTTCGGCCGCCACTCCGATCATGAATCGCGCGTCACCGTCAAAGGCACCAACTACGACCTGGGCGACGGCGACGTGGTGATCGCGGCCATTACCTCCTGCACCAACACCTCGAACCCGAGCGTGATGCTGGGCGCCGGCCTGGTGGCGCGCAATGCGGTCAAGCTCGGCCTCAAGACCAAGCCGTGGGTGAAGACCTCGCTGGCGCCCGGCTCGCAGGTGGTGACCGACTATCTCAAGACCTCGGGCCTGCAGACCTATCTCGACAAGCTCGGCTTCAACCTGGTCGGCTATGGCTGCACCACCTGCATCGGCAATTCGGGACCGCTGCCCGAGCCGATCGCGAACGCCATCACCATGGCCGACCTGGTCGCGGCGGCCGTGCTGTCCGGCAACCGCAACTTCGAGGGCCGCGTCAACCCGCACGTGAAGGCGAACTATCTCGCATCGCCCATGCTGGTTGTGGCCTATGCCCTCGCCGGCTCGATGAAGATCGACATCACCAGGGATCCGATCGGCTACGGCAAGAACGACAAGCCGGTGTACCTGAAGGACATCTGGCCGACCAACAAGGAGATTGCCGACACCGTCCGCAAGAGCGTCACGGCAGCGGCGTTCAAGAAGCGCTACAAGGACGTCTTCACCGGCGACCAGCTGTGGAAGAAGGTAAAGATCGCCAAGGGCCAGACCTATATGTGGGATAGGGCCTCGACCTATGTGCAGAACCCGCCTTATTTCACCAGCATGAGCAAGCAGGCCGGCACGACCGTGAGCGACATCAGGAAGGCGCGGCCGCTGGCGATCCTCGGCGATTCAATCACCACCGACCACATCTCGCCCGCCGGTTCGATCAAGAAGGATGGGCCGGCAGGCCAGTTTCTGATCGGCAAGGGCGTCACGCAGGTGGATTTCAACTCCTACGGCGCGCGGCGCGGCAATCACGAAGTGATGATGCGCGGCACCTTCGCCAACATCCGCCTCAAGAACGAGATGGCGCCCGGCACCGAGGGCGGCGTCACGAGGCTCATGCCCGACGGCACGCAGATGTCGATCTATGACGCCTCGATGAAATACCAGAAAGCGGGCGTGCCGCTGGTGGTGTTCGCCGGCAAGGAATACGGCACCGGCTCATCGCGCGACTGGGCGGCCAAAGGCACGGTCCTGCTCGGCATCAAGGCGGTGATCGCCGAGAGCTTCGAGCGCATCCATCGCTCGAACCTCGTCGGCATGGGCGTCCTGCCGCTTCAGTTCAAGGGCGACACGACGCGCAAGACCTTGAACCTCGACGGCTCGGAAGTGTTCGACATCACCGGCCTCGCCGCCGGCCTGAAGCCGCGCATGGATGTGACGCTGCGCATCACGCGCGCCGGCGGTTCACAGGGCGGCACGCAGGACGTGCCGCTCATCTGCCGGATCGATACGCTGGACGAGATCGAGTATTTCAAGAACGGCGGCATCCTGCCCTACGTGCTGCGCAATTTGATGAAGGCGGCATAGCAGGAGAGCCGACTGCATTACGCGGAAGTCGGCCTGTTGTGTCGACTTCCGCCGTTCAACTCAGTGGCGGGGCGCTACCAATTCGACATGAGCTTGGGGCTGCTGAGCTTGACCGCCGAGAAGCGCATCACTTTCAGCAGCCCGGAGTCGAAGGCGGCCACGCGCGCCTCGCAGAGCTTCATGAGCGCGAGCGTCACTGCGGGGTACGCTTTGGCATTTGCGATGAATTCCGGCCCGCCTTCCGCGAAGCGCCTGCATCCGTCGACCACCATCTTGCGATAGGCTGCGGTGATGTCCTCGCTCGCGCCGAGATCGAAGTTACGCTCGCGAAAATGCTGGGCGTAGCGGTTCGCCGGCCAGAAGAAAGCAGAATCAGAAGCCAGCGCTTTCAGCCGCTTGTCGTCCGGAGAGGCACCGGGTCCCAGCACAAAGTCCGTCATGACAATCTGGCCGCGCGGCTTGAGGCCGAGCGCCAGCTTGCCGAGCAGGTCGTCTTTCCGTTCGATCTGAAACAGCGTCTCCGCCGAAAGGATGCAATCATAGCTGTCGGGGCGGGGCGCGAATTCTTTCGGATTGTAGCGAACAATGTCGACGGCCTTTTCCAGCCGTGCGAGCACCGACAACTGCCTGGCTGCGCGCGCCGCTTCGGCGTCGATCTCATAGCCGGCAATGCGGGCGTCGAATCTCCGATGGATTGCGCGTGCGCCGCCGCCGAGCCCGACGCCGAACATCATCACGGTCTTAGTCGAATCGAGATCCAGAGACTTCGCCAACTCCAAGAGATGGCCGGCCCCGCCCGGTTTCGAGCAGCCTTCTCCCCAGGCGAGTTGTGCGATCCGCATCTGCGGACTTTCCCAAGGCGCCAGCGCGTCGGGTTCGTCCACCAACGCCGGCTGCACATACGGACTATCGGGCGCCACGACCGTCGTGCTGCGCATGGGCGCAAGCAGGATTTGTGTGCGCTCACGCGTGCGGTCAAGCACCTGCTCCAGCGCGCGGAGGTCGCGCTCCGCACGTTGCGTGTTGAGGCCGCTCCTTGCCCATTCGTCGATCAATGCGGATTGGCGCGCGATACGGCTCTCGATGTCCGCGATGTGCCGGTCGGCCGCGGCCAAGGTATGATTCACGGAATGCCCTCCACGCTCGCCCCGAAGCCCTGCCACAATATCTCACCAGACCGGCAGTGAACCGGGCATGAACCCAGACATGATCCACGACCGCATCGTGTGAGCACATCGCGCCGGGCGTACTCGATTTGAGTAAAAACGGTGGCGAATTGCCGGGTCTCGGAAAGTCGGTGGCGAAGGGCGTCGCGAAATGGAACTGTCGGGCGCCCGCGCTTTATCTCGATTTGCGGTTTCTGACGCCCGACCGCTTCTTCGTTGCAGGCAATATTCCTGCGACCGTCGTCTTGCCTGGAAACGCGCAGATTTCGCTCACCACGCAGCGCGGGCATTCGGGCTTGCGCGCCTTGCACACGTAGCGGCCGTGCAGGATCAGCCAGTGGTGGGCGTTGCGCTTGTATTTCTCCGGCGTGCGCTTCTCCAGCTGCAGTTCGACCGCGAGCGGGTCCTTGCCGGGCGCCAGGCCCGTGCGGTTGCCGACGCGAAAGATGTGCGTGTCGACCGCAATGGTCGACTGGCCGAAGGCGACGTTGAGCACGACGTTCGCGGTCTTGCGCCCCACGCCGGGCAGCGTCTGCAGGATTTCGCGGTCCTCCGGCACCTCGCCCTTGAACTGGTCCATCAGGATGCGCGACAGCGCGATCACGTTCTTGGCCTTGGTGTTATAGAGGCCGATGGTCTTGATGTAGTCCTTCAGCTTCGCCTCGCCGAGCTTCAGCATCTTCTGCGGCGTATCGGCGACCTTGAACAAAGGCTCGGTCGCCTTGTTGACGGAGGCGTCGGTCGCCTGCGCGGACAAGACCACTGCGACCAGCAGGGTATAGGGATTGATATAGTCGAGTTCCCCGCGCGGATTCGGATTGGCCTTCGCCAGTGCGGCGTAGAATGCCTCGATCTGATCCGGTTTCAGCTTCGCCAAGACCCCGCCCCCAATGACAGAGATTGATGCAGCCCGCAGAGACTTTATACTGCGCGCCATGGAAGACGGAATGGACAAGATCGACCGCCCGCAGGATGAGACCGAGCGTCTCCTGTTCGAGGCGCTGCTCTATCCGCACCGCTCGCTCAGCGAGCGCGGGTTCCTGATCCTGACCGTCGGTACCGTCCTCATCATATCGCTTTGGGGCGGCTTGTTCCTGGTGCTCGGCGCCTGGCCGATCTTCGGTTTCCTGGGCGCGGAGTGGCTGCTGTTCTGGTGGCTGTTGCGCACCCATTTCCGCGGCGACCGGCGCGCGGAGCGCATCCGGCTCTATGCCGATCGCCTGCTGCTGCAACAGATCGACGCCAAGGGCGAGGTCGCCGAATCCACTTTCGAACCCTATTGGCTGCGGGTCGTGCTCACCGAGCGCGGCTTCGAGAATCCCGCCTTGCTGCTGCGCTCGCACGGGCGCGCGGTGGAGATCGGCGCGTTCCTCGGCGCGGGCGAGCGGCGGCAGTTCGCGGAGCAGCTTCAAACCGTTCTGGCACGCTGGCGCACGACCTGACCTTTCATGACCACCCGATCACCCGCCGCGCCGGCTGCGATCCGCAGCCCCGGCCTCGAAGACTTCGCGCTGCTGTTCGTGCTGGCGCTGACCTGGGGCTCGTCGTTCTTCTTCATCAAGCAGGCGGTCGACACCCTGCCGCCGCTTTCGCTCGCAGTCGGGCGCATGACCATCGGCACGCTGACGCTGCTGGTCATCGCAAGCGCGAAGGGGCAGACGCTGCCGCGCGGTGGCGGACTGTGGGGCCGCATGATCTTCTTGGGCGTCATCGGCAACTCGCTGCCCTTCTTCCTGATCGGCTGGGGCGAGCAGTTCACGCCGTCCAACCTGGCGGCGATCCTGATGGCGACGATCCCGAGCTTCGTCATCGTCCTGGCGCATTTCTTCACTCATGACGAACCGCTGACCCTGGGCAAGGCGCTGGGTGCAGTACTGGGCTTCGCCGGCGTCGTGACGTTGATCGGCGTCGACGCTCTGAGGGGGCTGGGCGACGTGGTGATTGGCCAGACCGCGATCCTGGCCGGCGCGTTCAGCTATTCGCTCTATGGCATCAATGCCAAGCGCCTGCCGCCGTTGGGCTCGGAGATGCTGGTCGGCACGATCCTGCTGGCCGGTCTGATACCGTTGGTCCCCGTATGGCTGGCGATCGATCAGCCCTGGACCTTGGCGCCGGACGGCAAGGCGTGGTTCTCCGTCGCCTGGCTCGGCCTGCTCTCGACCGGCGGCGGCAATCTCCTGTTCTTCCTTCTGCTGCGCCGCGTCGGCGCGGGATTCGGCTCGTTCAACAACTACCTGGTGCCGCTGATGGGAGTCGGCTGGGGCTTCTTCCTCGCCGGCGAACGGCCGAGCTGGAATGCGCTCGTGGCGCTGGTCCTCATCCTCACCGGCCTGGCGCTGGCGCGATGGTTCAAGCCTGGTTCGAGGAAGCGGGCGTCGGGCTCGCCGCCTGCGGCGCCTGCACGCTGAAGCCGAGCACGTCGCGCATCGAATAGAGGCCGGGCTTCTTGCCCGCCGCCCACAGCACGGACTTGACCGCGCCGCGTGCGAAGATCTCGCGGCTGGCGGCGCGATGGGTGATCTCCACCCGCTCGCCGTCGGCGGCGAAAATCACGGTGTGGTCGCCGACCACGTCACCGCCGCGCAAGGCGGCGAAGCCGATCTCGCCTTTGACCCGCGGCCCCACCTGGCCGTCGCGCGAGCGGCGCGCGATGCGCCGCAGATTCTGGCCGCGCCCGCGTGCCGCCGCCTCGCCGAGCGCCAGGGCGGTGCCGGACGGCGCATCGATCTTGGCGCGGTGGTGCATCTCCACGATCTCGATATCCCAATCGGGATCGAGGATGCGCGCAATCTCCTCCACCACCTGCTGGAGCAGGTTGATGCCGAGGCTCATGTTGGCCGCCAGCACGATCGGCGCGCGCTGCGCGGCGCGATAGAGAGAACTCAGCTGATCGCTGTCGAAGCCGGTGGTGCCGATGACCAGCGCACAGCCGGTACGGGCCGCCATCTGGGCATGCTGCACCGTGGCGTTCGGATTGGTGAAGTCGACCACCACGTCGGAGGTCTCGAACAGCAGCGAGGGGTCGTCGGTGACCGAGATGCCGAGTGGATCGGCGCCGGCCAGCGCACCGATGTCCTGGCCGAGCGCGATCGAGCCCCTGCGCTCGGTTCCGCCTACCACCACCACGCCGGGCGCGCTGATCAGCATCTTCAGCAGCATCTGCCCCATTCGGCCGGCGCAACCGACCACACCCACCTTGACGGCCCCGTTGTTGGGCCGCTTGACGCGAAGCCCCCCGGCCGTCGCGGCTGGACGCGGAGCAGCGGGCTTGGCAGCTGGAGCTGGAGCCGGCTTGGCGGATGTCTTAGTCGCCGAATTCGCCTGTGATTTCAAGTCCATAGGCCTTTTGAGCGGGGCCTTGGGACCAGCCTTGGGCGCTGGCTTGGCTGGTGCTTTGGCGGCGGGCTTGCCGGCCTTCTTGCTGCTCATCCCCGATCCCCGCGAGTTGCAAAGATTAATGCTCTTGACAAATGTAGTCGGGTTGACGGCGAAAGGGCAACCGGCAGACGGGACCGCCAAACGTCGAACGCGACGGGGGAGATGGCCGAGACGGGTGCCCTAGACGGTGCCGGTCTTGCGGGTGGTGGGCTTCGGGGTGGGCACGATCGCCGGGGTCATGACCCGGCTGCGGGGGAAGCGCACCTCCGCCTTGGTGCCTTTGCCGGGGTGGCTCTCCAGGCGGAACCCGGCCCCGTGCAGTTCCACCAGGCGCTGGACCAGCGGCAGGCCGAGGCCGGTGCCTTCGAATCTGCGTTCGAAAGTGCTTTCGAGCTGGCCAAATGGCGCCATCGCTTTCGGGATATCCTCCGAGCGCATGCCGATGCCGGTATCGATGATCCCGAGCGACAATCCGCCGTCGCCCAGCCTGCCGGCGGTGATGGTGACACGTCCGCCGCGCTCGGTGAACTTGACGGCGTTGGACAGCAGGTTGAGCACGATCTGCTTCACCTTGGTCTCGTCCGCCCACAGCATCGGAAGATCCTGCGGCAGGACCACCTGCACGTTCACCCCGCCGCGCTCCGCGCGCTCGAACATCAGGCGCTGGCAGGAATGGACGACGCGGCTCAGGTCCACCTCGCCCTCGCTCAGGGTCGCCTGGCCGAGATCGATCTTCGAGAGATCGAGGATGTCGTTGATCAGGCCAAGCAGGTGCCGCCCGCTGGCGACGATATCGCCGGCATAGTCCGTGTAACGGTCGTTGAGTTCGCCGAACAGCTTGTTGGTGATGACCTCGGAGAAGCCGATGATGGCGTTGAGCGGCGTGCGCAGCTCGTGGCTCATGTTGGCGAGGAACTGGGTCTTGGCGCGGTTGGCGGCCTCCGCCGATTCCTTGGCGTGGCGCAGCGCGCGTTCCTGTCGACGCCGCTCGGTGGCGTCGGTCAGCATCATGATAGTGAGGGCGCCCTCGCCGCCGTCGCCCAATCTGTCGGCCAGTTCATAGGATTCGCCCTCCAGCGGAAATTTCGTGCCGGATTGCGTACGGCCCTTGATCTCGCCGCGGCGCAGGCGCTTGACGATGTCCTCGAACGTGAGCGGCGTTCCGCCTTTCTGCACATGTTCGTCGCTGAACAGCAATGTGATGGGCAAGCCGATGGTCTCGCGCGCGGCGTAACCAAACAACTTGGCCGCACCCTTGCTGCACAGGCGGATCGTATGATTGTGGTCGATCGCAATGATGGCGGTCGGCGCGATCTCCAGCATCGCGGCCAGGCGGCTTTCCGAGCGCTGCGCCTTGAGCGCGGCATCGGCGGCGGCGCGGCGCAATCCATCTTCGATGTGCCAGCTCCACCCTTCGGCGACCGCGACCGCGGCGGCGAACACCAGGCACGCAGGCGTCAGCACCACCAGCGCTTCGGTGCGGGTGATGCCGTCGCCATCCAGCGCCAGGGTCAGCGAGATGACCACGATCCCGAGCGCCGGGATGAGCGGCTCCAGCCGGCGGGCGCGGCGATAGGAGGTGATGAGGAACTGCTCGCCCAGCGGCTCGTCGCCGATGCCGGCGCGCGCCCGATGGATGTGTTCGGCGGCCGCCCAGAACTGGAAGCCCGCGACCAGCAACCAGACGAAATCGTACGCCTGGCCGACCGCGTATTCGCGCCCTAGCAAATTGAGGCCGTAGAGCGTCGCCACCACGGCATGGCCGGCCACGCCGATCACCAGCAGCGTCAGCACGAAGCGCTTGCTGCCCCAGACATAGAGGCCGAGGGAAAGCGCGCCCATGAGAAAAGCCGCGCCATAGAGCGACGGATACGCGATCGCGGTCACGACATAGAGCGCGCCGTCCTGGTTGCTGACGATCGCTTCACTGAGGTTCAGTCCGACTGCCGCATAGACTCCGGCGCCGAGCATCACCAACTGACTCACGAGCTTCGGGCCGATCGCCGCGCCCTTCGGCTTCTCGCCGAAATACATCAGTCCGGCTGCGTAGAGCGGCGCCGACAGCAGATAGAAGAGATCGCTGATCGCCGGGAACGGAGTCGCGATATCGGCGACAAGCTCGTAGTAGTCCCAGATGAACTGCCCGATGAGCCAGGAACCCGATGCCGCCGTGAACAGGCTCCACGCCACCTTGTCACGGCCATTCAACAGGCGGGCGGTCTGCAGGCTGAGCAACGTTGCGGCCAGGTAAGCGATAGTCCAGGCGCTGTTCGTCCACCAGTGACGCAGCGTGTGATTCCCGGGCTCAAAAAGCGCGAAGCAAGCGATGAAAAGGATCCAGCCGCCGACCACCAGCAGGCGCCACGCCGGCAATGCGCTGTGCCGTCGCTGCACTGTCGCCGCGATCGCAGCAGCCGAAGGCACGGCGGCAGACAGAGATATGGGTGTATCGGAGTTGGCGGCGACCGGCGGGTCGTCGGCGGCCGGCGCCGTACGCGATGGCTCGATGCCGAGCTCGGCGCTCATGCATCGGCTCCAAGCATCGCCGGATCGCTGCCCTTATTGGCCGCTTCGTCCATCAACTGCCCTGCTTTCCCCACTGGAACGCGCGCAACGGCGCACGGCCAAGGCATCTGGCCGAAAAAAGCAAGCTAGAGGCCAGTATGTTAACGAATGGTAAAAATTGTGGATAAGTGCCAACGACTAGGTAAGGAGTCCTTCATATTCATCCGGAACTGCCCGGCACAGCGCCGGACAGCCAAGCCCGCACACCTTGCAGCGACTGGTTGATGACCTGATCCATGTCGAGATAGCGATAAGTCCCGCATCGGCCAATGAACTGGATCTTCGATTCCGCCTGCGCGAGATCATGGTAGCGGCGATAGAGCGCTTCGGGCCCGCCGTCGCTGGTCTTCACTGGATAGTAGCGCTCCATATTGTTCTCGACGTCGGCGCAGGGTTCCTCGAGGGTCACGGTCTTTTCCGCGCCCGGCCGCACCACATGGCCCGGCAATCGGCTCCAATCGTCCTGGCGCGTATATGGCCCGCTGTCGGTGAAGTTCACCTGCGCGGTTTCACCGAGCGAATAGGCGACCGGCTCACGGCGATGGTGAAAGCGGAGCGAGCGGTACGGCAGCGGCCCAAGCGCATGATCGAAATACTCGTCGATCGCCATGCTGCTGAAACAGAAATCGTGGCCGCGCAGCATGTCCTTGGAGAATGCAGTTCCTGTGGCAACTTGGATCTCTGGATGATCGAGGATGCGTGCGACCAGTTCGGTGTAGCCGTGCGACGGCAGCCCTTGGTGAGCGTCGCCTGGAAAGTAGCGGTCCTCGTCATCGTCCCGGATCGGAATCCGCTGCACCACGGCGGCGGCCATATGCTCCAGCTTCATGCCCCACATCTTCTCACTATAGGGCCGGAACAACAGGTCGGTGAGTTCGACGCCGATCTTCGCATGCAGGAACTCCGCCGCATTGCGCGGCGCTTCATTCGGCACCGCAAGTCGCGCAAGGAACGCGCGTACCTCTTCCGGCGTCGCCAGCTTCTGCCCGAACACCAGATTGACCGTCCTGCGATTGACCGGCAGCGGCACGCCGCAGCCGATCGCCGGTACCCAGGCGCTGACGCGATGCTCGTATGGCGTGAAGGTGGCGAACCGACGAAGCCACGCCATCACGCGATCGCTCTTGGTATGGAACAGGTGCGGCCCGTAGACGTGACGGCGGACGCCGCTGGCGTCGACTTCGTCGAAAGCATTGCCGGCGATGTGCGGGCGCCGGTCGATGACCTCCACGTGACAGCCCGCTTCCGCCAGTTCGCGCGCGTAGGTCGCGCCGGCAAGTCCCGCGCCGACCACCAGAATCGTTTTCATCACACCCCTCAATGGCGGCGATGCTATCAACTCGTACCGCGCCAGGACAGTAAGAGGAAACGCAAACGGGATGCCGCCAGAACGCGGTCTTCCGCGCGTGACTACAGGGCCGGTCCAGGCCTGATCCACACGCGATCCAGATCTTCCTTGAAGCGTCCTCTCAGGATGCTCTTTGCGGCGCGCAGCCAGGGATGCGGCCTTCCGTCCGGTGCATCCCTGCCTGCGCCGCCCTCAGCCGCTGGACCGGGATTGCGCGCGTCGGCAGCACGCCGGATGTCGCCGACCTCTCGCAGCAGGCCAGCAATCTCGGGCCGCTGCGAGAGAATGCGCCCGTACTCCTCCAGGATGCCGGCCGTGTCGATCCAGGCGCGTTGGCTGTAGAAGGCGAAATGGGCGACGACCGTGTCGGTGCAGAAGCAGTTGGTGCGCCCCAGCCGGACCGGAATGGCAGCGCTCATCTCCTCTTCCTCCTCGATCCCGACTTCGCCGCCGAATGCGGCGAGGTCGCGGCCGAACCAGCAGGTGCAGTTGATCGAGAAGCGGTTCATCGCGATCACGTGCGCTCCGCTATGCAGCCGGGCGGTTTCGCCGCGGTCGATGAGATCGATGAAGAAACGGTGCAGGGCGATCGCGAACTCCGGCCTGCGCCAGCCGATGCGGTCCTCGTAGTAGGTGTGGATGTATTTCCAGGCCGTGATCTTGCCCAGCGTCTGCAGGAGGTTGGAACAGATCGCGTTGTTGATGACGAGCGGCATCACCAGGAAATGCTCTGGATGTTCGAGCCGGAAGCGCAGCAGCGTCTCGAAGAAGCCCGGCTCCAGCCAAACGACGTCGTCGTCGAAACGGATATAGATGGTGTCGGGATCGGCGGCCTCGCGATGGAAACCATGGATCGCCCCCGGTCCCGGCACCTTCCCGTCCGGTTGCGGCACCAGCCGTACGCGCGCATCGCGCTTTGCCAACCCTTCGAGGAAGGCGAGGTCGCCCGGGTTCGCGGTGTTGACCCAGATGTCGTAGCGATCGACGAGCGGGCTGGCGAGGATCTGCGGCACCAGCAATTCCATATAGCGCCGCCGCCCGGCCGGTGTGACGGCGACGACACGATAACCTTCGAACATGGGTTCTCCCGGACTCAGCGATCCGCGCAGGGCCGCAACCTAGGATGGATCACGTCGGGAGAAAAGAGGCGTGACAATGGAATGGCGCGTCGAGCGCTAGCCCTCTTCCTTGCCGAAGAATTCCTTCACGCGAGCGAAGAAGCTGTCGGCTTCGGGCGAGTGGGACGAACCTTTCTTGCCCTCGTCCTCGAAGAGCTGGAGCAGGTCTTTCTGCTTCTTGCTGAGATTGACCGGCGTCTCGACCACGATCTCGGCATACATGTCGCCGCGCGCGTTGGTGCGTAGCACGCTCATGCCCTTGCCCTTCAGGCGGAACTGCTGGCCGGTCTGGGTGCCGGGCGGCACCTGCACCTTGGCCCGGCCGCCATCGATGGTCGGGATCTCGATATTGCCGCCGAGCGCCGCGGTCGCCATGGCGAGCGGCACGCGGCAATGGATGTTGGCGCCGTCGCGCTGGAACAGGCGGTGCTGCTTCACGCTGAGGAAGATGTAGAGATCGCCCGAGGGCGCGGAACGCAATCCCGCCTCGCCCTCGCCCGCCAGGCGGATGCGCGTGCCATCCTCGACCCCGGCCGGGATCGTCACCTGCAAAGTCTTATCCTTGGCGGTGCGGCCTTGGCCGTGACAATTGGGGCACGGCTTCTCGATCACCTTGCCGAGGCCGCCGCACGCCGCGCAGGTCCGCTCGATGGTGAAGAAGCCCTGGGTCGCCCGCACCTTGCCGTGGCCGCGGCAGGTCGGGCAGTTGACCGGCTGCGAGCCCTTCTCGCCGCCGGTGCCGTTGCACGCCTCGCACGGCACGGTCCCCGGCACGCGGATGGTCGCCTGCTTGCCGTGGAACGCTTCCTCGAGCGTGATCTCCATGTTGTAGCGCAGGTCGCCGCCGCGGGCGCGCGCCTGGCTGCCGCGCCGGCCGCCCATGAATTCGCCGAACATCTCGTCGAAAATGTCGGCGAAGCCCGATGCGGTGAAATCGAAGCCGGCCGCGCCCGGCCCGCCGCGGCCGTTGAAGCCGGTGCCGCCTTCGAACGCGGCATGGCCGAAGCGGTCATAGGCCGCGCGCTTCTGCTCGTCCTTGAGGACGTCGTAGGCTTCGTTGATCTCTTTGAACTTCTGTTCCGCCGCCGCGTCGCCGTGATTGCGATCGGGGTGGTACTGCATGGCGAGCTTGCGGTACGCCTTCTTGACCGTATCAAGGTCAGCGTCCTTCGCCACCCCCAGCGTCGAATAATAATCCTGCTTCGCCATCGCTTCGGTTCGCTCAAGCTTGGCGACACCGGGCGGACACGCCTCCGCCCCACGCCCCCGGTACGCCGGAAATCGACGCGCCGAACTCCAACACGTCGATCAAATGCGGCAAGGGCCGGACTCTCCCCGTCCGGCCCCGCCGATGTTCAGTCTACGCTCAGGCGCTCTTGCCCTTGCGCTCGTCGACTTCCTCGAAATCGGCGTCGACGACCTTCTCGTCGCTGCCCGAGGATCCACCCTGGGCGCCGCCGCCACCAGCCTGCGCGCCAGCTGCACCGTCGCCGCCGTCGCCTGCGGCTTGCGCACCGCCGCCCTGCTCGGCCGCGGCCTTGTACATCGCCTCGCCGACCTTCATCAGCGCCTGCACCAGGGCATCGGTCTTGGCCTTGATAGTATCGGCGTTGTCGCTTTCCAGCTCCGACTTCAGGGCCGCGATCGCGCTCTCGACCGCTTCCTTGTCGGGGCCAGCCACCTTGTCGCCGGCTTCCTTGAGCTGCTTCTCCGCGCCGTGGATGGTGGCGTCCGCGTGGTTGCGGGCTTCCACCAGGGCGCGGCGCTTCTTGTCCTCGGCGGCGTGCGCCTCGGCATCCTTCACCATCTTCTGGATGTCGCTGTCGTTGAGGCCGCCCGAAGCCTGGATGCGGATCTGCTGTTCCTTGTTGGTCGCCTTGTCCTTGGCCTGGACGTTGACGATGCCGTTGGCGTCGATGTCGAAGGTGACTTCGATCTGCGGCATGCCGCGCGGCGCCGGCGGGATGCCGACCAGGTCGAACTGACCCAGCAGCTTGTTGTCCGCCGCCATTTCGCGCTCGCCCTGGAACACGCGGATGGTGACCGCGGTCTGGCCGTCTTCCGCCGTCGAGAAGGTCTGGCTCTTCTTGGTCGGGATTGTGGTGTTGCGATCGATCAGGCGCGTGAAGACACCGCCCAAGGTCTCGATGCCGAGCGACAGCGGCGTCACGTCCAGCAACAGGACGTCCTTCACCTCGCCCTTCAGCACCGCGCCCTGGATGGCGGCGCCGACCGCGACCACTTCGTCCGGATTGACGCCGCGATGCGGCTCGCGACCGAAATGCTCTTTCACCTTCTCGATAATCTTCGGCATACGGGTCATGCCGCCGACCAGGATCACTTCGTTGATGTCGGAGGCCTTGAGGCCCGCATCCTTCAGCGCCTTGCGGCACGGCTCCATCGTGCGCTCGATCAGGTCATCGACCAGCGATTCCAGCTTCGCGCGCGTGAGCTTGATGGTGAGGTGCTTCGGACCAGTCTGATCCGCCGTGATGAACGGCAGGTTGACTTCGGTCTGCATCGCCGAGGACAGCTCGATCTTCGCCTTCTCGGCCGCTTCCTTGAGGCGCTGCAGCGCAAGGCGATCCTTGCGCAGGTCGATGCCGTTGTCCTTCTTGAACTCGTCGGCCAGGTAATCGATGATGCGCGCGTCGAAGTCTTCGCCGCCGAGGAAGGTGTCGCCGTTGGTCGACTTCACCTCGAACACGCCGTCGCCGATCTCTAGCACCGAGATGTCGAAGGTGCCGCCGCCGAGGTCATAGACCGCGATGACGCCGGAGCCCTTCTTCTCCATGCCGTAGGCGAGTGCAGCCGCCGTCGGCTCGTTGATGATGCGCAGCACTTCGAGGCCGGCGATCTTGCCGGCGTCCTTGGTGGCCTGGCGCTGCGAGTCGTTGAAATAGGCGGGAACGGTGATGACCGCCTGGGTCACCTTCTCGCCGAGATAGTTCTCGGCGGTTTCCTTCATCTTCTGCAGGATGAAGGCGGAAATCTGCGAGGGCGAATAGTTCTTGCTGTGGGAGTTGACCCAGGCGTCGCCATTGTCGCCCGACACGATCTTGTACGGGACGAGACCCATGTCCTTCTTGGTGAGGGGATCGTCGAACCGGCGCCCGATCAGGCGCTTGATCGCGAACAGGGTGTTCTCGGGGTTGGTGACCGCTTGGCGCTTCGCGGCCTGGCCGACCAGTCGCTCGCCGGAATCGGTGAAGGCGACCATCGAAGGCGTGGTGCGCGCGCCTTCCGCGTTCTCGATCACCTTGGCGTCCTTGCCGTCCATCACGGCGACGCACGAGTTCGTGGTGCCGAGGTCGATACCAATGACTTTGCTCATCTCTTCCTCTCAATCTCAGCAGATCCCTAACGCAGCCTTCCTTTGAAGCGCCGCGGGAATCCCCGTCGGTATGTGCTCGAATTGACGGCCCGTTTCGGCCGCCATTTCGGCGGCCCTTCGGTCGGCCACAGCCGGCCCCGAACGACCCCCGAATGTCGCAGGGATATATAGGGTCTTTTCCAGCGGTTGCAAGACGATGGCGGCTGCGTCCGCATGCCCTCGGACCTTCGGCCGGGCCTGCGTGAGCCAGCAGCCTGGAACGCAATGGAAACTCCCGCCAGCCTTATTGAGCGTTTAACCCGGCCGTGGGAGGATGGGATCGGTTGCCGGCCTGGAATCTGGGAAACACCGCCATGGCAAGCAAGATTTACCCGAATAGCGGGCTCCGCTCCGGTCGTTCGCCGACCGGCGGCAAGTCCTTGGTCGGTCTGCTCGGCAATGCGCTGTTCTGGCTGATCCTGGCCATTGCCATCCCGATCGCGCAGCTCCAGGACGAATTTCCGCAGTTCGCCGAATATCTGGCCTGGGTCCCTTACCTGTTCTACGCGCTGGCATTGATCAGCTTCGTCCGCGCCATTCGCGGCTTGTCAGGCTTGTTCGCACAGCGCACGGGGCGGCAGCCGCAACAGAAATCCGGCAGCAAGACCCCGCTCGCCAAGGGCAAGCGCGCCATGCCCGCGGCCAGCAAATCCGGTCTTCCGGTCACGCGCACACCCACCGTCCAGCGCATGCGCTGACAAGGGCGGCGCATGGCACATCAGGCTCCTCCGCCCGAAAGCGCCGGCAAGACGCTGATGGCGGCGATCTTCGGCGGGGCCGCGATCCTCGCGCTCATCGGAACGTTTCTGCCCAACCTGATCGGCTTCACAGGCACGCCCGCACTCCTTGTCCGGGTCGTGTTCTATGCAGTCGCGTTCATCGACGTGGCTGTCGCCTTCTGGCTGCGAGCGCGCCTGCGCAAGGCCCGGGAAGCGCGGCCCTCTGGCGGCGCCGTGCAACGGCAGTAGGCCGCGCAACACCCGGATTCCGCCGGGGCATGCAGCGCGATATGCTCGCGGGCATGATCATTTCCGCCAGCTACCGCAGTGACATCCCGGCCTTTCATGCCGGCTGGTTCCTGGCCGCGCTCGAAGCCGGCGAGGTCACGGTCGCAAATCCTTACAACCGTCGCCCGATGCTGGTCGACCTTCGGCCGCAGGCGGTCGACGGCTATGTGTTCTGGACCCGTAACGCCCGGCCGTTCTCGCGCGCACTCGATACCGTGGCGAGGCAGGACAAGCCGTTCGTCGTGCAGTACACAATCATCGGCTACCCGCGCACGATCGACACCAACGTGATCGATCCGTCTCTGGCCATCGCCAATGCGCGCGAGATCGCGCACGCGTACGGGCCGCGCGTCGTGTTATGGCGCTATGACCCGATCCTGCTGACGCCCGAAACGGAAATAACGTGGCATCGCGCGAACTTCGCGCGGCTCGCCGATGCACTCGCCGGAATCGCCGACGAAGCCGTCGTGTCCGTCGCACAGCTCTACGCCAAATCGGCGCGCAACCTCGCCAAGGCCGGAATCAGCTGGCGGGTCCCCGATCTCGCCGAGCAGATCGACCTGATCGGCGCACTACGCGAGATCGCGCGCCGGCGCGGCATCGCGCTGACGCTCTGCACCCAGCCGGATCTGAGCGCGGCCTCCGGCATCTCCGGCGCGCGCTGCATCGACGCCGCACGCCTGAGCGACATCGCCGGCCGGCCGATTCCATCCATCAGCAAAGGCAATAGGCCTGGATGCCTATGCGCCGAATCGCGCGATATCGGGGCCTATGATTCATGCGTCCATGGCTGCCGTTATTGCTATGCGGTGTCCGACCACGAAAACGCGGCACGCCGCATGCTGAAGGCCCGCCGCAACCCCGCTTTGCCGCTGGCCGGCCCCGTCTGACGCCATCAGGGCAGCTATTGGAACCCACCCACCCAGAGTAAGCTGGTATCAGGGACGGTCCAAGCAATTACCCACGCCACGCGTTGGGTTGTTAACATTTCGGTATCGATTGGTGCATGAGAATCAGTGGTTTAGCCGGACATAGATGGTCCGGCGAGGGATGAGTGCGGAACGATCGCGCGTGGCAGAGATCAAAGGACCGGGGACGAACGGACCGCCTGATCCGAGGCGGACCGATTTGGATCGCCTGCACGCGGCATGGGGGGCCGCCGCGGAAGC
Source organism: Dongiaceae bacterium (assembly GCA_041398065.1). Taxonomy (GTDB): domain Bacteria; phylum Pseudomonadota; class Alphaproteobacteria; order Dongiales; family Dongiaceae; genus Dongia_A. Next base: position 9,379 of record JAWKVL010000044.1, on the reverse strand, counting down.
GCTGCATGCGGCCGAACGGGCGGAAGAGGCGGCAGAGGCCATGCGCGCCGACCGCGACGCTCAGAGCCGTTTCATCGCGACCCTCGCCCACGAACTGAAGAATCCGCTGAACGCGATCTACGGCTACGCCCAGTTCCTGCGCCAGCCGGGAATGGCGAGCGACGCCGCCGGCGCGCGCGACAAGCTCGCCACCATCGAGGCTGCGTCCAAACACCTGATCGGGCTGGTCGGCGACATCCTGACCAGCGAGCAGATCGAGAGCGAAAATCTTGAGATCGACCCCGAACTGTTCGAGGTGAAGCTGCTGATCGAGGAAGTTGCGGCGCTGGAGCGCCCCGCCATCGAAAGCAACGGCAACCATCTGATCTTGCTAGTGCCGCCCGACGCCGGCTCTCTCACCTCCGATCGCCGCCGGGTGGCGCAGATCCTGATCAACCTCCTCAGCAACGCGGCCAAGTTCACCCGCAAGGGCGAGGTCGCGGTGACGGTGGTGCGCGACGAAGATGAGAGTGTGCGGCTGACCGTGACCGATACCGGCACCGGTATTGCGTCCGACCGCAAGGCCGAATTGTTCGAGGCCTTCTCCACGATCGGCGGCAAGGAGGCGCGGGTGGCCGGCGGACACGGCCTCGGGCTCTACATCACCGCCGGCCTGGTCAAGCGCCTCGGCGGCAGCATCAGCGTCGACAGCGAGCTGGGAAAAGGCACGCGCATGACCGTGTGGCTGCCCGATCTGCGGGCCCGGGCGCGCACGGAGCGGCCAGGCGAAGCCGACCTGCTGACCATGGGTTTCACGCAATCGCTACCGGCGCTCGATCCCCTGCTGCAGCAGGTGGATGCCGACAGCTTCCTACTCGGCAGCGTGTTCGAGTGCCTGACCGAGATCGACGATGATGGGCATGTGCGCCCCGCCCTGGCGCGCTCGTGGCAGCAGATCGATCCGCGCACCTGGATGTTCCGGCTGGATCGGACCGCGTGCTTCCAGAACGGCGACGCGCTCGGGGCGCCCGATGTGCTGGCGACCTTCCGCCGGGTGCGGCGCATGCTCGACGATCCGAACTGCGAGATGCAATCGACCACGCCCGATCTCGAAGCCTGCGAGGCGGCCGACGAGCATACGGTCGTGCTGCGCAGCCGCGCGCCGGCGCCCCTGTTCCTGGAGCAGGTCGCGGCTGTCCCGATCATCCATCGATCTGCCGGCGATCTGCCGATCGGCGCCTTCGATCTCGCCCATGCCATCGGCACTGGCCCCTACCGCCTGGTGGATTATGGCGCGCACGGCCTGCGTCTGGTTGCCCATTCCCGTGCCGGCAAGGCGCCCGCGCAATGGAAAGTCGTGATCGGTCGTGGCTTCCACACCGCGACGGAGGCGGAGGACGCGCTGCTCTCCGGACGGGTCGATGTCACGCCGCATCTTGGACGGGCCCTGGCGCAGCGCTTGGAGCAGGGATCGGCCATCCGCATCCTCAGGCCCAGGACCGATACCGTGTTCTTCCTGCAGCCCAACATCCTGCCCAGCGCGCGCGGCATGGCGTGGCAGCCGGACGGCGCGCCGATCGATGCCAATCCGCTGGCCGATGTCCGGGTGCGGCGCGCCGTGTCAGTCGCGATCGACCGCGATTTCCTGGTCAGCCACGCGCTGATGGGCGGCGGCTCCGTTCTGGCAAGCCCGGTTCCATCGCACTTCTTCGGCGCCGACCGCGCGCTGCTGCCGGATCCCTATGACCCTGAACTGGCGCGTCACCTTCTTGCCGTCGCCGGCTATGGCGATGGCCTCACGCTCGCGGTCTCGGCAATGGACGACGTCGAATCCGACGACCGCCAGTTGTTGCGCGCGCTGAGCGCACAGCTGGCGACCATCGGGGTCCGCCTGAAGCCGAGCTTCGGACCCTTACGTGATTTTGCGCACTATGATCCGCAGCCGAGCTTCGGCCTCATGATGACCAACTGGGTCGCCTACCTGCCGGACGCAGAGATGGTGCTGCGCGACTTCGTCGCCGCTTTCGATCCGGCACAGGGTTTCGGCGCCTGCAATTACGGTCTCATCTCGACGCCGGAGATCGACCAGGCGGTGCGCAACGCCGCCCGCAGCCTCGACCGCAAGGAGCGCGCCAGACTCCTGCAACAGGCTTGCCGCGCCATCGCCCATGAATGCCTGCTGATCCCCCTGGTCGCACCGGTCGAAACGCTTGCCTGCCGCGGCCATCTCGACATCGCCGGGCGCTATCACATGTGGACCCGCCCCGACCAGGTCGTCCCGCGCGACGCGGAAGCGCTGCTGTTCGATCAGATGCTGGCGGAGTAGCAGAGGACAGAGAACGGACCACAGAGGACAGAGGTTACGCGATCCCCTTCTGTCCTCTGTTCTCTGACATCTGTTCTCTGAACTGCTCGATCACCCACTGGCGGAAGGCGGCGATGCGCGGGATCTCGAGCTCTTCCACGCGGCTCACCAGGAAATAGGAACGGCCGGACTTCACGCTGGTCTTGAAGGGCGTGACCAGGCGGCCCGACTTGATCTCCTCCGGGAACAAGCGCGGATCGAGCATGCCGACGCCGCCGTCATTGACCGCGGATTCGACCACCAGGTCGGCGGTCTCCAGCACGATGCCGCGATCGACGGGAAAGCCTTCGAGACCGGACTGCGCGGCAAAGATGCTCCAGCATTGGAACAGATCGTCGCCCTGGCGCACATGCAGGAGCGGTCGCGTGCGCAGGAACTCCGCCAGATCGTTGCCGGCGCCGGCCGCAAGATTGGGCGAGCAGACCGGCGTGAACTCCTCCCGCATCAGGAGGTCGGTGATCAGTGCGTCGACCGTGTTGGAGCCGAAGAAGATCGCCATGTCGACCGGTGCGGAGGCGAAGTCGATGTTGCTGGCCGGCGTGTCGATGCGAATCTCGAGATCGGGATGCTTGCGCTGAAAATCGGCGAGGCGCGGCATCACCATGCGGCGCGCGAAAGTTGGCGGCAGCGAGAGCGTCAAGGGCGGATTGGCATGGGTCGCCTTGATGCCGGCGATCACCTCGGCAATCCGGTCGAAGCTGCCGGTTAGTATCGGCAGCAGCTTGCGCCCCTCTTCGGTCAGCTCCAGCGGCCCTTTGCGCTTCAGGAGCGTGACGCCGAGGATATCCTCCAGGTTCTTGACCTGCCGGCTGACGGCGCTCTGCGTCACCAGCAGCTGATCGGCGGCCTTGGTGAAGGAGAGCGAACGGGCCACCGCCTCGAACGCCCGCAGGGCATTGAGCGGCGGCAGGCGGCGGCGAGTTGGTCTTTCAGCCATCTTGAGACGAGGGTTAGTCCGCGCGATAGGGATCAGGTATCAGGAATCGAAGCTGTCATGCACCATGATTTTATCTGACTTCTAACCTCTGCTTTCCCGCCAGATCATCCACAGACCTGCCGCGACGATGAGCGCGGCGCCGGCAAAGGTCGCGGTCGCAGGAACGTCGCCCCACAGCATGAAGCCCCAGACGCTGGCCCAGATCAGGCTGGGATATTCGAACGGGGCGACGAAGCTGGGCGCCACCACCTTGTAGCCCGCCGTGTAGAGGATGGTCGCGAGCGCCGCGGCGACCCCGAAGCCCAGCATTTCCGCCAGGTCGCGCGGCGTCGGAGAAACCCAGCCGGCGGTCAGATAGCTGAAGCTGGGATGGTCGGCGTCGTGGAAAGCGCCGGTCCCGAAGATGAGCGCCAGGAAGACGCCGGTCGTGACGAAGCCGATCAGCTGCCAGAACCCCATGACCGCGGAGGGCACGCGCATGCCGACCGGACGTGTCAGCATCAAGCCGACGGCGTAGCAAAGGGTCGCGAACAGGACGATCAGCGCGGCGGGATTAAAGACGCCGCGCCCCGGCTGGGCGATGATGGCGACCCCGACGAATGCTGCGCCGATCGCGATCCAGCGTTGCGGCGGTACATGCTCGCCGATCAGCCGGCCGGACAGCGCCGCGATCATCAGCGGCAGCGAGAAGTAGATCGCCACCGCGTCCGCAAACTGCATCCCGGCGAGCGAAACGTAGAAGCTGAGACTCGCCACCGACAGAATGAGCGAGCGCACCAACAGGAGCCCGCTCGGCCGCGTGGTCAGCAATTGGCGCAAGCCGCCGCCGGCGACGATCCATCCAAAGATCAGGATCAGAGCCGCTCCGCCGCGGAAGATCTGCATCTCGTAGACCGGATAGGCAGCGCTGAGATCCTTGATGAAGGCGTCCTGCAGCGACGTCACCGCCACCGCCGCGCTCAGGATGAGCGCTCCTTTCAGCCGCTGTTGCGGACGGGCGGCCGCATCTTCGCGTGCACCGGCGGTCAACGCGGTCCCTGACCTGCGCCCCGCGCGACTGCCTGTCATGTTCATGAATTTCCACCTGCCAGCCCGCACGACTCTTAGCAGGTCTGCAGCCGCTGCCAATGCCAGGCGGCGGCACGAGGACGCGGATTGCTAATCGGAACTTAAGCCTACCACCGGCGCTAGATAATCAGTTTACCCGATCTTAAACATAGCGGGCATACCTACTTGTCTCCATCTGCCAGCCGCCGCTGGCCGCCAGCAAGGGAACCCGGAATGCTCAAGACCATGTCGATCCGCCAGAAGCTGTATGCCTTCGGCGGGCTCATTGCAGTGCTCGCTTTGGCCATCGGAGCGATCGGCTATTGGGGAACCACGCGACAGGCGGACGAGTTGAACAGCGTGGTCGTCACGTCGGCGGCGCTGCGCAACCATATGGAAAGCGACATGATGCATGACGCATTGCGCGCCGATGTGCTGGCCGCTTTGCATGCCGCGTTGACCAACAAGGAAGGACTTGCCCAGGTTCACAGCGACCTTGAAGACCACGTGAAGAACTTCCGCGAGCACCTCGATGCCAACAAGGCTTTGACTCTCAACGACGACGTGACCGCGGCGTTGTCGGAGGTCGATCCCAAGCTTGACGCCTATATCAAGAGTGCCGAATCGCTCGTCGAGCAGGCCGCTCAGGATTCCGCTGCGGCTGAAGCGCAATTGCCGAGTTTCATGGCAAGCTTCGAGGAGCTGGAAGGCGCGATGGCGAATGTCAGCGACCGGATCGAAGCGTCGTCACAGGCCGCGAAAGAGTCCGCCGACAGCACGTCCGCCGACGCACGCAACACCCTCATCATCACGATCCTGCTCGCGGTTGCGGCCCTCGGCGCCTGCGTCTTCACGATCGTGCGTGCCATCTGCACTCCGCTCAACACCATGACGGACGCGATGGGGGCCCTTGCTTCCGGCAACGCCAACGTCGAGATCCCCGCCCGCGATCGCAAGGACGAGATCGGCCGAATGGCGTCCGCCCTGCAGGTGTTCAAGGACAACGCCATCCGCACGGAGCAGATGGCGGCCGAGCAGCGCAAGGAGCAGGAGGCCAAGCTTCGCCGCACCGAGATTCTTGAGAAGCGCACCGCCGCCTTCGACAGCAGCGTCAGCGCGGCCTTGAAGACCGTTTCCGCCGCGACCAGCGAGATGCAGGCGAACGCCACGACCTTGTCCGCCACGGCCGAACAGACCAGCCGCCAGGCGACCGTCGTTTCCGCCGCGTCGGAGGAAGCGACCAGCAGCGTGCAGACTGTGGCGGCGGCGACCGAAGAACTGTCGGGTTCGATCGCCGAAATCAGCCGCCAGGTCGGCCAATCCGCCGACATCGCCAACAAGGCTGCGGCGGAGGCCGAACGCACGAACGAGAAGGTGCGCAGCCTGGCCGACGCCGCCGAAAAGATCGGCGAGGTCGTCCGGTTGATCAGCGATATCGCCAGCCAGACCAATTTGCTGGCCCTCAACGCCACGATCGAAGCCGCGCGCGCCGGCGAAGCCGGCAAGGGTTTCGCGGTCGTCGCCTCGGAAGTGAAGAACCTGGCCACGCAGACCGGCCGCGCGACCGAGGAGATCTCGGCCCAGATCGCGTCGATCCAGGGCGCGACCACCAGTTCGGTCGAAGCCATCCAGGGCATCACCACCATCATCAACGAGATCAACCACGTCGCCGCTTCGATCGCGAGCGCGGTGGAGGAGCAGGGCGCCGCGACCCGAGAGATCGCCCGCAACATTCAGCAGGCGGCCAGCGGCACGCAGGAGGTTTCGACCAACATCTCAGGGGTGACCCAAGCCGCCGGCGACACCGGCCACGCCGCCAACCAGATGCTGGCCGCCACCGGCGAACTCGCCAAGCAATCGGAAACGCTGCGCCGCGAGGTCGACAGCTTCCTGCACGACATCAAGAGCGCGTAAGGCGCTCGGATAACGGGGATCAGGAATCAGGCATCAGAAAAGTCTTGCTATCTGATACCTGAATACTGGTCCCTGATACCTGCCTAAGCGATCGTATCGACCTTGCCTGTTCCCGGGGGCGCGTCGCCGGCGGGCTGTTTGGCGACGCCGACCAGCGCGGGGCGCAGCAGGCGGTCGTGGATCAGGTAGCCGGCCTGCATCACCTGCACCACGGTGCCGGGCTGATGGTCGAAGGTCGGAACCTCGAACATCGCCTGATGCAGATTGGCGTCGAACTTCTCGCCCATCGGCCAGATACGCTTGACCTGCGCGCGTTCCAGCGCGGCGCCGAGCTGACGATCGGTCGCGCTGACGCCTTCATGCAGGTTCTTCAGCGCTTCATCGGCCGCCAGCGTCGCTTCGGGAATCGCCTCCAGCGCGCGGTGCAGGTTGTCGCTGACCTGCAGGACGTCGCGCGCGAAATTCGCGATGGCGTATTTCGACGCATCCTCGCGCTCGCGCTGGGCGCGCCGGCGCACGTTCTCGGTCTCCGCCAGGGCGCGCAGCAGCTGATCCTTGAGCTGCGCTGCCTCTTGGCGTGCGGCCTCCAGCTGCTCCTCCGGGGATTGGGCAACCAGGATGTCCTGGCCGTCATCGACCGGACCGGCATCGTTGGCCGGCTCTGGGATTTGGGTATTGTCCTTCTCGTCGCTCATCTCGCGATCCAGCATTGCGTTTCGTGTTGGGATGACCGGTGTTTTACGGCCATGTCATAGATGGTCAACCGTTAAATCCGGTCAAGACGCCGCACGTCAATGGATGAAGCCGCTCCTACCCCAGGATCCGGCCGATCACCTTGGCGGTATAGTCCACCATCGGAATGATCCGGGCGTAGTTCAGCCGGCTGGGGCCGATGACCCCGACCGCGCCGACCAGCTGCCGCTGGCTGTCCCGGTAGGGCGAGATGACCGCCGAGCAGCCGGCCAGCCCGAACAGGTTGCTTTCCGCGCCGATGAAGATCTGGACGCCCTCGGCCTGGTCCGCCGCTTCCAGCAGCTTCAGCAACTGCTCCTTGGTTTCGAGGGCCGCGAACAGCGAGCGCAGCCGCTCCAGGTCCGCCGCCTCCTGTACATCCTCCAGCAGGTGCGACTGGCCGCGCACGATGAGCGCACCCTCCGACCGGTCGCTGTCGGCCCAGGTGGCGAGGCCCGTCTCCACCACCTTGCGCGTGAGCGAATCGAGCTCCGCCCGGTGGTTCTGCAATTCGGCCAGGATGCTTTCGCGCGCCATGCCGATGGTGCGCCCGACCAGCCGCGAGCTGAGATAGTTGGTGGCCTCGACCAGCGTGGAGAGCGGCAATCCCAACGGCACGTCGACCAGGCGGTTCTCCACCATGCCGCCTTCGGTCACCAGCACGACCAGCGCGCGCCCCGGCGCCAGCTGCACGAATTCGATGTGCTTCAGCGCCCGCTCACTTTTGGGCGCCAGCACCAGTCCGGCCGCGCGCGACAGGCCGGACAGCAGGGTGGTCGCCTGTTCCAGCACTTCGGGGAACGAGCGGCCGGAGGCGATGCATTGACCGTCGATCGCCTCGCGCTCGTCGGTGGTCAGGCCACCCACTTCCATCAGGCCGTCGACGAACAGCCGGAGGCCGAGCTCGGTCGGCAGCCGCCCGGCTGATGTATGAGGCGCGAACAGCAGGCCGACCTCTTCCAGATCGGCCATCACATTGCGGATGGTGGCGGGCGATAGGTGCCCCAGCCGTCGCGACAGGGTGCGCGAGCCGACCGGCTCCCCGGTCTCCACATAGGCATCGACGATCTGGCGGAAGATCTCGCGCGATCGCTCCGACATTTCGGCCAGCACCGGCCGGTGCGGGCCGATGCCCGGCACATTGCCCCGTCCGCCCTTCGGATTGAATTGCATGGCAGTTCAACCTCCGCGCTCGAATCTAGGAACGCCGCCGGGCAACGTCAACACGCCGTTGCCAGCCCGCGCGGCCCCCGGCACAGTCCCGGCCATGCGGAAAGTGCGCACCAAGCGGCGGATCAAGCCTGCCAAGCCGGTCGATGGCGCCCCGGCGTCATGCCCGCTCTGCGACCGGCCGATGATCGCAGGCCCCAGTCTCGACCAGCATCATCCGCTGCCGCGCAGCCATGGCGGGCGCGAGACCGTCACCATGCACAAGATCTGCCACCGCGCCATCCATGCCATATTGAGCGAGCGCGAGCTGGCGGATGAATTCTCCGGATTCGAGAAGCTCCGCACCCACCCGATGCTGGCGCAATTCATTGCCTGGGTAAGAAAACGGCCGCCGGAATATTACGACCGCACCCGCTGGTCGAAGAGCCGGCGCTACAAATAACGGTCCTGCAAACTGTCATCCGGGCCGAGCCCTCGGGTCCGCGCTTCGCGCGGCCCAAGGACAGGCTCCGCGAGAGTCGGGATGACAGGAGGAGAAACGTGGACTTCTCCCGCCCCCGCGTGTAGCTTCCGCCGCAATTTCGAACCCTATTGTAAGGAGCGCGAACCATGCGCCCATCCGGCCGTGCGGCGGACGAAATGCGCCCCGTCGAACTCCTGATCGACGTCAACAAATATGCGGAGGGCTCGTGCCTCGCCAAGTTCGGCGAGACGCACGTGTTGTGCACCGCCTCGATCGACGAAAAGGTGCCGCCGTTCCTCCGGAACTCCGGCCAGGGCTGGGTCACCGCCGAATACGGCATGCTGCCGCGCTCGACCCACACCCGCACCGATCGCGAGGCGGCCAAGGGCAAGCAATCGGGCCGCACCCAGGAGATCCAGCGCCTGATCGGCCGCGCGCTGCGCACAGTCACCAACCTCAAAGGCTTCGGCGAGCGCCAGATCAAGATCGATTGCGACGTGCTGCAGGCCGATGGCGGCACGCGCACCGCCGCCATCACTGGCTCCTACGTCGCGCTCTATCTCTGCTTCCGCCACATGAAGAAGCTGGGCGCGGTCCATGAGATTCCGCTGGGCGACCAGGTCGCGGCGGTGTCCTGCGGCATCCATCAGAAGCAGGCCGTCCTCGACCTCGACTACGCCGAGGATTCCGCCGCCGAGGCCGACGCCAATTTCGTGCTGACCGCCAAGGGCGGCATCATCGAAGTGCAAGGAACAGCCGAGCGTGAGCCGTT
>JAWKVL010000043.1:0-38326 GCA_041398065.1 Dongiaceae bacterium | reverse complement strand
CTGGGTCAGCCCGGAGGTCCGCGCCGGCATCCAGCGCATCATCCGCGAGCGGCTGAAGCCGGGCGGCCTGGTCTATGTCAGCTACAATTGCCTGCCCGGCTGGGCGGCCGACAGTCCGCTGCAGAAGCTGGTCTATGAGACCGCGCGCCATCTTTCCGGCGACGCGACCCAGCGCACGCAAGGCGCACTGAAGGCGGTCGAGGAACTGGTCGGCGCCAAGTTCGCCTACTTCGCCGCCGCCCCAACTGCCGGCAAGATGGCCGCCAAGATGGCGGAGCGCAACGCCAACTACCTGGCGCACGAGTTCCTGAACGAATACTGGACGCCGTTCTATTGCACCGACGTCGCCGACGAGATGGCGAACGCCAAGCTCTCTTTCGTCGGTTCGGCCACGCTGGCGGAGAATCATCTGGAGCTGCTGGGCAGCGAGGACCTGCAGGCAAAGATAAAAGCCCAGCCCACCCAACGTTTGCGGCAATTGTTCCAGGACCTGGCGCAGAATCAGCGCTTCCGCCGCGACGTGTTCGTGCGCGGCCATGCCCAGCTCAACCGCGCGGCCATTCAGCGCAACATGGAAAGCCAGGTCTTCGGCGCGCTGCGCGATCTCACGCCAGTCGCCAACGTGGCCAAGGTGGCGCGCGGCGAAGTGAAGTTCGACGAGAAGGCATTCCCTGCGCTGAAGGCGGCGCTCGGCGCGGGCACTTGGTCCACGGCTGAACTACGCAAGGAGATGGTGGCCCGGAAAATCGCGCACCTCGACGTCGAGCGCACACTGACTCTGCTGGCTGCAACTGGCATCGCCGTACCCTGCGCGCGCTCCAGCCGGCCCGCGCCGGTGCCGGCCGATCCCAAGCTGATCAAGATCCCCCTCGCCGCGAACCGCGCGCTGCTGAAGCGCGTGGTCGACACCCTGACCCCTGGGAATCTGGTGTCGACGCTGGCCGGCAATGCGATCAGCCTCGATCCGATCTTCGGGTTGTTGCTCTCTCTGGGTGCGCAGCCTTGGCAGGACAGGAACGAGCTGAAGAACCGGCTGGTCGCCGAGGTGAAGCGCCGACGTATCCGCTTCAACAAGGTTGCGAAGGAAGATAAGCCGCTCGACGATGCGGCCCGTACTGGCCAATTCTTTGATCGGTTCTGGAGCGAGGAAGTACCGATCCTGCATCGGCTGGGTCTGATCGAGCTGGCCTAGCGGTCAAGCTTTTTGACCTGCTGATGCGATGGAAAGTTCGCGATCTTGTGCGCTGCATCGCTGCCGAAGCCGCAAGAGGTGACCTAGGTTATTCAGGTTAGGTCGCCAAGAGGGCTTGCGAGAGACGATAATCCGGCCAAGTGCTAACATGTAGGAACCATGGCCGCGCGCTCGCTTGGCGGTGTTAGTTAACGAGAATATAACCTTAAATATGCAGTATTTGCACGGAACTGCGAAAAGCCGGACCTGAAAACGCATGGACGCTGCCAAGCCTTCGTCGGAGGGCAAGACCACGCCGACGGCCAATGATTCGGGCAAAGCGGCGCCGAAGCCGGCCGAGGCATCGCCCGCGTCCGCCGCAAAGCGCCCGGAACAGATGTTTGTCGTGCAGAAATCGGGTCCTGTGCCAGCGGCGGGCGGGGACGCTGCGGCGAAGAATGCATTCCAGAGTGCGATCTCCCAAGGAGCCACAGCGCGCGCTACCGTCCAGTCGGCTGGCGGGCAATCCTCCGCCGTGCCGGCGCCGGGCCAGGCAAGCGGGCAGTCGACAGGTGGTCACGCAGCTGCAAATCGACCGGTGAATCCTCAGGCCAGGGGCGTACCGGCCAGCGGCCAGCAATCCCCGGTGCAGGCGATCCGGCCGCACCCGCCGGCACCCAGCGCCAGCCACGTTCCGGCTCCGGTGGAGGAGCCCGGCTTGCCCGAGCTGGCGGAAGTGGAGATCCGGCCGGATCCGCTGCTCTCCTGCCTCGTTATCCTGACGCGCTTGTTCGGCAATCCGAAATCGCAGGCTGCGCTTGCGGCAGGGCTGCCGATCGGCGAATCCGGCATGACGCCCGACCTGTTCGCGCGCGCGGCCGAGAATGCCGGTCTTTCGGCGAGCAAGGTGCGCCGTGGTCTCGCCGAGGCCAGGTCGATGAACCTGCCCGCCGTCCTGCTGCTGCGCGACCGGCAGGCAGTGGTGATGCTATCGCCGGTCAAGAACGGCAAGATCGACGTCGCTACAACCGACAACCTCGACGGCATCGTGACCGTCCCGGTCACCGAGCTGGAGCAGCAATATTCCGGCACCATGCTGGTGGTCCGGCCGAAGATCCGCCTGGACAGCCGCTCCTCGGAAATGACCGAAGCGAAGGAGCGCAGCTGGTTCTGGGGCGAGGTGATGCGCCACACGCCGGTCTATCTCGAGGTCGTGCTGGCGGCGCTGCTGATGAACATGTTCACCATCGCGTCCTCGATCTTCGCCATGCAGGTCTACGACCGTGTGGTGCCGAACAAGGCCGAGGAGACCCTGTGGGTTCTTGCCCTCGGCATCGTCATCATCTATTCGGCCGACTTCTTTCTGCGCACCTTGCGCGCCATTTTCCTGGACAAGGCCGGCAAGGCGCTTGATCGCAAGGTTTCGTCGGCGATCTTCGAGCACATCCTGTCGATCAAGATGGCCGCCGGTCCGCAATCCTCCGGCGCGTTCGCCAGCAACGTCCAGCAATACGAGACGCTGCGCGATTTCTTCACGTCGGCCAGCCTGTCGGCACTGGTCGATCTGCCGTTCGTGCTGATTTTCCTCGCCATCATCTTCTTCATCGCCGGGCCGGTCGTGACCGTGCCGGCCGTGCTGATCCCGACAGTGATCCTGGTCAGCATCCTGGTGCAGTTCCCGATGAAGCGCGCGATCGAGCGCTCCTATCGCGAATCCGCGCAGAAGCACGCCACGCTGGTCGAGGCGATCAACGGCCTCGACATGATCAAGGCGACGTCGGCCGAAGGTCAGCTGCAGCGCGATTGGGACGGCTATGTGGCGGCATCCTCCGCATCCTCCGAGACCTCGAAGCGCTGGTCGACGCTCGGCATCAACTTCGTCATGTATGCTTCGAACCTCGCGACCACAGGGGTCATCATCTGGGGCTGTTATCGCATCTTTGCCTCCGGCCCCACGAGCGACATTCACATGACGACCGGCGCACTGATCGCGGCCTCGATGCTGACCAGCCGCGCCATGGCTCCGCTCGGCCAGATCGCCGGCCTCATCATCCGCTTCCATCAATCCTTCACCTCGCTCAAGGGGCTCAACAAGCTGATGGCATTGCCCGTCGAGCGGCCGCGCGGCAAGGTATTCATCCGCCGCCCGCGCATCGAGGGCGCGATCGAATTCCGCAATGTCAGCTTCAAATATCCGGGCTCGCAGACCGCAGCACTGGACGGCGTGTCGTTCAAGATCCAGCCCGGCGAGCGGGTTGGCGTCCTGGGCCGCATCGGCTCCGGCAAGACCACGATCGAGCGCCTCATTCTCGGCCTCTATGAGCCGACCGAAGGTGCCGTCCTGGTCGATGGCACGGACATCCGTCAGCTCGACCCCACCGATCTGCGGCAGAATGTCGGCTGCGTTCTGCAGGACCCGCATCTCTTCTTCGGCTCGGTCAAGGATAACATCACGCTCGGCGCGCCCTATGTCGACGAGGCATCGGTCATCCGTGCCGCCACGCTGGCGGGCGTCGATCAGTTCGTGCGGCAGCACCCGCTCGGCTACGACATGCCGGTGGGCGAGAACGGGCGTATGCTGTCCGGCGGCCAGCGGCAATCGGTGGCGGTGGCGCGTGCGCTGCTGCTCAATCCGCAGATTCTGATGTTCGACGAGCCGACCAGTTCCATGGACAACAGCACCGAGGCCGCGTTCAAGCAGCGCCTGGGCGCGATCGCCCGCGGCAAGACCATGCTTCTGGTTACCCACCGGCATTCGATGCTGGCGCTGGTCGAGCGGCTGATCGTGCTGGATCGCGGCAAGGTGGTGGCCGACGGTCCGAAGTCCGGCGTGCTCGAAGCCCTGATGGGCGGACGCGTGCAGGCGAGGGAGTAGCGGCGCGATGTCCTTGACCAACCGGGATCTGTGGATCGATCCGTCCGAGACCGAGCGTGAAGGGACCAAGCTCTTCGGTCACCTGTTGCTGGTTTCCGTCCTGGCGATCGTCATCGCCGGCCTGGTCTGGGCACATTACGCGGTGCTAGACGAGATCACGCGCGGCGAAGGCAAGGTCATTCCGTCCAGCCAGACCCAGGTCATCCAGAGCGTGAAGGGCGGCAAACTCAAGGCCCTCAACGTCCGGGAGGGCGATATCGTCCAGGCCGGCCAGGTGGTCGCGGTGCTAGACAATACCGAGCTTCAGACGAACGAAGCCGAGCTCAAGCAGCGCAAATGGACGTCGTCCGCAGCCCTGGCTCGCCTGCAGGCCGAGATCGCCGGCAAAACCGATCCTTCCCAGATCGAGTTTCCCGCAGACCTGATCCGGGAAGCGCCGGATGTCGCGGAAACCGAGAGATCGGTGTTCGTCATCCGGCAGCAGCAGGTGCAGTCGCAGCGCGCGACGCTCAATCAGCAGGTCGATACCAAGGAACAGGAGTTGCGGCAGATCGACACCAAGGTGTCAACGGCGCGCAAGAGCCTCGATATCGCGCAGCAGCAAGTCGATATTCTCGAGCCGCTGGTCAGGAATAACATCGCCTCCAAGGTCGACCTGCTGCGTGCGCAGCAGGAGGTTCAACAGTACCAATCCGATATCGCGAATGCCGAAGCGTCGCGGCCGCCGGCGCGTGGCGCGCTTGCCGAAGCGCAGGCCAAGCTCAAAGAGGTCGACGCCACCTTCCGCGCCGATGCCGCGCAGCAGATGAACCAGCATCGTGCCGAGCTGGCTTCAGTTCGCGCATTGCTGTCTGGCGCAGTCGAGCAGGGCAGCGAGCAGAGCCTGAAGTCGCCGGTCTACGGCACCGTCAAGCAGATCAAGATCCACACGCTTGGCGGCGTGTTGCAGCCGGCCGAGGAGCTGATGGAGATCGTACCGATTGAGGATACGCTGCTGATCGAGGCCCAGATTCGCCCGCAGGATCGCGGCTTCATCGCGCCTGACCAGCACGCCAAGATCAAGATCACTGCCTACGACTACAGCATCTATGGCGGCCTCGATGCCAAGGTCGAGCAGATCAGCGCCGACGCCATCGAAAATGAGAAAAAGGAGCTGTTCTTCCGGGTGCGGCTGCGCACCGACAAGAACTACCTGATCGGAAAAGACGGCGGCGAACTGCAGATCATTCCCGGCATGACCGCCACCGTGGACATCTTGACTGGTAAGAAGACAGTCCTAGAATACCTCTTGAAACCTATCCTAAAGGCAAGGGATACCGCCCTGTCTGAACGTTAAAAAACAGATGCGAGTGACTTGTAAATCTGGTACTAACCGAAAGGGACACAATCTTAGGGCAGGGTTGAGGAAGAGTCTTGGTTAACAGACTGCTGTCCGCGGGGACATCAGTCGTAGGTCTGTATTTTGGGGGAAATCCATGAAGTTGGAAGCTTTGTCGCTTCGTCGTACCACTTTGCTGCTCGGAACAGCGCTGCTGACCGGTATCGCGGGATTCGCAGGACCATCGTCGGCCATGTCGCTAAAGGACGCCGTGTCGCTGGTGATCGCCACCAATCCGGACGTGGGTGTTACGGTGAAGGATCGTCGTGCGGTTGACTATGAGCTGCGGCAGGCCCGCGCGCTCTACTATCCGCAGATCGATGTCCGGCTCGATGCCGGCGCTAACTTCTCCGAGAACGAGACGACTGATGTGGGCAACGCCCGCACCAATCAGGGCGTGCACGATCACGGTCGCTGGCTCTATGGCCAGCGCGACGCTCAGGTCACGTTGCAACAGCGTATCTTCGACGGCTGGGAGACCGATTCCGAGGTCGAGCGGCAGAAGCAGCGCGTCGTCTCTGCCGGCCAGCGCGTTCAGGATCAGGGTCAGGTCTCGGCGCTTGACGCGACACAGGTCTTCCTCGACGTGCAGCGCCACACTGAGCGCGTGGCCAACGCCGAAGAGAACGTCCGCGCGCATGAAGAGACACTGCGTCTGGTGCAGCGGCGTGCCGAACTCGGCGGCGGCAACGTGGCCGACGTCCGCCAGGCCGAAGCGCGATTGGCGACCGCCCGCACTAATCTCAACGAGATCCAAGGTCAGCTGCGCGACGCGCGTGCGACCTTCCAGCGCGTGATCGGCGTCGAGCCGCAGGATCTGGAGCCGGTGACTTTCGACAGTTCGATGATCGCGGCGAGCGAGGATGAATCCGTTGCGCGCGGCCTGACCACCAATCCGAAGGTCTTGCTGGCCCAGGCGGACGTGAAGGTTTCGGAAGCGGAGATCGACAAGGAAGCGGCGCCACTCTATCCGCGTCTCGACCTTGAAGTGATCGGCAACAACAACCGCCACAACAACGGCCGCGAAGAGACCACCTACAACGCGACGTTCCTGTTGGTCGCGCGCTACAACCTGTACCGCGGCGGCGCCGACTTGGCGCGCGTGCGCGAGTTCAAGTGGCGCAAGGCTGAAGCGCAGGAGCGCCTGCGCGTCCAGGAACGCGCGGTCGCGGAAGACGTGCGCCTGTCGTGGAGCGCACGGCAGACCCAGCAGGACAGCATCTCGAGCCTGACCGACCAGGTCGAGGCAAACCAGAATACCCGCGACGTCTACGCACAGCAGTTCGATATCGGCCAGCGCAGCCTGCTCGACCTGTTGGACGCGACCAACGAACTGTTCCTTTCGAAGAATGATCTGATCACTGCGCGGTACGAAGAAGTGTTCGCCAACTATCGCATCCTGGCTTCGCAGGGCGAGCTGGTGCAGGCGCTGGGCGTTGCCTTCCCGAAGGAAGCGACGCCGGGCGAAGCGGAGTTCGATACCAAGGCGCCGGGCGAAGGCGGCTGAGCCTTCCTCACACAGCGATCAGGGATCTTTCCTCGGCAAGCCGCGCGTGACCATCACGCGCGGTTTTTGCATGGTACGGGCATGCGGGTGCCGGCCTCTCGGCTTCCGGTAATCAACATGATGGCTTGAGCGATCGATGACGGCAAGAAAGTGGGGCCCAGGCCTGGCCGCTCTGCGTGAACGCGACTTCGCGTTCTATGCCGGGGCCAGCTTTCTTGCGACCATTGCGCTTCAAGTGCAGGCGACTGCGCTCGCCTGGCAGATCTACGAGATCACCCGCGATCCCCTCCAGCTCGGCTTGGTCGGTCTTTCGGAGTTTCTGCCGGCCGCGCTGTTGGCATTGCCAGCCGGGCATTTGGCGGACCGCGTGGACCGGCGCGTACTGATGTTGGTCGGCATGGGCAGCGAACTGTTGGCGGCTGTTGTGCTGGTTTGGCTGGCGGTGACGGCTCACATCACCGAGGTCGCGATCCTGGCACTCGCCTTCAGCTTCGGCGTCGCGCGCGCGATCGCGACTCCGGCGGCTCGGGCTCTCATGCCCAATCTGATGCCTCGGGAGCATTTCGCCAGCGCCGTCGCCTGGTCCTCCACCAGCTGGCAGGTCGCGACCATCGCGGGCCCGGGGTTGGGCGGCCTGCTCTACGCGATTGGGCCGGCCGTCGCCTATGGAGGAGCTGGAGTCGGTTTTGCCGGCGCGGTGCTGTGTGCCTTCCTCATGCGGGGCCGGCCGGTGGCGGTGCCCGAAAGGAAGGATCAGGACCTGGCCGCCGTGCTGGCCGGCCTGATCCTGATCTTCCGCAACCGCCTGCTGCTCAGCACCATCTCGCTCGATCTGTTTGCCGTGCTGTTCTCCGGCGCCACCGCGCTGATCCCGGTGTTTGCCCAGGACATCCTGCATGTGGGCGCAGATGCCGGCGGTTTGCTGCGCAGCGCGCAAGGCTTCGGCGCGACGGTGACGGCGCTGCTGCTGACGCAATTCCCGCTGCAGCGCAACGTCGGGCGCCGGTTGTTCATGGCCGTGGGATTGTTTGGCGTGGCCGCGATCGTGTTCGGCTTGTCGAACGTGTATTGGCTGTCTTTTGCGGCACTGTTAGTGCTCGGCGCCGCCGACATGGTCAGCGTCTATATCCGCGGCACGCTCGTGCCGCTGGCGACGCCCGACGAGTTGCGCGGCCGGGTGACGGCTGTCGAATCGGTGTTCATCGGCGCGTCCAACGAGCTCGGCATGTTCGTGGCGGGCAGCGGCGGAGCGCTGCTGGGCCCCGTCGCCGCGGTTCTGGTCGGCGGCAGCATGACGCTCCTGGTGACGCTGTCCTGGGCGGGCTTGTTCCCAGTGCTGCGCAGGCTGGACCGGTTCGCCGAACTCGAATGAGCCGGCAGTCGCAGGATTCCGGAGCAGCTCTCGTTTCAGGTGGATGGAGGCCCGGGCCGGAATCGAACCGACGTACGAGGATTTGCAGTCCTCTGCATGGCCACTCTGCCACCGGGCCGGAAGCGGCCGGATCAGGAGGGTCCCGAGGGGGCGGCCGTGCTTGGCGTGCGCACGTATAGGGCCGAGGAGGCGAGGCGGTCAAGCACGGGCGGACGGGCTAATCGGGCTACCGGGACGGCTC
Organism: Dongiaceae bacterium; assembly: GCA_041398065.1. Classification (GTDB taxonomy): domain Bacteria; phylum Pseudomonadota; class Alphaproteobacteria; order Dongiales; family Dongiaceae; genus Dongia_A. The sequence goes on along the minus strand of JAWKVL010000043.1, from coordinate 29,782 downwards.
CGGAGCCCCAGGGTGCATGCGTTGAGTTTGGGGGCTTCGGCGGCTATAACCGTCCCCGAAAGATCATTGGACAGGCGGCGGAAACTGGCCCCAAAACCAACAGACGCCGTTTCCGTCAAAGAGCCTCATCCGAGAGGGCAAATAGTGAAAATGGACTATGCAATCGCGCGCCAGCACATGGTGGACAGCCAGGTCCGCACCAACAGGGTGACGGATGAACGGCTGATCGACGCAATCCGCTCCTTGCCGCGCGAGCGGTTCGTGCCGGAACGCGCGAGGGCGCGCGCCTATCTGGACGACGACGTGGAGATTGCGCCCGGTCGCTACCTGATGGAGCCGATGGTGACGGCGCGCCTGATTCAGGCGGCGGAAGCCAAGCCCGACGACATTGCGCTGGTGGTCGGGGCCGGGACCGGCTATGCGGCCGCCTTGCTGTCACGGCTGGTGAACACGGTCGTCGCACTGGAGTCGGACGCCGCCCTGGCGCAGCGCGCAGGCACAGTGCTGGCGGACTTGGCGATCGACAACGCGATCGTGGTCGACGGAGCGCTCAGTGCCGGCTGCAGCAAGCACGCGCCCTACAACATCCTCTACCTCGATGGCTCGGTCGAGCAGGTGCCGGCCACGCTGACCAAACAGCTGGCCGATGGCGGACGCATGGTGGGCGTGCTGATGGATCGCGGCGTAGGTCGCGCGACTTTGTGGATGAAGAGCGGTGACGCACTTTCCCACCGGATCCTGTTCGATGCGAACGTCGCTCCGCTGCCCGGCTTCGCCGCGCAAGCCCATTTCGTGCTCTAGAGACGGAGTTGGTCTCGACGATGCTACCGTCGCGAACCGTCCTGCGTGGCCTCAATGCGGCGCTTTTGGCGCTTGTTGCCTGCCCGCTGCTGGTGAGCGGTGCTGAGGCGGCCAGCCTCTATGATGCTCTCTCAATGGCGTATTCGACCAATCCGACTCTTGAGGCAGCGCGCGCGCAATTGCGTGCAACCGATGAAGGCGTCCCGCAGGCCCTGTCAGAATGGCGCCCGACGCTGAGCGGCGAAGTTCAGGCCGGGCACGAATGGAACGATGTCCGCCGGCCACTGGCGCAAAACGAGGAGACCAACCCACGCAGCTACGGTGTGACGCTCAGCCAGCCGGTATTCGACGGATTCCATACCGTCGCTGGGACGTCGCAGGCGGAGAACCTGGTGAAAGCCGGTCGCGCACAGCTCACCAGCACGGAGCAGGCCGTCCTGACCGACGCGGTCGCGGCCTACATGAATGTGGTGCGCGACACCGCCGTGCTCGATCTCAACAGGAACAACGAGAAGGTGCTGCAGGCGCAGCTCGAGGCCACGCAGGCGCGCTTCGAAGTCGGTGAGCTCACGCGCACCGACGTTGCCCAGTCGCAAGCCAGTCTGCAGGGCGCGATCGCCGCGCGTATCCAGGCGGAAGGCCAGCTGACGGCTTCGCAGACGATCTATCGCCAAGTGATCGGCGACGATCCGGTCGACGTGAAGATGCCCACCGAGACGCCGACGCTCCCGGCCAACCGCGACGAAACGGTCGCGCTCTCACGCGCCACGCCCGACGTCCGCGCCGCGGAGTTCCAGGAGCGGGCCGCCAAGGACGATATCGACGTTCAGTTCAGCGACATGCTGCCGTCAGTCTCGATCGAGGGCAGCTATACGCGGCGCGACGATGTCGCCTCGCGTGACAGCCAATCCGATATCGGGATCGTGACCGGGCAAGTCACCATCCCGCTCTATCAGGCGGGAGCTCCCGATTCGCGTGTGCGGCAGTCCAAGCAGCGCTACATGCAGGCGCGGCGGCTGACCGACCAGGCCCTGCGCACGGCCGAGCAGCAGGCAGTGAACGCCTGGACCGCGTTACAGACCGTCATCGCGCAGGCGCGCTCGTTTGAAGAGCAGGTGCGCGCCAACCAGATCGCATTGGATGGCGTGCGCCAGGAACAGGAAGTGGGCGCCCGCACCATTCTGGACGTGCTGGACGCGCAGCAGGCGCTGCTGACGTCGCAGGTCAATCTGGTCCAGACGCAGACCCAGCGGGTGATCGCCCAATTTCAGCTATTGGCATCGGGCGGCGGCCTGACCGCCCAGAATTTGGACCTGAAGGTCGAATACTATGATCCGGGCAAGCACTACGATAAGGTTCGGAATAAGTTCATCGGAACCGGCCCGGCGGTCGAGTAACGCCTTGAATAGGCTGGCCCGGCGCCGTCTCCTTCGCCACATTACCCGTTCCTTGAGAAACCACACCGAAGTAGCTAGGATTGCTGGGATTGCGCTCGAACCTGCCGGGGACAGGCCGGTCGATTGCGCTTATTTGATTTGTACGCCGGGAGCAGCGTCTCCGGGGACGAGGTTATGAACGACGCCAAAGCGACCCAAGAACCGTCGATGGAGGAGATCCTCGCTTCGATCCGGCGCATCATTTCGGAAGAAGGCAGCGAGGAACAACCGACGGAAGCAAAGGCGGAGCCCGCTCCGGTAGCGCCGCCGCCCCCGCCACCAGCGCCCGCGGCGGTCGCGCCGCCTCCGCCCCCGCCAGCACCTCCGCCCGAGGAGGAAGAGGATCTGGTGCTGACGGACGAAGTTGCGGAAGTTGCGGAAGAACCATCGCCGCCGGCACCCGAGCCAGAGCCCGAACCAGAGCCTGAGCCAGAGCCAGAGCCGGTCGTGGAAGAGGAGATCGAAGTGGCACCACCCCCACCACCGCCAGCTGCGCCGCCGAAGCCGATGCCGGCGCCGCAGATGGCAGAGCCGACGGAGCATGTTGCCGGCCCGGGCGTTGGCGAGCCGCCGCTGGTATCTCCAGACGTCGCCGAGGCATCGGCATCCGCTATGGCGCAATTGATCGCGCGGAGGGCACAGACCGTGGTCGAAGTCCAATCACCGGGCCAGGGGTTGCTGGTCGAGACGCTGGTGCGCCAGGCGGTGGAGCCGATGCTGCGCGACTGGCTCGACGCCAACCTGCAGGCGATCGTCGAGCGGTTGGTCCGGCGCGAGGTGGAACGCATCGCGCGACGCGCCGAACTGAGCTGAACCGCGCACTCTTCAGGCGGCCCGGCCCCTGGTTGACGGGGCGAGGTCGGCCGCTATAACAGCCCGAATTTTGCGTATCTGCTGAGGAAGGCCAGCGATGCTGGAGAAGACTTTCCGGCCCGGTGAGGTCGAAAAGAAACAATATGGCGCGTGGGAAGAGTCCGGCGCTTTCGCGGCGCACGAAGACTCAAACCGCAAGCCCTTCACCATCATGATGCCGCCGCCGAACGTCACCGGCAGCCTGCATATGGGCCACGCGCTCAACATGACGCTGCAGGATGTTCTGATCCGCTATGAGCGCATGCATGGGCGCGACGCGCTGTGGCAGCCCGGGACAGATCATGCCGGCATCGCGACGCAGATGGTGGTGGAACGCGAACTGGCCAAGGAAGGCAAGAAGCGCACCGAGCTCGGCCGCGAGGCGTTCATTGAGCGGGTTTGGGAATGGAAGGCGCAATCCGGCGGCGCGATCACCAACCAGTTGCGCAGGCTCGGCGCTTCGCCCGATTGGCGGCGCGAACGCTTCACCATGGACGAAGGACTCAACCGTGCCGTCCGCAAGGTGTTCGTCGATCTCTACCGCCAGGGGCTGATCTATCGCGACAAGCGGCTGGTCAATTGGGACCCGAAGCTGCATACCGCGATCTCCGACCTTGAAGTGGTGCAGAAGGAGAAGCAGGGCCATCTGTGGCACTTGCGCTATCCGGTCGAAGGCGAGAGCGACCGGTTCCTGATTGTCGCGACCACGCGGCCTGAAACCATGCTGGGCGATACCGCGGTCGCCGTGCATCCCGATGACGAACGCTACAAGGACCTGATCGGGAAGCACCTGACTCTGCCGCTGGTCGGCCGCCGGATCCCGGTGGTGGCGGACGAATATGCCGATCCGGAGACCGGCAGCGGTGCCGTCAAGATCACGCCGGCGCACGACTTCAACGACTTCGAGGTCGGCCGCCGTCACAAGCTGCCGATGATCAACATCTTCGACGCCGATGCACGCATCAACGAGAACGCGCCGGACGCCTATCGCGGCCTCGACCGCTACAAGGCGCGCGAGAAGGTCGTCGCCGATCTGACCGCACTCGGCCTGCTCGACAAGGTCGAGGATCACAAGCTGATGCTGCCGTTCGGCGATCGTTCGGATGTCGTGGTCGAGCCCTGGCTGACCGATCAGTGGTACTGCGATGCGGCGACGCTGGCGAAGCCCGCCATCAGGGCGGTGGAAGAGGGCCGCACAGTCTTCGTGCCGAAGCAGTGGGAGAACACGTACTACGAGTGGATGCGCAACATCCAGCCCTGGTGCATCTCGCGCCAGCTCTGGTGGGGCCATCAGATTCCCGCCTGGTACGGACCAGACGGCAAGGTGTTTGTGGCGAATGACGAAGCCGAAGCGCAAGCACAGGCGATGAAGGAGTACGGTAAGGAGGTCGCGCTCGCGCGCGATCCCGATGTGCTCGACACCTGGTTCTCGTCGGGCCTGTGGCCGTTCTCGACCCTGGGCTGGCCGGACGAGACTCCGGCCGTGAAGCGCTACTATCCCGGCGACGTCCTGGTCACCGGCTTCGACATCATCTTCTTCTGGGTTGCCCGCATGATGATGCTGGGCATCCACTTCATGGGCGATGTGCCGTTCCGCACCGTCTATATCCACGCCCTGGTGCGCGACGAGCACGGACAGAAGATGTCGAAGTCCAAGGGCAACGTTATCGATCCCCTGGAGCTGATCGACAAATACGGCGCCGACGCCTTGCGCTTCACCCTGGCCGCACTGGCGGCACAGGGGCGCGACATCAAGATGTCCGAGCAGCGCGTCGAGGGCTACCGCAATTTCGCGACCAAGCTGTGGAACGCGACGCGCTACGCGTTGATGAACGAGTGCAAGCCGGTCTCAGGCTTCGATCCGTCGTCGCTCCGGGATCCCGTCAATCGCTGGATCGTGGGCCGCTTGGTCGCCGCCGCAGGCGCGGTCGAACAGGCGATGGTACAGTACCGCTACAACGACGCTGCCGGCGCGCTCTATCATTTCGTCTGGGGCGAGTTCTGCGACTGGTACCTCGAGTTCACAAAGCCGATCCTGCAAGGTACGGATGAAAGCGCGAAAAGCGAGACGCGCGGCACGACGGCGTGGGTGCTGGGCCAGATGCTGCACCTCCTGCATCCCTTCATGCCATTCATCACAGAGGAGCTGTGGGAGCAGGTGCGGGCGGATCAGCGCGATCTGCTGATTTCCGCGCGCTGGCCGGAATATCCCGGTTCTCTCATCGACCCGACGATCGATGCCGATCTCAGCTGGGTCATCCGTCTGATCGAAGCGGTTCGGGCGATGCGCGCGGAGATGAACATTGCACCGGGTCCGATGCTGACCCTGTTGGTGCGCGACGCCAATGCGACGACGCGCGGCCGCCTGGAGAAATTTGACGATCTGGTGAAGCGGCTCGCGCGGGCGGAGAAGATCGAGGTCTCGAATTCCGAGCCGCCGAAGGGCGCCGCGCAGATCGTGCTGGACGAAGCTACCGTGTTCGTGCCGCTTGCCGGCGTCATCGACATCGCCCAGGAGCGCGCGCGTCTCAAGAAGGAGCTCGACAAGGCCAAGGCGGAGGCAGAGAAACTGGAGAAGAAGCTCGGCAACGAGCAGTTCCTGGCGAAGGCCAACCCGGAAGTTGTGGCGGAGCAACGTCAGAAACTTGAAGATGTGCGGCTTGCGGTCACGAAGCTGTCCCAAGCTCTCGACCGATTGACGGGGCTGTGATCGATTGCCCGTGGCGCGCGGCTTTACGGCAACGCGGCCCGGCAGCCATAATGGTCATATGCGCGTACTCCCCATTGCCGCGTTTCTCGCCTGTGGCCTGATCTGGGCCGGAGCGGCATTTGCCGGAGAAATCACTCAGGAAGGACTGACGTTCAGCGACGAGGAAGGCGGCTTTACGCTGAAGTCTGTTTCTGGGCGCGGCACGCTCGACGATCCATATGTCGTCACCGAGGATGTCGAGGGACCGCGGCAAGCTGTCCTGGTCATCCGCGGACTGAAGCGGGTCGGGAACCGGATCGGCACGCACCACATCGCCGGAGTCGCGGTCACCAAGATCGTCTTCAACCGCAGCAAGGATGTCTGGCAGAACTTCCAGCTCGAGCTGCGCGAGATACTGACGCGGCACAGTCCGTATGAGGACGGGTTGAGCTTTGCCCAAAACACTCTGATCTCCGGCGCCTTCACCAGCAGTTCCTTCCCGAACCTGCAGCGGTACGACGAACCGCAGGACACGCTGGGCTTTTCTGGAAAGTCGGTTGCGCCGGGTGAAGCGGCGACTTTCACGTTCCTCATCACGGATATGTCGCCGGTGGAGAAGTTCTATCTGATTCAACAGCCGTTGCAGCCGGTCTCCCAGCGCGCGCCCGAGCCTGGTGCGGTGCAGCAAGGCGCCATTCCGCTTGAACCGGAATCGCGTCTGCTGAGACAAAGGTGAATGCTGGCAGAGGGAGAAGGTGCCAATGCCGATGCGTAGACTTGCAGCACTCCTGTTGGTGGCGTTGGGCGTGATGCTGGCCGGCTGCGGGGTCAACGCGATCCCGACCTACGAGGAGCAGGCCAAGGCTTCCTGGTCCCAGGTCCAGAACCAGTATCAGCGGCGCGCCGATTTGATCCCTAATCTAGTAGAGACCGTCAAGGCGGCGGCCAATTTCGAGCGTTCCACGCTGGAGGCGGTGGTCAATGCGCGCGCCAAGGTGGCGCAGATGCAGATTCCGCCGGACATTCTGACCAATCCCGAAGCGATGCAGCAGTTTCAGGAGAACCAGGGTGCGCTGACCTCTGCGTTGTCACGGCTGATGGTGGTGGTAGAGCAGTATCCGGAGCTCAAGGCCAACCAGAACTATCTGACCCTGCAGGCGCAGCTCGAAGGCACCGAGAACCGCATCGCCGTGGCGCGGCGCGATTTCATCGACGCGGTCCGCCTCTACAACACCGAGCTGAAAACGATCCCCGGCCGCTGGTGGGCGGCGCTGCTCTACCCGGACGCCAAGGAGATGGCGCAGTTCCAGGTCGAGGAATCGACGGCCGCAGTGCCGAAGGTCAACTTCGACAATACCGGCCAATGATGCTCCGCCGCCTGGTGTCGTTGCGCCTGCTGGCGCTGGGCCTCATGGTCCTGATTGGCGCGGCCGCGCTTGCCGACACGCTGCCAATTCCTTCTTTGACCGGCCGTGTGGTCGACCAGGCGAATATCCTCAGCAGCAGCGACGAGAGCAGGCTGACCGGAAAGCTGAGCGCGCTCGAGGCCAAGACCTCCATCCAGCTTGTGGTCGTGACGCTCTCCAGCCTGGAGGGCAGGCCGATCGAGGATTGGGGCCTGACGCTCGGGCGGAGTTGGGGAATCGGCCAGCAAGGCAAGAATAATGGCGTGCTGCTGATCGTGGCGCCGAACGACCGCCAGCTGCGGATCGAGGTCGGCTACGGATTGGAAGGCACGCTGCCGGATGCCACGGCGGACGCCATCATCCGCAACGTGATCGTGCCGCGCTTCAAGGCCGGCAACATGGCCGGCGGTATTTCCGACGGCGTCGATTCCATCATCGCCGTCCTGACTGGCTCGGGTGAGGAATTCACGCCGTCGAAGCTCGCAACGGTTGGCCATTTGCTGTCCCAATGGGCGCCGGTGCTGTTCATCGCGTTGTTCGCTTTGTTGGTCATGGTCGGTCAATTCCGGCGCAGACAGCTGCACGGCACCCGTTACTATCGCAACAGCAGCGGCGGCTGGCTCTGGGTCGATGACAACGACCGCTATTCCGGCGGCAGCTTTGGCAGCAGCAGCAACAGTGGGTTCAGTAGTGGCGGCGGCTTCAGTGGCGGCGGCGGTGGCTTCAGCGGTGGCGGCGGCAGCTTCGGCGGCGGGGGCGCTTCGGGTCGGTGGTGACACTGGACAAGCAGCAGGCAGAGCGCATCGAGGCCGCTGTGAAGAAAGCGGAAAAGAGCACCAGTTCGGAGATCGCCGTCGCGATTGCCCAAGCGTCGGGGGATGATCGCGGAATGGCGGCGATTGCGGGCGCGCTTCTCTTCGGCATTGTGTTCTCAGCCGGCCCGGCAATCTGGTGGAATATCGACCGGTTCGCATGGGCGGGCATCGCGGTTGTTGCCGGCATAATTGTGTTCTGGTTGTGCGACCGCTTCGATCTGGGCCTTCGCTGCCTGCCGGCGAAGCTTCTGGTCAAGGATGCGCGGCGCGCGGCGCGGGCGACGTTTCTCGATCACGGCCTCGACAACACGCCCGAGCGCAACGCCGTGCTGCTGTTTGTCAGCCGCGCCGAGCGCTACGTGGAAATTCTGCCGGATCGTGCGGCCGCTGCCGCAATCGAATCTGCGCAGTGGAATGGAATTGTCGATGAGTTCCGTCAGCGCATGCGCGCGGCGGATGTAGGTGAGGCGGTCGCCGGAGCCGTGGAATCGATCGGCAGGCTCTGCGCGGCACGGTTCCCTGCATCCGGCGCCAATCCGGATCGCATCCCGGATCGGCCCATCCAGGCCTAGATAGACACGACAAGCAGGATCTCATGGCACGTTTCGCAATCGGCGGATTCCAGCACGAGACCAACACATTCGCGCCGGTGAAAGCGAGCTTTCGGGATTTCGAGATGGCCGACGGCTGGCCGGGCCTGACGCGCGGCGACGCGATGTTGAGCGCGTTCGAGGGCATCAACCTGCCGATCGCCGGGTTCATCGCAGCGGCGCGCCGGCAGGGTCACGACCTGTTGCCGACCTTGTGGTGCTCAGCATCGCCCTCGGCCGAAGTGGAAAGCGATGCCTATGAGACGATCGTCGGCGAGTTGCTCGAGCGGATCGGAAGATTGGGCAAGATCGACGGCATCTATCTCGACCTGCACGGCGCCATGGTGACGGAGGATCACCAGGACGGTGAGGGCGAGTTGCTGGAGCGGCTCCGCAAGAGGATCGGCCCCGAGCTGCCGGTCGTCGTCAGCCTGGACCTTCACGCCAATGTCACGGAGCGCATGGTTGCGCATGCGTCGGCGCTGGTCATCTGCCGAACTTATCCGCATGTCGATCTGGCGGAGACCGGCGAAGCGTCCGCCGTGGTGCTGGATCGACTGGCCGGGCAGGGACCGCTGTTCAAGGCGCTGCGGAGAACCGACTTCCTGGTGCCGCTGACCGCGCAATGCACGCTGATCGAGCCGGCTGAGGGCCTCTATCGCGCGGTGGGCGAAGCGGAACGCGGCGAGGTGATCAGCGCATCCTTTGCGTTCGGGTTCCCGCCGGCGGATATCGCGGAATGCGGTCCCGCGATCGTTACCTACGCCTCGACCCAGCGCGCCGCCGATGAGGCCGCGGATCGGCTCCTCGCCCTGGTGAACACCAAGGAAGCAGCCTTCGCAGGCAAGATCTGGCAACCCAGCGAGGCGGTTGACTATGCGCGCGCCAAGGGCAACAGCGCCACCAAGCCGATGGTGCTGGCCGACACGCAGGACAATCCCGGCGCCGGCGGTACCTCGGATACCGTGGGGCTGTTGCGCGCTTTGATCGACGGGCGCGCCGAGGGCGCTGTGTTCGCCAATCTATGCGATCCGAAATCGGCGGAGGCGGCGCATCGCGCGGGCGTCGGTGCGCGGATTTCTCTCAGGATCGGTGGCTGGGCCGGTGGTGTTGGCAACATTCCATACGAGGGCACCTTCATGGTGGAAGCGCTGGGCGACGGCAATTTCCTCGCGACCGGCCCATTCTATCGCGGCAACCGCATGCAGCTCGGCCCCATGGCGGTGCTGAAGAAGGATGGCGTGCGCGTGGTGCTGACCAGCCGCAAGCAGCAATGCGCCGACCAGGCGATGCTGCGCCATGTCGGGATTGAGCCCAGGGACCAGAAGATCCTGGCGCTCAAGAGCTCGGTCCATTTCCGCGCAGACTTCCAGCCGATCGCCGAAGAGATCCTTATCGTCGCCGCGCCCGGCGCCAACCCGGTCGACAACCGCGACCTGCCGTACAAAAGGATCAGGAAGGGAATACGCCTAATGCCGCTGGCAAAACCCTTCGCCGGTTAGTTCGCCAATCTTACCCAGATCGGCGTGTGGTCGGAGGGGCGGTCGAGCTTGCGGGGCTCTTTGTCGATGCCGACCGCGTCCAGGAGGTCGGCGGCCTGGGGCGACAGCATCAGGTGGTCGATGCGGAGTCCCTCGTCACGATCCCAGCGTGCATTCTGGTAGTCCCAGAAAGTGTAGTGCCGCCCGGCCGGGAAGAATGCGCGTAAGGCGTCGACGTAACCGAGATTCGCCAGTTCGCGGAACCGCCGCCGCGTCTCCGGCTGGCACAACGCGTCGTCGGCCATCGCGACCGTGTCGAACACGTCCTCGTCGGTCGGGCAGACATTGTAGTCGCCGCCCAGCACCACGATCTCCTCGCGCGCCAGCAGATCGCGCGCGTGGCGGTTCAAGCGTTCCATCCAGCGCAGCTTGTACGGAAACTTCTCGGTGTCGATCGGATTGCCGTTCGGCAGATAGATGCTGGCAACGCGCACCGGCCTGTCGTGCGGCGCTGGCGCTTCGATCAATGCTTCCAGATAGCGCGCCTGCACATCGGTCTCGTCGCCAGGCAACGCGGTCAGCTCGACCTTGTACGGGACGCGGGAGAGCAGCGCGACGCCATGACGGGCCTTCTGGCCGACTGCGGAGACCTTGTAGCCGAGGCTCTCGATCTCCATCCGCGGCAATTCCTGGTCCAGGCACTTGATCTCCTGCAGCAGCACGACATCCGGCGCCGCGCTCTTCAGCCACGCGGTCAAGTGCGGCATGCGCACTCGCAGCGAATTGACGTTGAAGCTGGCGATGGTCAGCACGCGGCAGCCTTGCCGCTAGCCGATGGAGAAGGAGCTGCCGCAGCCGCAGGAGGACTTGGCGTTCGGGTTGCGCACCTGGAACGACGCGCCGACAAGGTCTTCGACGAAATCGATCTCGGCCCCCGCGAGCAAATCCAGTGAGGTATCGTCCACCACCACCTTCACGCCGTCGCGCTCGAATAGATGGTCATCGACCTGGACCGCATTGTCGAATGAGAAGCCGTACTGAAAGCCCGAGCAGCCGCCGCCCGAGACGCTGAGCCGCAGCATCAGGCTGGAATCGCCTTCCTGGGAGATCAAATTGGCGATGCGCTTGACGGCGCTGTCAGACAGGCTGACCTGGCGTTCCGGCGCTGGCGACATGTCATTCATTGGCAAAACCGCTGTCCTTCGGGCTCTCGGCGTTAAATGTAGGGCGGCCGGGGCGAAAGTCAAACGCCGGGCCGGACTGCCTCCCATGCGCTAAGTGCTTGACGGAGAAGAAGAACTGCGCCGCCGTGGCAGGTTATCGGCAACCTCGAACCAGGGCACCTGATAATCGCAGAAGGCGTGGCCCTGCGGTTTCACGTCCTCCGGGTGGTCGGCGGAGCCCAGCAGCAAGTGAATCTCGCCGGGCCAGCGGGGCGATTCGAAGGAGATCGGCGTGCCACAATTCCCGCAGAACTGCCGGATGACATCGGGCGAGGAGGCGAAGCGGGCCGGGGCTTCGCCCTCGAAAAGCAGGTCCTGAGGCCGGTAGCCGGCATAGACCGCCACCACGCTGCCGGTGGCCCGGCGGCAGCTCGGGCAGTGGCAATAGGCGACCCAGAGCGGGGCCGCAGTAGCGTGGTAGCGCACCTTTCCGCACAGGCAATGGCCGGTGACCAGGGGTGCTGTCTGGTCGGATGACATGGCGGCATCCTTTCTACCGTTGCGAGTCTGTGACGGCCGGGCTCCGTTGCCGTCCTTGGAGCTGTAGTCTAGCTTCCGGCCATGCAGGTTTATGCCAGCAATCCCGAGGCGTCGCGCGGCCGCCTGGTGGCCGAGGAGGAGAGTGCCAACCGGTCGCTGTTCCAGCGCGACCGCGACCGCATCATCCACAGCACAGCCTTCCGCAGGCTGAAGCACAAGACTCAGGTTTTCGTCTATCACGAAGGCGATCACTACCGCACGCGCCTCACTCACAGTCTCGAGGTGGCGCAAATCGCCCGTTCGATCGCGCGCTCGCTGGAGCTCAACGAGGATCTCGCGGAAGCCGTCGCGCTCGCGCACGATCTCGGCCACACGCCGTTCGGCCATGCAGGCGAGGAGGCGCTCGATCATTGCATGACGAAATTCGGCGGCTTCGATCACAATGAACAGACGTTCAGGATCGTCACGCTGCTGGAGCGGCACTACGCGGCATTCGACGGACTGAACCTGACCTGGGAAACGCTCGAAGGCGTGGTGAAGCACAACGGTCCGCTCACTGGACCGCAGGCCTCGGCGAAAGCCCAGGCAAAGCCCGTACCACCGACGATTTCGCGCTATTGCAGCGCGTGGGACCTGGAAATCGGCGAGTTCGCGGGACCCGAAGCGCAGGTCGCTGCGATCAGCGACGATATCGCCTACAACAACCATGACATCGACGATGGATTGCGTGCGGGCCTGTTCACGCTTGCGGATCTCAAGGATGTCCCGCTGGCGGGCCCCGTGATCGCCGAGGTGACGGCGCGCTATCCCGGATTGGAGATGCCGCGGCTGATCCATGAATCCATCCGGCGCATGATCAATCTGATGGTGCGCGACGTGATCGCGGAATCGGCGCGGCGGCTTGCCGGCATCAGGTCGGTGGCGGACGCGCGCGCGCGCAAGTCGCCGGTGATCGCATTCTCCGATGCGATGCGCGCCAACGATCGCGCGCTTAAGCAGTTCTTATTCACGCGCATGTATCGTCATCACCGGGTCAACCAGATGACCATGAAGGCCAAGCGGGTGGTGAGCGAATTGTTCGACCTGCATCTGGAGCAGCCGCAGTGCCTGCCGCCCGAATGGCAGGCGCAGGTGGAGGGGGCTGACAAGGCTTCCGCGGCGCGTCTGGTGGCCGACTATATTGCGGGCATGACGGACAAGTTTGCGCTGGAAACTCACCGGCACTTGTTCGACTTATACGAGCGGCTTTGACTCGATAAAAAAGCTTGTTGAATCCGAGCGTTAACGGAGTTATCCACGACCTGAGTTGCTTGACCGACTCGGGGGATCGCTGATTCTCTCAGTCGAGATCAGCTTGCAGCGCTGTCCGGGCGAGGGGGAACCGGTCGGGCAGGGGGCACGTCAGCCGCACCGACGTCGAGCTTGGGTGCGGCGATCGCAGGCCGTACTTTGCTGGAGAAGCGAGCCATGTCGTCAGAAAAGCCCGATCAGATTCAAGCGAGCGTTGCCGCGGCGCTGAGCCGGCTGCGCGGTGACCTCGGCCCGTCCGGGGCGACGGCGCCGAAGATCGATGACACACAAATGGGCGATCACGGAGTTGTCGAGCGGGCGCGGCCTGCAAACGACGTGCGGGGCGATCCGTTCTTCAGATCCATCCAATCGCCGCCGCCCGGTACCGGCATGGCGGGCCGTGGCACGATCCCGACGAATCCCTTCCCGCGCATGCAGACGCCGCAGGAGCCCGTTGCGCCTGAGCCGGCGCCGGCCGAAGAGTCGAGTTCGACTCCCGAGCAGACCGTGGCGATCGAGATGCCGGAGATGCCTGAGCCAGAGGCCGCATCCGAGCCCGTCGAAATGCTGGAGCCGGATGCCCCGGCTCTTGAGCCGACATTACCGTCGACGTCATATTCGACGCTGGAGCCTTCAACGCCTCCTGCGCAACCGGAACCCGTCGCAGCGGCTGCGAGCAACCCGCTGGCGCGCATGATGCGCAATACGGCGCCAAGTGGTGCCACCGAGCCGGCGCAGCGCGATCTGTTGTCCAACCTTCCGCCGCCGCCGATCAGCGAGCCGCTGAGCGCCGATACTGAATCAGGGGCGCTACGCCGGCGCCGCCGCAATCGCCGCCTGCTCGCAATCGCCGCCGTCATTGTCGTCCTGGCAATCGGCGCCTGGCTGTGGCGCGGCAGCGAGCCGAGCACGGAAGTCCCGGTGGTCGCGGCGGACACGACGCCCGAGAAGGTGAAGCCCGCGGAGGAAGAGGGCCTCCAGGTTCCGAACCAGAACATCCAGGTGTTGGACCCCAGCCAGTCTCAGGGCGAGACGGTGATGCCCGAGCCGGAACAGCCGGTGACGCCGCCGGCAGTCGCCGAGATGCCGAGCGCCGAGCAGGCGCCGGCGGTGGTGGAAAGCACCGCACCCGACAGCGGAACCGTCACGGCAGAGCAGGCGCCGATCGTCGACGCGCCGCCCGCGCCGGAAACACCATTGTCCCAGACGCCGTTGCCCGAGCCGGAAGGCAACGCCGCGACTGACACGACCGACATTGCGCCGCCGACGCCGACACCGTCTGCGCCTCAACCCGCTCAGGCTGCGGAAGCGCCGACAGCAAGCGAGCCCGCGCAGGCCCAGCCGGCCCCGGAGCCCGCTCCGGCGCAAGCGGCTGCGGAACCAGCGCCAGCGCCGGCACCTGCCCCCGCACCCGTTGCAGCGCAGCCCGAGCCGACCCAGCCGGAGCCGACCCAGGCCGCGCAGCCCAAGCCGGCGGAGACGCAGGAAGCGGCCGTGACGCCGACGGCGCCGGCGGGCAATACGCGCGTCCAGTTGGCTGCCGGCAAATCCGAAGCCTCCGTGAAGGAGGAATGGGCTGCCTTGCAGAAGGCTCATCCCGATCTGCTCGGCTCGCTCACTTTGACGATCCAGCGCGTCGACAAGGGCGCTGCCGGCATCTTCTATCGTCTGCAGGCGGGCCCATTGGCCGACAAGAGCGCGGCGAAGAAATTGTGTGCCAGCCTGAAGCAGAAGGGCCAGGACTGCATCGTGGTGAACAAGTAACCAAGCAGGCAGCGCGAGGGGATCAGTCGAGCATGTTGGCGGCAATATTCGGGGTCTCCGGCCAGACCCTGAGCAGCGAGGAGCGCGCGTTCTTCCACGACGTGCAGCCGCTGGGCTTCATCCTGTTCGCGCGCAACATTGCAGATCCCGACCAGGTGCGCCGGCTGGTCAACGACCTGCGAGCATCCGTCGAGCACGCGGAGGCTCCCGTCCTGATCGACCAGGAAGGCGGGCGCGTGCAGCGCTTGCGTCCGCCGCATTGGCGCGCAGCCCCGCCGGCGGCAACATTCGGGGCACTGGCGGCGCAGCAGGCGGGCGATGGCCGGCAGGCGGTCTTCCTCAATCACCAGCTGATCGGCGCCGAGCTTGCGGCGCTCGGGGTTGATGTCGATTGCGCACCGCTGATCGATGTCCGCCAGTCCGGCGCCCATGACGTGATCGGCGACCGCGCCTTCAGCGGCGATCCGGAGCAGGTCGCGACCCTCGGGCGTGCCGCGGCCGAGGGGTTGATGTCGGCCGGAATCACGCCGGTCATCAAGCATATTCCCGGCCACGGCCGGTCGATGGTCGACAGCCACCTCGATCTGCCGCGGGTGACGACATCGCACGCCGAACTCGCGCGCACCGATTTCGTGCCGTTCAAGCGCCTGGCCGACCTGCCGTGGGGCATGACGGCGCACATCGTCTATGAAGCGATCGATCCTGATCTGCCGGCGACCTTGTCTCCCAAGGTCATCGCGGATGTGATCCGGGGAGAGATCGGGTTCGACGGCCTGCTGCTGAGCGATGATCTGTCGATGAAGGCGCTGCGCGGGAGCCTCGGCGAGTTGGCACAGCGCTCGGTGGCCGCGGGCTGCGACGTTGCCCTCCATTGCAACGGCAAGATCGAGGAGATGGTGCAGGTGGCGGCCGGACTTCCACACTTGTCGAGAGCGGGCCTGGAGCGCTACACACGTGGCCGCCGCCAGGTGGGCAAGGGCCAGATCGCGCAGCTGGACCAGGTCGCGAAGGAGCTGACCGCCCTGCTTGCCTGACACGCTCGTCGCGGCTCGTGTAATCTGTCGGGAGTCGCGACTTGTCTTCTGATTTTGCAGGTTATTTGCAGATCTTCGCGATCATCGCGATCCCCATCATCCTGGCTATTACCCTGCACGAAGCGGCACACGGTTGGGTGGCGTGGAAATGCGGTGACGACACCGCCTATCGCCTCGGCCGAGTCACCTTCAATCCACTGCGCCACATCGATCCGATGGGCACCATCATTCTGCCGGCACTGCTGGTCTTCACCACCGGCTTCATGTTCGGCTACGCCAAGCCGGTGCCGGTCAACTTCCGGCGCTTGCGCAATCCGCGGCGCGACATGGTGCTGGTGGCGGCCGCCGGTCCCGTCACCAACCTGATCCTGGCGATCGCGTCGGCAATCCTGTTGCGATTCGTCCCGGATTCGCCGTCGACCGCGGCGGTCGTGCTGACGGCAATGCTGAAGTATTCAGTCTTTTTCAATGTGATCCTGGGCATCTTTAACATGATCCCGCTGCCGCCACTGGACGGCGGGCGAGTCGCTGTGGGATTGCTGCCTGATCCGCTGTCCATGTATCTGGCGCGGCTCGAGCGCTACGGGATGGTGATCCTCTTGATCGCGCTGATCGGCCTGCCATTGATCGGCCAGCAGATTGGCGTCGATCTCGGTATCATGAGGTGGATCCTGCGCCCGATAGCCGACTATGTCGAAGGCCTGATCTATTTCGTGACGGGGAACAACACGGGCGGACTATGACGGCGATTGCGATCGACGAGGAATTCGACAGAGATTTCGCCGCCGATGAAGGAGCGCCGGCCGCGCCCGGCAGCGACTTCGAATTGCATCTTGACCTCGACGGGTTCGAGGGGCCGATCGATGTCCTGTTGACCCTGGCGCGCGATCAGAAGGTCGACCTCAAGAAAATCTCGATCCTCGAGCTGGCAGACCAGTACCTCGCCTTTGTCGCGCGCGCCCGCCGCCTGCGGTTGGAGATTGCCGCCGACTATCTGGTGATGGCGGCTTGGCTGGCCTATCTCAAGTCGCGTCTGCTGCTGCCGGAACCGCCGGCAGACGGTGAGCCAAGCGGCGCCGAACTGGCGGCTGCCCTGGCCTTCCAGCTGCAGCGGCTCGAAGCCATGCAAAAGGCCGGACGCGATCTGCTGGGGATGCCGCAATATGGCCGCGACTTCTTCGGCCGCGGCGCGCCGGAGCCGGTGCAGATCATCGAGAAGCCGGTTTACAAGCTGGCGCTCTACGATCTGCTGAAGGCCTACGGCAACTATCCCGGCCGGCGCAATGAAGGTCTGTTGCAGATCGCGCCGATGAACCTGTTCTCGATGGACGATGCGCTGCACCGGATCGGCGAGATGCTGGGACAGGTGCTCGATTGGACCACGTTGCAAGCGTTCCTGCCGCCCGGCCTGCAACGCGGCTTGCCGCGCCGCGCAGCATTGGCCGCGACCTTCGCCGCCAGCCTGGAGCTTGCCCGGACGGGGCGCATCGAGTTGCGGCAGGAAGGGCTGTTCGGCCCGATTTTCATGCGCCGTGGCAGCGGCAATGGCGCCGAGACGGAGACCGTGAACACCGAAGGACTGCAATGACCGACGATCGCTATCAATTGCTGCGGCTGCTCGAGGCCATCCTGTTCGCCTCGACGGAACCCTTGAGCGAGGATCAGCTGGCGGGTCGCATGCCGGAAGGCGCCGACATCCATGGCCTGCTGCAGGAACTGAAGGACCTGTACGCCAACCGCGGCGTCCATCTGTTTGCGTTCGAGGAGCGCTGGGCCTTTCGGACCGCGCCGGACCTTGCGCCCAAGTTCCATATCGAGAAAGAGGTCGTGCGCAAGCTGAGCCGCGCGGCGATCGAAACCCTCGCGATCATCGCCTATCATCAGCCGGTGACCCGCGCCGAGATCGAGGAGATTCGAGGCGTCGTGATCTCCAAGGGCACGCTCGACATGCTGCTGGAGATCGGTTGGATCAGGCCCAAGGGCCGGCGCGAGACGCCGGGCCGCCCGGTCACCTGGGCGACCACCGATGCGTTCCTGGAGCATTTCGGACTGGAAAGCTGCGATGCGCTCCCCGGTATCGAGGAACTCAAGGCTGCCGGCCTGCTGGATGCCCGCGCCACGGTGGCGACCCTCGGCACCCAGGGCCTGCCGGGCGGTGCGCCGGTCGCCGAGGAGGCGGAGGACGAAGAGGGCAATATCTCCGACATGCTCCGCCAGAGCGACGGCGAGGAAGCCGAGGAGACCGGGGCTGCCGACGACGACTACGACGCCGAGGCGTTGCGCCGTGCGGAAGAGGGCGCCGAGGATGAGGCCGGCCATCCTGAAGGGGAAGGCGACGAGGACAGCGACGATCTGTCCGGGTCCGCCGAGCCCAAGGCTGCGGCACAGTCCGCCTAGGGCACGGCCTGCTGCCCGGCCAGGCGGCGAATTGCAATTCAGAATAAGTCGCATTAGGGTCGGAGGGCGCGCCCGCCGGTGAAGCCGGCGCCCTTGAACCTTTTGCGCGGCTCTGCCGCCCGGACGGAACCTCGCTTGAGCCTGTTGTCGCAACCGCAAGCCGCCACTTCGGTTCGTTTCGGTGCGCGCCGTCTGGGTTGGCCGTCGCGCTGGACGGTTCTGGCGAGCGTATTGGCGTTGCTGATCGCGGCGCCGGTGATCTCGGTGCTGATCAATGCGTTCGGCGCGCGCAGCGAGATCTGGCAGCACCTGGTCGACACGGTGCTCGGCGACTACGTCGCCAACTCGTTCCTCATCATGAGCGGCGTCACGGTCGGTGTGCTTATTGTCGGCGTACCGGCGGCGTGGATGACAACCCTCTGCCGGTTTCCAGGACGACGGCTGTTCGATTGGGCGCTGCTGTTGCCGATGGCGTTCCCCGCTTATGTCATTGCATACGCCTATACCGGCCTGCTGGATTATGCAGGACCGGTGCAGACCAGCCTGCGGGAATTCATCGGCGATCCGCAAGGGCTACGCTGGCTGCCGGAGATCCGGTCGTTGCCGGGCGCCATCGTGATGCTCGTGCTTGTGCTCTATCCCTACGTCTATCTCCTGGCGCGCGCAGCGTTCCTGGAGCAGTCGGTGTGCGTGCTCGAAGTCAGCCGCACGCTCGGCTGTTCTCCATGGAGCAGCTTTCGCCGCGTCGCGCTGCCGCTGGCGCGGCCCGCGATCGTGGCGGGCGTCGCGCTCGCGCTCATGGAAGCGCTGAACGACTACGGGACCGTCTCCTATTTCGGCATCAACACGCTCGCCACCGGGATCTTCCGCGTCTGGCGCGGGATGGGCGATCCGGTTGCCGCGTCGCAGATCGCCGCCATCCTGTTGCTGTTCGTGTTCGCGCTGCTGGCGATCGAACGTTGGTCGCGGGGCCGGCGCAGCTACGCCCATTCGACCGCGCGCTATCGGCCGCTGCCGCGATTCAAGCTGCGCGGCTGGGCCGCTGCCGGAGCGATCATCGGCTGCGCGCTGCCGGTGGTGCTGGGTTTCCTGGCGCCGGCAGCGATGCTGCTGCAGTGGGCCTTGAGCAGCCCGGAATATTGGGAGAACGCGCGCTTCATCGCGGTCCTGCGCAATTCCTTCGTGATTTCCGCCATTGCCGCCGCACTGACGCTCTCGGTCGCGGTCATCCTTGCTTATGCCTTGCGGCTCCACCCCACGCCGGCGACTAGATCTGCCGCGCGCATCGCCAGCGCAGGCTATGCGGTGCCGGGCGCTGTGCTGGCGATCGGCGTGCTGCTTCCCCTGGCGGCGCTCGATCATGCACTTGCCAGTTGGGCCAAGGCGCATTTCGGGTGGAGCATCGGTCTGGTCTTCACCGGCACGCTGGTCGCGGTCACCTACGCCTATCTGACGCGCTTCCTCACCATCAGCTTCAGCGCGGTCGAGGCGAGCCTCGGCAAGATCACGCTC
The DNA here is from genome assembly GCA_041398065.1 of Dongiaceae bacterium. Lineage (GTDB taxonomy): Bacteria > Pseudomonadota > Alphaproteobacteria > Dongiales > Dongiaceae > Dongia_A. Next base: position 10,012 of record JAWKVL010000043.1, on the reverse strand, counting down.
AGCATGGATCTGGCGGCGCGGTCGCTCGGCCGGTCGCCGGGCCAGACACTTGGCCTCGTGCATCTGCCGATCATGCGCGGCACATTGCTGACGGCAGCGATCCTTGTTTTCGTCGATGTGATGAAAGAGCTGCCCGCCACCCTGGTGCTGCGACCGTTCAACTTCGACACGCTCGCCACCCGCACCTACGATCTTGCGTCGGATGAGCGGCTGGTGGAAGCGGCGGGGCCGGCGCTGGCGATCGGCCTGGTGGGGATCCTTCCGGTCTATTTGCTGTCGCGCGCGATCCGCGCCGCGCGCCCCGGTGCGGAAAAGGACCACTAGATGCAGCTGCAAGACGCCTTGGTGCTGCAAGGTCTGAGCCACGACTACGACCGCTTGCGCGCGGTGGACGACGTGTCGTTATCGGTGAAGGCGGGCGAGGTCGTGTGCCTGGTCGGCCCATCGGGTTGCGGCAAATCGACCGTACTGCGTCTGGCCGCCGGCCTCGAGACACTGCAGAACGGCCGCGTCCTGATGCGCGGCGATGTGGTCGGCGATCCTGCCGCGCGCGTTCGCGTGCCGCCGGAACAGCGGCATGTCGGGCTGGTGTTCCAGGACTTTGCGCTGTTTCCGCATCTGACCGTCGGCGGAAATGTCGCGTTCGGCCTCAGCCACCTGCCAACGCCACAGCGCGACGCCCGTGTGCGTGAAGTGCTGAAACAGGTCGAGATGGCAGGTTATATCGATGCCTATCCCCATGCCCTGTCCGGCGGACAACAGCAACGCGTGGCCCTGGCGCGCGCCTTGGCGCCCGAGCCATCCGTTCTGTTGCTGGACGAGCCGTTCTCAGGGCTCGATGAACGGCTGCGCGAACAAGTACGCGACGACACGCTGCGCCTGCTGCGGCGGAACGGGACCGCGGCGCTGCTGGTGACGCACGATCCGGAGGAGGCGCTGTTCATGGCCGACCGGATCTACCTGATGCGGTCCGGCAAGATCGTGCAAAGCGGCCCGCCACAGGAACTCTATTACCGGCCGGTCGACTTGTTCGTGGCCAGCTTCTTTTCACGGGTGAACGAACTTCGAGGGGTGGTCCGCGACGGCCATGTCGAGAGCCCGGTCGGGCGGCTGTGCGCCCCGGACCAGCAGGAGGGCGCCCCGGTCGTCGTCACGTTCCGCCCCGAAGCGGCCAGCCTGTCGCATGCTCGCGGCGAGGATGCCGACGGCTTGACTGTGGTGGTACAGGATACCCATTTCCTGGGAACAGGATGGGTCGTGCATGTCCTGGTGAAGGATGCCGAGGGGCGGGATGTGAAGGTGTCGGTTCGGCTGCATGGCCGGCCCCCGAGAGCCGGTGAGAAGGTCGCGCTCAAGGTTCCGCCGGAAGCGATTCTCATGTTCCCGGAAACGTGACAATCCAACGGCTTACACGACCATAGTTCAAACGTGACGGCGCGTAGCGGCTTGTTGCAGCACCAGGGTCATTCTGCGATAGTCCGCCCGCAAACACCCAAGGAGAGCCCGAATGGGGAGCTTTAGTATTTGGCATTGGCTAATTGTTCTAGCCATCATTCTCGTCCTGTTCGGGGGCGGCGGCAAGATTCCGCGCCTGATGAAGGACCTTGGCCAGGGCATTACGGCCTTCCGCAAGGGCCTGAAAGAGCCGAAAGACGGCGAGCAGGCCCAATCCGAGAGCAACGACAAGCAGGGCGTGATCGACCGCTCCTAAGCGGCGATTGTCTCGGGTTGGAAGGCGTTCTCGATGTTCGATCTGGGCTGGAGCGAGCTGCTGGTCGTGGGCGCGGTCGCTCTGGTCGTGCTGGGGCCCAAGGAGCTGCCAAACGCGCTCCGCACCGTCAGCAACCTCACCAAGGCGGCGCGCAAGCTGGCCAACGAGTTCCAGAGCGGCGTCAACGAGATCGTGCGTGAGGCGGAGCTCGAAGAGGCGCGCAAAGCCGCTCAATCCATCAGCAAGGGCTCGATCTCTCAGGCGATCGAAAAGGTCGTCGATCCGACAGGTGAAATGAAGTCGACCGTGACGGGTGTCGAGAAGGACCTCAAGGACACCCAACAGATTTCGCCAGTCCGTCCGGTCGAGACGGCGACGCAGCCGCTCCCGCCACCGGTGGCCAGTCCCGCGATCAGCGCGCCCGAACCCGCAAAAGAAAGCGAGGCATCGGGTAGCACAGCTCCCGAAGCCGAGGCGAAAGCGTAACAAGTATGGCCGGCGCGGAAGAAGAAAAGAAAATGCCGCTGCTCGAGCATCTGGTCGAGCTGCGTCGGCGTCTGCTCTACTCGGTGGTGGGCTTTGTCGTCGCGTTCATCGTCTGCTTCTATTTTGCGCAGCACATGTTCAACTTCTTGGCGGCGCCGCTCGCGGAATACTTCCACGATGCCGCCGGCCGGCGCTTCATCTACACGGATCTGACGGAACCGTTTTTTACCAACGTGAAGCTCGCGGCGTTCGGCGCCCTGTGCATCTCGTTCCCGATCATGGCCGGCCAAATCTGGGCGTTTGTCGCGCCGGGTCTCTACAAGAACGAACGCCAGGCCTTCCTGCCGTTCCTGGTGGCGACGCCGTTCATGTTCATAATGGGCGCGGCGTTTTTCTATTACGTGCTGCTTCCCTACGCGATCAAGTTTTTCGCCGGCTTCGAGCAGGCCGGCGGCGTCGACGTCCTGCCGGTCCAGATGGAGAACAAGGTCGGCGAATATATCGGCTTCGTGATGACGCTGATCTTCGCATTCGGGCTGTGCTTCGAACTGCCGGTGCTGCTGACACTGTTGGCGCGCGTCGGGCTCGTGACGTCGAAAGGGCTGAAGGCGAAGCGGCGCTATGCGATCGTCGTCGTGTTCCTGATCGCGGCGGTCGTTACGCCGCCGGATGTGTTCAGCCAGATCAGCCTGGCGGTGCCGATCCTCGCGCTCTACGAGATTTCCATCTTCCTCGCGCGGATGGTTGAGAAGAAGCGCGAGAAAGAGGAAGCGGAGCTGGAGGCCGAGCTCGACGAAGAGAACGCCAAGTCGGTGACTCAGCCTCAGGCTTCGGAATAATCGAAGCCTTTCCGCTCGGCCTCGATCCAGGCCGGCTTCAGCTTTGCGACACGCTTGTAGATCGGGCAACCGGCGGCATGGGCGCCGGGCAGATAGCCGATGCTCATCAGGAACTCACCCACGATCTCGCCGCCGGTAAAGACGAAGGTCTTTTTGAACAGCTTTACCCATTCGTCCTTGCGTTTCGGGTGGTGCGACTTCAGCCACGCGGCGAATGATCCCGTGTCGCGCTGGATCGCGCGGATGCGCTTGGCGTTCTCGACGGTCGCTTCGATCTTCATGCGGTTGCGGATGATGGAGGCATCCAGCATCAACCGTTCCACGTCGCGTCCCGTGAGGCGCGCCACGCGCTCGATCTCGAAATCGCGAAAGGCTTTGCGGAAGGCGTCCTGCCGTTTGAGGATGGTGAGCCAGCTCAGACCCGCCTGATTGATCTCCAGGATCAGCCGTTCGAACAGGAGATCATCGTCGGCGATCGGGAAGCCGTACTGCGATTCATGGTAGGGCCCGTGCCATTCGTGGCCGGGCGCAACGTCGCAATAGGTGCTCATAGCCAATGTCCGGATTGCGAGAGCGATATCACCGATAACCCGAGGACCTGCGTCAGATAGTAGTAGACGCCCCACACCAGCAGAGAAACGACAGTAGTGATAATCGCCTTGCGGCCGAGGTTCGGGTTGACCGGCGCGCCGGGCTCGTGGCCGGGCTCCGGCTCCGACGAATGGCGCACGCCCCATGGCAGCACAGTGAACAGAACGATGAACCAGATCAGCAGAAAGACCGCGACCTGCGAAAGAAAGTAACTCACCTTACGCTTGCTCCAACTCGATCAAGGTGCCGGAAAAGTCCTTGGGGTGCAGGAACAGCACCGGCTTGTTATGGGCGCCGATCTTCGGCTCGCCATCGCCCAGGACGCGGGCGCCCTGGGCCTTGAGCCGGTCGCGCGCCGCATGGATGTCGTCCACCTCGTAGCAGACGTGATGGATGCCGCCGCTTGGGTTCCGTTCCAGGAACGATTTGATCGGCGAGTTCTGGCCCAACGGATGCAAGAGCTCAATCTTTGTATTGGCCAGTTCGACGAATACGACGGTCACGCCGTGGGCAGGCTGCGGCACAGGCGCCGACACCTTCGCACCAAGCGTGTCGGCATAGGTCGCGGAAGCCGCCGCCAGGTCCGGCACAGCAATGGCTACATGGTTCAGGCGTCCGATCATCGCTCCTCCTTCTGGCGCAATGTTGCAGCGCCAAAGGCACTGTGCAAGGGTCGGGCAGGCGCTTGAGTTAAATGAATTTTTGCGGTTTTGGGTGATCGTCGTCATGTGACTCCGCTCACTCCAATCCCGGAACGGAGTTTGCAGGTATCAGCGTGTGGGGTAAGCCACTTCAGCCGGCGGATAGCCTTCGCTCTAGGTTTATGCTCACGGTAAGTATATCATTTGTTTGAGCTTTTCGTCCGAATCGTGACTTGGCGACGGTCGGACGACAGGAAAGAGGGGCAGGTTGCAATGATTGGACATAGGACTGGCTTGACGGTGCTGGTGATGCTGGCTGCGGGATTGGCCGCCGTCACGCAGGCAACCGCTGCAACGACTCCCGAGATCGGTGCGGTTGTTCAGCGCACCTATCGTGGGGCGACGGCCGAAAACGACCAAGAGTCGCCGCGCGCGATCTATTTCCGCAACGACGTCTACGCCCAAGAGCTGGTCAAGACCGGCACGCACGGTTCGACCGAGCTCGAATTCCTCGACAACACTCACTTGGTGGTCGGACCCAATGGCGAGGTTCGCCTCGACGATTTCGTCTATGACCCGGGATCGGCGACCGGAGGCGGCCAGATTTCCTTGAAGCTGGGCGCCTTCCGCTATCAGAGCGGCGAGCTGAAGAACAAGGAGAATGTGAAGTTGGTGACGCCGACGGCGACCATGACCATTCGCGGCACCCATCTCGTCATCTTCGTCGATCTCGATGGCGCAACCGAAGTCAATGTGATCGAAGGCGCGGTCGACGTGCTGGCCTGCAACACCGCGAGTGCGGTGTCTGCGAGCGCCGGTCAACGGGTGAACGTGACTGCGGCCTGCGCGACTACGGTGGCGGCGCTGCGGCCTCTGCCGCGCGACTACGTCCCGCAGCCACCCGGCTCGACAGAGCCGCCGATAAGCGATCCCGGCAACGATGGGCCGAACGACAAGCCCGAGGTTGACCGGCGGAAGGATTAGAGTGAACGCGCTGACCGCCATCGAGTTCGCGAACAGCGCGTTCTATGGTGCGTTCTCAAGCGCGGACATCGACCAGATGTCCGAATTGTGGGCGGCCAGCGACACTGTGTTCTGCTGCCATCCCGGCTGGCAGCCGATCCACGGCCGCGAAGCGGTGCTGCGCAGCTGGGCGGAAATCTTCTCCAATGCGGGGCCCATGCCGATCGCCCATCGCGTGCTCGCCCGCGACCTGATCGGCGACATGGGCATCGTGTGCTGTCTCGAGTCGGTCTCAGGCCACGGCTTCATCGCCACAAACCTGTTCGTGCGCGACGGCAAGGTGTGGCGGATGGTGCATCACCATGCCGGGCCAATCGCGGGGCCTCTGCCGGTCATTGCGGGCTCGCCCGATCCGGCGCCGAACTAGCGAGGCGCGCCGTGCCTGGGCCGCGCGTTGCACGTGTGGACCTTGCAGCGCATAGTATCGGCATGACGATTCGCGGCGTGAATCAGGGATTGAAGGCGATTTCTCGAACGCGGCGTGCGGCGATTCCCTGGCGGAAGGCCGTGTTGCTCGGGGCCATGGCATTGCTGATCTCCTCGGCGGCCGCGGCGGATTACGCCGCTGGCTTGGCTGCCTTCAATCGCAAAGATTTCGCCCATGCGTTCTCCGAGTGGATCGAAAGCGCGAAGGCGGGCGACGCTCATGCGCAGCACGGCATCGGCATGCTGTACGAATTGGGTCAGGGCGTACCGTACGCTGACCCCAAGTCGGCGGCGGACTGGTACCAGAAGGCGGCGGCGCAAAACTACGCCCCCGCGCTCAATAACCTGGCGCGGCTCTACGCGGACGGCCGCGGCGTCAAGCAGGACGTGCCGAAAGCGATCGATCTGTGGTCGCGCGCCGCGGAAGCCGGCAACGTCACCGCAAAGTTCAATCTCGGCTTGCAATACGCCGCTGGCAGTGGCGTTCCCAAGGATATGAAGAAAGCGGCCGACTACATGTTGCAAGCCGCCGAGAGCGGCTTGCCGGAAGCGCAGTTCGCGGTCGCCGGCTACTATCGCGACGGCGCCGGCGTCGCGCAGGATCTCGATTCGGCGAAGCTGTGGTACGACCGCGCCGCGACTGCCGGATTTGAGCCGGCGCGCAAAGAGCTTGCGGCATTGAGCAAGCCGGCGGTCAGCTCCGCGCCAGCGGTCGAGAACAATCCGGCGGCACCGGCCGAGCAACAGCAAACGCAGAAGACCGAAACACCATCGCCGCCGCAACCGGAACCCGCCGAGACAAAGACCGAGGAAAAACCCGCGGAAACGCCGCCGGCTGAGGCTACGCCCTCCGAAACACAGCAAGCCGCTATGCCTTCGGCGACGGAAGGTTCCAAGCAGCCTGAGGCAATGTCGCCAACTGAAAAGCCGGCTGAGGAAGCATCGACCACGCAGCCACCGGCCAACGAGGAGAGCGCTGCGACTGCCGAACAGCCGGAGCAGGCACCGGAACAGGCTGCACCGGAACAGGCCTCGGAGAATGCTGATGGCGAAGGTGCGGCAGCGATGAGCGGGCCGGCTCTTCCGTCCGACCTGCCGGTTGCAACATCGCTGACCGGCGATGCGCACGTTTATCGCATCTGGGTCTATGAGTCCGGGCAGGAGGGTGACGCGCGTTCCTATTGGGACAAGCTGACGATGCAGTATCCCGGGCTGCTCAAGAAGTTGGAGGTCGATATCCGGCGCTACTTCCTGGGCGAGGCCAAGGGCTCGCTCTATCGCGTGTTTGCCGGTCCGTTCGACAATCTCGGCGACGCGCAGAAAGCATGCGAGGACGTCAAGGCACGATTCGGCGATCAGTTCTGCCGGCCGGTCCTCAACTAGCCGCATACTTGGTCCGAGAGGTTTGCCGACCGATGCAGCGAGGCGATCACCCGGAGCTGACAGTGTTGACCGGGGCGCAGATGCGCGCGGCGGAACAGGCCGCCTTTGCGCGCGGCCTGCCCAGTTTCGAAGCGATGCGGCGCGCCGGCACTGCGGTGGCCGAGGCCATCATCGCGCGCTGGGCGGTGATCGGGAGCGGCGATATTCATGTGCTCTGCGGGCCAGGCAACAATGGCGGCGATGGCTTCATCATCGCCGAAGCGCTGCGTGCTGCGGGTTACCGCGTCGTGGTCCATGCCATGCGCGAGAGGTCGAGCTATGGCGGCGACGCCGCACGCGCGGCAGCGCTTTGGCAAGGTGAGATACATAAGCCCGATGCTGCGGAGCTTGCCGCGCTCGATCGCTCGGCCATTGTCGTCGATGCGTTGTTCGGCATCGGTCTTGATCGCGAATTGCAGAGCGAACCCGCGGCGGTGATCGAGGCGGTCAACGGCGGCAGCGCGACCGTGATCGCGGTCGACATCGCAAGCGGCGTTCATTCCGACGATGGGCGCATCATGGGTGTTGCGATCGACGCCGACCTCACGATCACCTTCGGTTGGCGCAAGCTGGGCCATGTGCTGCAGCCCGGAGCGGCCCTATGCGGCGAACTCGCCGTCGCTGATGTCGGGTTCACCAGTGCAGACTTGGCAGCGGCGCAGGCGCGATGCTGGCTGAATGCCCCGGCCTTGTGGTCTTCGTCCTATCCCGTGCCACGGCCGTCGGATCACAAATACACGCGGGGGCACGCCGTCATCATCGGTGGCGCCGTCATGACCGGCGCTGCCCGCTTGGCCGCCCGCGCGGCACGGCGGGTCGGGATCGGCCTCTTAACCATGGCCGTGCCGCCGGCCACCTGGCCGATCTATGCCGGTGACCAGCCCGGCGCGATCATCCGCCCGGTAGTCGACCGGGCTGCGCTGGTCGCGATCGCGGGCGATGAACGGGTTTTGGCAATTCTGGTGGGCAGCGGCCTCGAGCCCAGTGACGAGACTGCCGAGCTGGTGCGCGCATGCGTTGGTTTCCGGCGCCCGACCGTCATCGACGGCGGCGGCTTGACCGTCCTCGCGGGCAGCGATGTGTTGTCGGACCCTCATGGTGATTTTGTCCTCACTCCGCATGAGGGGGAGTTTGCGCGGCTGTTCCCTGACCTGGCGGAGCGTGGAAACAAGCTCGAGCGCGCGCGGGAAGCTGCCCGGCGCTCAGGCTGTGTCATCGTCCTCAAGGGCCCGGACACGGTGATCGCGGCGCCCGATGGCGATGCCATCGTCTCCGGCGGTGCACCCGCCATGCTGGCGACCGCCGGCTCCGGCGATGTTCTGGCAGGCATTATCACCGGCCTGCTGGGCCTCCATATGCCGTCATTCCTGGCAGCCGCGATGGGGGTCTGGTTGCACGCAGCCGCGGCTGAGGGCTTTGGGCTCGGGCTGATCGCCGAGGACCTGCCCGAGCGGCTGCCGGGCGCGCTTTCCAAGGCGCTGGACATTAAGGGTTAATTCGCGCTCTCCCGGCCACCCTTCCGCGGCCCGAGGTGGCTTTTTCCTTGTGCCGACGCCGCGCCTGCGATAAATCCGCGCCCGACAGCGCGGGACGGCAACCCGCGATGGCGTCTGAAACAAGCGCCGGGCGGGCGTGGCGGAACTGGTAGACGCGCTGGATTTAGGTTCCAGTGACGCAAGTCGTGGGGGTTCAAGTCCCTCCGCCCGCACCACTTGGGCCGCGTTTGGGATGTCATCGCTTTGCCGGTATCGCCGACACCTTCAATCAGCGGATAGAGCTTTCCATGCAGATCACCGAAACCAACTCCAGTGGCCTCAAGCGCGAGTTCAAGGTCACGATTCCCGCCGATGCGCTTCAGGGCCAGGTCGAGACCCGCCTGAAGGAGCTGGGCGAGCGGATCCGCATGCCGGGCTTCCGTCCGGGCAAAGTTCCGCTGCAGCTCCTGAAGCAGCGCTACGAGAAGTCGGTGATGGGCGAGGTCCTGGAGAAGACGGTGCATGAAGGATCGCACCAGCTCCTGAACGAGCGCAATCTGCGCCCGGCCGGCCAGCCGAAGGTCGAGATCGTGAAGTTCGAGGACGGCCAGGACCTGGAGTTCAGCGTCGCGATGGAGGTGATCCCGGAGATCACCCCGGTCGACTTCAAGACGATAAAGCTGGAACGCACAGTGGTCGACGTGCCGGATTCCGAAATCGAGGAGAGCCTGCAGCGCCTGGCCAAGCGGCAGCGCAAACCGGAGCCGGCGGCCGATGACCATGCGGCGCAGTCCGGCGACGTCGTCATGATCGATTTCGTCGGACGCGTCGAGGGCAAGGAGTTCGAGGGCGGTAAAGCCGAGGATTTCCATCTGGAGCTCGGCTCGGGCATGTTCATCCCGGGCTTCGAGGATCAGCTCACCGGCCTCAAGAAGGGTGAGAAGAAAGTCGTCCAGGTCACGTTCCCGGCCGAGTACGGCAACAAGGATCTCGCCGGGAAGCCGGCCGAGTTCGACGTGACCGTGAAGCAGGTAAACCAGCTCAAAGACACGCCGATCGACGATGAAATGGCGAAGGCGCTCGGCGCCGAGAGCCTCGATCAGCTGCGCAATCGCGTGCGCGAGCAGATCGAGCGTGACTACGGCCTCGCCGGCCGTGCGCGCTTGAAGCGCGGCCTGCTCGATCAGCTCGCCGAGAAGCACGACTTCACGCTGCCGGAAGGGTTGGTTGACGCGGAGTTCGACGCGATCTGGAAGCAGGTCGAGGCCGACATGAAAGCCGACCGGCTGGACGCGGAAGACAAGGGCAAGAGCGAAGAGCAGCTCAAGACCGAGTACCGCGACATCGCGAAGCGCCGCGTGAAGCTCGGGCTGTTGCTGTCGGAGGTGGGCCGCACCA